>NZ_LZIS01000269.1 GCF_001667015.1 Mycobacterium sp. E3198 | reverse complement strand
CGATCCCAGGCACCCCGCCCTGGACCGCGAGCCGCTACCACGTGGACGCGCTGACGGATTAGTGGGCCGACCCGGTTCGCATCTGCCGCCGGTGTGGCTACCGTGAACACCGTGAGCTGTAACCGGGTAGGGCCGCTTGTCCTGGGGGCGATCGCGCTCGTGCTCGCCGGCGTCACCCAGCCGGGCGCGGCGGTGGCCGCGCCGACCACCGTGGCGGAGGCGCCCAGGATGCCCGAGGGCGCACAGCCGCAGCTGGCGTCCGACCCCGCGCAGCTGGCCGACGACCTGGTCGCCGACGAGCATGCGCTGCGTGACCCGTCGACGGCCGAGCCGGCGCTGACGGCGGCGGCCAAGCGCCAGCAGGCGGCCTATCGCGCCATCGGGCTGCACCCCGAATGGGATGCGACCACGCGACCGCGAATCCCGGCGCCGCTCCTCGATGTCTACGACCGCAACGTGGACGCCCGCCGGCAGCTGACCGCGATGACGCCCGTGCGGGACACGCTGCCCGCGTGGCGCATCGAGCCGCCGGCCCCGGCCGACGAGTTGCTGGGCTACTACCACCAGGCGGAGGCGGACTCCGGCGTGGGATGGAACTACCTGGCCGCGATCAACCTCATCGAAACCCGGCTCGGCAGCATCCACGGCGTCAGCACCGCCGGCGCACACGGACCCATGCAGTTCCTGCCCGCGACGTTCGCCAGCTACGGGCAGGGCGGCGACATCGACTCACCCCGCGACAGCATCATGGCGGCCGGGCGCTACCTGGCGGCCAACGGCTTTGCCAACGATCGCGATCACGCCATCTACCAGTACAACCACGCGAACCAATACGTCCGCGCCGTCGACCAATACGCGGCGCTGCTGGCCGCCGACCCGTCGACCTTTGGCGCCTACTACCGGTGGGACGTCTACTGCCGCACCACCGCGGGCGACGTGTTGCTCCCCATCGGCTACGCTGCGACGTCGCCGATCCCCGCCGCGGACTACGTGGCGAGTCATCCGCAGTAGCGCCTCGCTACGCGGCCGGTTTTTGTCGGACCCTGTTGTGATGATGGGGTTATGTTTTCGACGCCGCCTCCGTTGGGGGTGAACCATAAGAAGCGCCTGGAGGTGCTTTTTGAGGAGTTGTCGGAGT
>NZ_LZIS01000268.1 GCF_001667015.1 Mycobacterium sp. E3198 | reverse complement strand
CCGGCGCGCCGGGGGTCGCCGGCTGGCCGGGCGCCGGGCCGCCCGGCGGGGGCGCCTGGGCGGGGGGCTTGGGCTGAGCGGCCTGCGCCGGCATCGAGTTGAGCACCGGGCGGATGTAAAGCCGCGCGGTCTGACCGAGGTTGCGCGCCTCGCTGCCGTCGCTGCCGGGCACCGTGATGACCAAATTGTCGCCGTCGACGACGACCTCCGAACCGGACACGCCCAGCCCGTTGACGCGGGCGCTGATGATCTGCTGCGCCTGGGCCAGCGCCTCCCGGCTCGGCCGCGAGCCGTCCGGCGTGCGGGCGGTCAGCGTGACGCGGGTACCGCCCTGCAGGTCGATGCCGAGCTTCGGCGCGGCGCGCTTGTCGCCCGTGAGGAACACCAGCAGGTAGACGCCGACCAGCAGCAACAGGAAAACCGACAGGTAGCGGGCAGGGTGCACCGGCGCCGAAGACGATGCCACGTTCCTCGTATCTCCTTGGAAATCGGTTTCTTGCCCTGACAGAGCCTACGTGTCGCGGGCCTGCCGGCCGGGGTCGGTCAGTCCCTCGGATTCTTCCAAGTCGTGGTCCGCGGGGACGTCGGGCAGGATCTTGTCGCGCACGGCCAGCTTCATCCAGGTCGTCACCACGCCGGCCGCGATCTCCAGGTCGACGGTGTCCTCGGTGATCGCGACGATGGTGCCCTCGAGCCCGGACGTGGTGTGCACCCGGTCGCCGGGCTGCAGCGACTCCTGCAGGTCGATGGTGGCCTGCATCGCCCGCCGCTGGCGACGCTGCCCGAAGTACATGACGCCGATCATGATGATCACGAACGGCAAGAACAGGATCAAGCTATTCATGCGGCCAGTCTGCCAGCACCGCAGGTCGCCACCCACTGACCCCGCTCACTCGCGCCCGAGCGGATAGGCTTGAGCGGCGACGTGACAGCCGCGCCGCGGTGAGGAGGACGTGGTGGCCAGCCTCGAGCAGAGTCGCCAGCTGGTCACCGAAATCCCCGGTCCCGCATCGCTGGAGCTGAACAAGCGCCGGGCCGCAGCGGTGTCCGGCGGCGTCAACGTCTCCGTGCCGGTCTACGTCGCACGCGCCGGCGGCGGCATCGTCGAGGACGTCGACGGCAACCGGCTCATCGACCTGGGTTCGGGTATCGCGGTCACCACGATCGGCAACTCCTCGCCGCGCGTCGTGGACGCGGTGCGCGCTCAGGTGGACGACTTCACCCACACCTGCTTCATGGTGGCGCCGTACGAGGAATACGTCGCCGTCGCCGAGGAGCTCAACCGGATCACCCCGGGCTCGGGCGAGAAGCGCTCGGTGTTGTTCAACTCCGGCGCCGAGGCCGTCGAAAACGCCGTCAAGGTGGCCCGGGCCTACACCCGCAAGCCCGCGGTGGTGGCGTTCAACCACGCCTATCACGGGCGCACCAACCTGGCGATGGCGCTCACCGCCAAATCCATGCCCTACAAGAGCGGCTTCGGACCGTTCGCGCCGGAGGTGTACCGGGCGCCGCTGTCCTACCCCTACCGGGACGGTCTGCACGACAAGGAGCTCGCCACCGACGGCGAAAAGGCCGCCGCTCGCACGATCGGCATCATCGAAAACCAGGTCGGCGCCGACAGCCTGGCCGCCGTCATCATCGAGCCGATCGCCGGCGAAGGCGGATTCATCGTTCCCGCAGAGGGATTCCTGCCCGCGCTGCTCGACTGGTGCCGCCGCAACGACGTGGTGTTCATCGCCGACGAGGTGCAGACCGGCTTCGCGCGCACCGGCGCCATGTTCGCCTGCGAGCACGAGGGCATCGTGCCCGACCTGATCTGCACCGCCAAGGGCATCGCCGACGGCCTGCCGCTGTCGGCGGTCACCGGCCGCGCCGAAATCATGGACGCATCGCATGTCGGCGGTTTGGGCGGCACGTTCGGCGGAAACCCGATCGCGTGTGCGGCGGCGCTGGCCACCATCGCGACGATCGAAAGTGACGGCCTGGTCGAGCGGGCACGACAGCTGGAACGTCTGATCACCGAACCGTTGTTGCGCCTGCAGGCCGGCGATGACCGGATCGGCGAGGTGCGCGGCCGGGGCGCCATGATCGCCATCGAGCTGGTGAAGTCGGGAAGCACCGAGCCCGATGCGGAACTGACCAAAAAGCTGTCCACCGCGGCCCACGCGACCGGGGTCATCGTGTTGACGTGCGGCATGTTCGGCAACATCATCCGGCTGCTGCCGCCGCTGACCATCAGCGACGAGCTGTTGATCGAGGGGATCGACATCCTGGCCGCGATCCTGAGCGACCTCTAGCCCCGGCGTGCGAAAGATCACACCACCGGTAGTCCATTGAGGAATACCATTAGTTTAGCTAACGTTCTAGTCATCAGCGCAGCGTCGCGCGACCGATCTACTTCCTTCTTATGCGAATCAGGGGAACCTGCATGTCGACTACTTCCGAACAGCGGCTCGCACGCCGAGTCGACGACCTCACCGCCAACGACCCACAGTTCGCCGCCGCCCGGCCCGACCCGGCGGTCGCCGAGGCCCTCGAGCAGCCTGGACTGCGCCTGCCGCAGATCATCCGGACCGTGCTCGAGGGTTACGCCGACCGCCCGGCCCTGGGCCAGCGCGTGGTGGAGTTCGTCAAGGACGCCACAACCGGACGCACCTCGCTCGAGCTGCTCCCCCGTTACGAGACCATCACCTACCGCCAGCTGAGCGAACGCGCCGGTGCCCTGGCGCGCGCGTTGGCTGCCGGCTCGGTGCGGCCGGGCGACCGGGTGGCCGTGCTGGGCTTCAACAGCGTCGACTTCACGACCATCGACGTCGCGCTGGCCCAGCTCGGCGCCGTGTCGGTGCCGCTGCAGACCAGCGCCGCACTGGCGCAGCTGCAGCCGATCGTGGCGGAGACCGAACCCGCCGTCATCGCGGCGAGCGTGAACCAGCTGCCCGACGCCGTCGAGTTGATCCTGGCCGGCCACACCCCGGCCAAGCTGGTGGTCTTCGACTACCACCCCGAGGTCGACGACCAGCGCGAGGCCGTCGAGGCCGCCCGCGCGCGGCTGGCGGACACCGCGATCACCGTCGAGGCCCTGGCCGACGTGCTCGAGCGCGGGACGGCGCTGCCCGACACGCCGCCGCCGGCGTCGTCGGACGAGGACCCGTTGGCGCTGCTGATCTACACCTCCGGCAGCACCGGCGCGCCCAAGGGCGCGATGTACCGCGCCTCCAACGTCGGCAAGATGTGGTGCCGGTCGGCCAGGAACTGGTTCGGACCGAGCGCCGCGTCGATCACCCTCAACTTCATGCCGATGAGCCACGTCATGGGCCGCGGCATCCTCTACGGCACCCTCGGCAACGGCGGCACCGCGTACTTCGCCGCGCGCAGCGACCTCTCGACGCTGCTCGAGGACCTTGAGCTGGTCCGGCCGACCGAGTTGAACTTCGTGCCACGGATCTGGGAGACGCTGTTCGGCGAGTTCCAGCGCCAGGTGGACCGCGGGGTCCCCGCCGCGCAGGTCCTCGACGAGCAGCGGCAGTACCTGCTCGGCGGCCGGTTCATCTTCGCGATGACGGGCTCGGCGCCGACCTCACCGGAGCTGCGCAACTGGGTCGAGTCGCTGCTCGAGATGCACCTGCTGGACGGGTACGGCTCCACCGAGGCCGGCATGGTCCTGTTCGACGGCGAAGTCCAGCGCCCGCCGGTGGTCGACTACAAGCTGGTCGACGTCCCGGACCTGGGCTACTTCGGCACCGACCGGCCGCACCCGCGCGGTGAATTGCTGCTCAAGACCCAGAACATGTTCCCCGGTTACTACAAGCGGGCCGAGACCACCGCCAACGTGTTCGACGAGGACGGCTACTACCGGACGGGCGACGTCTTCGCCGAGGTCGGCCCCGACCGGCTGGTGTACGTCGACCGCCGCAACAACGTGCTCAAGCTCGCGCAGGGCGAGTTCGTCACCCTGGCCAAGCTGGAGGCGGAGTTCGGCAACAGCCCGCTGGTGCGGCAGATCTACATCTACGGCAACAGCGCCCAGCCCTACCTGCTGGCCGTCGTGGTGCCGACCGAGGAGGCCCTGGCGCGCTACCAGGCCGACGAGCTGAAGGCGGTGATCGCCGATTCGCTGCAGAACGTCGCGCGCGACGCCGGCCTGCAGTCCTACGAGGTGCCGCGCGACTTCATCGTCGAGACCACGCCGTTCAGCCTGGAGAACGGCCTGCTGACCGGCATCCGCAAGCTGGCGTGGCCGAAGCTCAAGGCGCACTACGGCGAGCGGCTCGAAGCGCTCTACGCCGAGTTGGCGCAGAGCCAGGCCAACGAGCTGAGCGAGCTGCGCCGCGGCGGGGCGGACCGTCCCGCGCTCGAGACCGTGAGCCGCGCCGCGGCCGCGATGCTGGGCACCGCCACCAGCGACCTGTCCCCCCAGGCGCACTTCACCGACCTGGGTGGGGATTCGTTGTCCGCCTTGACATTCGGCAACCTGTTGCGGGAGATCTTCGACGTCGACGTGCCGGTGGGCGTCATCGTCAGCCCGGCCAACGACCTGCGCGCCATCGCCGGCTACATCGAGGCCGAGCGCAAGGGCACCAAGCGGCCCACGTTCGCGGCCGTGCACGGTCGGGACGCGACCGAGGTGCGCGCGAGCGACCTGACGCTCGACAAGTTCCTCGAGCCCTCGACGCTGGCCGCCGCGCCCGAACTGTTGAAGCCCACCTCCGAGGTGCGGACCGTGTTGCTGACCGGCTCCACGGGCTTCCTCGGCCGCTACCTGGCGCTGGAGTGGCTGGAGCGGATGGACCTGGTCGACGGCAAGGTGATCGCGCTGGTGCGGGCCCGCTCCGACGAGGAGGCCCGGGCCCGGCTGGACAACACCTTCGACAGCGGTGACCCGAAGCTGCTGGCGCACTACCGCGAGCTGGCCGCCGACCATCTGGAGGTCCTCGCCGGCGACAAGGGCGAGGCCAACCTCGGCCTGGACCAGGCGACGTGGCAGCGGCTGGCCGACACCGTCGACCTCATCGTCGACCCGGCGGCCCTGGTCAACCACGTGCTGCCGTACAGCGAGCTGTTCGGGCCGAACGCGCTGGGCACCGCCGAGCTGCTCCGGCTCGCGCTGACCACGAGGCAGAAGCCGTACCTGTACACGTCGACGATCGGCGTCGGCGACCAGATCGAGCCGGGCAAGTTCGTCGAGGACGCCGACATCCGCGAGATCAGCGCGGTGCGGGCGATCAACGACAACTACGCCAACGGCTACGGCAACAGCAAGTGGGCCGGCGAGGTTCTGCTGCGCGAGGCGCACGACCTGTGCGGCCTGCCCGTGGCGGTGTTCCGGTGCGACATGATCCTGGCCGACACCACCTACGCGGGACAGCTCAACCTGCCGGACATGTTCACCCGGCTGATGCTGAGCCTGGTGGCCACCGGTGTGGCGCCCGGTTCGTTCTACGAGCTGGACGCCGACGGCAACCGGCAGCGCGCCCACTACGACGGGCTGCCCGTCGAGTTCATCGCCGCGGCGATCTCCACCCTGGGTGCGCAGGCCGAAGGTTTCCAGACGTACCACGTGATGAACCCGTACGACGACGGCATCGGGCTCGACGAGTACGTCGACTGGCTGATCGACGCCGGCTACCCGCTGCATCGGGTCGACGACTACGCCGAATGGCTGCGGCGGTTCGAGGGCTCGGTCCGGGCCCTGCCGGAACGGCAGCGTCAGTACTCGCTGCTGCCGCTGCTGCACAACTACCAGAAGCCGGAGCGGCCGCTGCGCGGATCGCTGGCGCCGACCGAGCGGTTCCGCGCCGCGGTGCAGGAGGCGAAAATCGGTCCCGACAAGGACATCCCGCATGTCTCGGCGCCGATCATCGTCAAGTACGCCACCGACCTGCAGTTGCTCGGACTGCTGTGACCCGCTAGCCCTGGGGGTGCGGCCAGCGCAGGTACCCGGCGCCCGACGATCCCTCCGCGCGTTGGCGACGCCATCCGCGCTTGGGCTGGGCGTCCCCCGGGCCGTATCGGTCGACCCGCGGCTGGGTCAGCGCACCCGAGGACACCTCCTCGGCCGGCGGGTCCGCCGGACTCGGCGTGTACTTCGCCTCGGAATAGACCGGCTGGGCGTAGGCCGGGTCGGCGGCCCGCGCGGCGCGTGCCTCGGCCACCCGTGTCAGGGCCTCGACGTCACGCGCCGACCGCACCGCCAGGCGAGCCACGGCGGCGGCTCCCACGAAAATGATCAGGGCGCCCAGACCGGAGAAGTACGAAACCTCGAGAACGGCGCGCTTGCGGTCGGAGGCCGCGATCGGATCGCCGGCGGAACCGATCCCCAACATCGGGGCGACCTCGCCGCCGATCACGAACCAGACGCCGGCGAGCACGGCCAGCCAGCCGCCCACCATCGCGGTGACCCGATTCGCGGAAAAGATCAGCAGCACGCCGGCCAGCACCGCCGCGCCTCCGGGCAGCACCTCGAGCCATCCCCGGCCCGTGGTCCACACCCAGTCCTGCCCCGGCGTGTAGGCGAAATTGAAGTGGGGGCCGACGAACGGTATCAGTGCGCCCCAAGCACCCAGAACGACCAAAATCAATCCGCTGAGCGCGCCCCGCGAGCGCGGCATCCACAACGCGCTGGGTCGGCCGGTATCTACGTCTGTCATCAATTTCCCCTCGATAGAAGCCCGACTAGTTCGGCCCGGCACGGGTACCCCCGGCGGTCGCCGGTGTAACCCGGCCGATCGAGGTTGTGGCTAATGGGTCCAGTGTGACTGGTGTTACCGGTAAAGCCCCAGCACCACCAGCACGATGGCGATCACCGGGAAGGTGCCCTGAATGAGCGCGGCCCGCGCCTTCTCCGGCGCGGACAGCAATAGCACGACCGCGGCGGCGGCCATCGACCCGACGCCCGCCAACACCAGCGCCACTCCCACGGCGGTGTCCCCCATCACCACCGGGGGGATGCCGAGGCCGGTGACGATCGCCAGGAACAGGTTGTAGAAGCCCTGATTGAAGGCGAGCAGTTTGGTGGCCTCGGCCTCCTCGGCCGACGTGCCGAACCTGGCCCGGGTGCGTTCCGAGGTCCAGGTCAACGACTCCATCGTGAAGATGTAGACGTGCAACAGGGCGGCCAGCGCGGCGAACACCAACCCGGCGGTGAGCATCGCTCCTCCTCGCTAGTCGAACAGCCCGTCTGCGGCGTCAAGAACAATACCGACCGGGGGTTGGCCGGGCTGCTCGATCGCGAGGTTTTAGACGCCGGCGTGGTGGTGGCGACGGCCGAACAGGCCGCCCCCGGCGCGCCGGTGGAACAGGCCGCCCCGGGCGCGCCCGTCGGCACGCGCGTCGCGAGCCGATTCGTCGTACATGGCCGGTTCCGCCGCCGGGGTGGTCGCGGTCGCGGCGGGCGCCGGTTCGGTCACCACGACGTCGCGGGCGTGCCGGACCGCCACGCGGGCCAGCGCGGCCCCGCCCAGGAAGACGATCAGCGCGCCGAGGCCGGTGAAGTAGGTGACCTCGAGCAGGGCCCTCTTCAGGTCGCTTGCGGCCGCGGGTTGGCCCACGTCCCCGATTCGCAGGGTGGGCGCGAACGCGCGGCCGACCACGAACCAGGCGCCGGCGAACACCGCCAGCCAGCCGCCGAGCATGGCGCTGGCGCGGTTCTTGGAGACCAGCAGGATCAGGCCGCCCACCACGGCGACGGCGCCGGGGAACACCTCGAGCCAGCCTTTCGCGGCCGTCCAGGTCCAGGCGGGGTCCAGCGAATAGGTCCACCTGATCAGGGGTCCGATGAACGGCGCCAACGCGCCCCAGGCACCCAGCAGGATCAGGAGTAGCCCGGTCACGGCGCCGCGGGTGCGTGGCATGTAAGGCGCGTGTGGGCGTTCATAGTCGGGGCCGGTGTGCCTCATCAGAAACCTCCTACAGGTCAGTACTGATGCAGCGTTGGGTACCCCCGCCGGGGGTGACGTAACACACGCGTGTAGCGGCCACTACTCGAACAGGCCGGGTTGGCCCAACCCGGCGGCGCCGGCCGGCGGGGTCAGGCCGAGGTGCGTCCAGGCCTGCGCGGTGGCCACCCGGCCGCGCGGGGTGCGCGCGACCATGCCGGCCCGCACCAGGAACGGCTCGCACACCTCCTCGACGGTCGCGGCCTCCTCACCCACCGCGACCGCCAGCGTCGAAACGCCGACCGGGCCGCCGCCGAAGCCGCGGGTCAGCGCCGACAGCACCGCCCGGTCCAGCCGGTCCAGGCCCAGCTCGTCGACGTCGTAGACCGCCAGCGCGGACTTGGCGACGTCGCGGGTGATCACGCCGTCGGCGCGCACCTCGGCGAAGTCGCGGACCCGGCGCAGCAGCCGGTTGGCGATCCGCGGGGTGCCGCGCGAGCGCCGCGCGATCTCGGCCCCGGCCTCGGCGCCCAGCTCGATGCCGAGGATCCCGGCGGAACGCGCCAGCACCCGCTCGAGCTCGGCGGGCTCGTAGAAGTCCATGTGCGCGGTGAAGCCGAACCGGTCGCGCAGCGGTCCGGTCAGCGCGCCGGACCGGGTGGTCGCGCCGACCAGGGTGAACGGCGCCACCTCCAGCGGGATCGACGTCGCCCCGGGGCCCTTGCCGACCACCACGTCGACCCGGAAGTCCTCCATCGCCAGGTAGAGCATCTCCTCGGCGGGCCGCGCGATGCGGTGGATCTCGTCGATGAACAGCACGTCGTGCTCGACGAGGTTGGACAGCATCGCGGCCAGGTCGCCCGCGCGCTCCAGCGCCGGCCCCGAGGTCACCCGCAGCGACGAGCCGAGCTCGGCGGCGATGATCATCGCCAGCGAGGTCTTGCCCAGCCCCGGCGGGCCGGACAGCAGGATGTGATCCGGTGTGCCGCCGCGGTTTTTGGCTCCCTCGATGACCAGTTGCAGCTGTTCGCGCACCCGCGGCTGGCCGATGAACTCCGCCAGGGAGCGCGGCCGCAGGCTGACGTCGATGTCGCCCTCGCCCACGGTCAGGGCCGGGGAGACGTCGCGCTCGGGATAGTCGTCCGTCATTTGCGCCCCAACAACGACAGGGCGGCGCGCAGGGCCGCCGACGTCGACGCGTCGTGATCGTCGGACAGCACCTTGTCGGTCGCCTCCTCGGCCTGCTTGGCGGCGAAGCCCAGGCCGACCAGGGCCTCCACCACCGGGCCGCGCACCGCGTGGCCGTTCACCGCGGCGGCGACCCCCGGCGCGCCGGCCGCCACGACCTTGTCGCGCAGTTCCAGCACCATCCGTTCGGCGCCGCGTTTGCCGATGCCGGGGACCCGGGTCAGCGCGGCGACGTCGCTGTCGTGCAGCGCCTGCCGCAGCGCCGCGGCGTCGTGCACGGCCAGCGTCGCCATCGCCAGCCGCGGCCCGACCCCCGACACCGACAGCAGCGTCAGGAACAGGTCGCGGGTGTCGGAATCGGTGAAGCCGTACAGCGTCTGCGAATCCTCGCGGACGATCATCGCGGTGATCAGCCGCGCCTGGGTCCCGGTCCGCAGCGTCGCCAGCGTCGACGGCGTCGCGTTGACCCGGTAGCCGACGCCCGCGGCCTCGATCACCACGTGGTCGAGCGCCACCTCGAGCACCTCGCCGCGCACCGAGGCGATCATCGGGCGGCCTTCAGCTTGGCCTGCACCTTGGCGCGGTAGGCGTGGCGGTGCTGCGCGGCCAGCGCCTCGGCGGCGGCCATCCGGGCGAGCATCGGCGCCCGCCAGCAGTGGCAGATCGCCAGCGCGAGCGCGTCGGCGGCGTCGGCCGGCGTCGGCTTGGCTTGCAGCTCAAGGATTCTGGTGACCATGGCGGTGACCTGCGCCTTGTTGGCGGCGCCGTTGCCGGTGACCGCGGCCTTGACCTCGGTGGGGGTGTGGAAGTGCACGTCGATGCCGCGCCTGGCCGCCGCCAGCGCGATCACGCCGCCGGCCTGCGCGGTGCCCATCACGGTCGTGACATTGACCTGAGAGAACACCCGCTCGATGGCCACCACGTCGGGTTGATGGGTGGCCAGCCAATGCTCCACCGCATCGCTGATCGCCAGCAACCGCTTGGCCAGCGGCGCGTCCGACGGGGTGCGCACCACGTCGACGTCGAGCGCGACGACACTGCGCCCGCGCCCGGTCTGGACGACCGACAGGCCGCATCGGGTCAGCCCGGGATCGACGCCCATCACACGCATGGCCGGCTCCTTCGTACGAACAGCTGTTCGAGAGCCTAGCGGGCGGCGCCGACGGGATCCGGTAGGACACGCTGCGGCCCGGCGAATGCTGTTAACTTATAGCCCACGTTCGCTCGAGCACTGTGGCAACGGAAGGTTTGGTGTGGGAACACTCCTGCTCGTCCTCGCGGCAGTGCTGTTCATTGCGTCGATCGTGGTGCTGGTCATCGCGGTGCGGCGGCCCAAGAAGCCGGCCCGCCCGGCCGGGCGCCAGGACCCGCTCTCCTTCAACGCGATGCCGCAGTTCGGCCCCCGCCAGCTGGGGCCCGGGGCCATCGTCAGCTACGGCGGCGTCGACCTGGTGGTCCGCGGCTCGGTCACGTTCCGCGAGGGCCCGTTCGTGTGGTGGGAGCACCTGCTGGAGGGCGGCGACCAGCCGATCTGGCTGAGCGTCGAGGAGGACGACGGGCGCCTGAAACTGGCCATGTGGCTGACCCGCAAGGACCTCGCGCTGCAGCCGGGCGACCAGTACGTCATCGACGGGGTGGCGTTCCACGAAACGGAGCGCGGGCGGGCGTCCTACACCACCGAGGGCACCACCGGCCTGCCGGCCGGCGGCGAGATGGAGTTCCTCGACTGCGCCAACGCCGGCGAGACCGCCCTGCTCTCGTTCGAGCGGTGGGCCGCGGACATGCCGTGGGAGATCTCGACGGGCAAGTACGTCGTCCCCGGCGAGCTGACCGTCTACCCGGCGCCGCCGCCCACGACCCCGTAGGACCTTCTCCGTGCCCCTTCATCAGCTCGCCGTGGCGCCTGCGGACGTGTCCGGCGAGCGGCTGGGGCTGGCGCTCAACGCGCCCGCGCCGGCGGCGCTGGCCACCAGCACGCTGCGCCACCCCGACGGGAGCGCGCTGGTGCTCGGCGTCCTCGGCGCGTCGCACGTCGTCGCGGTCGAACACCCGAAAGGCGGCTTCTCCGAGCAGGTTTCGTGCACCGCGCGCAGCCTCGGCCGCGAGTTGCCGCAGCGGTCCAGGGCCCCCGGCTACCGCCTGCAGTCGCGCACCGAGACGCACGACGAGGCCAGCTTCCGTCGGCTGGCGCGCGACCTTCGCGAGCGTTGCGCGCGGCAACCGGGCTGGCTCGGGGGCACCTTTCCCGGCGACGACGCCGCGCTGACCGCCCTGGCCGCCGAACCCGACGGCGCCGGCTGGCGGTGGCAGACGTGGCACCTGTACCCGCGGCCGGGCGCCGGCGGCGTGGTGGTGCACACGGCGAGCCGGTGGCGCCCGTGAGCCGCAATCGCCTGTTTCTGATTTCCGGCGCGCTGGCCGTCGCGGCCGTCGTGTCGCTGGTCTTCGGAATCATCTTGCAGCAGAAGAACATTGCGTCCTACATCGCCGGCCACTATCACGAGTACTCGCGCGACGTGAACGGAACGCGCTACGTCTGCACCGGCTCGGCCGAGCAGGTCGCCGACACGCTCGCCGACTACCAGGCGCCCGAGGCGCGCGCCGCCAACGGCAACAGCGAATACCTGCGCTACAGCAACAACATCGTGATCGTGGGCCCCGACGGGAACTACCCGTGCAGCATCCGCGTCGAGCCGCTCAGCGCCGGATACAGCCACGGCTCGTTCATCTTCCTCGGCCCCGGTTTCTTCCCCGGATCCCCGTCGGGCGGCGCCGGCGGCTCCCCCGGCGGGCCGGGCGGGACCAAGTGATGGCTTAGCGGTTCACAGCAAAGGAGACAACCATGTACCTCGCCGTCGAGATCGGAACCGTCGACGTCAATCCCGTGCTGAAGGGCGGGCTCGCGACGATCCTGTACTTCGCGGTCGGCATGGCCGTGCTTTTCGTCGGGTTCTACATGGTCGACTGGCTGACCCCGGGAAACCTGCGCCAGCTGGTGTTCATCGATCGGCGCCCCAACGCCGTCGTCGTCGCCGGATCCATGTACATCTCGCTCACCACCGTCATCATCAGCGCCATCACCAACAGCTACAGCCAGCTGGGCCAGGGGCTGCTCGGCGTGGCCGTATACGGGTTGATGGGCGTGATCCTGCTGGGGATAGCGATGCTGGCGATGCACCTGCTGATCCCGGGCAGCTTCCACGAACACATCGACGAGCCGGAGCTGCATCCGGGATCCTTCGCGGTGGCGCTGATACTGCTCGCAGTGGGAGGGGTGACCGCCGCGGCGCTGTCATGACCTCCTCGGGGCGCTGGCGCGCCGTGCTGCTGGCCGCCGTGGCGGCGTGCGCGGCCTGCGGCATCATCTACGAGCTGGCACTGCTGACGCTGTCGGCCAGCCTCAACGGCGGCGGGATCGTCGCCACCTCGCTGATCGTGGCGGGCTACATCGCCGCGCTGGGCGCCGGCGCCCTGCTGGTCAAGCCGCTGCTGGCGCACGCGGCGATCGCGTTCGTCGCCGTCGAGGCTTTGCTGGGCATCGTCGGCGGGCTGTCGGCGGCGGCGCTGTACGTGGTGTTCGCGTTCCTGGACGGCTCGATCGGCTCGACGTGGGTGCTGGCGGCGGGCACGGCGCTGATCGGGGGCCTGGTCGGCGCCGAGGTGCCGCTGCTGATGACCCTGCTGCAACGCGGCCGCACGGCCGGCCCCTCCGACGCCGGCCGCACGCTGGCGAACCTGAACGCCGCCGACTACCTGGGCGCGTTGCTGGGCGGGCTGGTCTGGCCGTTCCTGCTGCTGCCCCACCTGGGCATGATCCGCGGCGCCGCCGCCACCGGCATCGTCAACCTGGCGGCCGCGGCCGTGGTGTCGGTGTTCCTGCTGCGCCGCATCGTCTCGCCGCGGCAGCTGGCCACGGCGCTGTGCGCGCTCACCGCCGCGCTCGCGGTGCTGGCCACGCTGCTGGTGCGCTCGGCCGACATCGAAACCACCAGCAGGCAACGGCTTTACGCCGACCCGATCATCGCGTACCGGCACACGCCGTATCAGGAGATCGTGGTGACCCGGCGCGGCAACGACATGCGCCTGTACCTGGACGGGGGCCTGCAGTTCTCCACCCGCGACGAGTACCGCTACACCGAAAGCCTGGTGTATCCGGCGCTGGGTAACGGCGCGCGCTCGGTGCTGGTGCTCGGCGGCGGCGACGGCCTGGCGGCCCGCGAGCTGCTGCGCCAGCCCGGTGTCGCCCGGATCGTCCAGGTCGAGCTCGACCCGGCGGTGATCGACCTGGCGCGCACCACGATGCGCGACGCCAACGGCGGCGCGCTGGACGACCCGCGCGTCAAGATCGTGATCGGTGACGCGATGACGTGGCTGCGGGGCGACCCCGACCGCTTCGATGCCGTCATCGTCGACCTCCCCGACCCCGACACACCCACCCTGGGCCGGCTGTATTCGACGGAGTTCTACGCGCTGGCCGCCCGCGCGCTGGCCCCGGGCGGGCTGATGGTCGTGCAGGCGGGCAGCCCGTTCTCCACGCCGACCGCGTTCTGGCGCACGGTCTCGACGGTCCGGGCGGCCGGCTACGCCGTTACGCCGTATCACGTGCACGTGCCGACGTTCGGCGACTGGGGTTTCGCCCTGGCGCAGCGCGCGGAGGCCGCGCCCATGCCCGCGATGCCGGCCGGCGCGCCGGCGCTGCGCTTCCTGAACCAGCAGGTGCTCGCGGCCGCCACGGTGTTCTCCGGTGACATCGGGCCGCGCGCCCTCGAGCCGTCGACCCTGGACAATCCGCGCGTCGTCGACGACATGCGCCGCGGCTATTACTAGGTGGCCGGGGCCTCGGACGTTGAATGTGAATCGTGGGCTTCGTGTGTGAGTTGTGGGCGGACAAATCGGCGAAATCCCGCCCTGAGTACACGCTGAAAACCGCCACCGCACACTTCAAGCCCTGAATGCACTCGCGATCGCCACTACGCGCGTCGGACCGCCTGCACCACCCACACCGACCCGCGGCCGCGGCGGTGCTCGTCGCGACGCACGCCGGCGAACCCGGCGGCGCGGCACTGCGCCGCGAAGGACTCGGCCTGCTGCTGCGTCCACCCGTGGCTCGCCAAGCCCGTGGCGCCGGGCTGGACACGGCGTTCCAGCACCAGCAGGCGCCCCGCCGGCGCCAGCGCGCGGCGGAGCTCGGCGAGCCCGGCCGTGACGTCGCGCCAGTGGTGCACGGTCTTGAGCGACCACGCGACGGTCGCCCCGCCGTCGGGCACGGGCAGCGCCTCGGCGGTGCCCTGCGACCAGCTGACGTTCGGGTGATCGCGCGTCGCGAGGCGGGCCAGGCGCAGCATCAACGGGGACGGGTCCACCCCGAGGGCCCGCGCGCCCCGCCGGGCGGCGGCGCGCACGGCATTGCCTGGGCCACAACCGATGTCGACGACGCGGTCGGTGTCCGACACGGCGGCCAAGTCGGCGGCAAAACGCGCGTTACCCCGCCCCGTGGCGAGCATGCCGAGGGCGGCCACCAGACCGATCGCGCCGCCGAAGCCCGGATGGTCGGCGTGATGGTTGACGACGGGCGTCGGCGAATCGGTCACTCGTCGTCGAGGGCGGCCAGCACCTCGTCCGAAAGGTCGACGTTGGTGTAGACGTTCTGCACGTCGTCGCTGTCCTCGAGCGCGTCGACGAGCTTGAACACCTTGCGGGCGCCGTCGACGTCGACGGGCACGCTGACCGACGGCTGAAAGCTGGCCTCGGCCGACTCGTAGTCGATGCCGGCGTCCTGCAGCGCGGTGCGCACCGCGACGAGATCGGTCGGCTCGGAGATGACCTCGAAGCTGTCACCCAGGTCGTTGACGTCCTCGGCGCCGGCCTCGAGCACCGCGGTCAGCACGTCGTCCTCGGTCAGGCCGTTTTTCTCCAACGTGACCACGCCCTTGCGGGAGAACAGGTAGGCCACCGAACCCGGGTCGGCCATGGTGCCGCCGTTGCGCGTCATCGCGACCCGGACCTCGCTGGCGGCGCGGTTGCGGTTGTCGGTCAGGCACTCGATCAGCACCGCCACACCGTTGGGCGCGTAGCCCTCGTAGGTGATGGTTTGCCAGTCCGCGCCGCCGGCCTCCTCGCCGGCGCCGCGCTTGCGGGCGCGCTCGATGTTGTCGTTGGGCACCGAGGTCTTCTTGGCCTTCTGGATCGCGTCGTAGAGCGTCGGGTTGCCGGCCGGGTCACCGCCGCCGGTGCGGGCCGCGACCTCGATGTTCTTGATCAGCCGGGCGAACTCCTTGCCGCGGCGGGCGTCCTTGACGGCCTTCTGGTGCTTGGTGGTGGCCCACTTGGAATGGCCGCTCATCGGTGTTGCTACCTCTTTTTTGGTTTCTGGTGCCTGACTAACTCGCCCAACGAGTCTACGTGGGCGCCGACCTCCGGGAGTCGGGCCGTCGCGCGTTCAGCGTGCGCTGAGGGCGTTCAGTGTGAGCCCACGGCGGGAATCCGGGCGCTTTTCGACCCCTCGTTCACACCCAAGGCCCGCACTGCACACTCAACACGATGACGTCAGGCCTCGCCCTTCACGATGTCGACGAACAGGTGGTGGATGCGCCGGTCGCCGGTCATCTCGGGGTGAAACGCCGTCGCCAGCATCGGGCCCTGCCGCACCGCGACAACGTGGCCGGCCGCGGTGGCCAGCACCCGCACCCCCTCACCCGTCCGCTCCACCCAGGGCGCGCGGATGAACACCGCGCGCACCGGCGCGTCGAGGTCCGCGAAGTCGATGTCGCCCTCGAACGAGTCGACCTGCCGGCCAAAGGCGTTGCGCCGCACCGTCATATCGATCGCGCGCAGCGGCAGCGCCTGGCGGCCCCTGGCGCCGGCGTCGAGGATCTCGCTGGCCAGCAGGATCATGCCCGCGCACGCGCCGTAGGCCGGCAGGCCCTCGGCCAGCCGGCGGCGCAGCGGCTCGAGCAGCTCCAGGTCGAGCAGCAGGTGGCTCATGGTGGTGGATTCGCCGCCGGGGATCACCAGCCCGTCCACCGCGTCGAGCTCCTCGCGGCGGCGCACCGGCATCGACTCGGCCCCGGCCTCGCGCAGCGCCGCCAGGTGCTCGCGGGTGTCGCCCTGCAGCGCCAGGACTCCGATCCGCGGCGCGCTCACGGCCGATACCCGCGCTGAAAGCGGGTCAGTCCCTCCTGCATGACCGCCGCGACCATCTCGCCGGTCTGCGTGAAGATCTTGCCCTGGCACAGCGAGCGGCCCCCGCTGGCCGACGGCGACGACTGGTCGTAGAGCAGCCACTCGTCGGCCCGGAACGCCCGCATGAACCACATCGCGTGGTCCAGCGACGCCACCTGCAGGTGCTCGCGCACGTCGAGGTGGGTGACCTGCGCCGAGCCCAGCAGCGTCAGGTCGCTCATGTAGGCCAGCGCGCAGATGTGCAGCACCGGGTCGTTCGGCAACGGGTCGCGGTGGCGAAACCACACCTGCTGCTGGGAGGCCTTGGCCGGCGAGAGCTGCAGCTGGTCGCGGGGGACGATGCACACGTCCCACTCCTCGAACTGCTTGAACCCGGCGTCGTCGAACACCTTGAGCGAGTCGAGGCCCGGCAGGCCGTCGGGCGGCGGCGCGGGCGGCATCGCGTCCTGGTGGTGGATGCCCTCCTGGTCGGTCTGGAAGGACGCCCCCATGCTGAAGATGATCTCCCCATGCTGGATGGCGTTGACGCGCCTGGTGGCAAACGAGCCGCCGTCGCGGGTGCGCTCGACGATGAAGACCGTCGGCTCGTTGGCGTCCCCGGGCCGCAGGAAGTACCCGTGCAGCGAGTGGACCTGATAGCGCGAGTCGACGGTGCGCACCGCCGAGACGAGCGACTGCCCCGCCACGTGCCCACCGAACGTGCGCTGGAAATATCCCGACTCCGGGCTGAACACCCGCCCGCGGTAGATGTTGACCTCGAGTTGCTCGAGATCAAGGATCTCTTCGATCGCCACGGACTGTTCTTACCAGCCACGTTCGGCGAGGCGATGCGGCTGCGCGAGCTGCTCGACGTTGATGCCCACCATCGCTTCGCCCAGCCCGCGCGACACCTTGGCCAGCACGTCGGGGTCGTCGTAGAAGGTGGTGGCCTTGACGATCGCGGCGGCGCGGTGCTCGGGCGCTCCGGACTTGAAGATGCCCGAGCCGACGAACACACCCTCGGCGCCGAGCTGCATCATCATCGCGGCGTCGGCGGGAGTGGCGATGCCGCCGGCGGTGAACAGCGTGACCGGCAGCTTGCCCGCCCGGGCCACCTCGGCGACCAGCTCGTAGGGGGCCTGCAATTCCTTTGCCGCCACATACAATTCGTCCTCGGACAGCGACGTCAGCCGGCGGATCTCGCCGCCGATGGCGCGCATGTGCGTGGTGGCGTTGCTGACGTCGCCCGTGCCGGCCTCGCCCTTGGAGCGGATCATCGCCGCGCCCTCGCTGATGCGTCGCAGCGCCTCGCCCAGGTTGGTCGCGCCGCAGACGAAGGGTACGGTGAATTTCCACTTGTCGATGTGGTGGGTGTAGTCGGCCGGGGTCAGCACCTCGGATTCGTCGACGTAGTCCACCCCGAGGCTCTGCAGGATCTGCGCCTCGACGAAATGCCCGATGCGCGCCTTGGCCATCACCGGGATGGTCACCGCGGCGATGATGCTTTCGATCATGTCGGGGTCGCTCATCCGCGACACCCCGCCCTGGGCGCGGATGTCGGCCGGCACCCGTTCCAGCGCCATCACCGCGACGGCGCCGGCGCCCTCGGCGATCCGGGCCTGCTCGGGGGTGACGACGTCCATGATGACGCCGCCCTTGAGCATCTCGGCCATGCCGCGCTTGACCCGCGCTGTTCCGGTCACCGCCTGGTTCACTGGCTTGTTCTCTTCGTTCATTGCGCTTCCACTCTAATGGTCAGCGACAAGCGAGTTTTCTCGTGATCAGCGGATCGACTCGAGCAGGCCGGGGTTGCGGGCGCCGTCCGCCAGGCGGTTGGCCGCGGGCAGCAATTCGCCCAGTTGCAGCGGGTAGACCTGCTCGCCCGCCGCGGTCAGCGCGGCGATGTCATTCGCGTCACACCACCGGGCGCCGTGGATGTAGCTGCGTTCCAGCTCGGTCCGTCCCACCAGCGATGGCTCGAACCGGCCGGTGCGGTGGACCAGGTAGAACTCCTCGCTGTCGATCAGCGAGCCGTTGAACTCGAAGACCTCGTCGCGCCGCCAGATCGGCCCGATCATGTCGGCCGGCGAGACCCGCAGGCCCGTCTCCTCGGCCAGTTCCCGCGCGGCGGCCTCCGCGCGCCGCTCGCCGTCGCCCACCTCGCCGCCCACCGTGAACCACCACCGGGGCGCGGCCCCGTCACCAAACGCCGGGTTCGCCGGGTCGGACCCGCACAGCAGCAGCACCGCGCCGGTCTCGTCGAGCAGCACCACCCGCGCCGAGGTGCGGTGGCTGGGCACGCCGGGAGCGCCCCCGTGCGCCAGCGCGTGTGGGCGCTCGAGGATCTCGAAATAGCTTGGCAGCGCGGCGGTTCCGCCGAGCCGGAAGGCGCGCACCAGGGGTCGTTCGGCCAGCGCCAGCGTGTCCCGAACGGCGTCGTTGTGAAAGCGGCGGGCCAGCACCACGCGCGCCTCGGCGTCGGCCAGCTCGGCGATCAGGCCCGCCGGCACCGCCGCCGGATCCACCGCGGCCAGCGCCCCCGACAGCTCGTTCTCCGCGCGCTCGCGGGCGGGCCGGGCGGCGCCCTCCGCGGCGTCGGCCAGCGCCGCCAGTCGACGGCCTTCGGGCGTGCCGCCGTAGGCGTCGATCGCGACGGCCCGCGCCACCACCGCGCGGCGGGCCAGCGCACCGTCGAGCGCCTGCCACGACAGGTCGTAGCGGACGTTGAGCCGGTCCAGCCGGTTCGCGGTCCGGTACGCCCACACGCCCAGCACGACGAGCGCGACGCCGATCGCCGTCATGAACAGGACCGCCCACGTCATCAGCTGGCCACCTGCACCTTGGCGCCCGAACCGGCGACCGTCTCGTACACGCGCATGATCTGGCTGGCCACCACCGACCAGTCGTAGCGGTGCACCGCCGTCGACGCGGCCGCCGTGTAGCGCTCGCGCAGCGCCTCGTCGGCCAGCACCTCGTTCAGCGCGTCGGCCAGCGCGGCGGCCTGCAAATCCGGGGCGTCGACCGGCACCAGCCGCCCGCATTCGCCGTCGCGCAACACTCGCCGGAAGGCGTCCAGGTCGCTGGCGACGACGGGGGTGCCGGCGGCCATCGCCTCGACCAGGACGATCCCGAAGCTCTCCCCGCCGGTGTTGGGCGCGCAGTAGGCGTCGGCGCTGCGCAACGCCGAGGCCTTACCGGCGTCGTCCACCTGGCCGAGGAAGCGCAGGTGGTCCGCGAAGTCGCCCGCCTGGGCGCGTAATTCGTCCGCGTCGCCGCGACCGACGATCAGCAGTTCGACATCCGGGAAGCGCTCCACCACGCGTGGCAGCGCGTCGAGCAGCACCGCCATGCCCTTGCGGGGCTCGCCGTATCGCCCCAGGAACACCACCGTCTTGCCCGGCCGCGGATAGCCGTCCAGCCGCGGGGCCGAGGCGAAGGACTCGACGTCGACCCCGTTGGGGATCTCCACGGCGTCGACGCCGAGCGCCTCCATCTGCCAGCGCCGCGCCAGGTCGGACACCGCGATGCGGCCGACGATCTTCTCGTGCATCGGCCGCAGGATGCCCTGGAAGACGGTCAGGGTCAGCGATTTCGTGGTCGACGTGTGGAACGTCGCCACGATCGGGCCCTCGGCGATGTTCAGGGCCAGCATCGACAGGCTCGGCGCGTTGGGCTCGTGCAGGTGCAGGACGTCGAAATCGCCGTCGGCGAGCCACTTTTTGACCTTGCGGTGGGTGGCCGGGCCGAACCGAAGTCGGGCCACGGACCCGTTGTAGGGGATCGGGACGGCCTTGCCCGCGGAGACGACGTAGTCGGGCAGCGAGGTGTGCGGCGAAACCGGCGCGAGCACGCTCACGTCGTGCCCGCGGGCGCGCATCACCTCGGCCAGCTGCAGGACGTGGGACTGCACCCCGCCCGGCACGTCGAACGAGTACGGACAGACCATCCCGATGCGCATCAGGTCGCCCTCAGCCGCGCCTGCTTCGCGTCCGACAGGTCGGCCAGCCATTGCGGCTGCATCATGTGCCAGTCCTCGGGGTGGGCGGCGATGCCCGCGGCGAACTGGTCGGCCAGCGCCTGGGTGATGGCGCGGACGTCACCGCTGCTGCAATCCAGCGCCGGCTGCACCGAGAAGCCCCACCCCCCATCGGCCTCGAACCAGGAATGGTCCGAGAGCAGGGCCGCCCCGGTCGCGATCGCCAGCTTCGCCGGTCCGGCCGGCATCCGGGTCGCCTCGCCGAAGAACTCCACCTCGACGCCGCTGCGGGTGAGGTCGCGGTCGGCCATCAGGCACACCAGCCCGCCGTCTCGGAGCCGCTCGCAGAGCACCTCGAAGGCGGGTCGGTCGCCGCCGGACAGCGGCAGCACTTCGAAGCCGAGACCCTCGCGGTAGTCGATGAAACGCCGGTACAGCGACTCGGGTTGGAGGCGCTCCGCGACGGTGGTGAACGTGCCGTACCTGTGCACCGCCCACACCCCGGCCATATCCCAGTTGCCGCTGTGCGGCAGGGCCACCACGGCCCCGCGGCCGGCGGCCAGCTCGGCGTCCAGATTCTCGAAACCTCGGAACGATTCGTGGAGCCGCCGGGCCAACCGTTCGTGGTTCATCGTGGGCAGCCGGAAGGCCTCCCGCCAGTAGCGGGCGTAGGACGCCAGCGAGGCGCGCATCAGGTCGTCCGGCACCTCCTCGGGCGGCACCCCGATGACGCGGGCCAGGTTCTTGCGCAACTGCCCCGGGCCGCCGTTGCGGGCGGCGTAACGCGCCCCGACGTCAAAGGCGCTGCGAGCGGCGAACTCCGGCATCGCCCGCACGGCCATCCAGCCGGTCGCGTACGCCCAGCCGGTCGCCGTGCCGCGGGTGAAGCGGGCCAGGTCCCCGATCACGGCATCGGCTCCGTCGCGCCGGGAGACGTCCGCACCGTGTGCAACCGCTGCGCGCAGGTGACCAGGCTGGCCGCCGCCAGCACCCACATCGCCACCGGCAGCGCGGGCGGCCACGCCACGAACGGAAAATCGGACACGCCGGCGCCGACGAGCACGATGATGAGCCGTTCAGGCCGTTCGATGATGCCGCCGTCGCCGCGCAGCCCGCTGGCCTCGGCCCGGGCCTTGATGTAGGAGATCACCTGCGAGGTGACCAGGCAGATCAGCGTCGCCACCACCAGCAGTTTGTCGTGCAGGCCGAAGGCGGCCCACCACAGCAGGCCGCAGAACACGGCGCCGTCGCTGACCCGGTCGCAGGTGGCGTCCAGCACCGCGCCGAAGCGGGTGCCGCCGCCGCGCTCCCGGGCCATCGCGCCGTCGAGCATGTCGAAGAGCACGAAGAACCAGACCACCAGCGTGCCGGCGAACAGCTTGCCCATCGGGAACAGCGTCAGCGCCCCCGCCACCGCGACGACGGTGCCCAGGATCGTGACGGCGTCCGGCGTCAGCCCCACCCGCAGGCAGGCCCGCGCGGTCGGGGTGGTGAGCCGGGCGAACGCCGCCCGCGACAGGAACGGCACCTTACTCATTTTTGCCGCGCCCACTCCGTGGCCAGCAGCTGGCGGGTTTCGCGCAGCAACTGCGGGATCACCTTCGACCCGCCGATGATCGTGATGAAGTTGGCGTCACCGCCCCAGCGCGGCACCACGTGCACGTGCAGGTGCTCGGCCAGCGAGCCGCCCGCCGACGTGCCCAGGTTCAGGCCGACGTTGAAGCCGTGCGGCCGCGACACGTTCTTGATGACGCGAATCGCCTTCTGCATGAAGGACATCAGCTCCGCGCTCTCCGCGTCCGTCAGATCCTCGAGCTCGGAGACCCGCCGGTACGGCACCACCATGAGGTGCCCGGGGTTGTACGGGTACAGGTTGAGCACGGCGTAGACGAGTTCGCCGCGGGCCACCACCAGGCCGTCCTCGTCGGACAGCTGCGGGATCTCGCTGAACGGCTGGTCGGGTTTGCCGTTATCCCGCTTCATCGGCGCTTCGGCCAGGTAGTTCATCCGGTACGGCGTCCACAACCGCTGCAGGTGGTCCTGCTCGCCGACGCCCCGGTCGAGGATCGTGTCGTCGCGCTGCTCGTCAGTCACCGCCGACCACTTTCAGCGATTCGGCGCTGGGAGCGGCGTTTTCGCGGTCGGCGATCCATTTGACGATGGCGTCGATCGCCGCGCCGACGGGCACGCCGTTGATCTGGGAGCGGTCACCGAAGCGGAAGCTGACGGCATCGGCCTCGACATCGCGGTCACCGGCCAGCAACATGAACGGCACGCGCTGGTTGGTGTGGTGGACGATCTTCTTGGCCATCCGGTCGTCGCTGGCGTCCACCTCGACCCGCACCCCGCGCGACTTCAGCTGCGCGGCAACGTTTTCCAGGTATTCCACGTGGTCGTCGGCGACCGGGATCCCGACCACCTGGACCGGCGCCAGCCACGCCGGGAACGCGCCCGCGTAGTGCTCGGTGAGGATGCCGAAGAACCGCTCGATCGACCCGAAAAGTGCGCGGTGGATCATCACGGGGCGCTGACGCGTCCCGTCGGGCGCGGTGTACTCCAGCTCGAAACGCTCCGGGAAGTTGAAGTCCACCTGGATGGTCGACATCTGCCAGCTGCGGCCCAGCGCGTCACGGGCCTGCACCGAGATCTTCGGGCCGTAGAAGGCCGCCCCGCCGGGATCGGGAACCAGCTCCAGGCCGGACTCCGCCGCCACCTCGGCCAGGGAGTTGGTGGCCTGCTCCCACATCTGGTCGGAGCCGACGAACTTCTCCGGGTCCTTGGTGGACAGCTCCAGGTAGAAGTCCTCCAGCCCGTAGTCGCTGAGCAACTCGAGCACGAACCGCAGCAGCGACGCCAGCTCGTCGTGCAGCTGTTCGCGGGTGCAGAAGATGTGCGAGTCGTCCATGGTGAACCCGCGGGCCCGGGTCAGCCCGTGCACCACGCCGGACTTCTCGTAGCGGTACACGGTGCCAAACTCGAAGAGCCGCAACGGAAGCTCGCGATACGACCGCCCGCGCGAGGCGAAGATCAGCGTGTGCATCGGGCAGTTCATCGGCTTGAGGTAGTAGTCCTGGCCCGGCTTGCGCACCGTTCCGTCGTCGTTGTACTCGGCGTCGAGGTGCATCGGCGGGAACATGCCGTCGGCGTACCAGTCCAGGTGGCCCGACGTGTGGAACAGCTGCGCCTTGGTGATGTGCGGGGTGTTGACGAACTCGTAGCCGGCCTCGATGTGCTTGCGCCGGGAATACTCCTCCAGCTCGCGGCGCACGATGCCGCCCTTGGGGTGGAAAACCGCCAGGCCCGAACCGATTTCGTCGGGGAAGCTGAACAGGTCCAGCTCGGCGCCCAGCTTGCGGTGGTCGCGGCGCTGGGCCTCCTCGATCAGCTCGAGGTGGCGGTCGAGGGCCTCCTGCGACTCCCACGCGGTGCCGTAGATGCGCTGCAGGCTGGCGTTGTTCTGGTCGCCCCGCCAGTAGGCGGCGGAGCTGCGGGTCAGCTTGAACGCCGGGATGTGCTTGGTGGTCGGGATGTGCGGGCCCCGGCACAAATCGCCCCAAACCCGTTCGCGGGTGCGGGGGTTGAGGTTGTCGTAGGCGGTGAGCTCGTCGCCGCCGACCTCCATCACATCCGGGTCACCCGACTTGTCGTCGACGAGCTCGAGCTTGTAGGGCTCGCCGGCCAGCTCGGCGCGCGCGGCGTCCTTGGACTCGTAGACGCGCCGGTCGAACAGCTGGCCGTCCTTGACGATCTGGCGCATCCGCTTTTCCAGCTTGTCCAAATCCTCCGGCGTGAACGGCTCGGCCACGTCGAAGTCGTAATAGAAGCCGTCGGTGATGGGCGGACCGATGCCCAATTTGGCCTGCGGGAAGAGGTCCTGGACGGCCTGGGCCAGCACGTGCGCGGCCGAGTGCCGGATGACGCTGCGGCCCTCGTCGGTGTTGGCCGCCACCGGGACCACCTCCGCGTCGGCGTCGGGCACCCAACTCAGGTCGCGCAGCTTGCCCTCGGCGTCGCGCACCACCACGATCGCGTCGGGCGCGCCCCGCCGCGGCAGCCCGGCCTCGCCGACCGCGGCGGCCGCCGTGGTCCCGGCGGGCACCCGGATCGGGGCTGCGGGATCGGGCTGCACGGCGGCGCTCATCGGGTTTGGTCTCCAGACGTTTCGGGGCGGGGATTGATCGTTGCAATGCTATCGGGGCGGGCCGCCCTCAGGGCTGGCCAGGCTTGAGCCGCACGAACAGCGCGTCGGCCTCGGTCAGCAGCGTGTCGCCGTCACGCAGCCGGCCCGACACGAAGATCTTGCGCCCGTCCACCCGGTCGATTCCCGCGTCGAACTGCAGTTCCTTCTCGATCGGCACGATGTGGCGGTAGTCGATCTTGAGGTAGGCGGTGCGCTGGCGGGGCCCTCCGGTGATCACCGAGGACGTCAGCCCGAGCACGGAATCGAACAGCATGCCGAGGGCCCCGCCGTGCACCGCGCCGTTGCGGCCCAGGTGATAGCGGCGAAAGCGGGCCCAGCCGTGGATGCGGCCGTCCTCACCCTTGCTCGCCTTCATCGGGATGCTCAGGATGTTGCCGCGCATCGGCACATCCATCCGGCGCCCGGACGGCGACTCCCATTCGTCGGTGTCGAAGGGCGCCAGCAACGCCGACAGCTTCTCCAGCTGGTCCGCGGCCTCGGTGATCACCTCGTCGGGAGCGTCGACGGCCCGGGCGTGGTCCTGCAGCTTGCGCACGGCGTCGATGAACCGGCCGTAGTCGGGGCCGCCCTTGGTCGTCGGATCCGGTGGGTTGAATCCGCCGCCGGGGTGTCTGTGATGGTCGCCGGCCACCAGGACACCGTATTGCCCCCGCGGCTAGACCGTCTGCTGACCCCCGGCGGTCGACAGCGCCTCGAACTCCTCGTCGCTCAGCGTGATCTCGGCCGCTGCGACGTTCTCCTCCAGGTGCGCGACACTGGACGTGCCCGGGATCGGCAGCATCACCGGCGAGCGCTTCAGCAGCCAGGCCAGCGCGAGCTGCGACGGCGTCGCGTCGTGGTCGGCGGCGATGCGTTGCAGCGGGCCGTCCGGAGCGGCCAGCGGGCCGGCCGCCAGCGGGAACCACGGAATGAAGCCGATGCCCTGGCTGGTCGTCGCGTCCAGCAGCGACTCGGCCGACCGCGACGCCAGGTTGTACATGTTCTGCACCGACACGATCTCGGTGACCTGCTGGGCCGCGGTGAGCTGGTCGACGTCGATCTCGGACAGCCCGATGTGGCGGATCTTGCCCTCGTTCTTCAGCGTGAGCAGCTCCCCCACCTGGTCGGCCAGCGGGAAGTTGCGGTCGATGCGGTGCAGCTGGAACAGGTCGATCGTGTCGACGCCGAGGCGGCGCAGGCTCATCTCGCATTCCTGGCGCAGGTAACTGGGATTGCCCAACGGGACCCAGACGTCCGGGCCGGTGCGCAGCAGCCCCGCCTTGGTCGCGATCACCAGGCCGTCGTAGGGGTGCAGCGCCTCGTGGATGATCTCCTCCGAGACGTAGGGGCCGTAGGAATCGGCGGTGTCGATGAAGTTGACACCGAGGTCGACGGCGCGCCGCAGGACCCGCACGCATTCGGCGCGGTCGGCGGGCGGCCCCCATACGCCCTTGCCGGTGATGCGCATAGCGCCGAAGCCGAGTCGGTGGACGGTCAGGTCGCCGCCGAGGGTGAACGTTCCGGATGCTTGAGCAACAGTCTGAGTGGTCACCTCTGCGACCGTACGCTGAACACGTGGACCTAGCAGCACTCGAAGAGCTTCCCCTGACCTACCGGGAGGTGGGCGCGACCGCGAATGGCGAGCTGCCCGCCGGATACGACCATCAGCATGTGGAGCGCCAAATCGGTACGGGCCCAGAGCGTTTCGAGCGGGCGGCGGACGCGGTGATGCGCTGGGGCATGCAGCGCGGGTCCGGGCTGCGCGTGCAGGCCAGCTCCGAGGTCGCCGTCGTGGACGCCGTGCTGGTGGTGCGGATGGGTTTTGTGCCCGCGCCCTGCCGCGTCGTGTACGTCATCGACGAGCCGGACATGCGCGGCTTCGCCTACGGCACGCTGCCCGGGCACCCGGAATCCGGCGAGGAGCGCTTCGTCGTGCGCCGCGACCCGAACACCTCCGCGGTGTACGCGGAGGTGTCGGCGTTCTCCAGGCCCTCGGCCTGGTGGAGCAAGGCCGGTGGGCCGCTGGTCAGGGCGGCCCAGCGCGTCATCGCACGGCGCTACCTGCGGGCCGTGTAGCCGACGGTGCCGTTATGCACGCCCTGCGCCAGGCGGGCCAGCGCGATGGCGCCGACGAGCAGGCCGAAGTCACGCAGCGCGATGTCGTAGAAGCCGGGCACCGTGACGAGGTCGACGATGATGCCGACCAGCCAGGCCGCCACCACCCACGCGCCGAGCCGCGGCGCCACCGCCACCAGCACGCCCGCGACGATCTCGATCACGCCCACCAGGTACATGAGCTGGTCGGCGGTGCCGGGCACCAGATCGTTGATCCAGCCGGCCAGATACATGCTCCAGTGGTGCGGGTGCGTCAGCACGTTGAAGAACTTGTCCAGTCCCATCACGATGGGCGCGATCGTGAAGACCGTGCGAAGTGCGAGGTACGCCGAGTAGGCCGGGTCCCTGAGTTGGTCGGCGAGGGCGGGGGTGGCGGTGTCGTGGGTGGTGCTCATGGCTGCCTCCATATCTAACGGATAATAATTTGAACGTTAGATCGGGTAGACTGTAGCGTCAAGCATTTTGTCTGTTAGAAATGACGGTCGGATGGACGATCAGCACTCGTGGGAACGCGACGCGGCCGGCATCGGCGCGCTCGCCGATCCGGTGCGCCGCCGGCTCTACCAATTCGTCTGCGCCCAACCGGGGCCGGTCAGCCGCGACCAGGCGGCCGACGCGGTCGGGATCCCCCACCACCAGGCCAAATTCCACTTGGATCGGCTAACGGAAGAGGGTCTGCTGGAGAGCGACTACGCGCGCCTGACGGGTCGGTCCGGCCCGGGTGCCGGTCGGACATCCAAGCTCTATCGCCGGTCGCGCCGGGACATCGCGGTCAGCCTGCCGCAACGCGAGTACGAGCTGGCCGGACGGCTGATGGCCACGGCCATCGCCCGGTCGGCCGACACCGGCGAGCCCGTCACCGAGGTGCTGAACCAGGTCGCCCGCGACTTCGGGCAGACCATCGGCGAGACGAAACGCCCACCCAATGACGCCGGGGCCGCGCTGCGGCGCGCGGTCACGCTGCTGAGCCGCTACGGCTACGAGCCCCGCTTCGCCGACGGGGAGGTCGAGCTCGCCAATTGCCCGTTCCACGCGCTGGCCCGCGAGCAGACGGAGCTGGCCTGCAACATGAACCACGCGCTGATCTCCGGCGTGGCCGACGCCCTGGCGCCACACGGCCCCGACGCCCGGCTCTGCCCCGGCGCGGATCGGTGCTGCGTGGTCCTCAAGGCCGCGCCCAGCCGGCCAGCAGCCGCTCCGCGCCCGTGCACATCTGCTCGATGACCTCCGCCACGGACGCGTCGTCGCGGATCATCCCGACGCCCTCGCCCGCGTCGACCGGGGCGACGGAGCGATCGTCGGCGGCGATCGCCGCGGACAGTTCGTCGCACGCCGGCGGATCGAGCGCGTCCTCGCGGCCCGTCCAGCGCGCGACGAAGTCGTTGGCCAGCACCCGCGACGGGAACCGCGCCGGCCAGGGCAGCCCCTTGGCGACGTCGAAGGCGCGGGTGACGGCCGTGTCGGTGGCCTGCGCGGCGATCAGCGCGCGGCGGCTGCCGGCGCCGGTGAGCGCTTCGGGGCAGGCGGCCAGGCGGGTGCCGACCCACGCCCCGCTCGCGCCGGCGGCCAGCACGGCGGCCAGGCTGCGCGGCGAGGCGATGCCGCCGCCCGCGAGCACCGGCACGGAGACCGCGTCCAACACGGCGTCCAGCAGCGGCAGCGTGCCGAGCCGCACCTCGCCGTGCCCGCCGCCCTCGGCGCCCCGGGCGACCAGTACGTCGACGCCCGCGTCGGCGGCGCGACGGGCGCCGACGGCGTCGTAAACCTGTGTGACGGCGGGGATTCCGGCGTCATGCGCCTTCGCGACCCACGCCCAGTCGGTGCCGAAACTGACCGACAGCAGGGCGGGCCCGGCGGCCACCGCGTCGTCGAGCAGGCCCTCCTCGTTGCGCATCACCCAGTCCACCAGGCCGATCCCGAACCTGCCGCGCACGTGTGACAGCTGGGCGCGCAACAACTCCCGGCTGCCGTCGCTGCCCATCCCGACCATGCCCAGCCCGCCGGCGGCGGTGACCGCGGCGGCCAGCCGGCCGCCGGCGACCCCGCCCATCGGGGCATTGACGATCGGCACTCGCAGCCCGAAGCTGTCCGACCAGGGCGTGGACAGCATCGGCGCTAGTGGGCCGCCCCGGGCTGGCTCTTCAGCACGGTCAGCATCACCACCGAGTCCTCGACCGCGTGCAGGGCGTGCCGCTCCGCCGGGATCGCGACGTAGTCGCCCGCCTTGCCCTCCCAGGCGTCGCCGTTGGTGGTCAGGCGCACGTGGCCCTGCAACACCTGCAGCGTCGCCTCGCCGGGGCTGTCGTGCTCGGACAGGTCATGGTCGGCGAGCAGGGCCAGCACCGTCTGCCGCAGCTCGTGGGTGTGGCCGCCGTGAATGGTGTGCGCGGCGCGGCCGCTGTGCGACTTCCCCGCCTCCGCCAGCTTTTCGGCGGCGAGCGCGGTCAACGAGATGGATTCCATAATCGGCCCCTTCAGTCGTGAAAGCCCGCAATCAGGCGGTCAGTAGCAGTATCCCCGCCACGAGGAGGGCCACGACTTTGACCGCCTCGAAGCCGACGTAGACGTAGTGGGCGTGGGAGCGCGGGCCCTCCGACCCGGCGAGCACCTGGTCGGACCGGCGGGTCAACCGCGGGCGGACCGCGACCAACTGGATGGCCAACGCGGCGACGGCGACGGCAAACGCCACGGCGATGCGCGTCGGCACCGGGCCCCCAGAACCCGACGCCACGATCGCCACGACGACGAGCGCGAAGGCCACCTCGACGGTGTTGAGCGCGCGGAAGACCAAGCGCCCGATGCCCAGTCCGATCTGCAGCGTCACGTTGGGCGCGCGGAACTTCAGTGGGGCCTCCAGGAACGAGATGGCCAGCACCATGCCGAGCCAGACGAAGGTGACCGCGACGGCGATCGCCGATCCCGTACTCACCCGCCCGCCCCGACCGGCTTGAGGTGCGCCAGACACAGGTCGGGTTCGACGAACGCGTCGAGCCGATCGACGGAAACCGGCGCAGCCATCGTCTCCAGCGCGCCCTGCATCAGCCCGAGGTGGATGGGGCACACCACCGCGCCGCGGACCTCTGCCAGTTCCAAGAACGGGCAGTGCCGCAGCCCGACCAGTTGCCGGCCGTCCGAGGTCCGGCGCTCCGGGGCGAATCCCAACTCGTCGAGCAGCCCGACCAGGTGATCGATGGCTTCCTCGCCGCTGGTGGCCTTCGCCGCTGGCGCCGGGGCCGATTCCAGGTTGCGTCCCCACGCCCGGCCGGCGGCCATCGCCTTGCCGCGCGGGTCGCGGTCGGTGGCCAGCGCCTCGGTCAAAATCTGGGCAAGGAGCCGGTAGTGGCGCGTGCCGCCGCGGTCCATCTGCCGGACCGCGGCGAACATCAGCGGCGGCCGCCCGGGCCCCTTGCGGCCGTGCTCGACCTGCTCCACCCGCCCGTCGGCGACCAGGCTGTCGAGGTGGAAACGCACGGTGTTGGGATGCACGCCGAGTTGCTCGGCGATCGCGAGGATGCTCATCGGGCCCGGCGACGATCGCAGTAACCGCAGCACCTCGCGGCGGCGGTGACCCGGGGGTTCTCCGGCTGACGTAATCCCGCTCACGCTCCTTCGGTCTCGTCGGCCCGGGGCTGGGCGGCGACCAGCGGTGTGTCGACGCCCAGGGCGCCGATCTTGGCCGCCCCGCCCGGCGACCCCAGCGGCTCGTCCCGGCCGGGCAGCACTTCGGTGAAGAACGCCTCATTATCGGCCAGGTACGGCGTCAGCGCCTCGGGGAGGTCGTCCTCGTAGTAGATCGCCTCCACCGGGCACACCGGCTCGCACGCGCCGCAGTCCACGCATTCGTCGGGGTGGATGTAGAGCGCGCGGCCGCCCTCGTAGATGCAGTCCACCGGGCACTCCTCGACACAGGCCCGGTCCATCACGTCGATGCACGGCTTCCCGATCACGTATGTCATGCGCTACAGTTTACACAAAACAACTTGTAAAAACCAAGAGCCTACGGAGAACCAGTGCCCGACAACGAACTTGACGTGCGCGAGCTGCCCAAGCCGGACAAGCACCCGACGATCTTCGCGACTTTCGGCGCGCTGGCGGTCGGCGAGTCCTTCGTCCTGGTCAACAACCACGACCCCAAGCACCTGCGAGGAGAGTTCGACGCCGACCACCCCGGCGGCTACGGCTGGGACTACCTCGACAAAGGGCCCCAGGTATGGCGCATCAGGATCACCAGGCTCACCGCCACCCCGCTGCCCCGAATCCTGGCCGACACCAACGGCTTCCGCACCGACGCCGAGCCCGACGCGACCGGCGCGGTGTGGCGGCTCGAGGCCAGGGACCGCGACCTGGACTCGAACGTCATCGCGCTCCCGGCCGGGGGCGGCATCGACGCCCACACCGGGCCGGACCTGGACGTCCTGATCCACGTGCTGTTCGGCGCCGGGAGCCTGACCACCGAGGCGGGCACCGTCGAGCTCTTCCCCGGCGCGCTGCTCTGGTTGCCGCGCCGTTCCCGACGGCAGTTCACCGCCGGACCCGACGGGCTGCGCTACCTCACCGTGCACCGGCGGCGCCAGGCGCTCGTGCTGGAACCGGCGGCGGCTAAATCGTCTGCGCGGCAAGCGGTCTGATGGCCGGCCAATCAGAGCGCACGAAGAAGCCCCTGCCGGCGTCCGACCGGGCCGACGACACCGTCGCCGGACACTGGTTGCTGGCGCGGCTGGGTAAGCGCGTGCTTCGCCCCGGCGGCGTGGAGCTCACGCGCACCCTACTGGCCCGCGCCGGGGTGGCCGGCTCCGACGTCGTCGAGCTGGCCCCGGGCCTGGGCCGCACGGCCGCCGAGATCGTGGCCCGCGGCCCGCGGTCCTACATCGGCGCCGAAGGCGACCCCGACGCGGCCAACATGGTGCGCGCCGTGCTCACCGAACTCGGCGTCAACCACGGGGCCGTCCGGGTCGCAGACGCCGCCGCCACCGGGTTGCCGGATGCCAGCAGCGATGTCGTCGTCGGAGAGGCGATGCTGACCATGCAGGGCGACGCGGCCAAGCACGCGATAGTCGCCGAGGCGGCGCGGGTGCTGCGGCCGGGCGGCCGCTACGCGATCCACGAGCTCGCCCTCACCCCCGACACCGTCTCAGAAGACGTGAGCACCGACATCCGGCAGTCGCTGGCCCGCGCGATCAGGGTGAACGCGCGCCCGCTGACCATCGCGGAATGGTTGGGCCTGCTGGCCGAGCACGGCCTGGCCGTCGACGACGTCGCGACGGCGCCGATGGCTCTGTTGCAACCGCGCCGGGTGATCGCCGACGAAGGCCTTGCCGGGGCGCTGCGGTTCGTCCGCAACGTGCTCGCCGCCCCCGACGCCCGTAAGCGAGTGCTGTTGATGCGCCGCACGTTTCACAGGCATCGCAAACATCTGGCCGCCGTCGCGATCATCGCCCGCAAGCCCGCGACTCCAGCGGGGTCTTGTGCCCGTCCGGCTGGTGACAAACGCCTCTGACGCCGAACTCGTCCCCCTCAATACCGTTGCGCATGAAAGGCAACGGCCAACGGATTTGCGACAGATTGAGGACACGCCATGGGAGCTATGGGAATCGTCGTGGGCATCGACGACTCACCGGCCGCGCGGGTTGCGGTGCAGTGGGCGGCGCGCGAGGCCGAGCTGCGAAACATCCCGCTGACGCTCGTTTACGCCATATCGCCTGAGGTTTCGACGTGGCTGCGGACGCCACTTCCGGCCGGCGTGCTGCGCTGGCAGCAGGATCACGGCCGCCGACTCATCGACGGCGCGCTCAAGGTCGTCGAGGAAGCGACCGCGCCCGGCGGTCCCGCCGCGGTCCACACCGAAATCCTGGCGTCGGGCGCCGCTCCCACGCTGATCGATTTGTCCAAAGAGGCGGAGATGGTGGTGCTGGGGGCGCAGGGCAGCGGCCGCTGGCCCGGGCGGTTGCTCGGCTCGGTCAGTTCGGCCCTGCTGCGACACGCGCATTGCCCGGTCGCGATCCTCCATGAGGAGGACCCGTCCATCTTCGCGGCCAGTCAGTCGCCGGTGTTGGTCGGCATCGACGGCTCCCCGGCGTCCGAGGTCGGCACCGCGATCGCCTTCGACGAGGCCTCGAGGCGCCGCGTCGGCCTGGTGGCGCTGCACGCGTGGAGCGACCTCGACGCGTCGGAGTGGCCGGGCATCGATTGGCCCGCAACACAATCCATGGCCGAAGAGGTGCTGGCCGAGCGGTTGGCGGGCTGGCAGGAGCAGTATCCCGACGTGCAGGTGACGCGCGCCGTCGTGCAGGCTCAGCCCGCGCGCCGGCTCGTCGAGGCGTCCGGCGAGGCTCAGCTGGTGGTGGTCGGCAGCAGGGGCCGCGGCGGGTTCGCCGGCATGCTGGTGGGGTCGGTCGGCGAAACCGTCGCCCAGATGGCGCCCGTGCCGGTCATCGTGGCGCGCGAGACGCTCGTCTAGCTTTCGCCCGCGCCGGCCACCCGGCCGGCGTCCGGGTGCAACCGCAGCCGGCGTTCGACCACGGCGTGCGCGACATCGGTCAACCGCATGCTGTGGCCGTAGGCGTACGCGCGCAGCCGGACCAGCGCGCCCAGCGCCGGCACACCGAGTTGCGTCGAGACCAAGCCGGCCGCCTGGTGAACCTCCGCGTGCCACAGGACCGGGTCGGCGCCGTTGGGGTTGTCATCGTCGGCCGGCGTGACAATGCCGCATTCGGCGTCGAGCACCAGTAGTAGCGCGGTGTCGGCGTAGATCAAGGCGTCCATCAGCCGTTCCTGGTCGAGGTGACCCGGGGTGTCGCGATAGAGGTTGAGCACCCCGACCCGCAGGGCGCCCAGCGCCAGCGGAAGGCTGTACATGGCGCATACCCCGAGCCGGCCCACGTCGGCCGCGAACATCGGCCAGCGAAAGTTGCTCATCGGCGCCGCCAGGTCTCCGACGAGAATCGGCCTGCCCGACTCGAGCGCGTCGATTCCCGGGCCCTCGCCCACCGTCGCTTGCAGTTTTGCGAGCTCACCGGCACGCGAATCCGTGACGTAGACCGGGTCCAGCGACACCGTGCCGCTCGCCAAAACGAGGCCGGCGCCGGTGACGCCGACCGCCTCCACGCACGCCATGCACGCATGCCGCGGCGATATCGAGGACCCTTCGCGCTGCGCGAGCACCGCGATCGATGTCCAGATCCGGGACGTGCGAGCGCCGATCACCCGGTGATCATTGCCCCGCGGCGGGTTAGGCGTAAGTGCCAAACGTCACTTCCCGGGCGTCTAGCGGACGACGAGCACCGAGCATTCGGGATGACGGAAAAGCGGATGCCCGGACGGCCCGACGAGCCGCGCCAGCTGATTGGCCTCGTCGCCGCCGATCACCGCGAGCTGGACTCGCTCGTCGTTGGCCGCCAGGAAACCGGCGATGGCGTCCTTGGTGGTGATCGGGTAGACGCGCACCTCGGGGTGGCGCCGCCGCCAATCCCCTACCCGCCGTTCGAATTCGCCGTCGGCGTGGTCACCGAGCTCCTCCGGCGGGCCGCCGAGCACGAGCATCGGCGCCCGGCGCAACTTTGCTTCCGCCACAGCGTGTTTGACGACGACGTCGTTGCCGGGTGCGCCGGTCATCCGGACCACGATCCAGTTGATGTCGGGCGGCGCCTGCTCGACGTCGGTGCGCAGCACCGCCACCGGGCAATGCGCCTTCTCGGCGAGTTCGGTTGCCGTCGAGCCCAGGATCGCGCGGGCGTAGCGCCCGATCCCGACGGACCCCACGCAGATCATTTCCGCATCGGAGGACGCCTCCACCAGCAGCGGCCCGGCCGGACCGCGCAGTATGTCGGTCTCGAGCGCGACGGTGTCGCGGCGGGCCGCGACAGCGGATCGCGCCTCGCGCAACGACTTCTCGGCGTGCGCGAGGTCGCGGGCGTAGTCGTCGGTGGAGGGGTGTGTCGGCTTCATGATCGCGACGAGTCGCAACGGCACGCTGCGGCTGATGGCCTCGTCGGCGCCCCACAGCGCGGCCGCGATCGCCGCCACCGAGCCGTCGATGCCCACGAGGATCGGTTTCATCAGCCTGCCAACGTCTGTCGCGGGTGGGCCAGCCGGTAGACGTCCATCAGCCGGGTGAGGTCGCTGGGCGTGATGATGCCGACCACGTCGCCGCCGTCGACCACCAGGGCCCTGCTGCGGGGCCCGACCGGTGCCATCCGTTCGAGCAGTGCCGTCAGCGGCTCCTGCGGCGCCGCGGTCGGCACCGCGTCCAGCGGCAGGGCGATGTCGACCACTCGGGTGGTGCCGCGCCGGGCCGGTGCGACGTCGCGCAGCTGACCCAGCGTGACCAGCCCCACGATCGATCCGTTCGGGTCGGCCACCGGGTACGCCGAGTGGCGGTCCCCCAGCACATAACGCTGGACGAAGTCGTCGACGGTGATCCATCCGGGAGCGGAGTGGGGCCGGGCGGTCATCGCGTCGGAGACGCGCACCCCGGCAAAAAGCTGTTGGGTGGTGATCCGGGTCTCTTCCTCGCGACTGGCGGCGAAGATGAACCAGCCGATGAACGCCAGCCAGACGCCGCCGACGAGCCCGCCCGCGACGAATTCGGCCAACCCCAAGGCGATCAGGACGAAGGCGACAATCCGGCCGGCATGCGCCGCGCCGATGCCGGCGCGCACGCTGTCGCCGTGGCGGCGCCACAGGTACGCCCGCAAGACGCGGCCGCCGTCCAGCGGGGCGCCGGGCAACAGGTTGAACAGCCCGAGCAGCAGATTGATGGCGGCCAGCCACGAGGCGACCCCGATGACGACGGGAGACGCCCCCACGCTTTGCAGCGCCGCGACCAGCCCGCCGAACGTCGCCGCCAGCGCCAGGCTGGTGGCGGGCCCCGCGATGGCAATCCGAAACGCCGCTTTCGGTGTCTTCGCCTCGCCGCCGAGACTGGTCACCCCGCCGAACAACCAGAGCGTCACGCTGTCCACGGCTACCCCGGCGCGACGGGCGACGACCGCGTGCGCGAGCTCGTGGGCCATCAGCGACGCCAGCAGGACCGTTGCGCCACAGACCCCGGCCAGCCAATAGGCCACGGTCGAATACCCTTTGACGGTGCCCGGCAGCGTGCTGGCCAGGCTCCAGGTGAACAGCCACAGGATGACCAGCACGCTCCAGTGCACCTTGACCGGAAAACCGGCGACCCGTCCCAGCGGGATCGCATCGCGCACTTCGTGACCTCCCGAGTCGTCGACGAAAAGGGTTCGGTTCAGCCGAGTTCGACGGCCGACGGTGTCGGCGTCGTCAGCGCGGACCGCTCGACCCGGTGCTTGATGCCCAGCAGCAAGGCTCGCGTTCCCAGCGCAATCACCGGCCTGAGCAGCTCCATGGCGAACACCTCACCGGGGTGGCGCAGGGCGATCCTGGCCCGGGTGAGGAGCCGCACCCGGTCCTCCCAGTGCGGCTGAATGTGGAAGGACCACACCGCATTCCAGCGCCGGTCCGGCCGCACGGCGCCCAGCACGACGTACTTTTCGGCGACGAGCTCGACGACGGTCAACGTCACCCCGCCGGGCAGGCCCGGCCAGCCCTCGGGGGCGACGCGCACAACGTCGCCGACCGCGAGTTGTCGCGGTTCCGCGTGTGCATCGGCGTCGCGGCGCTGTTTGCCCGCTTGCAGCAGACCGGACCAGACGGCGGAGACGGGCGCGTCGATGTACACCGCCTCGGTGGTCTGAATGGCCGGATCGGCCACCGAACCGTCGCCGGGCAGCACCATCCGGCATTCCGCCTTGGTCGCCCCCCAATTGCGGTAGTAGCGCCGCGCGGCGTAAAGCAGCCCGATCAGCGCCGCCGTCTCGGTGATCCGTCTCATCGCGTTGGCCATGACGCCAGTCTGGGCGCGCCGCCGTCCCGTTCGACAGGGTCAATGGTCCTTGCGCCGACGCCAATGTGCCCCGCGCGCCGCGGAGGACTTTGGGCCCTATCCGCAATCTGCGCGTGACGGAATAATGACTTCGTCTGACGTAACTTGGCTGCGGCGGTTGCGAGGCGAACAAAGGAGCATGACGGTTATGGGTCTTAACCCACCGTTGTTACTGACCGATACTGATGTAGACGCTCTCGCGCGCGAATTCCTGGTCTCGCGCTACCTCGGCCCCATTTATGCCGACTGGTCGCCCGACCGGCGCCTGGACACCTTCCTGCGGCGGCGGGGCCTTGCCCGGGTGGCCGACGACGGCGACCTGGCCATGATCGTGCTGGATCGCGTCATGGTGCAGGTGAGCGGCGCGGCCAGCTCCTAGGACCCGCGTACGCCCACGGCGGATTCCAATTCCGTCAGGGACTGCTCGGTGAGCGGGATCAGGGTGTCGATGTCGGGCATCAGCTCGGCGCCAGCGACGTAGCCGAACCCGATCCGGTCGGCGTAGGAACACGTCGTCACGTTGAAGGCCATGCCGTCGAACACCGTCGACACCGGATACATCTCGTCGACATGGGCTCCATTCCAATACATTTCGGCGCCGGGGCCGGGCACGTGCGAGATGGGCAGGTTGTATCCGGTCCGTACCTTCGGCGCGAACGACAGCAGCGGGACGACCACCGTCGCCGCGATGCTCGGCGCGGTGGTCAGCAGCGACGCCGCCGATCCGCGCTTGGCGACCCAGCGCTTGCCCTCCGACATGGACCGGTGGATCAGATCCAGCCGTGCGGCCGGGTCATCCACATCGGTCCCCAGCGGACACAGCCAAAGCCCGAACATGTTGCCGTGGTTGTCGTTTGCCGCGTCGTACTCGCGAGCGCGCACCGTGATCGGGCAGATTCCCACCAGCGACTGTTTGGGCAGCTCCCCATGCGCAAGCAACCATTGACGGACCGCGCCGGCCACCATCGCGGTCACGACGTCGTTGCCGGTGACACCCGCAGCTCGTTGCACCGCCTGGATGCGGTCCTTCCCCCAGCTCCCGGCCGCGACGGCGCGCGCCGGTCCCAGGCGGCCGTTGAACCGCGTATAGGGGGCCTCGAAGGGCAACACGGTGGTGTGCCCGACCAGCGTGTCGAACACGTTCGATATCTCGCCCGCGACGGCCCGCCCGATGAGCCCGACGCTTGACGTCGCCGCGCCGAGCAGCGACCGCACCGGCGCGGTCAGGCGGGACGCCAGCCCGCCCGCCGCCGCCTGCGACGACGATGCGTGGCGGCGGTCGGCGTAGAAGGGCGGCATCGACCGGCGCTGCGGATCGGCGCTCAGGGCGTCGGCGATCATCTGGAAACCGGCCACACCGTCGATGACGGTGTGGTGCACCTTGATGTAGAACGCGAACCGGCCGCGCGGGAGGCCGTCGATCAGGTACGACATCCACATCGGCCGGGACCGGTCGAGCCGTTCGGCATCGAGTTCGCCGACGAGCCGCCAAAATCCCTTGCGCCCCCCGGACGCGGTCCGGCGTTGGCAATGTTGGCTCACGTCAAGGGCATCCGTGTGCCGCCAGACCCACACGCCGCCGGTGTCCACGCCGCGGTGCGGATGCCTGCTCAGCCTCGGTTCGACCGGATCGTTGCCGGCGAGGGTCTGGCGGTGCAGGGTGTCGATGTAGTCGGGGCCGGCGTCCCGCGGCGGTGACAGGATCAGCACGGCCCCGACGTGCATCGGGCTGGCGACCAGCTCCGCCGCCATCATCGCCACGTCCAGTGGGTCCAGCGGATCCATTTCGTCGTGCCTAGGCGGGGCGGTCGCGCCGCGTCGACGGCTCGTCGAGCAGACCGGACTGGCGCACCGCGTCCCACACGAAGTTCTGCACCGGCCGCGACCGGAAGAAGCCGGTGTGCCCGCCGGGATACCAGACGATCTCGGGCTTGCCCCAGTGTTCCCAGAGGCGGACCACCTGCTCGCGCGGATGCACGACCCGGTCGGCCACGCCGGCATAGATGAAGCGGCCCCGCATCGGCACCAGCGGGATCAGCGACAGCGGCGACGTCATCCGGCCGATGGGCTCGGCCAGTTCCATGGTGCGCCGGCGGGGATCGTCGGCGCCGAGACCGGAGTGGCGTCCCAGCAACTGCACCAGGTCGGCCACCGGAACCCCGAGAATCGCGCAGGTGAGGCCCTTGTCGAGGCTGGCGACCAGCGCCGCGATGTACCCGCCGAGCGAAAGGCTGTTCAACCCGATCGGCGATTGGGGCTCCTGCAACCGGATCCAGGACAGCAGCCGCCGGATGTCCCACACCGCCTGACCGGTCGCGTGCACGTCGTCGAGGATGTCCTCGCCGGGAAACACCGCGGTTTTGGGCAGGCCGCGGGCCCGCGGCCCGTGCATCGGCAGCACCGGCATCACGACGTTGAGCCCCAGTTCGTCGTGCAGCTTCCAGGAGCGGAACAGGGCGAGATCCAGCGCGGCCCGGCCCATTTCCGTGCCGTGCACGCACACCAGCCATGGCCGCGGTTCCGGGTGGCGGAGCACCAGGGCGTATTCGCGGTTGTTCGCGGTGTAGCTCATCCACCGCTGGGCCCCCGGTTCGCCCGGCCGCGGCAGGTACCCGCTGTCGAACGAGATGCGATACAGGGAGCGGGTGCGCCCCTTGACTTTTCGCACCGTGACGTCGGAAAGCGGCGGCGGGGCGCCGAAGAATCGCTTCGGATGCTCGAGCCATCCCCGCTCGCCGTAGAACTCCAGCGCCGCGAGCACCTCGCGGGTGATGTGCTCGAACACGTCGGGCCGGCTGACGGGGCGGCGCGCCTTCAGGCCCATCAGGACGATCTCGTCGCGAAAAGCCTGTGCGGCCAGCGCCAGGGTGGGTCGCGCGATCGGAAGTTCGCCGGGCGCCTTGCCGAGATAGTCGCGCCACGACTCTGCGACGTATTGGCCGGTACCGGTGAACGGCTGGACGGCCTTGCCCAGACCGTCGACGGCCGGCGCGCTCCAGCGGTGAGCGCCCGGTCCCTCCCGGTCGTGGCTGTCGGGTGTGGCCATTGCGGCACGCTAACATCCCGCCGATCCGGCGCGTTAGGGACCTACGGCCCGGGCGCCTTCGCGAAAAGATCGGATACGCAGGGACTTTAGTCACTCGTGTCGGTCGCGCCGGAGTCGTAACGTCGGGGTCGTCGGCGCAGTGCCGAAAGAGCCGGAGACGAGGAGTCCACCATGACAGCACCGGAAAAATCCGAGCCGCGCTGGGCAGAGCTTTCCGACGACGTGCTCGAGTCCGTCGACAGCGGTCGCAAGCAGGCCATCGAGGCCGTGCGCAAGTTCGTCGACCAGATCAGTCCCGTGCTCCCTGAGCAGTCGCGCCGCAAGACCGTCGTCGATGCCGCCCTGGACCTGGCCGAGGAGCTGAGCGCCGCCCGCATCGACTTCTTCCGCAGCGTGGTGCACAGCGCCGGTCAGGCGGTCAGCAAGCACGGCGAATGAGGCGTGCGGCGCAGGTCGCTGCCCGGTTTTCCAACTCCGTCCCAGGTGTCAGTCGAATGCGTGGATCACCTGGCGGGCCACCCGCTGGATCTTCAGGCGGGTGTCGTGGTCGAGGGGTAACTCGGCCGCGTCCGGGATCTCCCCGGACGTGCTGATCACGCCGGGTTCCTCCGGCTCCCAGCGCGCGTTGACCTTGTCTCCCAGCACCCGGGCGGGCGGGTTGTCGGCGAGCACCCGCGCGTGAAAGCGCTCGATGCCGTCGATGCGCGCGGCGATCGCCAGCGCGCCGAGCAGCAGCGTGCCGATCCCGCGGTTCTGGTAGGCGTCCGCGACGGTGAGCGCGACCTCCGCCGAGCCCGGGTCGTCCTCGTCGCGGATGAAGCGGGCGTCGGCGACGACCGGTCCGTCCGGGCGGGCCGCCACGACCCAGACGAAATGGTCGACATAGTCGACCTCGAACAGATAGGCCAGGCGCGCCGCGGTGGGAACGCCACCCTGGTAGCGCCGGTACAGCGTCTCGCGCGAGAACGAACCTTCGCTCTTGAAGCGCTCGGCGTCACCGGGCAGGACGGGGCGCAGCAAGAACTCGGTGCCGTCTTTCGCCGATACCGGGATCGGGTCGATGTAGGCGGCCAACCGCTGCCGCGCGGTGCGAACCATCCGTTCGGCGACGACGGGGATGGCCAGCATGCGCTCGAAGGCGCTGTCGTATCCGACGTAGCCGCGCACGTCATCCGTCGCGATCACCGTCGCCGTTCTGGGTTTGCTTCGCAGCAAGGCGATTTCGCCGACGATGGTCCCCGGCGACAGTTCGGTGACCATGACCTGGCCGTCCGGGCCGGCGTGCCGGATCTCCACGCGGCCCGACGTGATGATCGAGAAGGAAGACGCCTGTTCTCCCTGGCGCATCAGGACCTCGCCGGCCGAGGCGTGCAGCGGCTGCAACCGGGCGGCCAGGGCCGTGAGGTCCTGCGCCGGGATGCCAGCGAACACGTCGAGCGCCGACAACTCCGCGAGATCCGTCGTCACCCCGATGTACGGTACGCGACCCGAGCCCCCATTGCCGGGGCAATACGCGGGCGGGCGGTGTGACTTAGGACCCTGTCGCGCCGGGACTTCGGGGAGTCGGCAGACGTGATCTTGGTCTCTATGGCGCGTCCTGCGGCGGTGGTCGGATGGATCGATACGGCTAAACCGGGAGACGAAAATGTACCCAGCGACATGGCGGCCTCATTGGCCACAACGCAAGGCGGCCACGGTCTATCAGTTGACCGATTGCCTGCACGACGGGCACACGGCCCGGGTGCCGGCCCATGAGATCACGACCACCGTCTCCGCGTGGCTGGCCGAGCTGGGCGCCGAGAGCCCCTTGGTCGACGACTTCGAGCGCGCCGTCCGCGGCGCCGATTGGGGCAGGGCGTACGCCATCGGTGAGCGGCTGTCCGTTCGGGTCGCGGTCGCCCGCTGAGGAATCGAAGGCTAACCATGAAGACACCACTGGCCTCGATGGAGCGGCCCGACTTCTCCAAGATCGAGAAGCGCGCGCCGTCGGTGGCGCACCTGTTCCTCGACCGCGTCGCCGCGACCCCGGACGCGGAGGCGTTTCGGTATCCGCAGGACCACAGCTGGGAGAGCGTGACCTGGCGGCAGGTCGGTGAACGCGTCCACAACATCGCCGGCGGGCTGATCGCGCTTGGGATCGCCCCGGAGGACCGGGTGGCGCTGGCGTCAGCGACGCGCTACGAGTGGGTGCTCGTCGATTTCGCCGTGATGTGCGCTGGCGCGGCGACCACCACGGTGTATCCGACGACCAACTCGGGCGACGTCGCGTACATCGTCGCCAATTCCGGCAGCCGGGTGGTGGTCGCCGAAAACCAAAGCCAGGTCGACAAATTGCTGCAGCACCGCGCCGAGCTGCCCGAGGTCGGCAAGGTGGTGATCATCGACGGCAACGGCGACGGCGACTGGGTGATCACGTTGGCCGAACTGGAGCAGCTGGGCAAGCAGCTGCTGGCCGACTCCCCCGGTGTGATCGACGACCGGGTCGCCGCCATCGGTCCGGCGCAGCTCGCCAGCCTGATCTACACCTCAGGCACCACGGGGCGGCCGAAGGGCGTGCGGCTGACCCACGGCGCGTGGACGTACACCGCGGCGGCCATCGACTCGCTGGGCATCCTGGGCCCCGACGACCTGAACTTCCTGTGGCTGCCCCTGGCGCACGCCTTCGGCAAGGTGATGCTGGCGCTGCCGCTGCAGGTCGGCTTCCCGACCGCGATCGACGGCCGCGTCGAGCGGATCGTCGACAACCTGGCGACCCTGCGGCCCACCATCATGGGCGCGGCCCCGCGCATCTTCGAGAAGGCGCACGCCCACATCGAGACCATGGTCGCCGAGCGGGGCAGGCTCAGCAAGACGTTGTTCGACTGGGCGATCAGGCTGGGCGTGAAGGTGTCGGAGGCCCGGCAGGCCGGCAACAAGCCGTCGGTGTTCGCCTCGCTGGCGTACAGGGTGGCCGACCGGGCGGTGTTTTCGACGATTCGCGAGCGGTTCGGCGGCCGGCTGCGGTTCTTCGTCTCGGCGGCCGCCGCCCTGGACCGTGACGTCGCGCAATGGTTCGACGCCGTGGGGATCGTCGTGCTGGAGGGCTACGGCCTGACCGAAACGGCGGCCGCGTCATTCATCAACCGTCCCCACGCCTACCGGTTCGGGACGGTCGGGTGGCCGTTCCCGTCCACCGAAGCCAGGATCGCCGACGACGGCGAAATCCTGCTCAGGGGGCCGGGTTTGATGACGTCGTATCACGACCTGCCCGACGCCACCGCCGAGGCGCTCGACGGGGACGGATGGTTTCACACCGGCGACATCGGTGAGATCGACGCGGACGGCTTCCTGCGGATCACCGACCGCAAGAAGGACATGTTCAAGACCTCGCAGGGCAAGTACGTGGCGCCGTCGGCGATCGATGCGAAATTCAAGGGCCTGTGCCCGTACGCCAGCGAGCTCTTGGTTTACGGCGAGGGGAAGCCGTATTGCGTGGCGCTGGTCAGCCTCGACAGCGAGGCGGTCGCCGAGTGGGCCGCCAAGAATGGGCTGGCCGACAAGTCGTTCGCCGAGATCGCCTCCGACGAGAGGACGCAGGAGCTGATCGCCGGGTACGTCGACGCGCTGAACCTGGAACTGAACCGGTGGGAGCAGATCAAGCGATTCGCGATCCTCGACCGCGAACTCACCGTCGAATCCGGGGATCTCACGCCGAGCATGAAGCTGCGCCGCAAGGTGGTGATCGAGAAGTTCGCCGACCGCCTCACCGGCCTCTATCTCAACTCGCCGGCGCGATGAGGCCGTAGTGCCCGTCGTAGCGGTGATAGAGCACGCTGCCGCGGTCCCGGGCGGTGTCGACGAAGAACAGGAACGGCAGGCCGAGCAGGCCTAGCCGCTCGATCGCCTGGTCCACGGTGAGCTTGGGTGCCGGCTGCGGGCTGATGGTCAGCGGGATCTCGAACGGCGCCAGCCCGTCCGCCAGCTCCGGATCGACTTGGGCCAGGCGGTATTCGGTGGGCGCCTCGCGATACAGCACGCTGTCCTGGTTGGTGCCCCGCTCCGTGAACAGGTGGAAGTCGTAGTCGAGCAGTTCCATCTCGAGGGCCGCCTCGTCGATGGTGCGGGCGGGCACGCTGTACGACTTGTGCCGCACGATGCGGCGTTCGCTTTCGGGCCTCGGGAAGTAATTCGGCCGGTGGGCGGGCTCGGACTGATGCCGCCACTCGTGCGGGGCACTGCGGGGCACGCCGCCCCGTTTGGCTTCCCAGTGTTCGGCGGCGCGTTCCAGCCCGCGACGCAGCCGCGCCTCGAGCCGATCGATCGCTTCCCGCGCGGTGACGCCCTCTACCTGCGCGCGGACCAGCCGGCCGTTGACGTCGAGGTTCGCCTGCGCGATGACGCGGCGGGCCACCGCCGGATCGCCGTGCTCGCTGAGCCTGACGTGCGCGCGCAGCACCGGTTCGTGGGTGAGGCGACCGAGCTCGCCGATCTTGGTCCGCGCATAGTCTTCGGCGTCGGGCAGCCGGCCGTGCGTCGTCACCTGAACGTCCATCACGTCCGGTAAATCGGGTCTCTGTCTCATGATTCGTTGCCACGCTCCTTCAGCGGTGCAGACCGGTGACCGGCTGGTGGGTGCTGGACTGGATGTCGGTGGAGGTCAAGGCCATCAGCTGGTTCGACAAATCCGAGAGGGCCCGGGCGATCGCCAGTTCGTCGCCGATCCGGGCCACCGGTTCGTCGGCGGGGTCGAGCCGCGCCAGACCCACACCGACGAAGTCCCTGCCCGCCCACGCCAGCCGGGCCTTGGCCCGGGTGCGCTCTTCGTGCTCTTCGACCACCACGTCGACCTGGCAGGTCTTGGTGCCGTCGCCCTCGCCCGTCATCGCCGGTCTCCTTGCCTTGCGAGATTTGCCTGATTAGATGCGACCATCACCGGGTGGGCGCGAAGTAGGGGCGAAAGTCATCAGGTTCGCCGGGGCGACGGCCGTCAATTTAATCGACAATATCGTTGGTTTTCATCAACAATTTCGTTGACGTATATCGACGCATCCATAAAGTAACTGACGTGTCCGACCCCAGGCAGGGCGAGTAGATGCACGCCTCCCGAGGCCGACGTTCGTCGCATTATTCGGGTGACGACCGCGAACAAGCGATCCTGGCCACGGCCGAGCGCCTCCTGCAGGAGCGGCCGCTGGCCGACTTCTCCGTCGACGATTTGGCCAAGGGCGCCGGCATTTCCCGTCCCACCTTCTACTTTTACTTCCAATCGAAGAACGCGGTATTGCTGTCGTTGCTGGACCAGATGAACGGCAAGGCCCACGCGGCGCTTACCGCGCTGGGCGGCAAGCTCTTCGGCGACCCCGCCGCGCATTGGCGGGCGCGCATCGAGGCGTTCTTCGAGGTGTCGGGCTCGCACCGGGCGGTCGCGGTGGCCGGCGCCGCGGCGAAAGCCACCAACCCCGAGGTCCGCCAGCTGTGGTCGACGCTCATGGGCAAGTGGATTTCCCACACCACGGCGGCGATCAAGGCCGAGCGCCGCCGCGGCGCGGCCCCCGAGACCTACCCGGCCGAGGATCTGTCCGTCGCGCTGAACATGTTGAGCGAACGGGTGATGGCCGCGACGTTCACCACCGAGGAGCCGGCGATCCCGGAAGACCGGGTGATCGACACGCTGGTGCACATCTGGCTGGCCAGCATTTACGAGGCCGGCGGCAGGGCGCTGGCGGCTAGCGGTTCTTGAGGATCCGCTCGGCGCGGGCCAGGCTCTCGTCGATCAAACGGTCGGCGGCGCCGAAGTAGGTCGCCGAGGCGGCCTTGCCCGCCAGCTCGGCGATCGCCCGTTGTTCGCCGTAAACGTCTGTCATTCGCAGGTTTTCAGCCATCCGCGCGGAATGCACTTGCAGCCCGGCCAGTAGCTCGCCGCATTGGGAACCCGCCACGAGGGTGCGCCGGGCCAGGGTGCGCAGGGTGTCCCACTCGGCGTGCCATCCCCCGTCGGGCCGCTCGTCGTCGGCCAGCGCCGCGGCGGTGTGCAGGGTGGCCGCCAGCGGGGGCGCCGCGATGGCGGCGCGGCGAATCAGGATCGACAACACCGGATTGCGCTTGTGCGGCATCGACGACGATCCGCCGCGGTGCTCGCCCGCCGGTTCGCCGAGTTCGCCGACCTCCGGGCGGACCAAGGTGACAACGTCCGAGGCGATGCGGCCCCAGGAGTCGGTGCACCCGACGAAGGCGTCGCCGGCCGCGGTGACCGGCGTGCGCGTCGTGTGCCACGGCGATCGGGGGGCCAAGCCCAAAGCGGTGGCGGCGCTGCGCGTTAGCCGATCAGATACTTCCGCGGGATCGGCGGCGTCGGTGAGCAGCGCCGCCAGTTCGGTGGCGCCGGCCCGCGTCCCGGCGGCTCCGCCGATCTGAATCGGGGTGACCAGCCCGCGCAGCCCCTCGAGCGCGTCGGCGACCCCGTTCAACCACACGGACGCCTTGACGCCGAAGGTGGTGGGCGCCGCGTGCTGGGTGAGCGTGCGGGCCATCATGGGGGTGCCCCGGTGTGCCGTGGCGAGGGCGGACAGCGTCGAAAGCTGTTGCGTCAGTTCTGCAGTGAGAGCGTCGACGACGCCGCGCACGCCCAGCATCAGGGCGGTGTCGAGGACGTCCTGGCTGGTGAGGCCCCGGTGGATCCAACGCGCGGCCGCCGGGGCGGCGCGCGCTCGCAGCAGCTCGACCAGGCCGATGACCGGGTTGCCCCCGCCCTCCGCGGCGGCCGCGAGCGGCTCGCGGTCGTCGTCGCCCACCAGGTTCGACAGGTCGGTGCCTTCCCCCGGCGCCAGTCCCGCCGCGGCCAGGGCGCCCAACCAGGCGGATTCCACCGCGACCATCAGCGCCAGCAGCGCGGCGTCCGTCAGGTGTGCGCCGGCCCGCTGGTCGCCGGGCCACAGCAGGTTGGTCATCGGCGGTGCTCCAGGAATGCGGTCTCGTTCGGGCCCTGCAGGTGTATGTCGAAACGGTAAGTGGCGCCGCCGCTTTCGGGTACGCATATCAGGGTGGCCAGCGCCGGGTCAGCGTCCACCTCGTCGTGGGGCAGGTAGGCGCGGGTGAACAAGCGGTGCAACAGCCCCCGCGCGAAGACGGCGATCGCGAAGAACGGCGGCCGCCCGGAGCCCGAACCGGGGGCCACCGTGGTGAAGCCGTAGCGCCCGGCCGCATCGGTCGCGCACCGGCCCCACCCGGTGAACCCCGCACCGTCGCGGCGCAGCGAGCCCGCCGTCCGCGGAATGCGCCCGGCGGCATCGCGCTGCCACAGTTCGACCAGCGCATCCGGGACCGCCTCGCCGGCGCCGTCGTACACCGTGCCGTGCAACCGCACGGCGTGCGGATGGCCGTCGGCGACGACGTCGCCGTCGCCCGGATACGGCAGCCCGAGGCCGAGGAAGGGCCCCACGGTTTGCCCTGGGGTGCAAGGCAATTCAGCCATCGTCCGCGGTCCAGGTGCGCCGGCCGCCGCATACCACGATGTCCCAGCGGTAGCCGGTCGCGTACTCCGGCCGGGTGACGCCGTGGTCGTAGTGGGCGATCAGCCGCCCTCGGGCGGCGGGATCGGGAATCGATTGGAAGATGGGGTCGAGGTCGAACAGCGGGTCGCCCGGAAAGTACATCTGGGTGACCAGCCGCTGTGTGAAAGCCGTTCCGAAGACCGAGAAGTGGATGTGGGCCGGGCGCCAGGCGTTGTGGTGGTTGCGCCACGGATAGGGGCCGGGCTTGATCGTCAGGAAGCGATAGGAGCCGTCGGGACCGGTGAGGCAACGGCCGGCGCCGACGAAGTTCGGGTCCAGCGGGGCCGGGTGCTGGTCGCGCGGGTGGCGGTACCGGCCGCTCGCGTTGGCCTGCCAGATCTCGACCAGCTGTCCGACCACCGGGCGGCCGGCGTCGTCGAGCACCCGCCCGGTCATGACGATCCGCTCCCCCAGCGGCTCGCCGGGATGGCCGGCCGTCAGGTCGGCGTCGAGCGCGCCGACCTCGTGGCTGCCGAAACACGGCCCCTCGAGTTCCAGCTCGTCGGGGTCGACGACCAGCGGGGGCCGCTTCGGGTGGCGCAGGGCGCTGCTGCGATAGGGCGGGTAGTCGAGCCGCGGCTGCGTCGGATCCCCGGTGACCTCACCGCGGCTCAGGGCGGCCATCTCCGCCGTGATGTCCTCCTGGGACGCGACAACCTCGGCGTTCATCAGCCGTGAGGCTACTCCGGATCGCGCGGCCAACCCCCCGTTAGCCGCGTGACGTCGCTAAAGCCGATGGCGGCGACCCGCCGCGCCCGGCTTCGCCGCGCCTGCGATCCCCGCTAAAGCCCGCGAACCAGCGCCGCCCGGCCCTTGGTGCGCATCCGATGCAGGGCGGAGCCGCGGTACTGCTCCATCTTCGCGGCCATCTTGTTGCCCAGCTCCTCGAGCTCGGCGTCGGTGATCTTGACCTCGGGCGGCGCGGGAATCAGGTCGCGCTCCTCCTCGTCGGCGTGCGCCTCCAGCACCGTCTTGAAGGAGTTCCATTCGTCCTCGTAGCCCGGCGCGCTCTGCGGCGTCTTGAGCAGCACGGAAAGCTGGTCGACCACCTGACGATGCTCGGCGTGCGCGACCGCGATCAGCTTGGTGGCATCCTTGAGCGCCGGGTAGTAGAGGTCATCCTCGATACGGAAGTGGATGTCGAGTTCCACGAGAAAGTCGTCGAAAAGGGCGTGCCGCTCTTCGCTGTTCACCGGCGCCTCGCTGATCTTGCGACCCAGCCCCTTGATCACGATGTGGTGCTCTTTCAACACGTCATAGGCGTTCACTTCGCTACCTCCTCGGCACGCACCTCAACCATTCCGTCGATCAACCTGGCCTCATAGCACGGCAGCGGGGCCGCCGCGGGGCCACGCAACACCTCCCCCGAATCGGCCGCGAACCACGAGCCGTGCCAGGGGCACACGAAGCGGCCGCGATCCACCCAGCCGTCGGCCATCGGGGCCGCCAGGTGCGGGCAGAACTCGCCGAACGCCGACACCTCCCCCGGGTTCGTTTGGCACACAACCAATCCCACGCCGTCGACCTCGACGCGCACCGGCTTTCCGTTCAGCGAGGCCGCGGGCAGAACCGGCGTCCATTCGGTGGTGCGCAGCCGCTCGCCCGACTGGTCGATGCCGATGCCGGAGTCGAACACCAGGGCCCCGCCGAGGTAGCCGCCGCCGAGGGTGATGGCGTAGCCGAGACCCGTCAGGGCGATGCCGCGGCCGTGCCGGCCCTGCCGGCGGTCCCACCAGGACTGCGCGTAGAGCGCGGTGGCGGCCAGGTTCACCAGGCCGTGCACCAGCCCCACCCGGCGGTCCTCCGAGTGGGTGTGCTGCCAGTCGGTGGTGCCGGTGATCGCCGAGCCGATGCTGGCCGCGATCCCCACCCCCAGCGCGCGGGTCGCGAATCGCGACGCGTCGCGGACCTCGCTGGGCCGCTGGCCGGGCAGCAGGCTGAGCGCGTCGAGCGCCACCGTGGTGCCCAGCGCCCCACTGGTCAGCGACGCCAGCGGTGGATGAATGGGGTGCCCGAGCCAGGCGCCGTGCAGCGCGTTGGTGACGGTGTTGCGCGCGCCGCCCAGCGCGTTGTAACCGAAGCTGAGCAGGTGCTCGAAGCGATAGCTCGGCCGGTCCAGCCACTCCTGCCGCCCGATTGCTGACAGCACTCGCGGTCCGAGTTCCCGCAACCGACCGCCGGCCCCCCGGGACCGATCCACCATGACACCGTCCTTCCTCAGATGCAGAGCCAAACGGCAGCAATGCACGCGAAATCGGCCCTAATACCCGTGTTACGTCGCGCTCACATGCGCATGGGATCCGACGTGACCACCGTAGCCGCGCACCCTGAATCCTCCGGTGCCAGCCACCTGTGAATTAGCCAAAAGGATGCTCCGAGGTCGCTGGCCGTCGGCATTGACCAGGCGGGCGGAGTGCGAGATTCTACTTAGCGGAATATGTTTCTGTAATGCAGAGGGCGCCCGTGACGGATTTTCGTGACGTTTTTGACCACGTTCGGCGGGGGCTCATCCCCGCGCACATCTACAACGACCAGGACGTGTTCGCGCTGGAGCGCGAGCGCCTGTTCGGCCGGGCGTGGACGTTCGTGGGCCACGAATCGGAGATCCCGCACGACGGCGACTACGTGGTGCGGCGGGTCCTCGACGACTCCTTCATCATCAGCAATTGCGGCGGCGATATCCGAGCCATGTTCAACATGTGCCTCCACCGCGGCATGCAGCTGTGCCGTGCGGAGCTGGGCAACGCCTCCAATTTTCGCTGCCCCTACCACGGTTGGTCGTATCGCAACGACGGCCGGCTCGCCGGGCTGCCGTTTCACCGCGAAGCCTACGGCGGCGACGAGGGACTACCCCGCGGCGGCCAAAGCCTGCTCCCGGCACCGAATTTCGCGAGCTACAACGGCTTGATGTTCATCAGCATGGACCCGGCCGCCGAACCGCTGGATGACTACCTCGGCGACTTCCGGTTCTACCTGGACTTCTACACCAAGCAGAGCGCCGGCGGCTTGGAGGTCCGCGGCCCGCAGCGCTGGCGGATCAAGGCGAACTGGAAGATCGGCGCCGAAAACTTCGCCGGCGACATGTACCACACCCCGCACACCCACGCGTCGATCGTCGACATCGGCCTGTTCCGCGAGCCAAAAGCCCAGAAGCGCAAGGACGGAGCGACCTACTGGGCGGATCGCGGCGGCGGCACCACCTACAAACTTCCGCCGGGCGACTTCGACGAGCGGATGCGCTACGTCGGCTATCCCGACGAGATGATCGGGCGGATCAAACACGCCTGGACGCCGCGCCAGCAGCGGGTGGTCGGCGAGGACGGGTTCATGATCTCGGCGGCCACCTGCTTTCCGAACCTGAGCTTCGTGCACAACTGGCCCAAGTTGCCAGGCAGCGAGCAGGTGCTGCCGTTCATCTCGATCCGGCTGTGGCAGCCCATCAGCGCGAACGAAACCGAGGTCTGCTCGTGGTTTGCGGTGGATTCCGCGGCTCCCCCGCAATACAAACGTGATTCGTACCAGGCATATTTGATGTGCTTCGGGTCCACCGGGATGTTCGAACAAGACGACGTGGAGAACTGGGTGTCGCTGACCACCACCGCGGGCGGTTCGATGGCGCGCCGCCTGCTGCTCAACAGCCGGATGGGGTTGCTCGCCGACGACCGCCCCGTCGTCGGGGCGCTGCCCGCCGAGTCGTTCCACGGGCCCGGTCGCGCACAGGTCGGCTACAACGAGCACAACCAGCGGGCGCTGCTGAACTTGTGGGCGGACTATCTCGCATGAGAAAGCCCCTCCCGTTCAACGACATTCGCCATCTCGAGGCGCATCAGTTCCTGGTGGACGAGGCCTACCTGCTGGATGCCCAGGACTACGCGGTGTGGCTGGACACGCTGACCGACGACGTCCGCTACGTGATGCCGGTCCGGGTCACCACGGCACGGGGCGCCGCATTCGACACATCACCGGGGATGGCGCACTTCGACGAGGACAAGTACTCGCTGACCCAGCGCGTCGCTCGCTTCGCCACCGAGCACGCCTGGACCGAAGATCCGCCGTCGCGGTTGCGGCACTTCGTCACCAACGTGCGCACGTTCGTCGAGGACGACACGCACCTGACCGTCGAATCGGCCGAACTGCTCTTCCGCAGCCGCGGCGACGTGAACGAGAGCGCGCTGGTGTCCTGCGGCCGCGAGGACCTGCTGCGGCGGTGCGACGAACGCTGGAAGTTGGCCCGCCGCATTATCTTTGTCGACGAGTCCGTCTTGCGGATGCAGAATTTGGCGGTGTTCCTGTGAACGAACCCATCACGGTGGCAAACGAATTCGCCGAAGTCGAGGTGCGGAGGGTGGGCACGCGCAACGGGACGCGGCTGCTGATCAGCGCCCCCAAGACCGGGCGGTCGATCAGCCTCGACGCGCTCGAACTGGAGGCGCTGACCTGGCAGAATGCCCGCACGCTGGCAACCATGGTCGGCAGGTGCGGCGCGCCTCTGGTGCCCGACGAAGGTGACGAACCATGACCGGATGGCTGGAGGGCAAGCGCGCGCTGGTCGTCGGCGCCGGTTCGGGCATCGGCCGCGCGGTGCTGGACACGTTTCGCGCCGAGGGCGCCAAAGTCGCTGCCCTGGAACGGGATTGCACAAAGTGCGAGCGGTTGCGCGACGAGTCGCCCGGCGCCCCGGTCATCGAGGGCGACGCCACCACCCCGGCGGCCAACGACCGCGCCGTCGCCGCCGCGGTGGAAACCTTCGGCGGGCTGGACACGCTGGTCAATTGCGTCGGAGTCTTCGATTTCTACCGGGGCATCGGCGACATCGACGCCGCAGCGCTCGCGCCCGCGTTCGACGAGATGTTTCGCACCAACGTGCTGAGCCACCTGCAGTCCGTCAGGGCGGCCCTGCCCGCGCTGCGGGCCGGCACCGGGTCGTCGATCGTCTTGTGCGAGTCCACGTCGTCCTACCGACCGGGGCGCGGCGGCGTGCTCTACGTGTCGTCCAAGTTCGCCGTCCGCGGCCTGGTGGCGACGCTGGCCCACGAACTCGCGCCGGAGATCCGGGTCAACGGCGTGGCGCCGGGTGGCACGCTGGGCACCGACCTGCGCGGACTGACCAGCCTGGGGCTCGACGGCGTCCGCCTCGACGACGCCCCCGACCGGGCGCGCGACATGGCGGCGCGCACCCCGCTGCGCGTCGCGCTCACCGGGGAGGACCACGCGTGGAGTTTCGTGTTCCTCGCTTCCGACCGTTCCCGCGGCATCACCGGCGAAACCGTCCATCCCGATGGAGGATTCGGGCTGGGGGGCGGGCATGTTTGACCCACAGCGCGCGTTGGTGGCCCAGGGCTGCCGGGTGGCCGCGGCCCGCGGCCTGGTCGACGGCATCCTCGGCCACCTGAGCCTGCGCGTCGACGACGAACACTTGCTCGTCCGCTGCCGCAGCGACACCGATACCGGGGTGGCGTTCACCCGCCCGAGCGACGTCCGGCTCGTCAGGTTCGACGGAACCGCCGGCGCCGCGGGCGAACTCGACGGTTATCGGGTTCCCAACGAGTTGCCCATCCACGTCGAAACCCTGCTGTCCAACCCGGCATACCGGGCCGTCGCGCACCTGCACCCGCCCGCCGTCGTCGCCGCCGACCTCGCCGGCATCGCGTTGCGGCCGATCTACGGCGCCTATGACATTCCCGGCGCGTGGCTCGCGCGCGGCGGCGTGCCGGTCTACGAGCGGGCCGTGCTGATCCGCAGCTCGGCGCTCGGCAAGGAGATGGTGGCGGCGATGGCCGGCCGGCCGGCGGTGATCCTGCGCGGGCACGGGATCACCAGCGCCGCCGGCACTATCGAGCAGGCGGTGCTGCAGGCGATCGGGCTCGACGCGCTGGCTCGGATGTCGTTGCGGGTGCGCGCGGCCGGCGCAACGCTGCGCGACATCGACGAACGGGATTGGGACGACTTACCGGACTTGGGATCCGGCTTCAACACCGACGCCGCGTGGCGCTATGAAGTCGCGCGGCTGGAAGCTCAGCCCTGCTGATCAACCGGGTGTGCCGGCGCTTCCGCCGCCGACCCCGCTGCCGCCCCAGCCGCCCTGGCCGCCGGAACCGCGGCCACCGATCAGCGTGGCGCCGCGAGACCCAGAGGTAGCGATGGAATTCGTACCGAAGCCCATGGTGCCCCCACCGGCACCGCCGGCCCCCACACCGCCGGGGGACAGAGCGCTAGTCCCACCGCCGCCATGGGAGCCGACGACCGTCTCGGGGATCGCAATGAGGAACGACATGGGGCCTCCCATCGGCAAACAAGGCGATTCGACTCGCCACCCCGATACTATATCCCTGCTTAAGCGGTCATATAGATACTTTTCGGATTAATAGAGAGGTTTCTCAAAGTCACAGGTTTATCCCCGACGGACTGGTCTCAGCCGAGGTGATCGCCAATCTGCTCGGCAGCCTTGACAAGTGCGGCGGCCACGGCCGGTTGGTTGCTGCCGTCCAGCCGGTTCTGCGGTGCGGCGGCGTTGAGCGCCAGCCGCAGTCCCGGCGCCCGGGTCGGGATGGGCACCGCCACCGAGGCGACGCCCTCCTCGCTCTCCTCGCAGTTGACGGCGTAGCCGCGCTCGCGGATGCGGGACAGCTCGGCCTCCAATTTGGCGCGGCTGCCGATCGAATGGGTGGTGACGCGTTCCAGCTCCTCGTCCGGAAACAGTTGGTGCAGTTCGGTTTCCGTGAGCTCGGCCAACATGACCTTGCCGGTCGAGGTGCAATGCGCCGGCATGGTTCGTCCCAGCCGGGAGGCCACCCGCACCGCCGCGGGACCCTCGACCGCGGCGACGAAACGAACGTTGGCGCCGTCGAGCATCCCGACGTGAATCGTTTCCCGCAGTTGTTCGCTGAGGGTGCGCATGATGGGCGCGGCGGATCGCTGAATGTCGAGGCGGCCGAGGATCGCGAACGCCACCCCGGTCAGCGAGGGACCGGGCAGGTACGCCTTGGACACCGGGTCTTGCCGGACGAACCCGCGGTAGTTGAGCATCGCCAACAGCCGGTGCGCGGTCGATGGCGCGACACCCAGGTATCGGGTGGCCTCCGTCAACCGGATCTCGGGTCGCTCCCCCAGCAACAGCAGGAGCTTGAGCGCGTTGTCGACCGACTCGATCGGATACTGGGGCGCAAGCGAATCGGCGGCATCCTGCTGCCTCTTCTTCGCCATGGAAGTGACGGTACCGCCACTCAGAGCCCGCTCAGGACCATCGCACCCACCAACCCCGCCGCGATCACCCCGAGCGTCGTGGCCGCGGTGGCCTTCCACCCGAAGCTGCGGCTGACCATCGCGATCCCCGGGGCGCTGACGACGGGGAGGGTGATCAGGAGCGCGCCGAGCGGCCCCGAGGAGACCCCGAGCAGCGCCAGGCCCTGCAGGATCGGAATCTCTCCCGCCGTCGGGATGACGATCAGCGTGCCGACCACCGCCGCGAGGACGACGATCAGCAGACCGTGGTGCGGGAGCCCGGTCAGGGTGAGCAGCCAGCCGCGGAACGCCCCGACCAGGAGCACCAGCACCGCGTACTCGGGCAACAGGAACAGACCCAGCCGCAGCAGCGCGCGGACGAATCCGACGGCGGGCGGTGCCAGCGCCACCGCCTCGGCCTGCGGTTCCGCGCCGCCGCGGGTGACCAGTCCGGCCGCCGCCGCAACACCGACGACCGTGGCGATTCCCACCACCAGCCGCGTCAGCGTCCACTGCCAGGGGGCCACGAAGAACAGGAAGACCAGCACCGCCGGATTCAGCAACGGGTTGCCGAGCCAGTAGGCGATGGCGGCGACGCGACCGACGCCTTTGCGCCGCAACGTGACGGCGACCGGGGCGGTGCAGCACGTGCACATCATCGAGGGCATGCCGGCCACCCCGCCGGCCAGCGCGCTCGAGACGACGCCGCGCCGGTTCAACAGTCGCGGCAGCCACGATTTCGGCAACAACGCCTGCACCGACGCGCTGACCAGCAGCGCCACCACCAGCGCCTGCCATATCGACAGGAAATAAGTGTGAAAGAACGTCGTCGCGGCGTGCCAGGTGGGACCGTCCCCCGCGCGCACCCCGCCCACGGTGAGGATGTTCGACGCCGACCAGTGCTCGGTGCGCTGCGCCCTGAGGGCTTTCGCCGCGTAGGGCAGCCACTTGGCCCACAACAATCCGGCCACAAACACGGTGAGCGTGACGGCGGCGCCGAGTGCGACGGCCGCACGGCCCGGTGCGCGAATCGCATTGACACTCAACGGCGCAGCCACAATCACCGAGGCTAGCTCATACCCTGCGCCACTTGCTCTTTCGCCCAGCGGTAGTCCGCCTTGCCCGACGGCGAGCGCTGCAACCGGTCGCAGAAGACGACCGCCTTCGGCAGTTTGTACCGCGCGATATGGCGGGCGGCCTCGGCGATGATGGCGTCGGCATCGACGGACGAGCCGTTGGCCAACTGGACGAGCGCGACGACCTCGTTGCCCCACCGGGTGCTGGGCCGGCTGGTCACCACGACGTCGTAGACGTCGGGGTGTTCGGCGATCGCGGCCTCCACCTCCTCGGCGAAGATCTTTTCGCCGCCGGAGTTGATGGTGACCGAATCGCGGCCGAGCAGCTCGATCTGGCCGTCGGCGTGCCAGCGGGCCCGGTCGCCGGGCACCGAGTGGCGGATGCCCTCGATCACCGGGAAGGTGCGCGCCGTCTTCGCGGGATCGCCCAGGTAGCCCAGCGGTATCGGCCCCTGCTGGGCCAGCCAGCCGATCTCGTCATCGCCCGGTGCCAGGATCCGGGTGAAGTCCTCGCTGACCACCACCGCCCCCGGGTTCGGGGCGAAGCGGCCGCTCGCGCTCTGCAGCCGGCTGGACGCCTGGATCATCTGCGCGCCGGATTCCGACGCCCCGCCGGCGTCCACGATCGTCAGCTGCGGCAACAGCTCGACGAACCGCTGCTTGAGCGGGGCGCTCAGTGCGGCCCCTCCGGTGACCAGCGCAAACAGCCCGGACAGGTCGTAGTCGCCGGCCTCCAGTTCGTCGGCCAGCGGGCGCCCGAAGGCGTCGCCGACCATCGACAGCGACATCACGCGTTCGCGGCTGGCCAGCGCCAGCGCCTCGGCCGGGTCGAAGTGGGTGGTCGTGGGCGCCATCACGAACGGCCGCCCACCGCACAGGCTGATGAAGGCCGCCCACTGCGCCGCGCCGTGCATGAGCGGCGCGAGGGTCATCGAGCCCGGTCCCTCGAGCCGCGATCGCTCGACGATCTCCTCCAGGCTGCCCACCACCTCGCCGGTGCCCAGGGTCCGCCCCCCCATGGCGTTGACGTAGATGTCGTGCTGGCGCCACAGCACCGCCTTGGGCATCCCGGTGGTGCCGCCGGTGTAGAGCACATAGAGGTCATCCGGCGACGGCGTCAGGTCCAGCGGCTCGTCGGACGTCGACGCCAGCACGTCCTCGTAGCGCACCGCCCCCGGGAGCGGGTCGTTGCCTGACCCGTCGTCGACGTGGATCAGCCGAATGGGACCGGGCATCCGGTCCAGCGCCTCGGCCAGCGTCGGCGCGAACCGCGCGTGATACATGACCGCGTCGGCGCCGGCGTTATCGAGCAGGTACACCAACTCGTCGGCCACGTAGCGGTAGTTGACGTTGAACGGGGCGACCCGCGCCCCGTACGCGCCGAGCATCGCCTCGAGGAACTCGTTGCAGTTCGCCAGGTACAACCCGAGGTGGCTTTGGCCCGATTCGTACGGCGCGAGCTCCGCGCGTTCGCGACGCGCGCCCAGCCCCCACCCGTGCAGCGCCCGGGCGAACCGGCGGGCACGGTCGGCGGTTTGCCCGAAGGTGAAGCGCCGATCGCCGAACACGATGCAGTCCCGGTCGGGGTTGGCCGCGGCGACCGCCCCGAACACCTGTGCCAGGTTGAATTCCACAGAATCTCCTCACGGCGAGCCAGCGCCACGCTACAACGACGGAGCCGGACTTACCGGTTAGTCTCGGCATCGTGTACGGGGCTCCTGGGACCGGATACAGCCGATACGTCGCCATCGGGGACAGCCAGACCGAAGGATTGTGGGACGGCAACGACGCGGTCGGCTGCCTCGGGTTCGCCGACAGGCTCGCGGCCATGATCGACGCCCTCTACCCCGGTTTGCACTACGCCAACCTGGCCATCCGCGGCAAGCTGGTGGCCGACGTGCTGCGCGAGCAGGTGCCGCCGGCGCTGGCGATGCAACCGGATTTGATCACCGTGTGCGTCGGAATGAACGACGTCATCCAGCCGGGAAACTCGTTCGGCCGCGCGCTGGCCAACCTCGAGCACGTGTACGCCGCGCTCGCCGGATCGGGCGCGACGGTGGTGACCACCACCTTCCCCAACGTCGCGCAATTCCTTCCGTTGGGCCGGCTGGTGTCGGGGCGGCTCGGCCGCATCAACGACGCGATCCGGGCGGCCGCCCACGAATACGGCTTCCGGCTCGTGGACCTCTATGACGCGCCCTCGATGCGCGACCTGGACACGTGGGACATCGACCGCGTGCACGCGTCCACCAAGGGGCACATCCTGTTCGCCGAGGCGGCCGCCGAAGCGCTCACTTTGCCTGGCAGCAACCATGATTGGGCCGAGGCGAGCGGCAGCCCGACGCGCCTGTCGTTCAAATCCCGCACCTACGGCCAGCTGCGCTGGACGCAGCAGAAATTCATGCCGTGGGTGTGGCGACGGCTGCGCGGCATGTCTTCGGCCGACGGGCGCGTGCCCAAGCGACCGCGGCTGGAACCGCTCAGCACGCCGAGCACGGAGATAACGGCGCGGTTCGTGCGCCGGTCAGGCATCCTTGACCCATGAATGTGGAGGCGTTGCTGCAGTCCGTCCCGCCGCTGCTGGTCTACCTGGTGGTCGGCGGCGTGGTGGGGATGGAGAGCCTCGGCATTCCGCTACCCGGCGAGATCGTCCTGGTCAGCGCGGCGCTGATGTCGTCGCATCACGACCTGGCCGTCAACCCGGTCGGCGTCGGCGCCGCCGCGGACATCGGCGCCGTCGTCGGCGACTCGATCGGCTACGCGATCGGGCGCCGGTTCGGCCTGCCGCTCTTCGACCGGCTCGGCCGGCGCTTCCCCAAGCACTTCGGGCCGGGGCACGTCGCGCTGGCCGAAAAGCTGTTCAACCGCTGGGGGGTTCGGGCGGTGTTCTTCGGCCGGTTCATCGCGCTGCTCCGAATATTCGCCGGGCCGCTGGCCGGCGCACTGAAGATGCATTACCCGCGGTTCCTGGCGGCCAACGTGTCGGGCGCCATCTGCTGGGCCGGCGGCACCACGGCGCTGGTTTACTACGCCGGCATGGCCGCCGAGCGCTGGCTGGAGCGGTTCTCCTGGATCGCGCTGGTGATCGCGATCGTGTTCGGTCTGATCGCCGCCTTCGCGTTGCGCGAGCGGACGTCGCGCATGATCGCCGAGCTCGAGGAAGAGCACTACCGCAAGACCGACACCGCCGCGGCTAGCTGACCGCCTCGCCGATGTCCTCCGGCGCCACCGGCCGGTGCTCGCCGATCAGCGCGCAGGCCATCTTGCGGGCGCGCAGGGCGGCGTCCATGTCACCCACGTCCGCGAGGACAATGGCGCCCTTCATCAGGATCTGCCACGACGAGGCGAAGTCCTCGACGTCGAGCAGCCCCGCCGCGATGGCGCGCTGGCGCACGATGTCGCGGACATGGTCGATGTGGACGATGCACGCCTGCCCGGCCGGGTGGTCGGCCCCCAGCTCCAGCAAAACGTTGATGAACGAGCAGCCCTCGAAACCGTCGCCCTGCTGAAACCACTCGTGCATGACGTCGAAGATCGCCAGCAACTGTTCCTCGGGGGTGGCGCCGCGCTGTCGCGACTGCTCGTCGATCAGGCCGTAGGTCCAGACTTCCTCGCGGCGCTGCAGCACGGCCAGGACCAGGTCGTCCTTGGTGGCGAAATGGCGGTAGAGGGTGGCCCTGGCCACGCCGGCCCGCTCGATCACCTCGTCGGTCCCGACAGCGCGGATCCCGCGCCGCCCGAAGAGCTCATAAGCCGCGGTCAGGATCCGTTCGCGGGCCGAGGCGACCGGCGTCGGGACATCGTGGCTGGTCATACCGGCCTTACCATACTCTTAACCGGCGGCAGGTAGACAGACCGCCCTGTCTCGTTATACAAATGAGATTCGCACGTCGCGAAGAATTCGTCTTAAGTCAGCAGGACGGGCACCATCCCGACGCAAGGCGTCGGTCGATTAGGGAGTCCACCATGAGCCCGGTTATTGTTGCCGAACCGATGTCCAGCCCACCACCTCTTACGCTCAGCACGCGGCTGGTTTACGAGCTGGGCGATCCACACAGCACGCTGCGCGCGACCACCGACCGCAACGGTGCGGCGGTCCTCATCAACGCCGGCGGCGAGGTCGACGCCTGCAACGAACACACCTGGCGCCGGCTGGTCAGCGAGGCGGCGAGCGTCGTCATTCCGCCCGGCCCGTTCGTGGTCGACGTCACGGGGCTCGATTTCATGGCCTGCTGTGCCTTCGCGGTGCTGGCCGACGAGGCACACCGGTGTCGAGACCGCGGCATCGAACTTCGCCTGGTGAGCCACGAGCCGATCGTCACGCGAATCGTCGACGCGTGCGGCCTCAACGCCGTACTACCCATCTACCCGACCGCGGACGCCGCGCTCGGGTCGGCCGCCCGCTGGTGAGCTGAGCGAATCCCGTAACTCCGGGCCCACCTTCGGGGCGGAGGAGGAGTTCCTCCTCGTCGACCCGCGGACGGGCGAACCGGCCGCCCGCAACGCCGACGTGGCCGAAGAGGCGAAGCGGCGGGGCGTCGAGCTGCAGCTGGAACTGAGCAGCTGCCAGGTGGAGACCACCTCGAGCGTCGCGGCGAGCAGCGCGGACCTCGCCGACGATCTCACCCGGCTGCGGCGCGGCGCCGCGCAAGCCGCCGAGGCCGCGGGTGTCCGGCTGCTGGCCTCGGGGCTGCCGCCCACCACGCCGCACGATTTTCCGGTCACCGACACCCCGCGCTACCGGCGGATCGGTGCCGAATTCGGGATGATCGCCCACGAGCAGGGCATCTGCGGATGCCACGTTCACGTGCAGGTGCCCGACCGCGCGGCCGCCATCCACGTCAGCAATTGGCTGCGGCCGTGGCTGCCGTCTTTGCTTGCGCTGTCGGCGAATTCGCCGGTGTACCGCAACGCCGACAGCGGCCACGCGAGCTGGCGCAGTGTCCTGTGGCGGCGCTGGCCGGCCGCCGGGCCGCCGCCGTTCTTTCCGTCGCCCGACGACTACGACCGCGCGGTGGCCATGCTGGTCGAAACCGGGGTGATCCTGGACCGGGACATGATCTATTGGGACGTGCGCCCGTCGGCGGACTTCCCGACGGTCGAGGTCCGGGTTGCCGACGTGCCGGCGACGGTCGACGAGACCGTGCTGCTGGCCACGCTGATCCGGGCCGCGGTGATGACGGCGCTCGACGCCCGCGACGAGGGCGACGTGGTGGGCCGCCTGCCACCGGGCGCGCTGCGGGCGGCGTATTGGAAGGCCGCCCACGACGGGCTCGCGGGCCACACTGTCGATCTTTTCCACGGCCGCGGGGCGGTGCCGGCCCGTGAGCAGCTGGGCGCGTTGGTGCAGCGGGTACGCCCGGCATTGGACGCCCTGGGCGAATACGACCGCGCGGCAACGGAACTCGATCGCATCGTCGCGCGGGGCAACGGGGCGATGCGGCAGCGGCATGCGTGGCGGCGGCGCCACGATGTGCTGGACGTCGTCGCCGAGGTCACCGTCAGGCCACGCTGAGCAGGCGGTAGAGCCCGATCAGCCCGACCACCACGATGGTGGAGCGCAACGCGGTCGGCGAGAGCCGGCGACCGTAGCGCGCCCCGACCAGCCCACCGATCAGCGAGCCCGCCGCGATGAGCCCGGCCACCGGCCAACTGATCCGGTGAAACGCCACCAGCGAGTAGCTCACCGCCGCAACGACATTCACCAGCAGCGTCAGGAGGTTCTTGGCCGCGTTCATCCGCTGCACCGACTCGGGCAGCAGCGCGCCCATCATGCCGACCATCAGGATCCCCTGCGCGGCTGTGAAGTAGCCGCCGTAGACGCCGACCGCGAACGTCCCGAACACCAGCACGGCCATCCGCGCCGGGGTGATGTGCTCGGGCGACCGTCCCGCCACCTCGGCGCGCTGGGCGGCCCACGACTGCAGCTTCGGCCCGACCACCACCAGCACCAGCGCGAGCACCAGCAGCACCGGCACGATCGCGGTGAAGACCGTCGCGGGCAGGTGCAGGAGCAGGAAGGCGCCCAGCACCGCGCCGGCCAGCGACGCGGGGATCTGCCACCGCAGCCGGTTCCACTGCCCGGCCAGCTCGGCGCGGTACCCCCAGGTGCCCGACACGCTGCCCGCCACCAAGCCGACCGCGTTCGACATGGTGGCCGTGACCGGCGGGTAGCCCAAAGCGACCAGCGTCGGAAACGTGATGAGGGTGCCCGATCCGACGAGCGCGTTGATGGCGCCGGCGCCGAACCCGGCCAGGGCGATCAAAACCATATGGGAGAGCAGCACTTCCGAAGAGCTTAATCGCCGTCAGATCGGGGGCGCCTCGCGGCCGCGGTCCACGCCCGTGCGCAGCTTGACCGACGCCGAATACGCGAGGCTGCGGAAGCGCAGCACCGGATCGTCGGAGGGGTCGATGCCGTCGGTCACGCGCATCGGGTCGAACACGACGATGTCGCCGCCGCGCTCGCGCTCGGTGTCGCGGCCGGTGATCTCCAGGGTGCCGGCGGTGACGGTCTGCGTGCTGCGCCACGGCGCGGACGGGTCGACCGTCGAGTCGTCGGGCCCGGCAATCTGCACGCGTAGATCGAACCGCACCGGGCCGCCGGCGAGTCGGGCGTTCAGCTCGTCGCTGAGGAAGTCCGGGCCGTTTCCCTGGACCGCGTCGCCGGCCGCGGCGGGAACCCAGTGGTAGCGAACGAATCTGGCGTTGCCGTCCGCGGCGATCCAGCGGAAGGCGTGCAGGCCGTGGTACTCGATGGTGGCGTAGCTGGCCGGGACCTTGTTGGCCTCGCGCAGGACGGGCAGCGCGCCGAGCAGCCGCGGGTGGGTCAGGAAGTACTTGGCCATGCGCAGCGGCGTCGTCGGGCCGGGCCGCATCGCTTTGAGCAGGTCGACAAAGCCGTCCGGGGTGCTGGAGACGAACAGCCGGGCGGTCTGCGCCGACACGTCGGTGGTGGACCCGTCAGGCAGCGTGAACTTCACCGCCATGCCCCGCACCCCGGGCAGGCCGTCGCGCTGCTTCGGGTTGCCCGATCCGTTGGAGAAGCGGATCAGCGCCGGGACGGTCGACCCATCGAGGTGCTTGGCGCGCGACAGCCCGGACGCCTCGGGGGTGGCGGTGAACGTCCCGCGGTACAGCGCGCCTTTGGCGTGCAGCGCGCGACTGCCCGGCTGCGCGCCGCCGGTGCCCCGGATCGCGTCGATCGCGTCGTCGGGAGTGACCATGCGCGAATCTTAAGGCGCTACTCGGGGAAGCCGAAGAGTTTGACGACACCGTGATCGCGACCCGCGGTGTAGCCGCCGTCGACGGCGATGGCCTGCCCACTGACGAACGAGGCGTCGGTCGACAGCAAAAACGCCGCCATCGCCGCCACCTCCTCGGGCCGGCCCAGCCGTTGCAAAGCATGCTCTTCGGTGATGGACGCCAGCGGTCCCTCCATCCCCGGTAGGCCGAAAACGTTGCGGGCCATCGGGGTTTCGATGAAACCGGGGCAGATGGAGTTGGCGCGGATGCCGCTGGGCCCGTAGTCGAGCGCGATGTTCTTGGTCAGCAGCACGACGCCGCCCTTGGCCGCGTTGTAGGAGCTGCCGCCGGCCGTGCCCTCCAGGCCCTCGATGCTGGCGACGGTGACGATCGAACCGCGTTCGCCCTCGACGCGGGGTTGCTCGATCATCCTGGCCAGCGCCGCCTTGGCCACCAGAAAGGTGCCGGTGAGGTTGATCCCGATCACCCGGTCCCACTCGGTGCGGTCGAGCAGGTGGACGGGCCCGCCGCCCGCTACCCCCGCCGCGTGGAAGAGGCCGTCGAGGCGGTCGGGCACGGCGGCCAGCACCGCCGCGATGGCCGCCTCGTCGGTGACGTCTGCGGTCACAAAGTGGAAGTCGGTGCCCAGATCGGGCGGCGCGGCCACGTCGGCGCCGATGACAGTGCCGCCCTCGGCCAGCAGGCGCTTCGCGGTGGCCAGGCCGATGCCCGACGCCGCGCCCGTCACGACGAAGGTCCGGGACCGGGCACGATCGGCGTTCACCATGGCAGTCATGGTGGCACACGAGTCCGATCGGGCTCGGCATTGATATCGGATTAGTAAGTTCAAGCCACCGGTGAAACTCCTATGCTACTCATCACAAAGCTGGGACACTTCGAGTTGGCACCCGCCGTGGCCCAAGCCAAGGAGGCCAGGTATGTCCTCGTGAAAATCGCACCGGCGTCGAGCGCCGCCGTGGTGCAGCTGCCAAGAATCTTCCAAGCCGGTCGCCGGAGCATTCCTGTCCTGACCCCGTTTTCGTCGTAGAAAGGCAAAGACATGACGACACCCGCCGGCTGGTACGACGACCCCGAAAACCCGACCGCACAACGCTATTGGGACGGTCAGAACTGGACGCCGCACCGTCAGCGAAAGGACGCGGCGACGACGCAACCCGAAGCCGCGCCCGTGGCACCGCCGCCCCCATCGCAGGCGCCCCCGCCTTCTCCGGCGGTCGGGGGTCCGAGCCCCTGGGAGCAGGCGCGGCCCTATGTGAATAAGGCGCGGGACGACGGCCGGCAATTTTGGTCTCGGCAGCCTCGGGAGCGGAAGGTGATCTTTGCCGCAGCGGCCGCGGTCGTTGCTGTCGCCGCCGTCATAACCTTCTGGGTTACTGTCCTGGGCGGCTCGGGCGGCGGAGGCCATCCAGTGGACAAGTCTTCCTCGTCCTACAAGATGGGCCTGGACAGCGGCACCCATGGCGACGCCGAGATGGCCGCCTTCGGATACTTCAGCCTCACCGAAGCGCGGAACATGGCGCCGGTCTCGCACCAGGAGGCGTGCGAGCAGGCGTACAACTCCGACAACAACCCACTCACCCGACCCGAAGGCGGGCTTAACAAGAACGACTACATCGCCGGCTGCATGGACGGGCTCGACCAGAACGCCAAGTCGCGCGAACCAAGGCCGAATACGGTGGTGCCGCCATCGAAGAAGGGCCCCAATGGTGGCACGGTTCCCAACAGGCCGGGCTCATGAAGCGCAAGTTTGCGGTAAATTGGCCGCTCGCCGTCGTGCTGGCCGCCACCGTCGCCTCGGTGATCATGGCGGTCTTCGTCTACGGCCTTTCGGACGGAAACGCGGCTCTATTCGTGTTCCTGAAAGCCACGGTGCTGGGTGTGGGACTGCTCTGGGCCTGGCTGACGGTGAGGCGCGCCCGACGGAAATCGGACGGGGTGGAGGAAACCGAGGTCGGCGAGGTCGGCGAGGTCAGCGAATGATGCCGTAGCCCGGCACACCGAATCCCTTGCGCGCCCACGGCGCTGCAGTAAGCGTGTGGCGGAAAAGTCGGCGAATCTGCACCCCCTCTGCACACACGAAGCCCTCAGGGCACACTCGGTGTGTGGAACAGACTGACACCGATGCCATGACCGACACGCTCGCCGGGTTCGTCGAGCGGCACGCCCGGCGGCGACCCGACGACATCGCGATGCGCTTCGGCGATCGGCAGTGGTCGTGGGCCGAGTGGGCGGCGCGGATTCGGCGGGCGGCCGGGGCGCTGCGGGACGCCGGCATCCGGCGGGGCGACTGCGTGGCATTCCTGGACAAGAACCACCCGGCCTGCCTGGAAATCCTCTTCGCCGCAACGTCGATCGGCGCGGTGACCACCGTCGTCAACTGGCGCCTGTCCGGCGACGAACTCGCCCACGTGCTCGACGACAGCCGCCCGCGCCTGCTGTTCGTCGGCGCCGAACTGCGCCCCGCCACCGAGGCGGCCGCCTCCGTGGAACGGATCGTCGTGGTCGATGACGAGTACGAATCCCTCATCGCCGCAGCGACTCCCGTTGCGCCCGAGGAGGTCGACGAGGACGAGAACGCCCTGATCATCTACAGCTCCGGCACCACCGGGCGGCCCAAGGGTGTGCTGCTGAGCCAGCGCGCGCTGGCCAACCACGCGGCCAACCTCGCACCGGCGTTCCCGTTCGACGACGGCGACGCAAACCTGGTGTGCATGCCCCTGTTCCACGTGGGCGGAATCGGCTACGCGCTGTTCGGCATCCGGGCGGGGGCACCGACGATCATGACTCGCGAGCCCGACGCCGCGTCCCTGATCGGTGCGGTGCGGGCCGGTGCGACGCACGCGTTCTTCGTGCCGCCCGTGATCGCGCGGTTCCTTCAGGCCGGCGAGACGGCCAGCGCGGCGATCGCGGGGCTGCGCTACATCGTGTACGGGGCCGCACCCATGCCGCTGCCGTTGCTGCACCGGGCGCTCGAGACCTGGCCCGAGACGAACTTCGTGCAGGTGTACGGGCAGACCGAACTGTGCGGGGCGGTCACCGCGCTGGGCGACGACAACCACCGCGACCCCGACCGGCCGCACCTGCAGCTGGCCGCCGGAAAAGCCGTGCTGGGCTGCGAGATTCAGGTCGTGCACCCCGAGACGGGTGACGTGCTGCCGGCCGGGGAGCCGGGCGAGATCTGGGTGCGCAGCAACCAGAACATGACCGGCTACCTCAACCGGCCCGAGGCGACCGCCGAGACGATCACCGCCGACGACTGGGTGCGCACCGGCGACATCGGGCGCCTGGACGCCGACGGCTACGTCTACATCGAGGATCGCCTCAAGGACATGATCATCACCGGCGGCGAGAACGTGTACGGGCCGGAGGTGGAGAGCGTGCTGATCGAGCACCCCGCCGTCGCCGACGCCGCGATCATCGGTGTCCCCGACGACTACTGGGGCGAGTCGGTCAAGGCGATCGTCGTCCCCAGCGCCGAGGTCGACGCGAACGACGTCATCGCGTTTTGTCGCCGGCACCTGGCCGGCTACAAATGCCCGCGGACGGTGGACTTCGTGGAGTCGCTCCCCCGCAACCCGAGCGGTAAGATCCTCAAAACCGCGCTGCGGGAGCCGTTTTGGCAAGGAAGGGCGCGCAATGTTTGACGCTCGGCGGCGCGATTGCGCGATCACCGTGCTGGGCGGCCCGACGACCGTCGTCGACATCGCGGGCCGCCGGCTGGTGATGGACCCGACGTTCGACCCGCCCGGTGAGCACGGCTACCTGACCAAGCTCACCGGGCCCGCGGTGGCCGCCGACGCGCTCGGGGCGGTGGACGCCGTGTTGATCAGCCACGACCAGCACCCCGACAACCTCGACGACGACGGCCGCCGGATGGCGCTGGCCGCGCCCCTGGTGCTCACCCATCCCGGCGCCGCGGGCCGGTTGGGGCCGCCGGCGGTGGGGGTGGCGCCGTGGCAGTCGTATGACCTGCCGGGCGGATCGGGACCCCTTGCGGCGCAAGCCGTTCCGGCCGTCCACGGCCCGGCCGACGGGCAGCGTGACACCGGCGGCCACGTCAACTGCGAGGTGACCGGGTTCGTGCTGTCCGGGCCCGGCCTGCCCACCGTGTACCTCAGCGGCGACAACGCCTCGCTGAGCGCGGTCAAGGACGTCGCCGGTCGGGTCGGCGCGATCGACGTCGCCGTCCTGTTCGCGGGCGCGGCGACCGTGCCGGCCAAGGAACGGGGCCGGCCGTTGACGCTGACCTCGGCGCGCGCGGCCGCCGCGGCCGAGGTGCTGGGCGCCAGGGTGGTGATCCCGGCCCACGTCGACGGCTGGGCGCATTTCAGCGAGGGCGCCGACAGATTCGCCGCGGCGTTCGATGCCGCCGGGATCGGCGACGTGTTGCGGGTCGCCGCCCACGGCGAGTGGGTCGACCTATAGCCGTCCCTCGGCGCGCAGCTCCGGATGCACCCAGTCGGGTGAGCGGCGCTCCTTGAACGCGCGGAAGCCCTCCCGGGCCTCGGCGTCGCTGAGGCTGGCGGTCATGCCGATGCGGTCGTACAGGCCGAGGTAGTTGTCGATGCTGGACTTGATCACGCCGCGGGCGCGCGGCGCGGTGCGGCTGGCCTGCGCGAGCAGGTCTTTGGCCACGGTGAGCAGGGTCTCGTGCGGCACCACCCGGGTGACCAGGCCCCAGTCCAGGGCTTCGACCGCGGTGAGCACCCGTCCGGTGAACATCAGGTCGCGGGTGCGGACCGGCCCGACGAGGCGGGCCAGCATTTGACTGTAGTAGGTGTCGGCGTAGCCGCGGAACAGCTCCGGCACGCGGAATGTTGCCCGCTCGCTGACCACGGACAGGTCGCTGCACAGCGCGATCTGCATGCCGCCGCCCTGGCACAGCCCGTTGACCGCGGAGACGACGGGCTTGGCCGAGGTCCGGACGGTGTCGAACGGCGTGACGTCCATGCCCAGGCCCGAGCCGAAGGTCATCCAGTCGTCGGTGCCTCCCCCGCCGCCCATGTCGCCGCCGGGCGCGAAGATGTCACCCGTCCCGGTGATCAGCAGCCCGGCCAGGTCCGGATCCTCGTTGACACGCCCTACGGCGCAACGGATTCCGAAGTACATCGCCGGCGTGAAGGCGTTCTTGGCTTCCGGGCGATCGATGGTGCACACCGCGATCGGGCCCTGGCGCTCGAATCTCAGATACGGGGTGCCCAGCCAATCGCCTTCGGGAGGGCGGGGGCTGCTGTCCTGCGTCGCCACGGGGCTGGCTCCTGTCGTCGGCGTAACATCTCGCCCCCAGACTGTAACGCCCGCTATGCGTATTGCAGCGTGGCGGTTCCGATGGTCTGCGCGGTGTCGTCGACGAGGCCGGCTAGCCGGTTCTGCAGCGCGGCCGTCGCCTCGCCCACCGATTTGTCGCAGAAGCGGCAGTGAATCGTGAACTGCGGCTGGTCGGCTTCGTCCGGCCAGAACCGGCGGGTGCCGACCTGGGCGCCGGGGTCGTATTGGACCGCCTGGTGTGGGGCCTCCTTGAGGATCCTGCCCACGGGGTGGCGCTGCGGGCATTCGAGTTTGAGCACGCCGATCCCCTCTTGGTTGGCTGCCATCGTCCACCGTCCTTTTTGTCTTGGTCTCCTCGCCGCCCATTGAACGCTATTTGTCCGCCATTCGTGTTCCCAATGTCGGGGAGCATTGGGGGATGCCAACGTGAGCATTACCGACCGGGGAGTTCTTTCCAGGCGTGGTCAAGTCCGTACCGCGCTGTTCGACTACCTCGCCCTGACCAAACCGCGATCCATCCACCTTGTCATCGGCGCGGTTCCCGCAGTGTTGCTCGCCGAGCGCGGCGTCGTGGCCCCGGTGTCGATAGTCAACGCTCTTGCGGGCGCAATACTCATGACCGCCGGCGCCAACACGCTCAATTGCGTCGCGGACGCCGACATCGACAAGCTGATGAGACGCACCGCAAACCGCCCGCTGGCGCGAGGCGCGATCTCGACCGATCATGCGCTGGTATTCGGGTTGGGGTTGAGCGTCGCGGCGTTCGCCTGGTTATGGGTGACCACCAGCCCGTTAGCCGCCCTGCTGGCGGCGGCGACCATCGCGTTCTACGTGCTGATCTACACGCTGTTGATCAAGCGACGCACCTCGCAGAACGTAGTGTGGGGCGGCATCGCCAACGGGATGCCGGTGCTGATCGGCTGGTCGGCTGTCACCGCCGGCATCGGCTGGCCGGCCCTGGCGATGTTCGCGATCATCTTCTTCTGGACGCCGCCGCACAGCTGGGCGTTGGCCATGCGCCGCACCGACGATTGCCGCGCCGCGGGGTTGCCGATGCTGCCGGCCGTCGCGAGCGAACGCCACGTCGCCACCCGGATCTTCGGATACACCGTTTTGACGGTGTCGGCGACCGTCGCGCTCGCGTTGGCCACCGGCTGGCTGTACGGCGCCGTCGCGTTGCTCGCCGCGGTGTGGCTGCTTGCGACCGCGCACCGGCTTTACGCCCGGGCGCACAACGGCGAACCCGTTCAACCCCTTCGGTTGTTCCGGCGATCCAACAACTACTTGTCCGCGGTGTTCTTGGCGCTCGCGGTGGATTCGGCGCTGGGGCTACCGACGCTCCTGGGCCACTGACCCGTCGACGAGATGGAGGCGCGGCTTTGAGCGACAACGAGCGGCTGATCTTGGTGGACCGCAATGACCGCGAAATCGGCCATCTTGCAAAGGAAGCCGCGCACACCGGCTGCGGGATGCTGCACCGCGCGTTCTCGCTGTTCGTCTTCAATCCCGACGGCGAACTGCTGGTGCAGCGCCGCGCGCCGGGCAAACGCCTGTGGCCGGGCTACTGGTCTAACACCTGCTGCTCGCATCCCCGCCCGGGCGAGCGGATGGACATTGCCATCACCCGTCGCCTGCACGAGGAACTGGGGATGACGGCGGAATTGGGTTTCCTCTTCAAGTTCGAGTACCAGACGCAATACGACGCGGGTGGCGCCGAGCACGAGCTCTGCTGGGTCTACGCCGGGTGGAGCGCCGAGCGACCGCGCGCGAACGATAAGGAGATCGCGGACTGGCGCTACGTGGCGCCGCAAGCTCTCCATGCGGAAATGATCTGCGCCCCTGAGAGATTCACACCGTGGTTCAAGCTCGAATGGAAGCGCGTCATGCGTGCCCATTCCTGGGCTCTCGGCGCGAATTTACTGCGAGCGCTCCCGGACAACCCTTGCCACATCGATGCGTTTGATCAGTCTGGCCGCCGGTAGCTGGGACGCGGCGGCGGCCGCCGTCACCGCGGCGGACGCGAGGAGCAGCACCGTGGCGCCGACGGACAGGTGGAGGCTGAACAGGTCGTTGTTGAACGAGCGCAGGAACAGCCACCCCGCTCCGACACCGGCCGCCAGGCCGATCGGGACGGCAAGCACTGTGGCAGCGACGTTTTCAATGACCACGGCCGCGGTGAGCCGGCGGATCCGTGCACCGGTCGCGCGCAGTGTGGCCAGTTCGGTTGTCCGTTCAGCGAGGTTCACGGTCATCGTGACGTAGATGACCGTGAATGCAAGCAGCGCACCCAACACCAAGGCGGCGCCGGCAAAAGCCCAGAAAATGACGAGGTAGGTGCGGAGCTGGGTCTCGACCGCGTGGTTATCGGTGTATGCGACCACGCCGGGCAGGCCGGTGACGCCGGCGCGGATTCGGTCGCGGTCCGCGGCGTTGCCGAAGCGCAGGAGGTACCCGCCGGGTTCGGCATTGGTGAGGATTCGAGCGGTGTCGTCGGTGGCGTACAGGGCGGTGCCCAACGGTTCGTCCACGAGCCCGGCGAGCCGGACCGTCCGGGCGGGGCCCGCGGTCGGCACGACGGTCAGATCGTCACCGACACGGACGCCAAGGCGATTGGCGAGGGCCGCGCCGGTGAGAACGCCGTCGGCCGGGAGCGCCCGAAACGAGCCACTCGGGGTGCGGAATCCGTGCATCACCGTCGTCGGCTGCAACCCGGTCAGCGATGTCGGGTATGTGTTCCCATTGACCACCACGGTAACCCGCGCGATGGTGGCAGGCTCGACAACGGCGACACCGGCAAGGGAATGCAACTGATCTTCGATGTTCGCTCCAGGGGCGACCAACACCGTGGCGTCCTGGCGCTGCACCTGGCCGAACTCGACGTCGACCATCGCACGCACGCTGGTCAGCATCACGGCGGAGGCGAGTATCAGCACCAGCGCGAGCACACCCCCGATCATGGTGGCGGCCGTGCGGCGCCGGGAGCGGGTCAGGGAACGTAACGCCATTCGAAACACCACGGGTATCCGCGTCCATCGTGCGGATACCCTGGTAAACGAGCCCGTCCGGATCGCGTGAGTCCCGTCGCCGCGCATCGCCTCCGCGGGCGCGGTCCGGGCGGCGCCGACGGCGGGTATCAACCCGGCGACCACGCCCGTGATCAACCCGAGCGCGAAACCGATGACCGCGGTGGGGATTCGGTGTTCGACGACCGCGTCCGGCAGCCTCAGCAGAGACGCGTAGGCCCTGGTGTAAAGGGAGGTCGCCACTCCCCCGACCAGGACGCCCGCCAGCGCGGCGACGGTCGCGACGATCCCGCCGTACCACGCGTAGTGCCACACCACTGCGCGTCGGCGGGCTCCGAGGGCGAGGAGGGTGCCGATGACCGGTCGTTCGGTCTGGATGATGCGGGTGAGCAGCAGGTACTCGGCAATCGCCGCCGCGCCGAGGAACATGGCGGGAAACCCGATCGCCATCCCGCGGAAACCGTTGAAGTTCTGCCGAAGCGCGGCGTTGGACGGTTGGTCGGCGCGGTTCTCGATGTCCGTGGCGCCGGCGGCGCGCAGCAGGCGGGCCACCCGGTCATGATCGGATTGAGTGGCACCGCTTGTCATCTGCACGAGCACCTGATTGGGTGCCGTGCGCGCCGACAGCATCCGGGCGAGCAATTCGGGGGCGAACACGACCGCGAACGCATGGGGGTCACCGAGGACGTCTTGGCGGTTCCGCGCGGGCCAGAGGTATTCCGGAGACTGCACGACGCCCGAGACGATCAGCTCGCGCCATCCGCGATCGTCGAATACCCGCACGCGGTCGCCCGTGGTGAGGCCGAAGGTGTCGGCGGTATGCCGCTCGAGCGCCACCTGGCCAAGGCTTGCGGGATCGGGTAGTCGCCCGGCGATGACATCGACCTCGTTGATGCCGTGACCGTCCGCCGTCGGAATTCCGACCACGCGGCCGACGAGTTTGGTGCCGCCGATCGCGAAGGGCCGATCCGCCTGGGTGCGGGTGGTGATCCGGTCGACACCCGTGGCGTTACGGACCGCGGCGGCGATCGTTGCCGCGTCGCCGCCCGTCACAGTCAGGTCGGCGAAATGCGTTCTGGCGTAGGTCCGGTCGTAGGAGGCCTGCACATTGCGAAAGGAGTCGTAGCTCGTGACGAAGAGCAACACCCCGAGCATCACCGTGGCGCCGATCGCCGCGACCTGCGGCAGCCGCCGCCGCAAGTCGCGCCGGGTCTTGTTGTGCAGGGCCGCTTTCATCGTGATGCGTCACCATCGAACGCTCGTGGCGTCAGCCGGCGAGGTGTTGCGGTCGGTGGACGTGATGGTGCCGTCACGCATCCGTATGACGTGATCGGCGATTTCGGCCGTGGCCTCGTTGTGCGTAACCATGATGACGCCGCATCCGGTGGTGCGGCTGGTGTGCTGCAGCAGCTGCAGCACACGACGTCCGGTCGCCACATCCAGCGCACCGGCGGGTTCATCGGCCAGCAACAAGTCGGGGTCGGTCGCGAGCGCCCGGGCGATCGAAACCCGCTGCTGTTCCCCGCCCGACAGCTGAGCCGGGAAGTGCGCGGCGCGGTCCGACAAGCCGACCGCGGCCAGCAGATCCGGAACACGACTGGCATCGCCTCGGCCGGTCAGTTCCATAACCACCTGAACGTTTTCGTGGGCGGTGAGAGTGGAAATCAGGTTGAAGAACTGGAACACAAAGCCGACACGTTCGCGGCGAAAGGAACCCAGATCGCGGGGTCGATGTCCCGAGATATCCTGTCCGGCAACGGTTATTGTGCCACCGTCCGCCGTTTCTATGCCGCCGATGATGTTGAGCAGCGTCGTCTTGCCCGACCCGCTCGGACCGAGTATCGCCACGAACTCGCCGGCATGGATATCGAGATCGACCTCGCGCAGGGCAGATACCGCCGCCGCGCCCTCGCCGTAGGTCTTGCTGACCCCGCGTAGCCGGACATCGCCGCGCACTGTCGGCCTAAAAGCCAATTGCCTTGCCTTGCGCCCGCCGCCCGATCGCTCGGGCGCGCCCGGGATCGCTCTCGCTCTCTGGCCGGCGGGCCACGACGAACTGAGAGATTCCGCGCAGCTGCTGGTCGATGTCGGTCAGCCCGGTGGCCGCAAGGAATGCTGGAACCATGGCGCGGTCGAACACGCGCACCCCGCACATTTCGGCGCCGAGCTCGAGACCCTTCCGTATCAGCAAGGACTCGCGGCCGTAGGTCGTCATCACGGCGATCCGCCCGCCCGGCGCAAGCACCCGGATCATCTCTTGGAGCATGCGGATCGGTTCTTGGACGAGATGCAGAGCGGCAAAGCAGAACACGACATCGAATGTCCTGTCGTTGAACGGGAGGCTGCGCGCGTCGGCGCGCATATAGACCGCGCGCGCGGCGCTGTTGTCGCGGACGGCGCGCTCCATCATCGCGACCGAATTGTCCAACCCGATGACGAAGCCGTCTCCGCTGAGCTGTTCGGCGAAGAACCCGGTGAAATTGCCCGGGCCGCATGCCACGTCGAGAACGCGCTGCGCGCCGCCCAGATGCAATGCGCCGGAAGCTTTTTGGCGTTCGGCGTCGATCGAGATCCCGTGCAATCGCATGATCGCGACCATGATCGGGCGCCAGAAGCGCTCGTACAGCGCCGCCACCAACGGGCTCTGCATGAATCGCTGTGCGAGGCTTGGCCGGGTCGGGACGCTGCCGCCCAGTAGATCGGTGAACCCGCCGTCGCAATAGTGCATCGCGCGCATGAAATCGTCGCGGATCAACCCACGCGCTAGCGCCGGCGACCACATTGCATCAGGGACGGCCTCCGCCCCGGGCTGTCGGGCGGTCATAGTTTAGGCACGCAGTCGGGCGTTGGATGGTTCACCCGATTCCGAATACGAATTTTGGGGCGCTCTACCTGGCGCGGGCGTTGCACCAGACCCGGTGCGCGAGGTTGATCGGCGCGAGGGCGGCTTCCCAGGCCCTCCCTCGCCACCGGGCCCCGACCCCGACAAACGTGACGACGGCGCCGTCCGCGCCTCGGCCTTTTCCGGGTATCAAGTCGATGGTTGCGTGGGCGACGATCACCCGCCCGTCCTTGGTCAGGGCCGGGACTTTGAAGATGCCGCGCTTCAATCGACCGCTCTTCATGGCGTGATCGAATCCCCACCAATGCAGCGGCCGCAGGACGGGCGGGATCACGACATTGAGGCTTCGCCCCAGTGTCTCGTCCGCCGAATGGCCCACGACACCGGTGACCGCATCACCCCACTGATGAATGATGCCCTCGCGGTCGACGGTCACCGTTGCGCGGCGGTCATGGGCCGCCTCCGAAGCGTCCATACGGTGATCACGACCGGCGCCGTCGCCGGGTTCACCGTTGCGCCGGCGTACCGCCGGCTGGAGCCGGGCACGTCGTCGGCCAAACCTGAGCCTGACCTGCGAGGATTCCGGTGGTCCCGGCTGGGATCGAACCAGCGACCTTCCGCGTGTGAAGCGGACGCTCTTCCACTGAGCCACGGGACCGGCGCCGAGGGGCGAACGGTGTCGAAGGGTAGCACGAACCCGACATCGCCGAACCCGCCACGTTGGTCGCCGGGCGCGCTAGCCTGGACCGGCAACGTCACCAAGAGATTTGTGCGGGCCCGCTCGGGTGGACTATCGTCGTCCTTCGCAACGGGCGACGATCTCGCCCGTTGCGCGCGGACGTAGCGCAGTTGGTAGCGCATCACCTTGCCAAGGTGAGGGTCGCGGGTTCGAATCCCGTCGTCCGCTCGAAGGTGCAAGTGGCATCAATCCCAGCGGTGGAGTGGCCGAGTGGTGAGGCAACGGCCTGCAAAGCCGTGCACACGGGTTCGATTCCCGTCTCCACCTCCAAATTTGACCCCCGGCGCGATTAGCTCAGCGGGAGAGCGCTTCCCTGACACGGAAGAGGTCACTGGTTCAATCCCAGTATCGCGCACCATGCTTGACCTGCGGAAATAGGCTTTAATGGAGCGGTCGCCGCCAATATGCCGCCAACTGATTTCGCCGCTATGGCGGCAGACGCCGATTTGCTGGCCTCTCAGCGGCCCGTAGGGCGACGAACACAGTTACGGTGAACAGATGCCGGAGGAACCCCGATACACCCGCGAGCAGCAAGAGGACACCCTTGCCGCCCTCTCCGTCATCAGGGAAGCCCAAGCCGGTGGAGAGAATTTCGCAGCGGAAGATGCCGTGCGGGAGATCCAGGAGATTGCCGCGCGGCGGTTCAGCGGCGAGCCAATCGAAGATGTGCTCGCCCGGCTAGTCGCTGGCTTCACGAATGCCGCTGGGATGCTACTTGATTGGATCGAGGCCGAGGCTGCGCACCGGCGCGAACTGGTCGAACGAATCGAGCAGACCTACCCCTCGTTTGAGATTGGCTACACCCCCGACCCGAGCTGGGCTACCTGGTCGGGCGTCCTGAGGGCAATCGAGGAAACCGTTAGGGAAACGCCACTCTGCGACTGAGTCCGGGCCCGTTGCCTCTGACCTCTCGGCACAATGTCAGGCGTCGCCCTACACCGCGACGGCGCGCGGTGAGGGAAACCAAATTGGGGGGTGGGCCGGGTAGCCGTCTGGCGCTAAAGTCGGCTTGGCGGGCGGGGGGAAAGAGAGCAGAACGTGAATCTCCCGATGACGGCTGTCCTGCACGTGGACTTGGACAAGCGGGACGCCGAGGCGATCACCGCCCGCATCAAATCCAAGATGGGCGACCTGATGGCCGAGGTCGCCAAGGCTTACATCGGGCGGGCATGGGTGGCCCTCGGCTACGAATCGTGGGACGACTACATCAAGGGCGAATTTCACCATGCGCCGCTGGTGTTGCCGCGTGAGGAACGCCGGGCGGTGGTGGCGTTGCTACGCGGGCAGGGCATGTCGACGCGGGCCATCGGGGCGGCGACGGGCGTCCACCATGACACCGTTTCTAGCGACCTCCGAGGTGTCGGAAATCCGACACCTGACGAGGCGCCGCCGGTCATCGGGCAGGACGGCAAGCCCTATCCGGCGCAGCCGCCGCCCAAGAAACCGCGCAAGCGGACGCCCCAAGAGGTGGCGAGGCGGGAAGCGGATGCCAGCTTCGCCGCGATTGGCAGCGCGGTCGACCAGCTTGACGGGGCAATCAGCGTTCTCGGGCCGGAGCACGGTGGGGCGGCGGTGCAGGCAGCCGACGCCGACCTACTCAACCGGGCGCGGGAAGCGTTGCAGCGCGTTATCGAAAAACTATCGGCGACAGGTGAGCGGCCCGGCGCAACGGTGTACTCCTGGCAGATACAACACATTTCCGCGTCCATAGCGGAACCTTGCGACACGTTCACCGACGACCAGCTTGCCGAAGCGTTGGGCGCCGCAGAGTTTCTCTATCTACTACTTCGCGGCGCGACCATCCTGCGAGGAGGCGCCCCCCGCGACGCCCGCGCTTTATGAGACGCGAACGGTGGTGGGCGCCGGGGCTGTATCAAGACCAGCGCGGCTATTACCGCTACGAATTGGCTAGTTGACTCACCCGCTGAGGCGAAATCCCCAGCAACACAGCAATATCGCGGACAGGCACCCCGTAAGTAACCAGCCAGTGCGCGAAGTCCCTTGCCTGCTGGGTGCTCTCCCGCTCCAATTCGGCGGCCTGCGCCCGTGTGTGCTTAATTTGGCGGGCGGTGTCGAGAAGTTCACGGAAGGCCGGTTCCTCCATGCGGATGCTGGCGATTTCGACCGTGATTTCCGAAACGGGAATGCCCCGGTCCAAGGCGATGTAGTCGCGGGCCATCGTCGGCGCCTCGGCCAGTCGGCGGGCTTGCGTGACGCCGTCGATTTCAGGGATGTAGACCATCCACCAGCGGCCTTCGCGCTTGATTTCGATTTTGAATTCGTACATCAGGACCCCTTGCTCCGCTCAATCGCCTTGTCCACCTGGCGAACTACGCCAGGCGATATGACGCGGTGACCTGTCGGCACGACGACGTACGCTCCAGACTGTGCGTGAAGCCACTTAGTGTGGCTGCCGTTGCCGCCGGTTTTGTCGAATCCGGCTTTGCGGAGGCGTTTGACCACAGATCGGGTGGGTTCTTCACTGACCACCACGATAGTCTAGGCAGGTAGACGTTTTCTAGTCCACTACGCTAGACAAAAATGTTCACAGGCTGGGGGCGCTACGACGGGCCAGGGTCAAAAGCCACACCGACCCGCCCGGCCCCGCCATGCGAGCATGGCCCATTTCACAACTCCGGATTGGAATAAGGGCAACACTAGGCCGCGTGGAACACGTACTTGCCGTCTTCGCGCTCACCGCCGCATTGTTCGCCCCGGCCTCCCCTGCGCCGCCGCTGGCCCCATCAAGTTGTCACCCGTTGACCAACGGGGGCAACTGCTACGAACCCGGCGAATACTGCCGCAAAAGCGACCACGGGGCTTCCGGGGTGGCCGGTGATGGCGAAGACATCGTCTGCCAGAACAATGACGGCTGGCGCTGGGAACCGGCCACCTAAATCGGCCCCGCGCGGCGTTCGGGGGAAACCGCGACCCTGAGTCCCTAAGCTAACGAACCATGTGGGGACCAGCATGACCGCAACGCCGCCGCCCGGTTGGTATCCCGACCCCAGCGGCGACAACAACCAGCGATACTTCGACGGCACCAACTGGACCGACCACGTCGCCCCAATCGCCCCACGCATCCCGCCGCCTGGCCCCGGCGATGCACCGAACCGGCAACCCAGCGCAAGAAAGTCTCTGCGGCCCTTCCTGATAATGGCCATCGGCGGCCCACCCACCGCCATCGTGACGTTCATCCTCATGCAGCTAGCCTTCGGCGCCGCAAATCGGGGCGGGTCCGGCACGCTCATTTTTCAGATCAGTGGATTCGTGCTGTTTTTGCTTTGGTTGGCCAGCGCCGTGGCCACGATAGTTGGTGTCGTCGGCGCGATTGTGCGGAGCGTTCGACAACAACATTGAAGCGGTTTGCAGGGCACGCTGCTCCGATTTGCTAGGCCCGGCTGGCCAAGCCGATTTCCGACCTATACGCCCGCGTGGAAATGCCCCTGGGGGGATATTTCCGAAGCAATGCGAGGGTCGCGTCGCGTCAGCAAGCGATGGGGCACCCCCCCACCGGCCCAAACGCGCTGGTAGCGACGGTGCGGCACGCCCGTCCGACCGCCGCCATGGCCCGCGCGACCAGGCAGGGGGTGGGGGTATGGGTCCCATCGGGACGCACCCGAGCCGCCTACCACCTGCGCCCGTGCCGTGCCTGTTGCGCTGGTGTTTGCTGGCGGTTTCGCTGTTTGTTGCACAGGAGGTGGGCTGGGCGCAGCGGGCCGTTGTTGTGCCCGCCGCGCTTGACCTCGTCAACGTGGTCGCTTGACCAGGACATGGGATGCCCAGGCGGCAGGCCCATGTCGATGACCTGCCCGCAGAGCCAGCAGATGTCCCCGCCGGGGCCGCGTTTGAGGCGTGCCCTGTTGCGCCGGTACCGATAGCCGCCGGTGCGACGCACCGCGTGCTGCTTAGCTGCCCGGCCCGGCGATGCTGAACGTGCCGCACCTGTTCGGCCGCACCAGATTCTGGCCGATGCGCCAAGTCGCCCGTACCGCAACAGAATCCGAGGAAAAGAACTGGTGCTCCGAGGTACTGACCATGACGGGCCCGTACGCGGAAACAATCGCGGTCCGGTCGATCACCATGCCGGTGTAGGTGGGCACCGCGACGTTGACGACGACCGGCAGGGACAGCAGCAGCGTCTGGGCGTCGGTGGTCCCGGCCCCGATGAGGCTGCTGTTGTAGTCGGTCGCGGTCTTCAATTTCCTGAATTCGGCCCAGGCGGTGGGGCTGAGGATTACGTGCGTCGGCGTGCTGAGGTTGGTTTGCAGTTCGGCGACCAGGTCGACCAGGGCGTCCAGACTGCCCGAAACCTCCTCGCCTTCAACGACATTGGCGACGTTGAGGATACCGGTGGAGGGGCCGAGGGCGGGCGGGGTGGGCGCCACCTGCTGCATGAAGGCAAGGTCCGCGCGGCGGACCAAGGCGCGGCCGACCGACTGGGACAACTGTTCGGCGGTGTCGGGCTGCGCCCACTGCTCCCGGCTGAGCCGAACCAACTGACTGACCTTGCCGGTGGCTACCAGCACCTCGGCCAAATCCGGTTCGGCCTCGGGGATTTCGGCCGCCTCGGCGACGAAGTCGGCGGTGGCGTCGTCGACATACCCGACCCGCACCACCGGCTGGTCACCTTCGACTTGCCCTGCGTAGGTTGAACATTCGATGATCAGCGCCTCGGGGATAACGTCGGCCGGGCTGAACGTGTAATAGTCGGGCCTCCATGCGGCGGCGCTGTTGACGGTCGTTGCCGTGAAAGTCATTTCGAAAACCCACTTCTGCGGCAAGGTGTCCACTTGCTGGACACCCTTCTATTGCGCCGCGTTGGAATGGAATGGAGTGAGTTTGTCCACGACGTGCCACTACATGGCGCCGCCGCAACCCGCTACGCGGGAGAGTGCGCCGGGGGGGTGCCGACCCTACGGCCGGGGCCGCCCAGCGCGAACGGAATCATTCTAGCCCCCGCAGGGATGGCCCAGAGGGGATTGTCCGGGGCTACTTCTCGCGGGGCGCGAAGGCGGCCCGCCAGCGGTTGACCGGTTCGACCGGCGCGGCGGTTCCGGAGCGCAGCCCCTTGAAGGGCCGGGGGTCGCGGGTGATGCCGAGGTGGGCGCGGGCGTGCTCGACGGCTGCCCGGACCTTGTCGGGGTCGGGGGCGCCGTCCTCGCCTAGCAGGTCGTCCAGTTGGGCGCCGGAAGCCCACAGGGCGGCGGGTTTGATGCCCAATGTGGTGGCGATGGCGCCGACCTGGTCACGGCGCAGGGCGTCAAGCTGGCGCTCCAACACCGTGATTCGCTCCGCCGACTGTTCGTTGTCGGCTTGGCGGGCAGCCTGTTCGGCGCGCAGTTGCTTCCGAAACTTGGCGGCCTCGCGGTCGCGGCCCGACCCCGGTTCGGCGCCATGTTCGGATTCCACCGGCACGCCAACGTGGTCGGGTTGCTCGGCGGGCGCCGGGTCGGGCGGGGTGTCCGAGGTGGCCTGTGCCTGTTCAGTTTCCATCGTCATTGTCTCCGTTCTGCTGGTCGGCCTGTAGCCGGGCTAGGTTGTCGCATCGTTGCCGGATGGTGTTGGCCAGGGTGGCGGCCAGGGGCGGGGTCAGCGCCAGGGTGTGGGGGCCGTGCCGTGCATCGCGCACCGTCACGGCGATGACATCGGCGCCGGTTTCGGTGATGTAGCCGTAGGCGATTTCGATGGGTTGGCCTTCGGCGGGGGTGAGGATGGTGGCGCCGGGCGGGATGTGGTCGGTCAGGTCGGGCATGGTGGCGGTTCCTTTCGTGTCGTTGGATGGTTGGCGTTAGGCCGGGTCGGTGAACTTGTCCAGCGCATAGGCAATCTCGCCTTCCACCGCCCGGACGGGGTCGGTGCCGTCGACCTCGGCGACCCGCCTCAGGGCGCTGACGGCAGCGAAGGCCACGGCGAGGGCGACCGATTCCCAGCAGTGGACGCAGTCGCCGACTTCAACGGCGATGTGGCGGCAGGCGTCCTCATCGTCGCTGAGGGTGGCCAAGATGAGTCGCCGCGCCAGCGCGGTGTAGTGCCATCCAGCCCGGTCGGTCATTGGGTCCCCGTGCCCACGGCGATAGGTCCACGGCAAAACTTCTCGGCGTCGAGAAGGTTCGACGGCTGCGCGAGGCTGGCCGCCTGCGGGTCCCGTTTCCCACCGCTTCCCAGGCGCCGGGAAAGCGGTCGGATTTTTGTCTCACAATCCGGTTGTCTCACCCCCCTAAAGGGGGGGTGGTGAGATGAGACAACCGCCGGAGGTTGAAACGTAGTGAGACAGTGAGACAACATCATTCGCCAGCCAGCTTGTAGAACGGCCTTTTGTCGGTGCCGATGTTGACCAGGCGGCCCGATTCCAGCAGGTCAGAGAGGGCGCGGTAGAAGGTGGCCTTGGGCATGTCGGCGGCGTCCCGCAGTTCGGCTTTGGTGGCACCGATACCCGCGAATTGTGAGACGAAGGTGGAACGCAGTGAGACGGCGCGGTCGGTCGTCTCACCGGTTGTCTCACTGATTCCCACCGTCGCCGAACCCGTGCCGGGGATCAGGTCCAGCCGCAGGAGATGCCGGTCAAATTCGGGGCCGTCCTTGCGCTTTTCGCGGTCGAGGGTGATGACGGCGCCGTCACGGCTGGCGAAGTAGACGGTGTCGGCGGCGGCCTCAAACGCCGACGACCCGCGCAACGTCTTACCGTCCTTGCCCGCGTGATGCACGCCGAGGACGACGCCCCGACCGCCCGGCGTGGAGGCCAGCAGCCGCACGATGGCGTCCACGACGATGCCGCAATCCTTCGCGGAGTTTTCCTCACCGCCGACCATGCAGCGGGCCAGCGTGTCGAGGATGACGAAGTCGTAGCCGCCCCATTCGATCAGCGCCCGAAGCTGGTTCACATCGCGGGCGTTGGTGAGGTTCACCGCGAACGGCAGAAGGTCCAACTGGCCGTCAGCGATGGTCGTCTGCCAGCCCACCTCCCAGGCGTGCAGACGGCCCTTGAACCCGAAGGCGGCTTCTCCGACGACGTAGAGGACGCGGCGCTGGACGGTGACCCGGTTCAGCCAGCGGCGCCCAGTGGCCACGCTGGCAGCCCAGGCGAGGGCGATGAACGTTTTAGCGCACCCCCACCGGCCATAGAGCAGGGCGAAGGTGCCCAAATCGAGGGTGTCGGCGATCAGGGGTTCAGGATTGGGCAGGTCGCGCAGCGCGGAGCGGGTGAGGACACGGTCGGCGTAGAGGGGCGTCTGGTTGGTGTTGTCGTGCTCGGTGTTGTTGATGACGATGCCGTCGAGGTTGGGCGTGGTCACGTCGCACTCCTGGGGGCGGGCACATCACGCGCGCCGACCGTGTTCCACGCCGACTCGATGGTGCTCGGGATTTCGGAGGGTTCCAGGCCGATCACGGTGGCGATCCGCGACAGTTCGGCGCGGGCGCCCGTCTGGTCGGCGTGGCCGCCCTTGACGAACTCGAAGACGTTGCAGGCCACGGTGAACAGGGTGTGGTTGCGGGTGCCTTCGCGGGCGCGGGCCAGCTCGTTCAGCTCGGCGCGGATGGCGGTGGCGACGTACGCCGGATTGCTGCCGGGTGTTGCGATGGCGCCCGGCGGCGAGCCGGATGAGGTGATCTTGGAAGCGTCACGGTCGCGTGCACGGCGCTTGGCGAACAGCCACTCCATCACGTCGGTGTACTGCCGCATCGGCGCGGCGGCGGCGAGGCAGTGCGGCGGGTACGGAATGCACGCGATGTGCGGGCACGTGATGACCGGGCCGCAGGAGGGGCACCTCACGTCGGGGGCGATGTCCGTGATGTCCACGTAAACGCTGCCGTCGTTGCGGTGGCCGTTAGAATCGTTCACGTCACCCGCTTTCGTGGCGACGAGGGCCAGTGGCCGCCGGGGTGGTGCCCGGCGTGAAGTGGATGGTGGCGGCGGCGTCCTTCGGGGCGCCGTTGCTGTTAAGCGGCTCCATCGACATCACCTGCCGCACGGCGGTGCGCTGGTCGCCGCGCCGGTCACGCGACGCCATTGGTTTCCCCGGCCATCAGCGCATCAATCTCATTGAGGTCGACGCGAATCAACCGCGACCCGCTGCGATATGCGCGGATTTTTCCATCGGCGATCATCTGCCTGATCGTGATGGGATGCACGTCGAGGTAGGCAGCGGCGTCGTTGACGCGGGCGTAGCGGCGGCCCACGGGCTTGCCGTTGACCATGGACAGGCGTGCGACGGATTTGTTTCGGGGCATAACGGCAGTCCTCACGGAAAAAGAGTTGGAACGCACCGTGTTTCAAGTCCCGCCGGACTCTTCCCCAAATCGCTCGGGGGCATCGTTCGTTAGTGAGTTTGTGCGTTCGTTAGTGAGTGCCGTGTTTTAAGAGTCCCGTCGGACTCCACCTGTTAACCGCTGGTGATGCGTAGAGAAAACTGTAGCAAGACTACCTGAAACGGTAAACCGGTAACCGTTACTTGTTTGCAGCAAGTTTGGACAGCAGGGCCGCGATTTCGCGGTCGCGGCCTTGCGCGGCGTGCTGGTAGCGCATCGCTGCGGTGGGTGTGGAGTGCCCGAGGCGGGCCATCAATTCCGCCAGGCTGGCGCCGGTCGCCGCCGCCAACACGGCGCCGCTATGACGCAAATCGTGCCAGCGCAGATCGTCGCGGCCCGCCTTCGCGCGGGCTTTATACCAATGCCGCATCAGCGTGGACGGCTGCAAATGCTGGTCGCCGGAACTGGTGCTGATTTTCTTAGTGCCAGTGTCGCCAGCCGGGAACAACAGCGAATCACGTTTCTTTCCAACATGTTTGGCTAGGTGATCTTCGATGGCGGGAATGATGTGCGGCGGGATGGCCACGTCGCGGATGCCCGCCTCGGATTTAGGGTCGCCCACCTCAAAACGGTATTTGGCGGCGCCTTCCGTGTCGTCGTTTTGTTTGACGCGGACAACGGCCCGCCGGATGCGAATGACTTCGGCGCTCAAATCAATGTCCCCCCTGCGTAATTCGATGGTTTCGCCGAACCGCAACGCGCACCAGGACGCCAACGTGACCATCAGGCGCAACCGCTCGGGCATCGCCTCGGTGAGGGCGGCCAGTTCATCCACGCTGGCGGGTTTGATCTTGTGAACGCGGTTGGTGCGCCCGGCGCCGACGATGCGGCAGGGGTTGGCGTCGATCAGTTCATCGTTGAGCGCCGACGCGAAAATCGTGCGCAGCAGGCTGTACGCGTGCGACCGCAAGGTGGGTTTATCGGCCAGGGTGGCGGCGTGCCACTCCCGCACGTCCGCCGGGGCGATCTTCGCCAACTGTCGGTCACCGAATTCGGGTACCAGGTGGTCGTCCAGCAGGGCTTGGTAGTGGGCGCGGGTGCGGGGTTTGATCGGGCGCCCGGCGACGTGCCGCCCGGCTAGCCAGTTCGTCGCGTAGTCCTCGAAGGTGATTTTGGAATGGGTGGCCACGGCGCCTCGGTCGATCTGGCGGCGCTTGTCGGCGGCCCACGCCTCGGCGTCGGCTTTGCGCGCGAAGGTCTTCCCGGCGAATTCCCGCTTGCCGCTGAGGGTGGTGTAGCGAACCGAGTAACGCCCGGAGCGTTCCTGGCGGATTTGAGCGAAGCCGCGTTTGGCGCGGGTCATCCGGTGGTCTCCTATCTCGGGCAGCAGGGGTGATTTTGCCGCCAATTTTGCCGCCAATAAGACTATATGAGGCTATACGAGACTGTACCAGGCCAGCGCGGTACTGTTCATTGTTTTTCGAGTTCAGAGGCCCTTTACGCTGGCAGAAACAGTATCGCGGTCGCTGCAAAAATCAACTTCAATCCCAGTATCGCGCACCACGTTTGAACTGCGGAAACTTGCGACTTTTGAGGTACCGCTGCCGATATGCTGCCAACCATGACGGCCAGGTACCTGTGACCGCGCTTAGCTGAGCGGCCCATGGAGCCACTACCCCGGCTCGGCCGATGTGATCGTATGGGCCCATCGGACTCCGTCGTCTCCCGCATTCTTGGGAATCCAGACTGGCCATCTTTCGTCGTTCTGGAAGTATGAGTGCTATGACGTCGAGTTCTGCCAGCCCGGACGACGAGATAACCATTACGGCGGCGTGGCCATCGGCCGCGAATTCTGGTGCTCGGGTATCCAACATCCACGCGTACCAGTGGGACAAAGATCGCCTTGGTATCTATCTGATGGTGGGCCATGTCGGCTTACCGGTTTGGGTGGCACCTGGTGACCGGGAGCGGTGGGAGCAGGAGCATCCCGACAATAGGGTCCCCGTCGACGTGCTGGGGGCGTTCTACATGAACAGAGCTGACGCGACCGCTCTCTGCATAGGCTTGGCTCGCCACCTGGGTTTCGCTATAGGGGAGGTTTCGCCCGATGCCGCCCGTTGACTTGGCCGAACTTACATCGGGTGCCGCCGACGTACGCGCAACACCCAGCTCACATGGCTGGTATCGGCTGGCGCTTCCCTCGATAGACCGTAACGTGTTGGCCCAGTCGCCGAATGCGCAGCTCGTGCCTGGGGAATTCGGCAACATTCGACTGATTGTTGGGACGGTGCTCTCTTGGCCGAGTCCGGTCGACTACGTCGGCAACGCGAGGCGGCGAATCGCCGAACTAAGGAACGCGCCGCCGCCGTGGGGCGACGATTCACCCTCGGCGACGGTAGTCGGATCGAAAACCCCTCACGGTAACGAGATTTCGGTCAGCGTGGAGCCGGAACCCGTTGTCGTCATATCGCCGGATGCCGAAGCGGCCACCATTGCCGTCTTCGAACAATTTGCACTGCAGCCGCCATCTTCAAAGGTCGCTATTTTCCCCAAAGAGGATGGCGGCCTTCGCCTTCAGACCGTTGGTGACGAGCGCGCAGTCGTTGTTGACATCTCGGCGACCGGTACCGAATTCTCGGGCGAGTACGCCGGTGACGACGTGTACCACTCCGAGACCTTCCGGAACGCTGACAACGCGGCGCAGTTCATCATCCATTCGACGCGATGACTGAACCTGTCAGCTTCCCCGCGCTTGAGTCGTGCGAGGAGCTGCTCACCGACCCAGCCGAATGGTATTACAGGCAAATACACCCGCAGTCGGTCAATGAGGGCATTGTCGACATCCGCGCGTTCACACCGAGTTCTTCCGACGACCGCAAGGTAAGCGGAGCCCGCGGCTCGAAACAAGACGCCAGGGGTGCCTACGAGGAGCACCGCCGCGACTATCCCCACCGCGAGACAGCCGGGACCTGGGGTGTGACTCTCGCGCAGGTGCTCAAGGCCAAGGGGCGCCTGGTCGATGATTCTGAATGTCCGGTACCAGCCCCTCTTACACGCTGGCCGACCGGTCATTGCTACCTAGATCAACGCATCGATGACAGGACTACCCGGAACAAGCTGCGTTTGACCCTCGCGGCAGATGCGACGAGAAACGTCTGCCAATACCCGGCACCTGACGACGAACAAGAGCCGTCGGGGTCCCAAACGACCTCAGGGGTCTAGGGTTTGGGACTGCTCGGCGCGGCGGCCAGGTGGGCCGATTCGCCACGGCGAAACTTCGTCGACGCCGAAAGGTTGCAACGGCGGCCGATGAAATCTCGGCGGCGATCGTGGCGACCTTCGGCTGGTACAGCTCGGCGCCGACCGCGAGCATATGGGCGAATAGCTGGCGGAATGCCGCACATGGCGAAGTGTGGCAACCGCTGGCCGCCAGCGCGCAGGGGCGACTGCGGCCCCGGTGCCGATGAACGAAGACAAACGCCACCGAAGTCGAAAGCCTGCCCGTGAAGCGTCGATCGCGCGAGCACCGCTGACGGTGCGTTGTCGGTGGCCAGGGGTAGCGTCGAAAAGGCCCTTTTCGTTCGCCCTGCACGGGTCGGTGGCGTCCGCACGGGCTTAGCTAATCGAGTTGACGGCGGGCACCCCGCCGGGTGCAGGAAGAGGATTTGAGTGGCGACCGGAGCCAACGACAAATACTGGAAGGACGCGCGCCTCCCCGGCGTGCTCAAGCACAGCCTGTTGAGGCGGTACCTGCCTGTGTTCCTGATCAGGACGTCATCGATCGCCGGTAAGGCGGCATACTTCGACGGATTCGCGGGTCGCGGCGTCTACGAGGACGGGAAACTCGGTTCGGCCGGCGAAATGCTCGAGTTCGCGGCCGGCCGGCAGTACGGTCCGGCTGCGACGCCGGTTTCGTTGTATCTGTGCGAGAAGGATAAAGAGTCGTTCGCTGCGCTGGATGAGTTGTGCGACAAATACCGGGCAAAGCACATCGATGTGCAAACTCGCCGCGACGACGCGAGCAACTATCTGGGGGAAAGTCTTCCGACGTTCTCGGCGTTGCCGGCGTTCCTGTTTCTGGATCCCTGTGGCGTCGGCATACCCTTCGACGACCTCGTCGCGGCGTTGAACCGTGGAGGTGCCAAGCCGTGGCCGCCGACGGAGGCGCTGATCAATTTCAGCCTGGAAGCGGTTCGGCGGATCGGCGGCCACGTCACCTCGGAGACACCGAGCGAGAAGACAATGAAGACCCTGGACATCAGCCTCGGCGGCGACTGGTGGCGAGCATACTTCGCCAACGGTGTCACCGACGATGCCGTAAACGGCGTGGTGCAGGAATTCGCCAGAAGGCTGGCTAACGCAACGCGAACCACGCTGATCGGCGTCCCGGTCCAGCGTGCACCGACACATAAACCCATCTACCACCTGATCTTCGCGACACGTCACCCGGCCGGCGTCTGGCACTTCGCCCACTGCACCGCGAAGGCGATCGAAGACTGGTGGGCGCAGGTCCGTGCCGAGCAAGAGCAGGAGGCTGGCCCCGGCCTGTTCGAAGTAAATCCGCATATCGAAGACGTTGAGCGCGAGTCGATTCCGGTTATCACCGAAAACATTCGGAAGCTTGTGGCCAAGAATGGCGAAGTTCGCCTCGGCGACTACCCGGTCGAGGTCTTCGGTAAATACCTCGGTCGGGTGCGTGAATCCGCCGCGCGGAAGGCGGTCAAAGAGCTCTACAGATCCGGCGAGACACCGAGCAACGGCGTAGGCGGCAAGGTGGAGAACTTGCGAGTGGCCCCGAATCAGACGGCAAGCTGACGGACGGGCATCTCGTCCCAGAGCTGCCCATCTAGTTCTCTGCCGAGGGTTTTCGGTGTTCGGCCGCCCCATTGTTTGAAGAAGAACGCGACGCCGGCGTCTTGGCAGTCGTCGCGGATTCCACGGACCCAGTTGATGTCGACCGGCCGGTAGTTGGGTCCGGATTCGCCGCCGGCAATGACCCAATGGATTCCGTTGAGGTCCAAGCCGTCAAGTGGTCCGAGCAGCGGTTCGCACGATAGGAATCGGACCGCGGCCGGCACGGCGCGTAGGTGGTCGACTCGTAGGAGCGCCGCTGCGTTCTCCACCGACACTCCCATCCAAAGGTTCTGTGGCCAGTCAAGTTTGTCGGCGACTCGGCGTAGCCGCAAACTGCGCTTGGTCAGCACCTGGTAGGTGTGATGTGGGGTGTCGCGGCATACGTCAAAGACGTCGCGGATGAAATCGAGCGGCACCCTGGCGTGGAACAGGTCGCTCATCGAGTTCACGAACACCGTCCGCGGATTGCGCCACCGATGAGGCTCGTCGAGCGCCTGGGGATGGATGGTGACGTCGAAGCCGGGGCCGGAAGTCCTTGGGTCGCCGTCGTTTTGGTACTTCGCCGATCCCATGGCTTTTAGGCGCTTGGCAAGCGTCATCGCGTAACAGTGCTCGCAGCCAGCGGACACCCGGTCACAGCCGGTAACGGGATTCCACGTCGCTTCGGTCCATTCGATCGCTGACCTATCGGCCACTTCAAGCCCCCTTTGCTATTCGAACATACGTTCGATTATGCTGAACGGTACTTGATTGAACCGTAAATTACAAGCCTGTAATTCCAGCTCAAGCTGGATTTCGTGTCGAAGCCCCAACTTAGCCTGTGGCCGGACGAAGCCGTTGGCCGCTGCTTCGGTCCGCCCGCCCAAGCCCTCCAGTGTGCCGCCCATGGCCGCGCCCGTCTGTGGCGTCTCGGGCGCCAGCGTCGTAAACGGCCATCATGCGCGTTCCGCCGTGACGATTCGGTCATCCGGCAACACGCACACACCGCCCTTAAACGGCACCCGCGGCCGGGCCGCCGACGGATCCCACTTGCGGTCGCGCTCCCACAGCGCAACCTCAATAGCCCCGAATGTGCCACCACTGTCCCGCCCGCCTCGAACCCATCGAGCTGATGCCGTACCAGAGGGTAGAACCCCTGGGAGTGGTCGTCGTCGACCCACGACACCCGCCGCTCGCGACGGTCGAAACACGGCGACCTCACCACGGCAGCAGTACTTTTCACGCTTGGACAATCTCTATCTTCGCGCGGCAAACCGGCTAGCAAACGTGTTCTCGGGTGTTTACGGACCGGAGGGGCCTCGCCCTGAGTCATATTGGCCCACGGCAGGCCGGACGTCATTCCGGAATGTCGAGACCGTTGCTGGTCAGCCAATCGTCCCATTCTGACACCGCTGCGTCAGCGATCGCTAACGCGCTGCGGTGCGTGCCGTCGATGTCGATCACGAAGTGAGCCGGCCCCAGCGTCGCCGGGAATGTGAAGGGCAACGTCGTACCTTGGTCGTGGCCTACGATTTCCGCGGGTGGATCGTCGCGCGGCCGGAGTTCGAAGTGTTTCGCCGCGTTCGCGACGTCAGCGCAGGCCTGGATGGCCCACGACGTGCCCTTGCGGCCCTTGACGCTGAAAAGAAGCAGTACCTCGCTCCTGGCAGGCTCATCGACCACCTTCGACTCGTTGATCCAGTCGCGGAAGTGCAGCACGTCGTAACAGAAGTGGTAGAGCGCATCGAGGCGAGTGTCTTTGTCGCCTGCGTTGCTCTTCACCAGTGCGTAGGAGCGTTTCATTCTGCGGTACTGGTCTTCCCAAGTCTCCCCGAGCATCATGCAACCTTTCTCATCGCTCTACGCGTCCGCTGCAGAACGCGGCAATCCCCGTTGACAGTTAGGACATCAGCAAGCTAGCCACCCCTTTTGTGCCGTCGAGATACACCGCCATCGCCCGCCAGGTCTCGATCGGTACTCGCGGCATTCGCAGATAACCTCTGAGCCACAACCGCGCGAGAGCCACCGATCGGCCGGCGTACGGGTTGCGCTCGCCAAGGTCGGCGAGTAAGCCCTTGTACAGCGCCCGCGTCGCCTCGATCCTCACCCTTCGCAGTCTGCCGTCGTGGAACCCGAAGCACGGTATTCCGGGGATGCGTTGTCGAGCTTCTCGATAATCTCAAGCTCCTTGAGCAGGCGCATTCGCTTGTCGGTCGCTTCGCGGCGGGAAGTAGACACAACGATCAGCGCAACGACGATTACGCCGATGGCTGAAATCACGGTGGCAGTCATAGTTGGCACTTTACGAAGAGCACGAGTGGGATCATGGGCACGCAACGCCCGAAACCATCGGCGTCGAGCTCATCGCCATATCGCACCGGAGACGAACACTGACCACCACCGACCAGAAACCAGTACAGAGGTGGAGACGCCCGCTCGGATGGATACCACTCCGGTGGATGCGGCATGAGCACTTCTACCGTGACCTGTTCGTCAACGTCCTCGCAACCGGCGTCGTCGCGATCATCGGCTACATCTACGCCATCGGAGCCGGTTACGTTCGATCCCCCAGCGGCTCACAAACATTGCACGGCGTCTGGCACGTCATCGTCGGTCTGACGATCGCCGCTTCGGTGCTGTGGGTGTTCTTTTTCGTCCCGTTCCGTGACCCCGACGGTTACGCTCACTGCCGTCGCCCGGTGCTCTGGGCCTGGAGGGCAGCATGGGTGCTCGTCATCGTCTTCGACGTCTACCTGGCGCTGCACTACTTCAGCGGCATGTTTGACGAATGGTGGCCGTTCACCAAACCCGACTGGCAGTAGCCTTCACCAGTCCTCGGAGCCATCCTCGCGGGTCGCGCGGTGGTACCCGGCGGGCGCTGGAAAACTGCTCGAATAGCGCCTATGCGCTTGCGTTGCAGTTGACTACCGCGTATCGGCCTGTCGCTGTCTTCTGGTCACGAACTTGCCCGTTGACGCTGATCTGGCATGACACGTGCAGCCCGGTCGTCTGTGCCCCCAGCCCGATGATCGGGAATGTTGCCTGGTTGTCGAACGACAAGCTCCAAGGAGCGCCCACATTGGTGATTTGCTTCTCGTCGTTCATGCCGTCGAAATAGGTGACGGTCGAAAGGGCGGCATCGGAGTCCACCTCGTAGGTGATCGACGCCGCAGCTTTCGTGGGCGCTGTCGTCAATGACGGCATAGCCGGGGCCGCCGGGGCGCTGTACGCAGGCGGCGTAGGTGCCGATGCCCTCGACGTCCTGGAGCTATCATGACCGAACCCGGCCGCGACAACCATGAGGGCCCCGCAGCCACCGAAGAACAGCAACACCACGGCGAGCACGACCCACGGCCACACCGGCCGTTTCCGCGGCGGCAGCGGCAGGGGCGCCGACTGTGCAACTGTCCACCGATATCCATCCCAGTACCGCGTCCCAGGTTCTCCGGATGGGTTCGGATACCACCCCGGCGGAATGGGCTGCGTCATGACCCATAGACGTTACGCGAGGCTGCCTCGTGAGCATGGTCCTTTTCAGCGCCCTACCGATCCTCGGATGGGAGACGCCGCTATCGATTGCTCGTCTACCCGCCGCAGCCGCCAACCGCATGTTTCACGACCAGTGATTCGGCTCCCAGTTCGACACCACCAGCTCGAGAGATCAAGCCGCTTAGAGACAGCCTCGGTTTGATTGACCTCAAAGCTGTCCCGACGGCCCCACGGCAGCCCGACGTTCAGCACAGCCGTCAGCAAATGTGTGATCACTGGCTCAATCCCAGTATCGCGCACCAGAGTTCGTGCATACATGCTTCTTGAGCACCATTACCAACCCCACTCGTCCTCGTCGAGGACATCGACGGTCAGATCGTTGTCGGCGGGCCCTTTCGTCCCGTAGAGGAAGGTGAGCAGGGTGCGGTCCCCGTCTAGGGGCTCGGTCGCTACGACGGTGGCGTGCCCGATTTTCATGCGGACCCTGTCGCCGGGCTTCAGTTCGTCGACACGTCGCAGCGGCACACCCACCAGTCAACGCCAGTGAAGCGCGGATCGTGCGAGTTCCTGCCAGGTGGCGCCAGCCTGTGTCACCCGGCCGCCGGCGGCCGTGGCATTACCGTCAGCCGGGTCCCGTAACGCGGTATGACGCCCGAGGCCCGCGTTAACGTGCCCGCGGGCATGCCGGGTACGCCGGGCATACCGGCCCCGACCGCCTCTTCGGTTCCCGGGAGCGTGGTCAGGCCGGTGCCCGACAAGGCGGAGATATGGCTGACCGCCGGGGTGGCCCAGCTCGCCGGCACCGACATCGGCCCGATCGACTTGGCCCCGGTCAGCGCCGCGGACACCGCACCCCCGCCGCCGCTGAACGCGCTTGGGCTCACGCTCCCTCGCAGCATGACAGGAATTGGTTGAGTCAAGCCACCGATGATGTTGTCTGCGTCGATGGCGTCTTTGCCCACAAAACCGGCGATGTTGAGGGCGGTCGGTAGCTGGAACACGCCACTCGAGGCCAGGTCGCCCCAGATGTTCGCATCGGGCCCGATCAGGTCGCCAAGCTGGCTCCCCGGCGCCAGGCTGGCGATCGCCTGCACAAAGTTCGCCCATATGTTCTGGAGCGATTGACCGATCGGCCCGGCTGCGAGTCCTTGCAGTGCGGTGGCCCGGGCGACGGCGTCGGCCTGGGCGGCCGCGCCGGCCGGATTGGTGGTCTGGTTCGGCTGGACAAACGGCGCCAACGCCGCCGCGGCGGCGGAGGCGCTGGAGTAGCCGTACATCGCGGCGGCGTCCTGGGCCCACATCTCGGTGTACTGCGCCTCGGTCGCCGCGATCGCCGCGGTGTTCTGGCCGAAGAAGTTCGTCGCGATCAGTGACGCGAGCTGGGCGCGGTTGGCTGCGATCACCGGTGGGGGCACCGTCATCGCGAAAGCCTGCTCGAAGGCCGCCGCGGCGGCCCTGGCCTGCATGGCCGTCTGCTTGGTCTGCTCGGCGGTCGTATACAGCCAGCCGATGTAGGGGGCCGCGGTGGCGGTCATCGACTCCGCGGCGGGGCCGCGCCAGTTCAAGGTGCTCAGGCCGGACACCACCGATTGGTAGGTATCGGCCGTAGTGGTCAATTCTGCGGCCAGGGAATCCCAGCCGCCCGCGGCGGCCATCAGCGAGCCCGACCCCGGGCCGGTGTACATTCGGGCGGAGTTGATCTCCGGGGGCAAAATCGCGAAATCCATTGTGTCACATCTCCTTAACTTGGCTTCGTGGGCAAACCCCCCTTGCATTGACGGCGGCAGCGCGCCGGGCGATATGGGACAGATTTGTTACAGCGGTCGGTCCGGGGTTTCCCGGGCGCCGATGGCTTGGTTGAGTTCTGGGCGGACCACGCGCGCTGGACATGTCCGGCCACCTTTGATTGCGCTGTCCCGAAAACTGGCGACCGCGAATCCGGCGCAGTTTGCGGCTTCGGTGACTATCTTGTGTAGACCCTATGAATCTCGATTGAAAAAAGATACTGCCGAGCCGCTAAGACGACCGGATCCGATTTAGGTCACGGGCCGTCGAGTAGCGCAGCGACCTCCAGGTCTCGCTACGGGTTCTCCTGAATCACGCACTGCACGATCGCGTCGGCGGTGCGCTGATCGAATCCCATCCCCGCCACCTTCTGCCCTTCCGCGGCGGGGGTAGCACCCGACTTGAGATCCTGCTGGATGAGCCCGACCCGGTTCATGTTCATCGGGTCCGGCTCGGTCAGCGGGAGCTGCGTGATGTTTGCCACGCACCGCCGGTAGCCACTGAGGTCCGCGTGCGCGGCTGGAGCACCGAACAGCAGCATCATCGGGGCGATGACCAAGGCGGCGACGGCCGCGACACAGCTGAGACGCATGCTCGAATACTATCGCCGAACATGTCGGAGGCAAAGCATCTTTCATAATCTCCGCGCCATGGAATGCGGCGCCGCGCGGGGCAACCCGCTACCTGAATTGCGTTGTGGCGCACGGTTTTTCCGGTCCGCCGGCGGCGGCACGCGCCCGCACACGTTCACGCGCGGTCGGCCGTCATGTACTCCTCGATCCAGCCCTGGCACGCCCCGCTGGAGATGTCGGCGTGCATGACGCCGGACAGCGACCCGTTGGCCTGCGGCGTGTAGCGCACCACGGCGTGGGCGGGATTCCACTGGATGCTGGTGTCGGGCATCATGCAGTCCCACTGGAAGTCGCTCTCCTGCTTCCACGACGACCCATCCCAGGTGAATTGCACCGGTTGCGGAACCGTCGGGTTGGTCGGAGGCGGGCCGCTGACGATCGTGGCGACGCACTTTCCGTTCGAGCAGCTCGAGCTGAACCCATAGGTCACGGTGTGCTGCACCTCGGGGTCGCCGACGGCCATGCTGGTTCCGGACTTCGGCGCGACCATGAACGTGACCGCGTACTGACCATTCCACGAGGGGTTGTCGGCCGCGCCATTCGGTGCGGCCAAGAGGGCGATCGCGAGCGGCGCGGCGCACAAACCAGCGAATTTGCTCAGACTATTTGGGGCCATCGGTTTCTCCTCCGAGTCCGCGACAACTCTGGGACGGAAGCTCTAGCTTCTCCGAGGTATACCCGATCGGGAATTCTATTCCGCACATCACCGGGGCAAACATAAGCAATTCGCACCCGGCGGGCGTCAGCCGGCTCGGGCGGCGTCCTCCAGCAGATCGGCGGCGCGCGCGGCGCTGTCGGCGGACGTGGTCATCCGGGCCGCCACCTCGCGGGCGCGCGTGACGTACTCCGGCGCGAGGATGCGGCACAGATCCGCGACCAACGACTCCTCAGTGGTGGCCAAAAACTGGCGACCGGCGCCGGCCTTCAGCCGCTCGAGGCCGGCCGCCCAGACCGGCTGGTCAAGCCAGAGCCACAGGGCCAGCGCGGGGATTCCGGCCCGCAGCCCCGCGGCCGTGCTCCCGGCGCCGCCGTGGTGCACCACCGCGCGGCAGGCCGGCAGGACGGCCGCGTCGTTCACCGCCTCCACCACCTTGACGTGCTCGAAAAGCGGGGCATCGGTGAGGTCGTTGGGGCCGCTGCACATCAGCGCCCGCTCCCCCAGCTGCGCGCAGGCCGCAGCGAGCACGGTGAGCAGGTCGGCCGCGGACGAGATCGGCGTGCTGCCCAGGCCGAAACAGATCGGCGGCGTGCCGTCCGCGATCCAGGTCAGGACCTCGTCGTCGGCGTCGGTCGGCGACTCGAGCGTCAGCGCGCCGACGAAGGGCCGCCGGCCGCCGGGTTCCACCCAGTCGGCGGCCGGTCCGGGCAGGCACAGCTCGTCGTACGCCTGGATTTCCAGTGGGGTGCCGGCGGGAGACTCCGGCAGGCCGAGCGCCCGACGCTGGGCCGCTGCGACGTCCTTCGTCAGCCCCGAATACAGCGCCCCGGTGGAGAACACGCGAGCCGGGAAGAAGTGCAGCGCAGCCGACGAAATGCCGCGGTGCTCCGCGACGGCGCCGGCAACCTCCTGCTCGTTGATGCCCGCCACCAGCAGGTCGGCGCCCTCGGCCAGCGCCGTGAGCGTCGCGGCCTTCTCCGCCCAGACCCGCGTGAGATGCTCCACGACCGCGGGCAGCGCGCCGATCGGGTTCGCAGCCCCAACGACGACTTGCGCCGCCGCGTCCATTTGCTCCCGCGTGTCCGCTCCGTAGGCGACCGCGGTAAGCCCGGCCGCCTCGACGAAAGCCATCTTGTCGGGCGAGACCGCCATCCGTACGTCGTGGCCCCGGCGCAGTAGCTCCCGGCCGACGGCGGCGCAGGGCTCGACGTCGCCCCGACTCCCGTAGCCGGCCAGCACGAACTTCATCGGCGGAACCGTAGCACTGAAGTCGTTGCAGCACAGCGCTACCCGACGCCGGCTTGAGCGACACCGCTCCCGGAGGGCATATTAGGCGGTATGCATGTGATCAGTGGAGCCCGCGACCCGGCGGCGAGTTTCCCCCTCGAAACGGTGACCGACGATGCGCACGAGCGTCGGCAGGCCAACCGCGCCGTGGCAGTCAGCGCCGTCGGCCTGACCCTGACCGGCCTCGTCGAGTTGGCCATCGCGCTGCTGTCCGGATCGGTGGCGCTGCTCGGCGACGCGCTGCACAACCTGTCCGACGTGTCGACCAGCGCCCTGGTGTTCGTGGGTTTCCGGGCGTCCCGCAAGGTTCCCACCGAGCGCTACCCGTACGGCTACGAACGCGCCGAGGACCTCGCCGGGATCGGTGTGGCGCTGGTGATCTGGGGCAGCGCCCTGGTCGCCGGTTATGAAAGCGTCACCAAGCTGCTGCGGCACGGCGGCACCGGGCACCTGGGCTGGGGCATCGCCGCCGCGGCGGTCGGCATCGCGGGCAATCAGCTGGTGGCCCGCTACAAACTGGTGGTCGGCCGGCGGATCCGCTCGGCGACGATGGTGGCCGACGCCAAGCATTCCTGGCTGGACGCCTTGTCCTCGGCGGGGGCGATGCTGGGCCTGATCGGCGTGGCGCTCGGCTGGGCGTGGGCGGACGCGGTCGCCGGAATCGTCGTGACCGCGTTCATCTGCCACGTGGGCTGGGAGGTCACCGCCGACATCGCGCACCGCCTGCTCGACGGCGTCGACCCCGAGATCATCACCACGGCCGAAACGGCGGCCGCCGCGGTTCCCGGTGTGCTGCACGCGCACGCCCGCGCGCGCTGGACGGGGCGAACCCTACGGGTCGAGGTGGAGGGCTTCGTCGACCCGAAGACCCCGCTCGCAGAAGCCGATCGGATCGGTCGCAGCGTGGCGGCCGCGCTTTCGCCACAGATCCCCGAGATGCACAGCTTCGCCTGGAGTGCGCGCGCGGCGACTCAGTGAAACGATTCGACGACCTCGATCAGCTCGTCGGGCGCTTCCCAATTCAGTAGGTGCCCTGCGCCGGGCACGCTGACCAGCCGCGCGCCGGGGACGCCGTCGGCGAGGCGGCGCGAATGGCTTTGCGGCGTAGTCCGATCCGCGGTGCCGACCATGACCACGGTCGGCACGCGGATCTCGACGAGCCGTGGGTATCGATCCTCCCGCGAGAAGGCCCGCACGATGGGGAGCAGGGGCCCGTGCTCGTCCAGATGCTGGTTGAACGCCTCCATGAACACCTCGACCATCACCGGCGACGGTCGCGCGCCGCACTGCGCGGCACCGAACAGCGCCGCAACGGTCCGGTTGCGCATGAGCAGCTGCGGGATGCCGAGCTGCAGCAGCGGGATCTGCAGCCGGTTCTGCGGTGCGCCGTCCAGGATCCGGCCCGCCCACGTCGCGAACAACACCAGCCCGCGCAGCCGCCGCGCCAGGTCGGGGTGGTCGAGCACCGCGCGGATGCTGACGAATCCGCCCATCGAGTGGCCGACGAGCACGCCGTCGCGCACGTCGAAGTGCTCGAGGACCGCGGCGAGGTCCGCCGCCATGGGTTGCGATCCGATTCCGTCGGAGCCGAGCGTGGAGCGCCCGTGGCCGCGCTGGTCGAAGGCGATGACGCGAAACCCGCGCGCCTGCAACTCCTCCCACACCAGGTTCCACTCGAGGACGCGGGCCGTGTAGCCGTGGACGAGGATCACCGGCGGCCCCTGCCCGGCCGCCACAGCGCTGAGCACCGTCCCGTCGGGGCGCTCGATGAAGACCTGCTCACCCTCCGGTTCGGCCGTAAGCCGTTCGCGCGGAACAAGATCCGGGTTGCGCCGCATCCGCGCCGTCACCGTCCGCGCGGCGCCCCAGCCCAGCAATCCGGCCGCGCCGACCGCCGTCACGGCCCTCAGGAGGGCAGCCCGCTCTTGATGGCGGCGTCCTGCTTCTTGGCGAGGTCGAGGACGAAGTCGGCTTGCAGCGGATCGGTTGGCGCGCTTTCGAATTCGATGACCGTGAAGACCTTGCCCTCGGTGAACATCACGATCGCTTTCGACTTCGAGCCGTCCGGCGACGGGCCCACGGCCAGCTGGCCGCCGGTGCCGACGTCGGCGGGTGTCGGGGCGGCCTTGACGCTGAGCTCCTGAATTCCCTTGGCGCTCTGGTCGAGCGCCTGCGACGCCGCGCCGGCGTCGGGATAGACGTAGATGGTGTCGTCGACCTTGCGGGAGGCGCCCTGATTCATGAACACGCCTTCGGTTCCCGCGGGGTTGGACACCGGCAGCGTCTGCGTCAGGGTGAAGGTGTCGCCGGGCACCACGATGTCGGTCGCCTTGATCAGCAGGTTGCTGTAGTCGGACGGCTGGGCGGCGCCGCTGCTCGACGTCGGTGCCGCGGCCGACGACGGCGCGGCGGCGCTCGACGTGGCCGGCGGTGTTTGCCTCGGCGGGCTCGACGACTTCTCGCTGCCACACCCCGTGATGCCGACTACCAGGGCGCTCGCCGCCAGGCCCACCGCCACGACCGATAGCTTCGTCACCATTGGCTCCTTCGGGTGCTCGCCGATATCTCGCGCAACATAGCGGACCGCTCGAGGCCTTGGCTACCCGAGAAAACGTGCGAGACTCCGCACATGACTTCACCCGACGGACAGGCCGCCTCCCCCGCGGAGGTAATGCAGGATCTGATCTTCGCCGCATGGGTTTCCCAGGGCATCACCGCGGTCGCCGACCTTCGCGTCGCGGACGCGCTGGCGGCGGGACCGCTGCCGATCGAGACCTTGGCCGGCAAGGTCGGGGCCGATCCGGATGCGCTGGGCAGGCTACTGCGCGCCCTGATCAGCCGGGGCATCTTCGCGCACCGCGATGACGGACGCTACGAGCTGACCCCGCTGGCCGAGCTGTTGCGCTCCGACGCCCCGGTGTCGATGGCGCCGATGGCGCGCTTCATCGGCGCGCGGCAACACCGCGAGCATTGGAGCCTGTTGACGGAGGCGATCAAAACCGGCACCTCGGTCGTTCCCGGGTTGCGCGGCAAGGACTTTTTCGGCTACTTGGGCGACGAGCCCGAGTTCGGGCAGATCTTCAACGACGCCATGACCGGCCTGTCCGGTTTGTCGATCGGGCCGGTCGTCGAGGCCTACGACTTCAGCCGGTTCGCCACGATCGTCGACGTCGCCGGCGGCCACGGCCGGCTGCTCGGCGCGATCCTGGCATCGGCGCCCGATGCCCAAGGGGTGCTGTACGACCTGCCGGAAGTGATCGCGGGCGCGCCGGCGCTGCTGCAGGAAACCCATGCTGAACGGGTCCGGCTTGCCGAGGGTTCATTTTTCGACAGCGTCCCGACCGGTGCCGATGCCTACATCCTCAAGCACATCATCCACGACTGGGACGACGACGCGTCGGTGCGAATCCTGCGGAACGTGCGGTCGGCCGCGCCCGCCGGCGCCGCGCTGCTGCTCGTCGAGACGGTCATCCCCGAGGACGACAGCCCGTCGATGGCCAAGTGGACGGACATGGAGATGCTGATCGCCAACAATGGCCGCGAACGCACCGCCGGCGAGTACCGCCGCCTGTTCGATGCGGCCGGTTTCGAGATGGTCGGCGTCATCGACACCGCGTCGCGATTCAGCATCATCGAGGGCCGCGCGGTGTAGCCGGGGCTAATTGCCGGTCGCGCCCTCGGGCTTGGGGCCCCGCCCCTCGCCGGTGAGGTACTTGGGGCAGTAGGCCCCGACCGCGATCACCGTGAACTTGGCGGCGCCGTTTCCCGTAAAACCGTTGCGCTGCTGGAGGTTTCCGATGATTTCGTCCTCGGACGCTCCCGTGTCCTCCAACTGGCACAACGTCTTGGCGGCCGAGATCGCCGCGCCCGGATCCTGGTAGGTGATCCCGGCGAATCTGAGCGCCGCGAGGAAGTCGGCGTCGGTCGCGGGGTCGGCGTTGGGGTCCGGGTCGGCGTGCGCCGGCGCGGCCAGGCCGATCGCGGCGACGACGGCCGCCACCCCCCGTAGAAATCTCATGGCGGTGCCATCGTCCCAGACTCCCGCCGCGCCCGCATCCCGGGCAAGCTAGCGGCGCCGGAGCCGCTCGCGCAGCTCGAGATCGTTATCCCACCACAATCCGACTGGGCGGCGGTCTCGCCCGGATCGGCGCGCACGCCGTCGCTCGCGGGGCTCGCGTGTAGATTGGTAAGTAGGCCGTTCGTGTTAGGCCTGCCACCTTGAAGATTATGTCTAGCAGATGAGCAGGTCAGAACCGATTGCGCTGCTCTCGACAGATCAACGTTTCGCCCAAACCCAACCAATTTAAGGACCCCGCCCGATGAATTCATCGGATTTGTTTTCACATCGCTACGAGCCCGAGGCCGTGGCCGAGGCCGGGCGTGACCCGGAACCGGTTCAACTTCCTACTTTTTCGGACCGCCCCGCGAGCGATTCCTCGGCTATGCCGCAGCGCTGAAACGCGGGCCGCACCCTGAGCGAGCCTGCCAGCTAGCGGAAGCCCTTGCGCGTCAGCGCTTCTTGTCGTGCAGTAGGGCCTCGACGGACGAGACATGGCCGGTTTGCGCATCATCAGCGACGGCTACGCCGCCGGGCGGCTCATCCGCAAGGACTCGGGCAGGGCGCCGAGTTGGCGACGCTCCGGGATTTCCCAGATGTCGCCGTCGAGGTCACCGGGCAGCCCGGCCGCGCTGGCGACGAACACCGGCCTGACGCCGAGGGCGGACTGGCGATGAAAGTCGCGGACCGCCGCGAACGCCCACTTGCCCAGCAGACAGATCGCGGTCAAATTGGCGATGGCCATCAGCGCCATCGCGAGATCGGCGAGCGCCCACACCACCGTGAGCTGAGACACCGCGCCCAACACGATCGCCATCAGCGTCACGACTTTCAGAACGTTGATCGCCGCCCGGCGGCCGCCGAGGAAGAACAGGTTGGCCTCGGCGCAGACGTAATTGCTGAGCACCGAGGCGAACGCGAAGACGAAGACGACGGTCGTCATCAGCGCGGTCGTCCACGATCCGAGGCCGACGGCGATCGCCGACTCGGTCAGGGTCGCGCCGGCCACCGGACCGGTGTGCGCCGGATCGTAAACGCCGGGGCCCGACATCAGCACGATGAACGCGGTCGCCGTGCAGATCACCATGGTGTCGACGAACACGGCGAGCGACTGAATCAGCCCCTGCTCCACCGGGTGTGACACCGTCGCGGCGCCCGCGATGTTCGGCGAACTGCCCATGCCCGCCTCGCAGGCGAACAGCCCGCGCTTGACCCCGGTCAGCATGGCCGTCGCGATGCCGCCCGCGAAACCGCCTGCCAGCTGGCGGATTCCGAACGCGCCGCCGACGATCTCCTCGATGACGGCCGGCAGCGCCGTGATGTTGACCGCCACGATCGTCAGCGCCAGCAGCGCATACAGCACCGCGACGACCGGGATGACCAGTTCGGCGACCCTGGCGACCCTGCGCACCCCGCCGAACAGCACCGAGCCGGCCAGCACGGCCAAAGCCGCTGTCGTCCAACCGACGTCGACGCCGTGCGACGACTTCAAGACGCCGCTGATCGCGTTGGTCTCCACCATGTTGAACGCGGTCGAAAACGCAACCACCAGCAGCACGGCGAACATGACGCCGCCCGTCCGCGAGCGCAGGCCGCGCTGGATGTAGAACGCCGGGCCGCCACGGAAGGCGCCGTCGGCGGAGCGGACCTTGAAGATCTGGGCGAGCGTGGCCTCGATCAGCGCCGTCGCCATGCCGACCGCGGCCACCACCCACATCCAGAAGATCGCGCCGGGCCCGCCCACGGTGAGGGCGATCGCGACGCCCGCGATGTTGCCCGTCCCCACCCGCGACGCAAGGCCGACGCAGAAGGCCTGAAAAGAGGAGATCCCACCGTCTTGGCGGTGGGATCTGCGGAGCTGGCGAAGCATCCGGGGAAAGTAGCGGATCTGAATGAATCGGGTGCGCACCGTGAAATAGATGCCGACGCCGAGAAGCAGATAAACGAGGACGTGGCCATTCAGGGCATTGCTCAGCGGGGTGATCAGCTGCGCCTGAACGAAGTCCAAATTGCATCCTTAGCTGGGCCGTTGTTTGCCAGCAGCGTAAGTGCGAAATGTTGACGCCAGGTTTCGTTAACCGAGCGTTCGCGAGCGCGAATGTAAAAACCAATGACGGGGTTAGGCGCCGCCGTCGACCTTCGTGCTGGTGACCGTCAGGGATTGGGGGCAGTACACGTTGGCCGCGATCGCCGTGAACCTGGCGGCGTTATCGCCGTGCAGCCCCGGGTTCTGGGACTGGACGGTCTTGACGACGTCCGCCATTTGCGTCCCCTTGCTCACCGCCTGGCACACCCATCTGCCGGCCCCGATGGCCGGGCCCGGGTCGGGAAAGGTGATGCCCGCCGCGCGCAGCGAGGCGAGGAAGGCGTCGTCGTTGCTGTCGGCCCGCGCCGGACCGGCCACGCCGACCAGGGCGGCAAGGCTCAGCATCGTCAGAAGTAGCGGTTTCACGGCCCACTGATCGTCGCAGAACGGAGGCGGTTCCGCATCCGAAATCGTCGTCAACCCCCGGTTGACACGTCGCAGATCGTCAACCTAGTGTTGACGGTATGTCCGAACCGACGCCCATTACCTACCCCGTTCGCCTCGACGAGCTGATCAACGCGATCAAACGGGTCCACCCGGACGTGCTGGACCAGCTCGCCGACGCGGTGCTGGCCGCCGAGCACCTGGGCGAGATCGCCGACCACCTGATCGGGCACTTCGTCGATCAGGCCCGCCGCTCGGGCGCGTCGTGGACCGACATCGGCAAGAGCATGGGCGTCACCAAACAGGCCGCCCAGAAGCGGTTCGTCCCCCGCGCCGAGGCCACCACGCTGGACCCCGAGCAGGGCTTCGGGCGCTTCACGCCGCGGGCCCGCAATGCCGTGGTGGCCGCCCAGAACGCCGCGCACCAGGCCGGCAACGCCGAGATCACCCCGGACCACCTGCTGCTCGGCGTGCTCAGCGACCCGGCCGCGCTGGCGACGGTGTTGCTGCACCGGCAGAAGGTCGACGCCGAGACGATTCGCGCCGCCGTCACGCTGCCGCCGTCCGCCGGCGAGCCCCCCGAGCTCATCCCGTTCAGCGGGCCCGCGCGCAAAGCGCTCGAACTGACCTTCCGTGAGGCACTTCGGCTGGGCCACAACTACATCGGCACCGAACACCTGCTGCTAGCCCTGCTCGAACTCGAGGGCGGGGCCGGGCCGCTGCACCGATCCGGCGTCGACAAGGACCGCGTCGAGGTCGATCTCGTCGCGGCGCTCGAATCGCTGACCGCCGGCAACAACCCCTCCCCTTCGCCGTAGCGCGTGTGCGATCATGCGAGGATGCACCGCTGGCTGATCGCCCTGTCAATCTTGCTGGTTGCGGCCGCGAACATCTCGGCGCCGCGCGCGTGGGCCGGCGACGCGCCGATCGGCCACATCGGTGACACCCTGCGGGTGGACACCGGCACCTACATCGCCGACGTCACCGTCAGCAGCGTGGCCCCCTGCGACCCCCCGCCCGGCTTCGGCTATACGCGCAGCGGGGTGCCGATCAAAAGCTTCCCGGGCAGCACCCCCAACCGCGCGGACGTGACGATTCGCGCGATCCGGGTGCCCAACCCCTACATCATGGCGACCGACTTCAGCTTCGACGGCGTGACGCCGTTCGCCGACGCCTACAAACCGCGGGCCACCGACGCGCCCGACGCGCTGGACAATGTGCTCGTCAACGCGCCGAACGGGGCGGTCGTGCGCGGCGGCGTGTACTGGGACGCCTACCGCGACCCGGTCTCCTCCGTGGTCCTGCTGGACAAGAAGACGGGCTATCACCTCGCGCAGTGGAATCTCTGACGCTCGCGACGGGTGCGGTCGACGCCGGGGAGCTGGCTGCGGTTGCCGCGCAGACCTTTCCGCTGGCCTGTCCCCCCGAGGCGGGTGCGGACAACATCGCCTCGTTCATCGACACCCACCTGTCGGCGCAGCGCTTCGGCGAATACCTGGCCGATCCGGGCCGCGCGATCATCACCGCGGCGCGGGGCGGTCGAATCGTCGGTTACGCCATGCTCGTTCGCGACGCCGCCGACCCCACCACCGCCGAGCTGTCGAAGATCTACGTGCTGGCCGAGCACCATGGCACCGGGGTGGCCGGCGCCCTGATGGACCGCGCGCTGGCCGCCGCCGAAGAGTGGGGAGCCCGCAGCGTGTGGCTGGGCGTCAACCAGGCGAACCAACGCGCACAACGCTTTTACGCCAAGAGCGGCTTCAGGATCAACGGCACCAGGACCTTTCAGGTGGGCGCCCGCACCGAAAACGATTACCTCATGGTTCGCGAGCTCGGGTCAGCGCCACCAGCCGCGACGTGGCCCGCAGATACTTCTTTCGATAGCCGCCCGCCAGCATCTCCGCGCTGAAGACGCTGTCCAGCTTCGCGCCCGAGGCCACCACCGGGATGCCGGCGTCATACAGCCGGTCGGTCAGCGACACCAACCGCAGCGCGACGTTCTGGTCGTCGATGCCGTGCACGCCGGTGATGAACACCGCCGTCACGCCCTCGATCAGCGTCAGATACCGCGACGGGTGCATGGTGGCCAGGTGCGCGCACAGCGCGTCGAAGTCGT
>NZ_LZIS01000267.1 GCF_001667015.1 Mycobacterium sp. E3198 | reverse complement strand
ATCTTTCTCCGCGAGGTGCAGGACGTCTGGACTTGGGTGCGGCCGCACTTCGACGACCGCGCCATCGCGGCCGCGAGGGAACTGGGTCTGCCCGCCCAGCCGGCGAGGCTGGGTGCCCTTGCGCCGCAAGCCAATGCGCGGCTCGCGGCCGCGCTGGTGCGGGCGGCGCTCGACGACGACGTGCGTCGGCGGGTGGCCGCTTGACCGTTCGGATCGGCACCTCGGGATGGTCCTATAACCATTGGGCGGATGTGCTCTACCCGCCCGGCCTGCCGTCCGCGCGCCGATTGGCCCGCTACATCGAGGTTTTCGACACCGTCGAGCTGAACGCCAGCTTCTATCGATGGCCCAAGGAATCGACCTTCGCCGGGTGGCGCGCCCAGCTCCCCGGCGGGTTCAAGATGTCGGTCAAGGCGCATCGGGGGCTGACGCACTACCGCCGCCTGTCCTCCCCCGAGCCCTGGATCGAGCGGTTCGAACGCTGTTGGCAGTTGCTGGGTGACCGCAGTGGGGTGTTGCTGGTCCAATTGCACCCCGAGCAACAGCGCGACGACGCGCGCCTGGACGGCTTCCTGGCGCTCGTGCCGGCGTCGATCCGGGTCGCCGTCGAGCTGCGGCATCCGTCCTGGAACGACCCCGCCGTCTACGAGTTGCTGGGGCGGCGCCGCGCCGCCTACGTGGTGATGAGCGGCGCCGGCCTGGCGTGCGTGCCGCGGGCCACCGCCGATCTGGTCTACGTCCGGATGCACGGCCCGGATCAGGACGCGATCTATGCCGGCTGCTACTCGGACGCCCAGCTGCGCCACTGGGCCGACCGGATCACCGAATGGGATGGCGACGGCAGGGACGTGTGGATGTACTTCAACAACGACCTCGGCGGCCATGCGGTGCGCAACGCGCTGTATCTGCGCGGGATCTTGGGCTGATCCGGATCAGGCACCGCCGATCGGGTCGACCGGGGTCCACGCCCCGTCGATGACGTCGGGCGGCCGCTGGGCGTGCAGGCGGTCCCGTTCGGCGCGGCGGCGCTTGATCCGCAACCGGGCGTCGGCCGGCACGGCGACCAGTTCGTCGCAGGTCAGGTAGTAGACATCGTCGACGGCGTCGAACAGATCCGCCGCGACCCGGCGAGACCCCAACTCCCGCAAGGTCATCCGCAGTTCGTGGGTGAACCGCATGGTGCCGTCGTGGGCCAGCTCTCGCGACTCGCGGGCATTGGCGGCCATCCGGCGGGCCAGCGTCCTCGGCGCGGCCGGCTCGGTCGGCGTGGTGGCGGCGGCTTCGGCCACTTCGGCGGCCGCCATCAGCAACATCGACGGATCGTCACTGAATACCCGGCCGGCGAGCTCGGCTTCACCGGGCCCGCGGTGCCCGATCCGGGCGACGGCGGCATCGAGAGCGCCGGCGGCGTCGGCTGACAACGCGCGGATGCTGCCGACGTTGCCTTCGGCGGCCAGCGCCCGCAGCGGCGGGTCACCGCGCAGCGCGGCCGCCAGCTCGGCGGTTTCGGCGGCGACGCGGGTGCTGTCCACGATCGCGCCGAGCCCCGAGACCCGCGACGCGGCCCGGGTGTGGTCCAGCGCCGCGGCGGTGACTCCGGAGTCGATCAGCCACAGCGCCGTCAGGATCCAGCCCTGGTGGATGCGGTCGCGCAGCAACCCCGCCCGGACCTCCAGCGCCGCGTCGGGCAGCGCGGCCAGCTGCGCGGCGTCGAGGTGCTCCACCTCGGCGGCCGCGCTGTAGGCCCGGGTGTCGGGCCCCAGCCGTCGCATCAGGGTCAGCGACCGCGCCGTGACCAGGGCTTTGGCCATCGACCCGAGCGCTCCCTCCGCGAGCCTCGGCTCCCCGAACGGCAGAACGTCGCCCACCTGCGGCTGGTCGACCAGGGCGTGGCGGGTGACCGCGTCCTGGTCCCAGCCGGGCAGCTGCGCGGCGGCCACCACGTTGGCCGACACCCCGACGTAGGCGCGGTGACCGAAGACCGCGATGGCCCTGCTGCCCCACTCGTCGTCGACGACGCCGCCCAGGGCGAGCACGTGACCCATGACCCGGCCGGCCGCGCGCAGACCGCTCAGCTGGACGTCAAGCGTCATCGGGGTCAGCGGCCCGGGCAGCGCCTCGGCGAGCCTGGCCGCACTGAAGACCGGGAACCGCGGGTCGATCCGGTCGTCGAACTCCCCCTCCATGCCGTCGGGGGCCGCGCTGTGCAGGTCGTCGGACGGCCGGGGCCGCGGGAAGACCTCCACGGGGAGGGCCAGCTGGCGGTCGTGGCTGACGGCGCCCGCGGGGTGCAGCCGGCGCCCGACGAGTCCACGGGCGGTGTCGGCGATCGCATCGAGCGCATGCCAGCCGAATTCGAAACCCCAATCCTCTTGCACCGCGGCGATATCCATCGCCGGGGTCAACAGCGGCCAGCCGCGGACCCCATGCAGCCGCGCGCGGGGGTCAGCGGACCGCAGCAGCCGCCACGCGGTGACCACGTTGGTGGTGTCCGGGGTGGCTAGATCCACCACGCCGGTGCGGTCGGTGTTCACCGACGAGACCAGGAAGCGCACCAGGTCGTCGAGGTGCAGGACCCGCACCGGCTGGGTGGACGCCTTGGCGCGCAGCAGCGTGGCCACGGTGCGGCACACCATCCAGTCGAGCTGCCGGCCGACCGGCGGCGCGGCGCGGACGACCAGGCTGGGCGCCCAGCTGGTGGACACCAGCTCCTCGGCCGGCCGATACAGCTCGGGCCTGCCCGCGGCCTGCGACACGAACAGCAGCCGGGCACCCGCGCGGGCGGCGGCGTCGGTGACGTGCGCGATGCCGTCGATGTCCGCGCCGCCCGGTGCGCTGGTGTCGACGGGAGCCAGGTGGACCACCGCGTCGGCCTCGTCGGCCAGCTCTCGCAGGACGGGGTGGCGCAGCGGTGCGCGCACCAACTCGACACCGGGGTCCAGGTAGGGGTGGGGGCGCTCGGCGATCCCGGTGACCGTGTGCCCAGCAGCCAGCAACTGCCGTGCGACCAGCCGCCCGACTGCGCCGGTGGCGTCGGTAACCAGGATCTGCACCTGGGTCCACCTCCCCCAACGTCCGTCTCGACAATAGGCAAGTCCCTGGCACTTGCGCGACCGTTACCCGGTAACAGCGCACTGGCCTGCGATGATCTTCCCGACCGCTACTGCAGCGTCGCCGCGCCGTCCGCCGTGACGGCAACTTTGGCGCCCCCGATATCTTCGCGCACGGTCGCTTCGGCGGCGGCGGGGTCGGTGATGACCGCCAGGGTGCGCGACCCGTCGGGCGTGCGCACCGCGAGGAAGGCCTTCTCGGGTTTTCCGTCGCGGTCGAACGGCGTCGTCCACGCTTCGACGGTCCCGACGCCCTCCCACTCGACCAGCCCCTTGCGGGTGGGCTCGCGGTCGACCGCCGGTTGGGTGTCCTCCCAACGGAATCGGGCCGGTGGCTCGGTGCCGTACACGCCGAAGCTGTGTTTGGTGAGGTAGCCGCCGTTGGCGCTGAGGAGGGCACGGCGGCCGGGATTGGCGACGAGCAACTCGGCCGCGGTGGCGATGGAATGCATCACGTAGTTGCTCCACGGGCCGCCGGCGAACGTCAGCCCGCCGGTCACGGTGAGCGGGCGGGCGGGGTCGTCGACGCTCAGTCCCAGTTCGGTCGCCGCGATCTGAACGGCGGAGGGAAAGCACGAATACAGGTCGACGTAGTCGACGTCGTCGACGCCGAGGCCGGCCAGCTCCACCGCCCGCGCCCCGGCGATCCGGATGGCCGCGGAGCGGTGCAGCTCGTCCCGCTCGGCGATGGCCGGGGTGTCGTGGGCGTCGGTGCCCGCGTGGGGGAAAACCCACCGCTCGGCGGGGATGTGCAGCCGCTTGGCGTGCTCAACCGAGGTCAGGACCAGCGCGGCGCCTTGGTCGACCATGTTGTTGGAGTTCATCAGCTTCGTGTAGGGCCAGCTGATCATCCGGTTCTGCGGTCCGGGCCGCCGGATTTCGCCGGCCGTCACCGGTTTGCGAATCCAGGCGTGCGGGTTGCCGACCGCGACGGCGTTGAACCGCGCCCACAGCTCGCCGATGCGCTCGAGGTGGTCCGCGATCGACTCGCCGCCCGCGATGCGCAGCGCCTGCTCGAACAGCGGGTAGACGTAGGCCGGCCGGTCGAGCCCGATCCTGATCTCCGCCTCGCCGGCCATCGGGACGTCGTCACCGCTGACCGGGGCCATCGGCACCGACTCGTCCTGCACGGTCCACTCGAGCCTGCCGCCCCGGGCCCGCAGCCCCCTGCGGGTGCGCCAGGTTTCGGCGCCGGCCAGCAGCACGACGCCGGCCCGGCCCCGCTGAATGTCCAGGCAGGCCTGGTTGACCAGCGACTGCGGCACGTTGCCGCCCACGGGGCTGTACAGCGTGGCGAAGTCCTTGGCGCCGATCCGCCCGCCGAGCAGCAGCCCGGGATCGCGGTAGTGGGCCGACAGCACGTTCACCACGCGGACGGAATCCACGGCCTCGAGCACCCGGGGGTCCGCGGCCTCGCGGGCCGCCGCGGCCATCAGGTCGACCGGTTCGACCGACCGCGTCGCCGGGTCGATGTCGCCCCGGTGGTTGACCTGGCCGTAGCCGATCAACACCGGTGTGTTGGGGTCGACGGTCATACGACGAATTTAGCGTGGCTATTGATTGGCCCGATGCCGGGCACTAGCCGCTCGCGAACAGCGCGCCCTCGTCGATCAGCCGCTGCGTCTCAGCGGCGCTCATGCCGAGCACGTCTCGGCAGATCTCCCGGGTGTCCTGACCGGGCAGGGGTGCCGGGCGTTGCGGGGCGGGCGGAATGTGCTGAAACGGCGCCGGGCCCGTCTCCGCCGGCAGCGGCCGCTCGACGAGCGGATGCACCATGTCGCTGAACAGTTTTCGCTGGATCAGCTGGGGGTCCTCCAGGATGTCGGGCGGGCGGTTCATCGGCCCGGCCGCAACCCCGGCCGACTGCAGCAGCTCGGCGACGCGCACCGGGGTGCGGGTGCGGGTCAGGGCCGCCACCAGCTCCACCAGCTCGCGCCGGTTGGCCAGGCGCGACTCGCCGGTGGCGAAACGAGGGTCGTCCGCCCACTGTGGGTGATCGAAAAGGGTTGCCACGCGGCGCCATTCGTCGTCGGAGCCGATCGAGATGACGCACCATTCGTCGTCGCCGGCGCACGGACACACCGCGTGCAGGGTGGTGTCGTCGCGTAGCGGGCCGATGCCAGCGGCCCGCGCGGCCTCGGCGACGTAGAGGGTGTCGAGCTGATTGACCACGACCTCGGCCTGCGAGATGTGCACGTGGCCCCCGTCGCCGGTCCGATTGCGCCGGATCAACGCGGCCAGCGCCGCGATCGCGGTCACCCGCCCGACCACGTGATCGGGGAAGATCGTCGTCGCGTCGTAGAAGGAATGCCGCGCGGCGGCGCCGCCGTCGCCGCCCTCGTCCGGATCGTCGGACGTCCACAGCCGGGTGACGCCGGTGGCCGCGCGCACCAGCGGACCGTAGCCCAGGCGGTCGCTCCACGGCCCGGTGTCGCCGAAAGCGCTGCTGCCGGCCAGCACGATCCGAGGGTTGAACCGCCGCAGCGAGTCGTACGGAAACCCAAGGGCGGTAAGGGTTCCCGGCTTGAAGTTGGCGAACACCGCATCAGCCTCCGCGACCAGCCGGCCGAACACGTCCTTGCCGGGCTCGCTGCGCAGGTCCAGGCCGAGCCCGAGCTGATTGCGGTGGGTCCACGCGAACGACTCGCTCATGGTGTCACCGGCGCGGGCCTGACGCAGCCCGTCGGGGTAGTCGGCGCTTTCGACCTTGATGACCTCGGCGCCCAGGGCGCCGAACAGCCGGCCCAGCTCGCCGCCGGCGACGATGATGCCGAGGTCGAGAATCCGCAGCCCCGCCAGCGGCTGCTCGCCGACCCTGCCCGACGGGGCCGGCACCACCACCGGAGCGCCACGCCAGTACGGGTCGTCCGCGCCCGCGGTGGGGGCCGGCGCCCGAAAGCCCGAGCGCTGGCCGTCGACGACGAAATAGCCGGTGGGGACGCTGGTGCGCACGCCCGGGATCAGTTCCGCCTCGCTGATCGCGCCCACGGCCTGGAAGTGTTCGGAGCCCAGCACCCACGACGGCGGCAGCACCGCGGCGATCGGCACCCCGTGCGCCTGTCCGGCGGCCACCAGATCCTTCATGGTCTGCTCGGCGAACAGGGTTTGCACCAGCATGCTGATCTCGGGCCACGCCGCGAAGCGGGCGCCGAGCGCGTCGTAGCTGGGGTCTTGGAAGTCTGCGGGCTCGCCCAGCCAGCGCCGCAGCCCGCGCCACTGCCGCGGCGCCATGACGCACAGCCGGACGTAGCCGTCCTTGCACGGCAGGATCGGATACGCGTCCTGGTTTTTCGGCCGTCCCCGCCACCGCCCGGCGCCGCGGACGCCGGCGGCGGCCTGCCCGTGCGCACCGAACGCCGGGTCGAGCGCCATCACGACGGCGTCGAACCGCGAGAAGTCGATGTAATCTCCTGTGCCGCAACGTAATCGGTTGTAGTAGGCGACCAGCGCGGCCCACGCCGCCTGCACGGCGGCGGTGGAGGACGCGATACCGTCGGGCGGCAGCACCGGGGTGCCGGTGGTGGGGCCGGATCGCGACAGCGAGCCGCACATCGCGTACAACACCGCGTCGGTGGCGCGCCACGACGACCGCGGGCCCGTCGCACCGAAGTCGGTGATCGACAGCACCACCAGGTGCGGGAAGCGGGCGGCCAAGTCCGGGCCGGGCGCGCCGAACGCGCCGGCCAGCCCGTCCAGGCCGTTGTCCACGACGATGTCGGCCTCGCCGGCGAGGCCGAGCAACCGGTAGCAGTCGTCCTCGTCGAGCGGGTCCAGCACGGCGCTGCGCTTGTTGGCGTTGTGCACGGCGAACGGGATGCTCGCGCCCGCCAGCGTCGGCAATTCGTCGCGGCCGAGGTTGCCGCCGGGGGGTTCCACCTTCAGCACGTCGGCGCCCAGGTCGGCGAACAGCCGGGCCACGGCGTCGGCGTCGCCGCTGGACAGGTCGAGGACGCGCACGCCGTCGAGCAGCGGGTCGGCCATCCGCCCACCGTACCTGCCTGGTCAGCGACCGGCCGCGATCGATTGCCCGGTGACCAAATGTCCAGCCGCCCAAGCCGGTTCGTGCGGGAAACGCGACCGGCTACGCTCGGAAGTTCTTGTCGACGATTTCCCGATGGAGGCACCCCACCCAATGAGCGCGCACCTGAGCTACGTCGAGGCCGTGATCGTCGGCGCGTTTCAGGGCGTCACCGAGCTGTTTCCCGTCTCCAGCCTGGGGCACTCGGTCTTGGTGCCGGCGCTGGTGGGCGGCGGGTGGGCCCGCGATCTCAACGTCTCGACCCCCGAATCGCCCTACCTGGCGTTCATCGTCGGCCTGCACGTCGCCACCGCCGCCGCCCTGCTGGTGTTTTTCTGGCGTGACTGGCTGCGCATCGTGGCCGGCTTCTTCTCGTCGCTGCGGTACCGGCGGATTCAAACGCCCGACGAGCGGCTCGCGTGGCTGATCGTGGTCGCCACCATCCCGGTGGGGCTGGCCGGGGTGGCCCTCGAGCACCTGTTTCGGACCACGCTGGGCAAGCCCATCCCCGCCGCGGCGTTCCTGTTGCTCAACGGCATCGCCCTCTACGCGGGCGAGGTGTTGCGCCGCCGCTTGTCACCGGCGGGCGACGAAGAACACGAGGACCACGCCGGTGCGGCCATCGACAACCGGCTGGCCCAACTGCCGATGCGCCGCGGGCTGCTGATCGGGGCTTCCCAGATTCTGGCGCTGCTGCCCGGCATCAGCCGCTCCGGCATCGCCATGGTGGCCGGGCTGTGGCGCGGCCTGTCGCACGAGGACGCCGCCCGGTTTTCCTTCCTGCTGGCCACGCCGATCATCCTGGCCGCCGGGGTCTACAAGATCCCCGACCTGTTCGGGCCGATCGGAGCCGGCATCCACGGACAGGTCCTGGCCGGCAGCGTCGCCTCGTTCGTCGCCGCCTACCTCGCCGTCCGCTTCCTCACCCGGTACTTCCAGACCCGGACCCTGACACCGTTCGCCGTCTACTGCGCCCTGGCCGGCGGCATCAGCCTGGTGTGGCTCAGCCTTCACTAGGCTTGGCGCCGAGGGGGTCCCATGACAACGATGCACAAGATCACCACCTTCCTGATGTTCGAAGGCAAGGCCGAAGAGGCGATGCGGTTCTACACATCGCTGTTCGCCGATTCGGAGATTCGGTCGATGACGCGGTACGGGCCCGACGAGGCCGGCGTCGAGGGAACGGTTCAGCATGCGACGTTCACGCTGGCCGGTCAGCAGTTCATGTGTATCGACAGCCCCGCGACGCACGACTTCGCCTTCACCCCGTCGATGTCTCTGTATGTGCAGTGCGACTCCGCCGATGAGATCGAGCGGTTGTACGAGGCCCTGGGACAAGGCGGCCAGGTCCTCATGCCACTTGACGGCTACGGTTTCAGCCCCAAGTTCGGCTGGGTCAATGACCGGTTCGGGGTCTCGTGGCAGCTGACGCTGGCCGAGGTGGGCGATCAGACGGGCGCGCAGCGATAGCGGAGCTGGCGCACCGCTAAACCTCCGAAAGTCGTTGCGCGGCAAGCTCCGTCGAAGTTCCATCCGTCGCGTTCATAGAATCGCCGGGCTGGGATGTTGCCGTCCAGCACCCACAACACGGCGCCGGCCACACCGACCACCCGCAGCCGCTCCCGGGCGGCGGCCATCAACAGCCGCCCGATCCCGTGGCGCACCTGCGCCGGATCGACGTAAATCGCCATCAGCTCACCGAAATTCGGCAGGTCGCCGTCGCGGCACAGGCCCGTGGTCGCCAGGCCGAGGATCGCGGCCCCGTCGACCGCGACCCACGTCGCCGGCATCCGCAGCCCCACCCGGCCGAAGGTGTAGCGGTCGGCGAAGAAACTCGGCTCGAGCCCGTTGAGGAAGTCCTGGCCGATCAGGCCCCGGTAGGCCGACCGCCACGACCGCACCTGCAGCCGGGCCACCTCGTCGGCGTCCGCCGGGACGGCCGCCCGCACCTCGATCACCGTTGCAGTATCGGCTTGGGCGGCGCCATTTGCGCGGCGCGGCGCCGAGTGCTGTGCTTACCCCATCGCCAACCTGACACCCGTCAACTTTTCTGGGAGGACCGACCGTGGCAGATACGAGGTCGATCGGCCTGAAGGTCCGAGGCAAGGTCATCGTGGTCACCGGCGGGGCGCGCGGCATCGGGCTGGCCACCGCGACCGCCCTGCACAACCTGGGCGCCCGGGTCGCGATCGGCGACATCGACGAGGTGCGGGTGAAGGAGTCGGGCGCCGCGCTCGGGCTGGACGTCTACGGAAAGCTCGATGTCACCGACGCGCATTCGTTTGCCGAGTTCCTGGACGAGGTCGAGCGGCAGCTCGGGCCGATCGACGTGCTGATCAACAACGCCGGCATCATGCCGGTTGGCCGCGTCGTCGACGAGCCGGACGCGGTCACCCGCCGGATCCTGGACATCAACGTCTACGGCGTGATCCTGGGCAGCAAGCTGGCGGCGCAGCGCATGGTCCCCCGCGGCTGCGGCCACGTCATCAACGTCGCCTCGCTGGCCGGGGAGCTCAACGTCGTCGGCCTGGCCACCTACTGTGCCAGCAAGCACGCGGTGGTCGGGTTCACCGACTCGGCCCGGCTGGAGTACCACTCGACCGGCGTGAAGTTCTCGATGGTGTTGCCGACGTTCGTCAACACCGAACTCGTCGCCGGCACCCCCGGGATGAAGGGATTCCGCAACGCCGAGCCGGCCGAGATCGCCGACGCGATCGTCGGCCTGGTTGCCCACCCGAAGCCGCGGGTGCGGATCACCAGGGCGGCGGGCGCGATGGTGGTGTCGCAGAAATTCTGGCCGCGCCGGCTCGCCGAGGGGCTCAACCGCCTGCTCGGGGGCGACCACGTCTTCACCGACGACGTCGACGTCGAAAAGCGCCGGGCCTACGAGGCGCGCGCCCGCGGCGAAGAGTAGTCGGATCGCAGCCGTCGGGAAGAGGACGGGCGTCGTTCACTTGCGGCGCGGACAATCGGGCGGGTGACCGCAGAAACCGACGTAACCCCGACAACCGTTTCCCTGGCCGACGACGAGCTTGCCCTCATCAACGCGTACTGGCGCGCCGCCAATTACCTCTCGGTCGGGCAGATCTACCTGCTCGACAACCCGCTGCTGGCCGAACCGCTGTCGCCCGACCACGTCAAACCCCGGCTGTTGGGGCACTGGGGCACCACGCCCGGGCTCAATCTCGTCTACGCCCACCTGAACCGGGTGATCCGCAATCGCGACGCCAACGTCATCTACGTCACCGGGCCCGGCCACGGCGGCCCCGGGCTGGTCGCCAACGCGTACCTGGAGGGCACCTACAGCGAGGTGTACACCGGCATCGAGGAAGACGCCGAAGGGCTGCGAAAGTTGTTCCGGCAGTTCTCCTTTCCCGGCGGCATTCCCAGCCACGTGGCCGCCCAGACCCCCGGGTCGATCCACGAGGGCGGCGAGCTGGGCTACGCGCTCGTGCACGCCTACGGCGCGGCCTTCGACAACCCGGACCTGGTGGTGGCCTGCGTGGTCGGCGACGGCGAGGCGGAGACCGGCCCGCTGGCCGCGAGCTGGCACTCGAACAAGTTCCTCAACCCGGCCACCGACGGCGCGGTGCTGCCCATCCTGGCGCTCAACGGCTACAAGATCGCCAACCCGACCGTGCTGGCCCGCATCCCCCACCCCGAGCTGGAGGCGCTGCTGCGCGGGTACGGCTACCGGCCGATCACGGTCGCCGGCGACGACCCCGCCGACGTGCACCGCCAACTGGCCGCCGCGCTCGACGACGCCTTCGACGACATCGCCGCCGGCGAGCGCGCCGCGCGCGCCGGCAACGGGGTGGAGCGGCCCGTCTGGCCGATGATCGTGCTGCGCACCCCCAAGGGCTGGACCGGACCCAAGGTGGTGGACGGCAAGAAGGTCGAGGGCACCTGGCGCGCGCACCAGGTGCCGCTGGCCGAGACCCACGACAACCCCACCCACCGCGCGCAGCTGGAGGAATGGCTGCGCAGCTACCGGCCCGAGGAGTTGTTCGACGGCAGCGGCGCGCTGCGCCCCGAACTGCGGGCGCTGGCGCCCCGCGGCAATCGCCGGATGAGCGCCAACCCGCACGCCAACGGCGGCCTGTTGCTGCACGACCTCGACCTGCCCGACTTCCGCGACTACGCCGTGCCGGTGTCGCGCCCGGCCACTTCGATGCACGAGGCCACCCGGGTGCTGGGCGCCTTCCTGCGCGACGTGATCGCCCGCAACCCCGACCGGTTCCGCCTGATGGGTCCCGACGAGACCGCGTCCAACCGGCTCGACGCCGTGTACGGGTCGACCGCGAAGGTGTGGATGTCGGAGATCGAGCCCGACGATGAGCACCTGGCGCCCGACGGGCGGGTGATGGAGGTGCTCTCCGAGCACCTGTGCCAGGGCTGGCTGGAGGGCTACCTGCTGACGGGGCGGCACGGCCTGTTCAACTGCTACGAGGCGTTCGTGCACATCGTCGACTCGATGCTCAACCAGCACGCGAAGTGGCTGGCCACCAGCCGCGAACTGCCGTGGCGGCGGCCGATCGCGTCGCTGAACTACCTGCTGACCTCCCACGTGTGGCGCCAGGATCACAACGGCGCGTCGCACCAGGATCCCGGGTTCATCGACCTGGTCGCCAACAAGCGGGCCGAGCTGACCCGGGTGTACCTGCCGCCCGACGGCAACACCTTGCTGTCCGTGGCCGACCACTGCCTGCGCAGCCGCAACTACGTCAACGTCATCGTCGCCGGCAAGCAGCCGGCGCTGGCCTACCTCGACATGGACCAGGCGATCGCGCACTGCGCGCGCGGACTCGGCATCTGGCCGTGGGCGAGCACGGCCAGCGCCGAACCCGACGTGGTGCTGGCCTGCGCCGGGGACATCCCGACGCTGGAGACGCTGGCGGCGGCCGACATCCTGCGCCGCGAACTGCCCGGGCTGGCCGTCCGGGTGGTCAACGTCGTCGACCTGATGCGGCTGCAGCCGGAGTCCGAGCATCCACATGGCTTGCCGGACAAGGAGTTTGACGCGTTGTTCACCCGCGACAAGCCGGTGATCTTCGCCTATCACGGCTATCCGTGGCTGATCCACCGGCTCACCTATCGGCGCACCAACCACCCGCACATCCACGTGCGCGGCTTCAAGGAGCGCGGCACCACCACGACGCCGTTCGACATGGTGATGCTGAACGACCTCGACCGGTTCCATCTCGTCATGGACGTCATCGACCGGGTGGACGGGCTGGCCAGCCAGGCCGCGGTGTTGCGGCAGCGCATGGTCGACGCCCGGCTGGCGGCGCGCGTCTACACGCGCGAGCACGGCGAGGACGACCCGGCGATCTCGGGGTGGACCTGGGAGTCGAGCGAGGCGACCTAGCGGTCCGGCCGCTCCATCGCCTGCTGCGCCCACAGGGCGGCCGAGCGCACGAGCACGTCGCGCTCGACGGCCAAGTCCGCGATCTGCTTGCGCAGCGCATTGAGTTCGTCGCGCACGTCCTGAGCCAAGGCCTCGCCGCCCGCAGCACCCTGACGAGCCGACACCGCCGGCGCCGGCACGACGTGCGGCGGAGCGGCCGCGCCGGCCACCGGCGGTAGCACCCTCGGCCGGTGGCCGTATGGCGCCATGACCGCGCCGTCGCGCTCCCCGGCCAGGCCATCGCTCCGCGCGGCTGCGGTTTCGCGTTGCGCCGCCTCGCCCTTGCGTTGCGCGGCCCAGCCGCTGCCCGCCGCGCCGCCTCCGCCGGCCGCCGCCGCCGTGAGCCCGGCGGGGCCGATCATCCCGGGCCCCAGCCCTGCTTCGGCGGCTAGCGGCGCGGCAGCAACCGGAGCGCCCGGCCACGCCGCGGCCGTCAACCGGGCCGTCGGCGCGGGCACGGCCCAGCTCGACGGCACCGACAACCGACCGATCGACGGCGCTCGCCCCATGCCGGCCAACACCCCGGAACCACTCGGCGACGCCGCCGGCTCACGCAGGCCCGGCACCGCGGCAGAGGTCGCTGAACCGCCGCCG
>NZ_LZIS01000266.1 GCF_001667015.1 Mycobacterium sp. E3198 | reverse complement strand
TCCGGGGCGTTGACGCTGCCGCCGATCAACTTGTCGTTGCCGGGGTTGCCGAGCTTCACGTTGCCGCCGTTGCCGGGTCTGCCGTCGATCACGCTGCCCAACATCGGGGCCGACATCACCGCGGCGCTCAACGCGGTGTTGTCCGGGGCGTTGACGCTGCCGCCGTTCACCTTCCCGGGCCTGCCTCCGTTCACGCTGCCTAACCTCGGTGCGTTGGGTGTGAACCTGAGCGCGGCGCTGAACGGGATCGGTGGTTCGATTAGCGCGTCGCTGAATGGGTTGGGTGCGTCGCTGAACGCGATGTTGGCCGGAAGCCTGAACCTGGGCACCAACCTCAACGCGTTTATCCAGACCGGTCAGACGCTGGCGGCCAACTTCGCCGCAGAACTCGGGGCGGGCCTGAACACGGCGATCCAGACCGGCGAGAGCCTCGCCGCTAACCTCGCTGCCGCGTTGTCCACGCTGTCCCTTCCCAACCTGGGACTGTCCATCAATGGGGCGCTGTCGGCTAACCTCGGTGCCGCTCTGAACGGCCTGCTGCAGGCGACCGGATCCCTGGCGGGCGGCCTCACCGGCGGCCTCGGGGGCCTGGTGAGGGCCGGTGAAATGCTGGGCGGGAGCCTGGCGGCGGGCCTGTCCGGGTTCGCCGGCACTGGTAACGCCTTGGCGATGATCTGGGAGAACACCGCGGCGCAGGTTGGTTCCGCGCTGAGCGGCGGCTTCTCGTCGACCGTCGCGGTGGGCGCCCCCGGCTTGATCGGACTCGGCTCGGACCTCGCGACCGGGTTCGCGGGTGCCACCGCTGCACTCGAGCAGACGGGCGTCTCGCTCGCCGGCTCGCTGAGCACCGCACTGACCGATCTCGAGCTGTCGCTGCAGGCCGCCCTGGACGCCAGCCTGGGCATCAGTTTCGCCGCATAGACCGGTGGCGCCCAGGAGATTCGTGTAGGCCCTCGCTCTCCCGAAGCGGAGCCTTTGCCCGACACGATCTCCTGGGCGTACGCCGCTCCAGCAGGAGCGGAATGGATTTGCAAACTGCTGCATAACCATGCAGAATCATCCGAATGGCCGACGTATTGAGGGTGGCGGTTGCCGGCGCCACCGGCTACGCGGGTGGTGAGATTCTCCGTCTGCTGCTCGGGCATCCCGCCTGCGCCGACGGGCGGCTGACCATCGGGGCGCTGACTGCCGCGGCCAGCGCCGGCAGCACCCTCGGCGAGCACCATCCGCACCTGATCCCGTTGGCTCAGTGCACGATTGAGCCCACCGATCCCGCCGTGCTCGCGAGCCACGACGTGGTGTTCCTGGGCCTGCCGCACGGGCATTCGGCCGCGCTGGCCGAACAGCTCGGCCCGGACACCCTGATCATCGACTGCGGGGCCGACTTCCGGCTCTCCGACGCCGCCGCCTGGGAGCGGTTCTACGGAACGACCTACGCCGGCAGCTGGCCGTACGGCCTCCCGGAGCTGCCCGGCGCGCGCGAGCGGCTGCGGGGCGCGCGCCGGATCGCCGTCCCGGGTTGCTATCCGACCGCGGCGTTGCTGGCGTTGTCGCCCGCGATGGCCGAGGACCTCATCGAGCCCGCGGTCACGGTGGTCGCGGTCAGCGGCACGTCGGGGGCCGGTCGCGCGGCCAAGGTCGACCTGCTCGGCTCGGAGGTCATCGGCTCGGCGCGGGCCTACAACATCGCCGGCGCGCACCGGCACACCCCCGAGATCGCGCAAGGGCTGGCCGCCGTCACGGCTCGCGACGTCACGGTGTCATTCACCCCGGTGCTGATCCCGACGTCGCGCGGCATCCTGGCCACCTGCACCGCCCGCACCCGGGCGCCGCTGTCTCAGCTGCGCGCGGCCTACGAAAAGGCTTACGACGCGGAGCCGTTCGTCTACCTGATGCCCGAGGGGCAGTTGCCCCGCACCGGGGCGGTGATCGGCAGCAACGCGGCCCATGTCGCCGTGGCGGTGGACGAGGCGGCCGAGACCTTCGTGGCGATCGCCGCGATCGACAACCTGGTCAAGGGCACGGGCGGGGCGGCGGTGCAGTCGATGAACCTGGCGCTGGGTTGGCCGGAGGGCGAAGGCCTTTCGGTGGTCGGGGTCGCGCCGTGACCCACACAGCCGAGGCGCGGTTGCTGCGCGAACAGGGCGTCACCGCGCCCGCAGGGTTCCGGGCCGCCGGCATCGCCGCCGGCATCAAGGCGTCGGGCAACCCCGACCTTGCCCTGGTCTTCAACGAAGGCCCCGACTATGCGGCCGCCGGGGTCCTCACCCGCAATAAGGTCAAGGCCGCGCCGGTGCTGTGGACTCAGCAGGTGCTGACCACCGGGCAGCTGCGCGCGGTGGTCCTCAACTCCGGCGGCGCGAACGCCTGCACCGGGCCGGGCGGATTTCAGGACACGCACGCCACGGCGGAAGCCGTTGCGGCCGCCCTGTCCGACTGGGGGACGGAGACGGGGGCCATCGAGGTCGCCGTCTGCTCCACGGGCCTGATCGGTGACCGCTTGCCGATGGACAAGGTGCTCGCCGGGGTGCGGGAAATCGTGCACGAGATGGCCGGGGGGCTGTCGGGCGGGGAAGAAGCCGCCCAGGCCATCATGACCACCGACACCGTGCCGAAACAGGTTGCGCTGCACCACCCCAACAACTGGACGCTCGGCGGGATGGCCAAAGGCGCGGGCATGATCGCCCCCTCGTTGGCCACCATGCTGTGCGTGCTCACCACCGACGCGGCCGTGGAAGCAGCGGCGCTCGACCGGGCGCTGCGCCGCGCCGCTGCACGCACCTTCGATCGGCTCGACATCGACGGCTGCTGCTCGACCAACGACACCGTGCTGCTGATGGCGTCGGGAGCCAGCGAGATCACCCCGTCCCAGGCCGAACTCGACGAGGCGGTGCTGCGGGTCTGCGACGACCTGTGTGCCCAGCTGCAGGCCGACGCCGAGGGCGTCACCAAGCGCGTCACCGTCACCGTCACCGGGGCCGCCTCCGAGGACGACGCGCTGACCGCCGCGCGGGCGATCGCCCGCGACAGCCTGGTCAAGACCGCGGTGTTCGGCTCGGATCCCAACTGGGGGCGGGTGCTTGCCGCCGTCGGCATGGCGCCGGTCACCCTCGAGCCCGGTCGAATCCGGGTGTCCTTCAACGGTTCCGCGGTCTGCATCGACGGGGTCGGGGCGCCCGGCGCGCGGCAGGTGGACCTGTCGGGCGCCGACATCGACATCACCGTCGACCTGCGGGTCGGCGACGCCTCCGCCGCCGTCCGGACCACCGACCTGTCGCACGGCTACGTCGAAGAGAACTCGGCCTACAGCTCATGAGCCTCCGCGTCGACGCGCTGCCCACCGGGGTCAAGGCCCAGGTGCTGGCCGAAGCCCTACCGTGGCTCAAACAGCTGCACGGCAAGATCGTCGTCGTCAAGTACGGCGGCAACGCCATGACCGACGACACGCTGCGGCACGCGTTCGCCGCCGACATGGCGTTCCTGCGCAACTGCGGCATTCACCCCGTGGTCGTGCACGGCGGCGGGCCGCAGATCACCGCGATGCTGCGGCGGCTCGGCATCGAGGGCGACTTCAAGGGCGGATTCCGCGTCACCACACCGGAAGTGCTCGACGTGGCACGGATGGTGCTGTTCGGTCAGGTGGGCCGCGAACTGGTCAACCTGATCAACGCGCACGGGCCCTACGCCGTCGGCATCACCGGCGAGGACGCGCAACTGTTCACCGCCGTGCGGCGCAGCGTGACCGTCGACGGCGTGGCCACCGACATCGGCCTGGTCGGCGACGTCGACAAGGTCAACACCGCCGCGGTGCTGGATCTCATTGCGGCGCGGCGCATTCCGGTGGTATCGACGCTCGCGCCCGACGCGGAGGGTGTGGTGCACAACATCAACGCCGACACCGCCGCGGCGGCGCTGGCCGAGGCGCTGGGAGCCGAAAAGCTGCTGATGCTCACCGACGTCGAGGGCCTGTACACCAGTTGGCCGGACCGCGGTTCGCTGGTCAGCGAGATCGATACCGTCGCGCTGGCGCAACTGCTGCCGACGCTGGATGCGGGCATGATCCCCAAGGTCGAGGCGTGCCTGCGGGTCGTCACGGCGGGTGTGCCCAGCGCGCACATCATCGACGGGAGGGTCGAACACTGTGTGTTGGTCGAGCTTTTCACCGACGCGGGCACCGGAACCAAGGTGGTGAGGGCGTGACCCGCAGCGACGAGATGCGCCAGCGCTGGGAAGCCGTGATGATGAACAACTACGGCACCCCCCCGCTGGCGCTGGCCAGCGGTGACGGCGCCTTGGTCACCGACGTCGACGGTAAGACGTATATCGATCTGCTCGGCGGCATCGCGGTCAACGTGCTCGGCCATCGCCACCCGGCCGTCATCGAGGCCGTCACCCACCAGCTGGCAACCCTGGGCCACACCTCCAACCTGTATGCCACCGAGCCGGGCGTCGCGCTGGCCGAGGAACTGGTCGCCCTGCTGGCGGTCGACGCGCAGGCGCGGGTGTTCTTCTGCAACTCGGGCACCGAGGCCAACGAGGTCGCGTTCAAGCTGTCGCGGCTGACCGGTCGCACGAAACTGGTTGCGGCGCAGGAGGCGTTTCACGGCCGCACGATGGGCGCGCTGGCGCTGACGGGCCAGCCGAGCAAGCAGGCGCCGTTCGAGCCGCTGCCGGGTTACGTCACCCACGTGCCGTACGGCGACGTCGACGCGCTGGCCGCCGCGGTCGACGACGCCACCGCCGCGGTCTTCCTCGAGCCGATGATGGGGGAGAGCGGTGTCGTCGTCCCGCCCGAGGGCTACCTGGCCGCCGCGCGGGACATCACCGCGCGCCACGGCGCGCTGCTGGTGCTCGACGAGGTGCAGACCGGAATGGGCCGCACCGGAGCCTTTTTCGCCCACCAGCACGACGGCATCACCCCGGACGTGGTGACCATGGCCAAGGGCCTCGGCGGCGGGCTGCCCATCGGGGCGTGCCTGGCCGTCGGTCCGGCCGCCGAGCTGTTGACCCCCGGCCTGCACGGCAGCACCTTCGGCGGCAATCCGATCTGCACCGCGGCCGCGCTCGCGGTGCTGCGCACCATCCAGGCCGAGGGCTTGGTCCGGCACGCCGAGGTGCTGGGCAAGTCGGTGCGCCATGGCATCGAAACGCTGGGCCACCCGCTGATCGACCACGTCCGCGGCCGCGGACTGCTGTGGGGCATCGTGCTGACCGCCGAACGCGCCAAGGACGCCGAGGCGGCCGCGCGCGACGCCGGGTTCCTGGTCAACGCCGCCGCGCCGAACGTCATCCGGTTGGCGCCGCCGCTGATCGTCACCCAAGCCCAGATCGACGGCTTCATCGAAGCGCTGCCGGGCATCCTCGACGGGGTGACGGCATGACCCGCCACTTCCTGCGCGACGACGACCTGTCGCCCCAAGAGCAGGCCGAAATCCTCGAGCTGGCAGCCGATCTCAAGAAGGACCCGTTCAGCCGCCGACCGCTCGAGGGCCCGCGCGGCGTCGCGGTCATCTTCGACAAGAACTCGACCCGCACCCGCTTCTCGTTCGAGATGGGCATCGCCCAGCTCGGCGGGCACGCCGTCGTCGTCGACGCCCGCAGCACCCAGATGGGGCGCGACGAGACGCTGGGCGACACCGCGCAGGTGTTGTCCCGTTACGTCGAGGCCATCGTCTGGCGGACCTTCGGGCAGGACCGGCTCGAGGCGATGGCCGCGACGGCGACCGTGCCCGTCATCAACGCGCTCTCCGACGACTTCCACCCCTGCCAGGTGCTGGCCGACCTGCAGACCGTCGCCGAACGCAAGGGGTCGCTGAAAGGGTTGCGGTTGTCCTACTTCGGCGACGGCGCCAACAACATGGCGCACTCGCTGATCCTCGGCGGGGTCACCGCCGGCATCCACGTCACCGTCGCGGCGCCCGACGGCTTCGCGCCGGACCCGGCGGTGGTGGCCGCCGCCGGGCGGCGCGCCGACGCCACCTGCGCGTCGGTCACCGTGACCGCCGACGCCGACGCGGCCGCGAAGGGCGCCGACGTCCTCGTCACCGACACCTGGACGTCGATGGGCCAGGAGGGCGACGGGCTGGACCGGGTGGGGCCGTTCCGGCCGTTCCAGGTCAACGCCCGGCTCCTCGGCTTGGCCGACCCGGAAGCCGTTGTGCTGCACTGCCTTCCGGCCCACCGCGGCGACGAGATCACCGACGAGGTGATGGACGGCCCGGCCAGCGCGGTGTGGGACGAGGCGGAAAACCGGCTGCACGCCCAGAAGGCGCTGCTGGTGTGGCTGCTGGAGCGCTCCCGATGACGCGCTCGAAGGCCACCTCGGAAACCACCCGGGCCGGTCGCCAGGACCGCATCGTGGCGATCCTGGCGTCGGCGTCGATCAGCAGCCAGAGCGAGCTGGCGGCCCGGCTGGCCGACGAGGGGATCGACGTCACGCAGGCCACCCTGTCGCGGGACCTCGAGGAGCTCGGCGCGGTGAAGCTGCGCGGCGCCGACGGCGGCGTCGGGGTCTACATCGTTCCGGAGGACGGCAGCCCGGTGCGCGGGGTGTCCGGGGGCACCTCCCGGTTGTCCCGGTTGCTGGGCGAGCTGCTGGTGTCCGCCGACGCCAGCGCCAACCTCGCGGTGCTGCGCACACCCCCCGGCGGCGCCAACTATTTGGCCAGCGCAATCGATCGCGCGGCGTTACCGTACGTGGTCGGCACCATCGCCGGCGACGACACCGTCTTCGTGGCGGCCCGGGAGCCGATGACCGGCGCCGAACTGGCCGCCACCCTGGAACGCCTGAAGTAACGAAGGAGACCTATGTCAGAGCGCGTCATCCTGGCGTATTCCGGGGGACTGGACACCTCGGTGGCCATCAGCTGGATCGGCAAGGAGACCGGCCGCGAGGTGGTTGCCGTCGCGATCGACCTCGGGCAGGGCGGCGAGGACATGGAGGTCGTGCGCCAGCGGGCCCTGGACTGCGGCGCAGTGGAGGCCGTCGTCGTCGACGCCCGCGACGAGTTCGCCGAGGGCTACTGCCTGCCGACCGTCCTCAACAACGCGTTGTACATGGACCGCTATCCGCTGGTGTCGGCGATCAGCCGGCCGCTGATCGTCAAGCACCTCGTGGCGGCCGCCCGGGAGCACGGCGGCACGATCGTCGCGCACGGCTGCACCGGCAAGGGCAACGACCAGGTGCGGTTCGAGGTCGGCTTTGCGTCGCTGGCACCGGATCTGCAGGTGCTGGCGCCGGTCCGCGACTACGCGTGGACGCGGGAGAAGGCCATCGCTTTCGCCGAGGAGAACGCGATCCCGATCAACGTCAGCAAGCGCTCGCCGTTCTCGATCGACCAGAACGTGTGGGGCCGCGCGGTGGAAACCGGCTTCCTGGAACACCTTTGGAACGCCCCCACCAAGGACGTGTACTCCTACACCGAGGACCCCACCCTGAACTGGAGCCCGCCCGACGAGGTGATCGTCGGGTTCGAGCGCGGCGTGCCGGTGTCCATCGACGGCAAGGCGGTGTCGATGCTGCAGGCGATCGAGGAGCTCAACCGCCGCGCCGGCGCGCAGGGCGTCGGGCGCCTCGACGTCGTCGAGGACCGGCTGGTCGGCATCAAGAGCCGCGAGATCTACGAGGCGCCCGGGGCGATGGTGCTCGTCACCGCCCACACCGAGCTCGAGCACGTCACCCTGGAGCGCGAGCTGGGCCGGTTCAAGCGGCACACCGACCAGCGCTGGGCCGAGTTGGTCTATGACGGGCTGTGGTACTCGCCGCTGAAGGTCGCGCTGGAGAGCTTCGTCGCGAAGACGCAGGAACACGTCTCCGGCGAGATCCGAATGGTGTTGCACGGCGGGCACATCGCGGTCAACGGCCGGCGCAGCTCGGAATCCCTGTACGACTTCAACCTGGCCACCTACGACGAGGGCGACAGCTTCGACCAGTCGGCCGCCAAGGGCTTCGTCTATGTGCACGGGCTGTCGTCGAAGATCGCCGCCCGCCGGGACCAGCAGTGACGGCGCCTCACATCACCGCGAGCGTGCGCGTCTGCACGGCGACACGCCGCATTTCGCGTACAAATGCGCACGCTCGCGCCATCGTGAGCGAGCGCAGGTGAGCACACGCGAGGGTTCGCTGTGGGGCGGCCGGTTCGCCGAAGGCCCGTCCGACGCGCTGGCCGCGCTGAGCAAGTCCACCCACTTCGATTGGGTGTTGGCGCCCTACGACCTCGTCGCCTCGCGCGCCCACACCGTGATCCTGTTCCGGGCCGGGCTGCTGAACGAGGAGCAGCGCGACGGGCTGCTGGCCGGCCTGGACAGCCTCGCCGCCGACGTCGCCGACGGCAGCTTCGCCCCGCTGGTCACCGACGAGGACGTGCACGCCGCGCTGGAGCGCGGGCTGATCGACCGGGTCGGGCCCGACCTGGGCGGCCGGCTGCGGGCGGGGCGGTCGCGCAACGACCAGGTGGCCACGCTGTTCCGGATGTGGCTGCGCGACGCGGTGCGGCGGGTGGCGGCCGGGGCGCTCGACGTCGTCGCCGCGCTGGCCGGCCAGGCGGCCGCCCACCCGGCGGCCATCATGCCGGGCAAGACCCACCTGCAGTCCGCGCAGCCGATCCTGCTGGCCCAGCACCTGCTCGCGCACGCCCACCCGTTGCTGCGCGACGTGGACCGGATCGTCGACTTCGACCAGCGCGCGGCGGTGTCCCCGTACGGCTCGGGGGCGCTCGCCGGATCCTCGCTAGGCCTGGATCCCGACGCGATCGCCGCGGAACTGGGCTTTCGCGCCGCCGCCGAGAACTCCGTCGACGCGACCTCGGCCCGAGATTTCGCCGCGGAGGCCGCGTTCATCTTCGCCATGATCGGCGTCGACCTCTCGCGGCTGGCCGAGGACATCATCCTGTGGAGCTCGACGGAGTTCGGCTACGTCACCCTGCACGATTCCTGGTCGACGGGCAGCTCGATCATGCCGCAGAAGAAGAATCCCGACATCGCCGAGCTGGCCCGCGGCAAGGCCGGGCGGCTGATCGGGAACCTGGCCGGGCTGCTGGCGACACTCAAGGCGCAGCCGCTGGCCTACAACCGCGACCTACAGGAGGACAAGGAGCCGGTCTTCGACGCGGTGGCCCAGCTGGAGCTGCTGCTGCCGGCGATGGCGGGGCTGGTGGCGAGCCTGACGTTCAACGTCGAGCGGATGGCCGCGCTGGCCCCGGCCGGCTACACGCTGGCCACCGACATCGCGGAGTGGCTCGTGCGTCGGGGCGTGCCCTTCCGGTCCGCGCACGAGGCCGCCGGTGCGGCGGTGCGGACCGCCGAGAACCGCGCCGTCGGCCTCGACGAGCTCACCGACGACGAGCTGGCCGCGATCAGTCCCGAGCTGACGCCCCAGGTCCGCGAGGTGCTGACCATCGAGGGCTCGGTGGCCTCGCGTGACGCTCGGGGCGGCACCGCGCCGACCCGGGTCGCCCAGCAGCTCGAGGCGGTCCTGGCCAGGCGCGCGGAGCTCGGCGACCGGTTGCGCGGCTGAGTGACCTGGGCATATGCCCGGCGGTTTTCAAAAGGCTAAACTTCCAGACTTATGGCATCGAGTTGAACGGCTCGGCCTATGTCGTCGTCACCAAGGGATGGGACCAATGAGCGTCATCGCCGGAGTCTTCGGTGCGCTGCCGCCGCACCGCTATTCCCAGCGAGAGCTCACCGACTTCTTCCTGCGCATCCCCGGTTTCGAGGACTACGAGGACATCGTCCGCCAGCTGCACGCCAGCGCCAAGGTCAACGGCCGCCACCTGGTCCTGCCGCTGGAGCAATATCCCGCGCTGACCGACTTCGGCCGGGCCAACCGGATCTTCATCGACAAGGCCGTCGACCTCGGGTGTGAGGCGCTCGAGGGCGCCCTCGGCGAGGCGGGCCTGCGGCCCCAGGACCTCGATGTGCTCATCACGACGACGGTGACCGGGATCGCGGTTCCGTCGCTGGACGCCCGGATCGCCGGGCGGCTCGGGCTGCGCGACGACGTGCGGCGGGTGCCGCTGTTCGGCCTGGGCTGCGTCGCCGGGGCGGCCGGGGTGGCGCGGCTGCACGACTACCTGCGGGGCGCCGTGGATGGGGTGGCCGCCCTGGTCTCGGTCGAGCTCTGCTCGATGACCTACCCGGGATACAAGCCGTCGCTGGCCGGCCTGGTCGGCAGCGCGTTGTTTGCCGACGGGGCCGGGGCGGTGGTGGCCGTCGGTGACCGGCGCGCCGAGGAGATCGCCGCGGGAGGCCCGGCCATCATCGACTCCCGCAGCCACCTCTACCCGGACTCGCTGCGCACGATGGGCTATGACGTTGGCGGCGCCGGGTTCGAGCTGGTGTTGTCCAAGGACGTGGCCGCCGTGGTCGAGCAGTACATCGCCGAGGACGTCGGCGGGTTCCTCGGCGCGCACGGCCTGAGCACCACCGACATCGGCGCCTTCGTGAGCCACCCCGGCGGTCCCAAGGTCATCGAGGCGATCAACGCGAGCCTTGAGCTGCCGCCGGAGGCGCTCGAGCTGACCTGGCGCTCGCTGGGCGAGATCGGCAACCTCTCGTCGGCCTCGGTGCTGCACGTGCTGCGCGACACCATCGCCAAGAAGCCGCCCAGCGGAAGCCCGGGCCTGATGCTGGCGATGGGTCCGGGATTCTGTTCGGAACTCGTGTTGCTTCGGTGGCACTGATTCGTCGTGTTCGTGAACTTTTCGTCGTACGGTAAAACTCTGCCGGTGGGGTCTGTTGGGGCGTTGCACAAGGTGCTGACAGTGGGGCGGCGAGAGTGTGGTCGGGGGTCTGTTCGGGGGTTCAGGAGAGGCGCAAGCCGCGTCGGCGGGGGCGATGAGCCCGCCCCGGCCGTCGCTGCCGCGCCGCCGTACCCCCGTGCGGATGAGTGACACGAGAGGCCGGGTGGCATGACCAGCACCCACGATGAGCTCGTCGCTGCGCTCCGAAAATCACTGAAGGAAAACGAGCGGCTGAAGCGGGAGAACCGCGAGTATCTCACCCTGATCGCGGAAGGGACCACCGAGCCGGTGGCGGTGGTGGGCATGGCCTGCCGCTATCCGGGCGGGGTGGATTCGCCCGAGGGCCTGTGGCAGATGGTGGCCGAGGGCCGCGACGTGGTGTCGGAGTTTCCGGCCGATCGCGGCTGGGAGCTGGCCGATCTGTTCGATCCGGATCCCGATGCGGTGGGCAAGTCGTACACGCGGTGCGGCGGGTTCCTGGCCGACGTCGCGGATTTCGACGCCGCCTTCTTCGGGATCGCGCCCAGCGAGGCGCTGGCGATGGATCCGCAGCAGCGGCTGTTGCTGGAGGTGTCCTGGGAGGCGTTGGAGCGGGCCGGGATTGATCCGGTCGCGTTGCGGGGCTCGCCGACGGGCGTGTTCGCCGGGGTGTTTCACGGCTCCTACGGCGGCCAGGGCCGGGTGCCCGGCGACCTGGAACGCTATGGGCTGCGCGGATCGACCTTGAGCGTGGCCTCGGGCCGGGTGGCGTACGCGCTGGGCCTGGAGGGCCCGGCCGTGTCGGTGGACACGGCGTGCTCGTCGTCGTTGGTGGCGCTGCACCTGGCGGCGCAGTCGCTGCGATCGGGCGAGTGCGATCTGGCGCTGGCCGGCGGCGTGACGGTGATGGCCACTCCGGCGATGTTCATCGAATTCAGCAGGCAGCGAGCGCTGTCCGCCGACGGCCGGTGCAAGGCGTACGCGGGTGCCGCCGATGGCACGGCGTTCTCCGAAGGCGTGGGCGTGCTGGCGCTGGAGCGGTTGGCCGATGCCCGCCGATTGGGGCATCCGGTGCTGGCGCTGCTGCGCGGGTCCGCGGTGAACCAGGACGGGGCCTCGAACGGGCTGGCGACGCCCAACGGGCCGTCGCAGCAACGGGTGATCCGGGCGGCGCTGGCCAACGCGCGGCTCAGCCCGGCCGAGGTGGACCTGGTGGAGGGCCACGGCACGGGCACCACCCTGGGGGATCCCATTGAGGCCCAAGCGCTTCTGGCGACCTACGGCCAGGACCGGCCGGCGGACCGGCCGCTGTGGCTCGGGTCGATCAAATCGAACATGGGGCACACATCGGCCGCGGCGGGCGCCGCCGGGGTGATCAAGCTGGTGCAGGCGATGCGGCACGGGTTGATGCCCAAGACGCTGCACGTCGACGCGCCGACGCCGCACGTCGACTGGTCGGCCGGGGCGGTGTCGTTGTTGACGGAGCCACGGCCCTGGCCGGCGCAGGACCGGCCGCGGCGCGGGGGGGTGTCGGCGTTCGGGATCAGCGGCACCAACGCGCACGTCATTGTGGAGCAGGCGCCGGAGGCCCAGGCGCCGGGGTCGGCGGGCGACGACGCGGCGGCGCCGTGGGTGCTGTCGGCGCGGTCGGCCGACGCGCTGGCCAACCAGGCCGCCCGGCTGCTCGCGCACGTGGCAGCCGATCCCGCCCTGCGCGCGGTCGACGTGGGCTGGTCGCTGGCCGCGACTCGATCGCTGTTCGAGCATCGGGCGGTCGTGGTGGGTGCCGGTCGCGACGAGTTGGTGGCGGGGTTGGCGAGCCTGGCCGCCGGTGAGCCGGGCGCCGGCGTGGTGACGGGGCGGGCGCGGCCGGGGGGCAAGACGGTGTTCGTGTTCCCGGGGCAGGGCTCGCAGTGGGCGGGCATGGGGGCCGAGTTGCTCGACAGTTCAACGGTATTCGCCGAACAGCTGCGCCGGTGCGAGAAGGCGCTCGCCGAGCACGTGGAGTGGTCGCTGGTCGACGTCATCCGCGGTGCGCCGGGGGCCCCGGGGCTCGATCGGGTCGACGTGGTGCAGCCGGCGCTGTGGGCGGTCATGGTGTCGCTGGCCGAGCTGTGGCGCTCGATGGGCGTGGCGCCCGACGCGGTGATCGGGCATTCGCAGGGCGAGATCGCGGCGGCCTACGTGGCGGGCGCGCTGTCGCTCGAAGATGCCGCCCGGGTGGTTGCGCTGCGCAGCCGGCTGCTGGTGGGGCTCGCGGGTGCGGGCGGCATGGTTTCGCTCGCGTGCGGGCCGGCGCGGGCCGGGGAGCTGGTCGCCGCGTGGGGCGATCGGCTGAATATCGCTGCCGTCAACGGTGTTTCGTCGGTGGCCGTGTCGGGTGACGTGTACGCCCTGGCGGAGCTGGTGCAACGGTGTGAGGCCGAGGGGATTCGCGCCCGCACGATCGACGTCGACTACGCCTCCCATTCCGCCCAGGTCGACGTCATCCGCGAACCGCTCCTCGAGGCGCTGGCCGGCATCGCGCCCCGTTCCTCGTCCGTCGCCTTCTTCTCCACCGCGACCGGTGCCGTCCTGGACACCGCCGCGCTGGACGCCGACTACTGGTACCAAAGCATCCGGCAGACGGTGCAATTCGAACGGGCGGTGCGCAGCGCGGGCGACGCCGGCTTCCGTGTCTTCGTCGAGTCGAGCCCGCATCCGGTGTTGATCACCGGCATCGAGCAGACGCTGGCGGACCAGGTCGCCGACGCGATCGTCATTCCGTCCCTGGGTCGCGACGACGGTGGCCTGCAACGGTTTTGGCTGTCGGTGGGCCAAGCGCACGTGGCCGGCGCGCGCGTGGACTGGCGGCCGGCGCTGGCCGGTGGGCGGCGGGTGGACCTGCCGACGTACGGGTTTGCGCGGCGGCGGTTTTGGCTCCCGGATGCGTCGACGGGTTCGGGCGACGCGGCCAGCCTGGGCGTGCTGGGCGCCGAGCACGGTTTCTTGCGCGCGGTGGTGGAGCGGCCCGACGCGGGCGGAGTGGTCCTGACGGGCCGGTTGTCGGTGGCGACCCAGCCGTGGCTGGCCGGGCACGCGGTGGCCGGCACGGTGTTGTTCCCGGGGGCGGCATTCGTGGAGCTGGCCATCCGGGCCGGCGACGAGGTCGGCTGCGGGGCGATCGAAGACCTGACGCTGTCCGCCCCGCTGGTGCTGCCCGCGACCGGCGCCGCGCAGGTGCAGGTGGTGGTCGGCGGCGCCGACGACTCCGGGCACCGGGAGGTGTCGGTGTACTCCCGTGGCGCCCAATCGGGTTCGGACTGGGTCCGCCATGCCCAGGGCCTGCTGACCGAGCGGCCCCTGACACCGGACTCGGACCTGTCGGTGTGGCCGCCCGTCGGCGCCACGCCGGTGGACGTCGCCGGCGCCTACGAGCGGCTTTCCCAGCGGGGCTACCAGTACGGCCCGGCCTTCCGGGGCCTGCGGGCGATGTGGCGGCGGGGCGAGGAAGTTTTCGCCGAGGTCGAGGTTCCGCAGGACGCCGGCGCCCAGGCCGGCGGCTTCGGGATGCACCCGGTCCTGTTGGACGCGGCGTTGCACGCGCTCGGGCTGGCCGACGAGCAGGCCCAGACGGTGCTGCCGTTCTCCTGGCAGGGCGTGTCGCTGCACGCCGCCGGCGCCGCGCGGGCGCGGGTTCGCATCGCTCCGGCCGGCGCGGACGCGGTGTCGCTGGAGCTGGCCGACGCGACGGGACTACCGGTGCTGTCGGTGCGGTCACTGGTGATGCGGCCGGTGTCGCGTCAGCAGTTGTCGGCGACCGCCGCTCCGGCCGAGGGGTTGCTGGAGGTGGCGTGGTCTCCGATAGCCCTGGGCGACAACGATGTTGGCGAAGGCCTCGCGATCTGGGAGCTGGCCGCCGCCGGACCCGACGTGGTGGGCTCGGTACACGCGGCCGCCACCGAGGTGTTGGGCGTGCTGCAGTCCTGGTTGGCCGGCGAGGGTTCCGGGGTGTTGGCGGTGCTCACCCGTGGGGCCGTCGCGCTTGCGGGCGAGGATGTTTCGGATCTGGCCGGCGCGGCGGTGTGGGGGCTGGTGCGGTCGGCGCAATCCGAGCATCCCGGCCGGGTGGTGCTGGTGGATTCCGACGGCTCGGTGGACGTGGCGGCGGCGATCGGTTGCGGCGAGCCGCAATTGGTCATTCGCGCCGGTGTGGTCCATGCGGCGCGCCTGGCGCCGGTCGCGGCGGAGTCCGTGCTGACGTTGCCGTCCCGGGGCTGGCGGTTGGACGCGGGAAGCGCCGGCACGCTGGAGGACCTGGTGCTGGGACCGATCCCGCGGGTGGAGCTCGCCGCCGGGCAGGTGCGGGTGGGGGTGGCCGCGGTCGGCGTGAACTTCCGGGATGTGTTGGTGGCGTTGGGCATGTATCCCGGCGGCGGCCGGCTGGGGGCCGAGGGCGCCGGGGTGGTCACCGAGGTCGGGCCGGGCGTGACCGGGCTGGCCGTCGGCGACCCCGTCATGGGATTGCTGGGTGTGGTCGGTTCCGAGGCCGTGGTGGACGAGCGGCTGGTAGTCCGGGTCCCCGCGGAATGGTCGTTGGTCACGGCGGCCGGCGTCCCGGTGGTGTTCCTGACGGCGCTCTACGGGCTGTCGGATCTGGCCGGGCTGAAGGCCGGGGAGCGGGTGCTGGTGCACACCGCGACCGGCGGGGTGGGGATGGCCGCGGTGCAGCTGGCGCGGCATTGGGGGGCGGAGGTGTTCGCGACCGCCAGCCGCGGCAAATGGGACACGTTGCGCGCCATGGGCTTCGACGACGACCACATCGGCGATTCACGGACGCTGGAGTTCGAGGGCAAGTTCATGGCCGCCACCGGCGGGACCGGAGTCGATGTGGTGCTCAACTCGCTGGCCGGCGAGTTCACCGACGCGTCGTTGCGGCTGCTGGCCTCCGGCGGGCGCTTCATCGAGATGGGCAAGACCGACCCGCGCGATCCGCAGGCCGTCGCCGAACAATACCCCGGCGTGGCCTATCAGTCGTTCGACCTGATGGAGGCCGGGGCCGACCGCACCGCCGCGATGCTGGCGGAGGTGATCCGGCTGCTGCGCGACGGTGCGATACACCCGCTGCCGCTCAAGACGTTTGACGTCCGGTGCGCCTCGGCGGCGTATCGCTTCGTCAGCTCCGCCCGCCACATCGGCAAGGTCGCCCTCACCATCCCCGACGGGCCCGGCGGCGCCCTTTCCGGATCCGGTGGCGGGCTGGCCGGGGGCAGCGTCCTGATCACGGGCGGCACCGGCATGGCCGGTTCGGCGCTGGCCCGCCACCTCGTCGAGCGCTACGGGGTGGCCCAGGTGGTGCTGGTCAGCCGCGCCGGCGCGGACGCCGCCGGGGTGCCTGAGCTGGTGAGCCGGCTGGAAGGCGCCGGGGCCCGGGTGTCGGTGGTGGCCTGCGACGTGGCCGACCGCGACGCCGTGGCGCGGCTGCTCGCCGAACTGCCCGCGGACTACCCGCTGCGCGGGATCGTCCACGCCGCCGGGGTGCTCGACGACGGGTTGATCTCCTCCTTGACCGCCGACCGCGTCGACGCGGTGTTGCGGGCCAAGGTCGACGGCGCCTGGAACCTGCATGAGCTGACCCGGGATCGCGACTTGGCGGCGTTCGTGGTGTTTTCGTCGATGGCCGGGATCGTGGGCACCCCGGGACAGGCCAACTACGCCGCGGCCAACACGTTCCTGGACGGCCTCATCGCGCACCGGCGTGCGCACGGACTTCCGGGCGTGTCGCTGGCCTGGGGGCTGTGGGAACAGGCGTCGGCGATGACAGCACACCTGGGCGATCGGGACAAAGCCCGGATGAGCCGCATCGGGCTGGCGGCCCTGTCCACCGAGCAGGCACTCGACTCCTTCGACACCGCCATGCTCGTCGACCACCCCGTGGTGGTGGCCGTCCGAGTGGATCGAACCGCCCTGTCCGACAACGCCGCCGGGCTGCCTCCGTTGTTGCGGGAGCTGGCGGGCCGCCGCACCCGCCGCGTCGTCACCGACCCCGGTCACAGCGCGTCGACGACCGGCCTCAAGGCGCGCCTGCACGGGCTGAGCCCCGAGGCGCGCCAGCGCGAGCTGGTCGACCTTGTCCGCGGCAACGCTGCGACCGTGTTGGGGCTGCCGAGCGGCGCCGACATCGCCGCCGACCGCGCCTTCCAGGACCTCGGCTTCGACTCACTGACCGCCGTCGAGCTGCGCAACCGCCTCAAAACCGCTGCCGGCCTGACGCTTTCGCCCACCCTGATCTTCGACTACCCCACCCCCGCGACCCTGGCCGCCCACCTGGGCGCCGAACTGGCCACCACCGCCGACGCACCCGCCCTGATGTCCCGCTTCGAGGACATCGTCCGCGAGCTGCAGGCGCTGCTGGACTCGCCCGACTGCAAGCCGGACGACAAGGCGCGACTGAGCGCTCGCCTCCAAAACCTGCTTGCCACAGCGGCTTCGGCCGACCGGCCCGACCCCGACCACCGTGACGAGCTCGACGACGACCTCGACGCCGCCGACGAAAGCCAACTCTTCGCGATCCTCGACGAAGAACTCGGCCGCCCATGAGCCAGGAACTTCCGCTGAAATGACTACGCCGAGCACCGAAAAGCACGTCGATTACCTCAAGCGCCTGACCGCAGACCTCAGGCGGACCCGGCGACGGGTGGCCGAGCTGGAAGGCAAGCTGTCCGAGCCGGTGGCGGTGGTCGGCATGGCGTGCCGCTACGCCGGTGGGGTGGATTCTCCGGAATCCCTGTGGCAGCTGGTGGCCGACGGCCGCGACGCGGTCTCGGATTTCCCCACCGATCGCGGCTGGGAGATCGACGCGTTGTACGACCCCGACCCCGACGCGCAGGGCAAGATGTACACGCGTCAGGGCAGCTTCCTGCAGAACGCCGGCGATTTCGATGCCGGATTCTTCGGCGTCGGGCCCAGCGAGGCGCTGGCGATGGACCCGCAGCAGCGACTCATGCTCGAGGTGTCCTGGGAAGCGTTGGAACGGGCCGGCATTGACCCGCTGGCGCTGCGCGGCTCACCGACCGGGGTGTTCGCCGGGGTCATTCACGCCGGCTACGGCGGCGAGGTCAAGGGCGAGCTCGAGGGCTATGGCCTGACCGGGTCCACGCTGAGCGTGGCGTCGGGCCGGGTGTCCTACGTGCTGGGCCTGGAAGGCCCCGCGGTGTCGGTCGATACCGCGTGCTCGTCGTCGCTGGTCGCCATGCACCTTGCGGCGCACTCGTTGCGCACCGGCGAATGCGATCTCGCGCTGGCCGGCGGCGTGACCGTCATGGCCACGGCGGCCGCGTTCGTCGAGTTCAGCAGGCAGCGGGCCCTGGCGCCCGACGGCCGCTGCAAGGTCTACGCGGGCGCCGCCGACGGCACGTCGTGGTCGGAGGGTGCGGGGGTGCTGGTGCTGGAGCGGTTGTCCGACGCGCGCCGGCTGGGGCACCCGGTGCTGGCGCTGCTGCGCGGCTCCGCGGTCAACCAGGACGGCGCCTCCAACGGCCTGACCGCGCCCAACGGGCCGTCGCAGCAACGGGTGATCCGGGCGGCGCTGGCCGACGCCGGGCTGACGACGGCCGACGTGGACGTGGTCGAGGGCCACGGCACCGGAACGGTGTTGGGCGACCCGATCGAGGCCCAGGCGCTGTTGGCGACCTACGGGCAGGATCGGCCCGCGGACCGGCCGTTGTGGTTGGGGTCGATCAAATCCAACATCGGGCACACGTCGGCGGCCGCCGGGGTGGCCGGGGTGATCAAGATGGTGCAGGCGATGCGCCACGAGCTGCTGCCCCAGACCTTGCACGTCGACGTGCCCTCGCCGCACGTGGATTGGTCCGCGGGGGCGGTGTCGGTGCTGACCGAGCCGCGGCCCTGGACGCCCGAGCCGGCGAACGGGCCGCGGCGGGCGGGGGTCTCGTCGTTCGGGATCAGCGGAACCAACGCGCACGTCATCATCGAGGAGCCGCCCACCGAGCCGGAAAGCCCCGCGCCGCACCGCGACGGCGCCGATCCCGTCGTGCCGTGGGTGGTGTCGGCCCGGTCGGAAGCGGCGCTCGCCGATCAGGCGGCCCGGCTCGCGGCGCACGTCGGTGCAGACCCGGGCGCGGACGTCGTCGACGTCGGGTGGTCGCTGGCGACCACGCGGTCGTCCTTCGAGCACCGTGCCGTGCTGGTGGGCGGCGACCGTGCGGCCCTGCTGGACGGATTGGCGGGGCTGGCTTCCGGGCACCCCGGCGCGGCGGCGGTGGTGGGCGGCGCGCGATCGGTGGGCAAGACCGTCTTCATGTTCCCCGGCCAGGGCTCGCAGTGGTTGGGCATGGGCGCGGCACTGTACGGGCGCTTTCCGGAATTCGCCCGGGCCTTCGACGAGGCCACCGAGGCGTTGGACGGCCACCTGCGGTTGCCGCTGCGCCAGGTGATGTGGGGCGACGACCCGGAGTTGTTGGAGAGCACCGAGTATGCGCAACCGGCGCTGTTCGCCATCGAGGTCGCGCTGGCGGCGTTGTGGCGGTCCTGGGGTGTGCTGCCCGACGTCGTGATGGGCCACTCGGTGGGGGAGCTGGCCGCGGCGCACGTGGCCGGGGTGTTGTCGTTGGCCGACGCGGCGTGCGTGGTGGCGGCGCGGGGACGGTTGATGGCGCGGTTGCCCGCCGGCGGGGCGATGGTGGCGGTCGCCGCCGCCGAGGCGGAGGTCGCACCCATGCTGACCGAGGGGGTGAGCATCGCGGCGGTCAACGGCCCGGAAGCGGTGGTGGTTTCGGGCGAGCGGGGCGCGGTGGACGCGGTGGTGGACCGCCTGACGGCGCTGGGCCGGCGGGTGCACCGGCTGCCGGTCTCGCACGCGTTCCACTCGGCGCTGATGGATCCCATGATCGACGACTTCGCCGCGGTGCTCGACGGCATCTCGGTCGGGGAGCCGCGGATTGAGTTGGTGTCCAACGTGACCGGGCAGCTGGCCGGGCCGGGGTACGGGTCGGCCGCGTACTGGCTGGAGCACGTGCGCGAACCGGTGCGCTTCGTCGACGGGCTGCGGCTGGCCGAGTCGCTCGGCGCGAGGGTTTTCGTCGAGGTGGGCCCCGGCGCGGCCTTGACGGCGTCGCTGTCGCAGTCCCTGAGCGCCGAACCGGTCGCGTCGGTGATCACGATCGCCAAAGACCGCCCCGAGACCGAATCCGCGCTGCGCGCCGCCGGCGGCCTCTACGCCAGCGGTGTCGGCATCGACTGGGCGGCGACATATGACGGCCTGGCCGCGCGACGGGTCCCGTTGCCCACGTATGCCTTTCAGCGCCGCCGATATTGGCTGCCGGCCGAACTGGTCGGTTCGGGCGGCGTGAGCACCTCAGGCCTGGCGGGGGCCGGGCACGGGTTGCTGGGCGCGGTGGTGGAGCGGCCCGATTCGGGCGGGGTGGTGCTGACGGGCCGGATGTCGACCGCCGCCCAGCCGTGGCTGGCCGACCACGCGGTGGCCGGGATGGTGCTGTTTCCCGGCGCCGGGTTCGTCGAGCTGGTGTTGCGCGCCGGCGACGAGGTCGGCTGTTCGGTGGTCGAGGAGTTGACCTTGTCGGCTCCGCTGATCCTTCCGGCGCGCGGCACGGTGCGCGTGCAGGTGGTGGTGGGCGCCGCCGGAGAGGCCGGCCGGCGGGCGGTGTCCGTGTATTCGTCGGACGTTCAGCCCAATTCGGACTGGATACTGCACGCCGAGGGCGAGTTGAGCGCGGGCTCGACGGAGCCGGCCGCCGACCTGTCGCTGTGGCCGCCGGCGGGCGCGACGGCGGTGGACGCGGCCGGCGGCTACGACCGGCTGGCCGAACTGGGCTACGACTATGGCCCGGCGTTCCGCGGCCTGCGGGCCATGTGGCGGCGCGGCGAGGAGATCTTCGCCGAAGTCGCCGTTCCGCAGGCCGCCGGGATGACGGTCGCCGGGTACGGAATACACCCCGTCCTGTTGGACGCCGCCCTGCACGCGCTGGGAATGGACGACGCGCAGGCCCGGGCGGTGCTGCCGTTTTCCTGGCAGGGCGTGTGCCTGCATGCGGCCGGGGCGTCGCGGGTCCGGGTGCGCCTGGGCCCGGTCGGCGCGGGTGCGGTGTCGCTGGAGCTGGCCGATCCCGCGGGCCTGCCCGTCTTGTCGGTGCGCGAGCTGGTGCTGCGCCCGGTGTCGGCCGAGCAGCTGTCGGCGGGCGCAGCCCGTCCCGGCGGGGCGGCCCTCTTCCAGCCGACGTGGTCGCCGGTGTCGTTGCCGCCCAACGGTGTTGCCGAAGCGGCGGTGGTCTGGGAGCCCGGCTCCCGGGATGGCGCCGGCCTGCCGGGGTCGGTGTACGCGGCCACCCACGAGGCGCTGGGCGTGTTGCAGTCCTGGCTGGCCGGTGACGGCTCCGGCGTGCTCGTCGTGCAGACCCGTGGGGCGGTGGCCTTCGACGGCGAGCAGGTCACGGACCCGGCGGCCGCGGCGGTGTGGGGGCTGGTCCGTTCGGCGCAGGCGGAACACCCCGGCCGGCTGGTACTGCTGGATTCCGACGGATCGGTGGACGTCGACACCGTGATCGCGTGTGGCGAACCACAAGTGGTGGTGCGCGCCGGCGAGGCGTATGGGGCCCGGCTGGCGCCGGCGGAAGGTTCGGCCCTGGCGCTGCCGCCGGGGGAGTGGCGGCTGGCCGCGGGCGACGCCGGCACGCTCGAGGACCTGGCGGCGCAGCCCTGCGCGCGGGCCGAGCTGACGGCCGGGCAGGTGCGGGTGGCGGTGGCCGCGGCCGGGGTGAACTTCCGGGATGTGTTGGTGGCGTTGGGGATGTACCCCGGCGCCGCCGATTTGGGCGCCGAGGGCGCCGGGGTCGTCACCGAGGTCGGGCCGGGCGTGACCGGGTTGTCGGTCGGCGACGCCGTGACGGGAATCATCGGCCTGACGGGTTCGGAAGCGGTGGTGGACGAGCGGCTGGTGGTGCGGGTCCCGGCGGGGTGGTCGCTGGTGGCGGCCGCGGGCGTGCCGGTGGTGTTCCTGACCGCGCTGTACGGATTGTCGGATCTGGCCGGGCTGAAGGGCGGCGAGCGGGTGCTGGTGCATGCCGCCGCGGGCGGGGTCGGGATGGCGGCGGTGCAGCTGGCGCGGCATTGGGGGGCGGAGGTGTTCGCCACCGCCAGCCGGGGCAAGTGGGACACGTTGCGCGCCATGGGGTTTGACGACGACCACATCGGCGATTCGCGGACGCTGGAGTTCGAGGGCAAGTTTTTGGCCGCCACCGGCGGGGCGGGTGTCGACGTGGTGCTCAACTCGCTGGCCGGCGAGTTCACCGACGCGTCGCTGCGGCTGCTGGTCTCCGGCGGGCGCTTCATCGAGATGGGCAAGACCGACCTGCGCGACGCGGCGGCCATCGCCGCGCAATACCCCGGTGTGCGGTATCGGGCGTTCGATCTGATGGAGGCAGGACCGGACCGCATCGCGGCGATGCTGGGCGACTTGATGAGCTTGTTCGCCGCCGCCACGTTGACGCCGTTGCCGGTCAAGGCGTTTGACGTCCGGCACGCCACCGAGGCATACCGGTTCGTGAGCCAGGCCCGCCACACCGGCAAGGTGGTGCTCACCCTGCCGGACGGCGCGGGTGGACTGGCCGCGGGCACGGCGTTGATCACCGGCGGGACCGGCATGGCCGGCTCCGCGCTGGCCCGCCACCTGGTCGCGAAGTACCGGGTGCCCCATTTGATGTTGGTCAGCCGCGGCGGCGAGCGGGCCGACGGCGCCGCGGAACTGGCGGCAGAATTGCGGGACGCCGGCGCATCGGTGTCACTCATTGCCTGCGATGTCGGCGACCCCGAGGCGGTGGCGGAATTGCTCGCGCGGGTGCCGGCGCGTTATCCGCTGCGCGGCGTCTTCCACGTTGCGGGCGTTATCGACGACGGGTTGATCGCGTCGCTGACCCCCGACCGGATGGACACGGTGTTGCGGGCCAAGGTCGACGGTGCCTGGCATCTGCATGAGCTCACCACGGAATTGAATCTGTCAGCGTTCGTGATGTTTTCGTCGATGGCCGGCATCGTGGGCGCGCCGGGCCAGGGCAACTATGCGGCGGCCAACAGCTTCCTGGACGGGCTCGCGTCCTATCGGCGGGCGCAGGGGCTGGCCGGGTTGTCGGTGGCGTGGGGCCTCTGGGAAGAGGCCAGCGCCATGACGCGACACCTCGGCGACACGGACCGGGCCCGCATGAGCCGGGTGGGACTGGCGCCCTTGTCCAGCCAACAGGCGTTGCAGCTCCTGGACGACGCGCTGCTGGCCGACTGCCCGCTGGTGGTGGCGGCCCGCCTGGACACGGCGGCGCTGGGCGGCGACGGCGCGATGGTCCCGCCGATCCTGCGCGGGTTGGCCACCCGCCGGGCGCGGCGCGTCATCGCCGACGCCACGACGGCGGCCTCGGTGTCGGGCCTGCGGGCGCGACTGCATGGGCTGACCGCCGAGCAGCGGCACTCCGAACTCGTCGATGTGGTGTGCGGCAACGCCGCAACGGTGCTCGGCCACGCCACCGCGGATGTCGACGCCCAGCGCGCCTTCGGCGACCTCGGGTTCGATTCGCTGACCGCGGTGGAGCTGCGGAACCGCCTCAAGACGGCGACCGGGCTGACCCTGTCACCCACCCTGATCTTCGATTACCCCACCCCGTCCGCGCTGGCCGAGCACCTCGACGCCCAACTGGCCATGGCGCCCACCAACGACCCGCCCGACCGCATGGCCCGCTTCAACGACGTCGCTCGCGAACTGCAGGCGCTGATCGACCAACCGGGCTGGAGCGCCGACGACAAGGCCCGCCTGACGGCCAGGATCCACACGCTGCTCTCCACCGTGAGCGCCCCGGAGCCGGAGCTGGACCCCGCCGAGCTTCTCGGCGACGACCTCGACACGGCGACCGAAAGCCAACTGTTCGCCATCCTGGACGAAGAAGTCGGGCCCTGATCCGTGCCACCGACAGCCATCGCAGTCATCGGGCTGGCCTGCCGCTTCCCCGGCGCCGGAGGCCCGGCCGACTTCTGGCGGCTGATTCGCGACGGCGCCGAAGCCACGGCGCTGCCGGGTGACGTCGCCGAGTTCGACGCTGACTTCTTCAACGTCTCGCCGCGCGAGGCCGCCGCGATGGATCCCCGGCAGCGCCTCGCGCTGGAGCTGGTGTGGGAGGCCGTCGAAGACGCGTTCGTGCTACCGGAAACCCTGCGCGGACAGCCGGTCGCGGTGTACCTGGGCGCGATGAACGACGACTACGGCGTGCTGACCCTCGCGCAGGAAATCGACCACCACTCGTTCGCCGGGGTCAGCCGGGCGATGATCGCGAACCGCGTCTCGTACGCGTTGGGGCTGCACGGCCCGAGTGTGACCGTCGATTCCGGCCAATCGTCGTCGCTGGTGGCGGTGCACCTCGCCTGCGAAAGCATCCGCACCGGCGAGTCCGCGCTGGCTCTGGCCGGCGGCGTCCACCTGAACCTGGCCAACGAAATATCCGCGCTGGAAACGGAATTCGGCGCGCTGTCGGCCTCGGGCCACACCTATGCATTCGACGCGCGCGCCGACGGCTACGTGCGCAGCGAGGGTGGCGGCCTCGTGTTGCTGAAGCCGTTGCGCGCAGCCCTCGACGATGGTGACTACATCCGCGCCGTCATTCGGGGCAGCGCGGTCGGCAACGCCGGGCACAGCGCCGCCGCCCAGACGGTGCCGTCGCTGCCGGGCGAAGTCGACGTCATCCGGCGTGCGTTGCGTTCCGCCGGCCTCGACGGCGGCCAGCTGCAGTACGTCGAGGCACACGGCACGGGAACCGAAATCGGCGACTCGGTGGAGGCGACCGCGCTCGGCGTGGTGTTCGCCGGGCCCCGGCGCCGGCCGCTCGGCCTGGGATCGGTGAAGACCAACATCGGCCACGCCGGCGGCGCCGCCGGCATCGCGGGCTTGGTCAAGACCGTGTTGGCCATCGAAAACGCGGCCATTCCGGCGACTCTCAACTATGCGGAACCGCGACCCGGATTCGATCCGGAGAGCCTCGGGCTGCGCGTCAACGCCACACTGACCCCCTGGCCGGAAGACGGGGAACCGCGGCGCGCGGGCGTGTCGTCGTTCGGCATGGGCGGAACCAACGCGCACGTCGTAGTCGAGCAGGCCCCCGCGCAGCCGAAAGGCGAAGCGCGGGAACGCGGTAACGCGCCGACGGCATGGGTGCTGTCCGGCCGCTCGGAACGGGCGCTGGCCAATCAGGCCGCCCGGCTGCTGACCCACGTCACCGCCGAAGCGGCGCCGGACGTCGGCGACGTGGCGTGGTCATTGGCGACGACGCGCTCGGTGTTCGAGCATCGGGCGGTGCTGGTGGGCGCGGACCGGGCGGCGCTCGCAGCGGGATTGGCGGTATTGGCCGCCGGCCAGGCCCCTCCCGGCGCGGTGGTGGGCCGGGCGCGCGCACCGGGCAAGACGGCGTTCGTGTTCCCCGGGCAGGGCGCGCAGTCCCTCGCGATGGGGGCGCAGCTGCATGGCCGGTTTCCCGCGTTTGCGCGGGCCTTCGACGAGGCCGCGGCGGCGCTGGACGACCACCTGCGGCTGCCGCTGCGCGACGTGATGTGGGGAAGCGACCCAAAGCTGTTGGACAACACCGAATTTGCGCAACCGGCGTTGTTCGCGATCGAGCACGCGCTAGCCGAATTGCTGCGCGACTGGGGGGTCGTCGCGGATGTCGTGCTGGGCCACTCGGTGGGCGAAATCACCGCGGCGCATCTGGCGGGGGTGTTGTCGCTCGCCGACGCGGCCAAACTGGTGGCGGCGCGTGGCCGGCTGATGGCCGGGCTGCCGGCGGGCGGCGTGATGATCGCGGTCGCCGCCGGCGAGGCCGACGTGACGCCGTTGCTGACCGACGGGCTGGCGATCGCGGCGGTCAACGCCCCTGACGCGGTGGTGATCTCGGGCGCGGACGCTCCGGCCATGGCGGTCGCAGACACCCTGGCGCGCCAGGGCAGGCGGGTGCATCGGCTCACGGTCTCGCACGCGTTTCACTCGCCACTGATCGAGCCCATGATCGACGACTTCGCCGCGGTGGTGGCCGACGTGTCACCGGCCGAGCCGCGGACTGCGTTGGTGTCCAACGTGTCCGGCCGGCTCGCCGGGACGGGGTATGGGTCGGCGAGCTATTGGGTGGAGCATGTGCGCCGTCCGGTGCGTTTCGCCGACGGGGTGCGAGCCGCCGAGTCGTGCGGTGCCGACGTATTCGTCGAAGTCGGGCCGGGCGGCGGCCTCGGCGCCGCGGTCGAGCACTCGGTGACCACCGACCATCCGGTGTCGGTGACCACGCTCGCCAGGGACCGGCCGGAAGTGGAATCTCTGCTCACCGCGGCCGGCCGGTTGTTCGCCGCCGGCGTGGCGGTCCGTTGGGGCGCCGTCCTGCGCGGCGGTCGGCGGGTCCCGCTGCCGACGTATGGCTTTGCCCGCCAACGGTTCTGGTTGGGCGCCCACCCGGATTCGCCGTCCCGGGTGGCGTCGCGCCCGGCCGAACTGGCCGAGCGGCTGCGCCAATTGCCGGACCACGAGCAGCGCCAAGAGCTCCTCGCGCTGGTGTGCGGGCACGCCGCGGCCGTGCTGGGACACGCGGACCTGGATGCCGTCGACGCCGAGCGCGCCTTCCAGGACCTCGGGTTTGATTCGTTGACCGGGGTCGAATTGCGCAACCGCCTCAAAGCCGACACGGGGCTGGCGCTGTCGCGCACCCTGGTCTTCGACTATCCCAACCCGGCGGCGTTGGCCGATCACCTGGCGCAAGGGCTGTTGCACGGTGACCACGAAAAGTCGGATGACGAAAAGATCTGGTCGGCGCTGAAAAAGATTCCGCTTCATGAACTTCGAAGAACCGGATTGCTCGACAAACTATTGGCGTTGGCGGGCGATCCGGAAAATTCGCGCGATCAATCCACACTCACCGAAGACGCCATCGATTCTTTGAGCCCCGACGCGCTGATCGCGCTCGCGTTGGATGCGGGCGACGCGGACGACGTTCAATAAGGAAACAAAGACCGGGGGAAAGCGAAAACAGTACGTGATAAGGTAATTCAACATGCGTTAAATAACGCAATTTGACATACGTTGAATAGCAACAACTTTGCGGCGCTGCCGCAAAACTCCTAAACTTCCACATTGGCGCTAGATTCTCGGCGGCGCACGAAAGTGATCACTTTCTCTGATCACGACCTAACCAAGGTAGGGGCATGAGCGTTATCGCGGGCGTGTTCGGAGCGTTGCCGCCGCATCGGTACAGCCAGAGCGAGATCACCGATCAATTCGTCGAGTTTCCCGGGTTGAAGGAACACGAGGAGATCGTCCGGCGGCTGCACGCGGCGGCGAAGGTCAACAGTCGCCACTTCGTCCTGCCGTTGGAGCGCTACGCCACGCTGACCGACTTCGGCGAGGCCAACGAGATCTTCATCGAAGCCGCCGTCGACCTCGGCTGCGAGGCGCTGCTGGGCGCCCTCGAGGAGGCCGGCCTGGAGCTCAAAGACATCGACCTGATCGCCACCTCGACCGTCACCGGGGTCGCGGTGCCGTCGCTGGACGCGCGGATCGCCGGTCGGCTCGGCCTGCGGCCGGATGTGCGCCGGATGCCGCTGTTCGGCCTGGGCTGCGCGGCCGGTGCCGCCGGGGTGGCGCGGGTGCACGACTACTTGCAAGGCGATCCGGACGGCGTCGCGGTGCTGGTCTCGGTCGAGCTTTGCTCGCTGACCTACCCGGCGGTCAAGCCGACCGTGTCGGGGCTGGTCGGTAGCGCGCTCTTCGGTGACGGCGCGGCCGCGGTGGTGGCCGTCGGTGACCGCCGCGCCGCCGCGGTGCGCGCCGGCGGGCCCGACATCGTCGACTCGCGCAGCCGCCTCTACCCCGAATCGCTGCACATCATGGGCTGGAACGTCAACTCCTCGGGGCTGCAGCTGGTGTTGTCGCCGGAGCTGACGACGTTCATCGACCGCTACCTGGCCGACGACGTCAAAGGGTTCCTCGCCACGCACGGGCTGACCACGGACGACATCGGCGCGTGGGTCAGTCACCCGGGCGGTCCCAAGGTCATCGACGCCATCACCAGAACGCTCGAGCTCGGGCCCGATGCGCTGGAGTTGACCTGGCGCTCGCTGGGCGAAATCGCGAACCTGTCATCGGCCTCGGTGCTGCACATCCTGCGCGACACCATCGCCAAGCCGCCGCCGAGCGGCAGCCCCGGGCTGATGCTCGCGATGGGTCCGGGATTCTGTTCCGAGCTGGTCCTACTGCGCTGGCACTAGCCCACTGAGACGACGTCGACGGTCAGGCCTGGCTTGGGGGACAGCGCGGCCAGGTTGTGGGCGCGGATGCGCTGAGCGGGCAGCCGCAGGGTGGTCCTGGCGACCAGCCGGGCGAGCATGACGGTCATCTCGGTGGTGGCCATGGCCGCACCGATGCAGCGATGCAAACCGCCACTGAACGGAATGAATTCGTGCGGCGCGGGCCGGCGGTAATCCGGGGAACTCCGATCCCAGCGCGCCGGCCGGAACTGGGTCGGCTCCGGCCACAGCTCGGGGAGCCGGTGCGTGACGTACGGGCTGAAGATCAGCAGGCGCCCCGCCCGGATCCGGTGACCGTCGAAACTCACCTCGCGCATCACCTTGCGGGCGGAGATGACGCCGGGCGGGTACAGCCTCAGCGTCTCCTGCACGACGCCGTTGAGGTAGGTCAGCTTCTCCAGGTCGCCCGCGGCGGGCGGCCGGTCGCCCAGCACGCGGCGGACCTCTTCGGCCGCGGCGTCCCACGCGACGGGCAGCGACAGCAGCGTATGGATTGCCCACGCCAGCGCGCCGCTGGTGGTCTCGTAGCCGGCGGTGATCAGCGAAATGACTGCGTCGCGAATCTCGTTGTCGCTCAGCGCATAACCCTCGTCGCCGCGGCCGTCGATCAGCATCGTCAGCATGTGGTCGTCGGGCCGGGGTTGCGCGCGGGCCGCGGCGATCTGCGCGTCCACCAGGTCGTCGATGCGCCGGCGCGCCGCCATCGCCCGGCGCCACCCCGGGGAGTTCAGGCGCCGCTCGAGCTGCATCACCTGCGGTAGCCGGTGGGTCATGTCCAGCAGGGGCTGCAGTTGCTCGCCGAGGAAGTCCGAATGCGCGGCCAGGCGCGGGCCGAACAGGCTCGCGGCGGTGCTGTGGCGCACCGCCGAGCGGCACTGCCGGTAGATGTCCAGCCGCTGCCCGGGTCGCCATCCGTCGATGACGGCGTCGATGCTCGCCACCATCGTCTGCACGTAGTCATGGATCTGCCGGTGCCGCAGGCCGGGCGCCACGACGCTGCGCCGGCGGCGGTGGTCGTCGCCGTCGCTGACGATCAGCGCGGTGGGGCCGTCGACGATGGCCAGGTTCTCGAACGTCTCCCGCCAGCTGAACGCGTCGGCGTTGGCGAACACGAACTTGTTCGCCTCGGGGCCCAGCAGGTAGGTGTAGCCGCGGCGGCCGACCCCGGAATTGACTACCGGCCCGCGCCACCGGTACAGCGCCAGCAACGCCTCGCCGGGCGGGTAGCGCACCGGCCGATAGCCGCTCATTCGAGCAGCTCCGACAGCTCCAGCCAGCGGAGCTCCGTCGCGGCGACCTCGTCTTCCAGGCCGCGCAGGTCACGGGTCAGCCGGGTCAGGCCGACGTGGTCGGACTGGTCGTGCTCGGCGAGCTCGTGGTGTTTGGCCGCGATCCGGTCGGCGAGCCGCGCGAGCTGACGGTCGACGGCGGCCAGCTCCTTCTCGGCGGTGCGCCGCTGCGAGCCGGACATCGCCTCGGCAGCCGGCGGCTCGGCCCGCGGGCGCGGGGAAGCGACCGGACGATGCGCCGCCAGCCGCAGGTACTCGTCGACGCCGCCGGGCAGGTGCCGCAGCCGGCCGTCGAGTATCGCGTACTGCTGGTCGGTGACCCGCTCCAGCAGGTAGCGGTCGTGCGAGACGATGATCAGGGTGCCCGGCCACGAGTCGAGCAGGTCCTCGACGGCGGTCAGCATGTCCGTGTCGACGTCGTTGGTGGGCTCGTCGAGGAGCAGCACGTTCGGTTCTGACAACAGCGTGAGCATCAGCTGCAGCCGCCGCCGCTGACCGCCGGACAGGTCGCCGACCCGCGCCGACAGCTGGCCGCGGCCGAACCCCAGCCGCTCCAGCAGCTGGGCCGGGGTCACCTCGCGGCCGTCGACCTCGTAGCCGCCGCGCAGCCGGCCCAGCACGTCGGCGATCCGGTCGCCGGCGAGCGGGTCCAGCTCCTCGCCGCGCTGGTCCAGAACCGCCAGCCGAACCGTCTTGCCGCGCTTGACGCGCCCGGTGTCGGGCGTGACGGTGCCGGCGATCAGGCCCAGCAGCGTCGACTTGCCGGCGCCGTTGGCCCCGACGATGCCGGTGCGTTCGCCCGGCGCGATCCGCCATTCGACGTCGCGCAGCACCGCGCGGCCGCCGAAGGAGACCGACACGTCGAGCAGGTCGATGACGTCTTTGCCGAGTCGGGCGGTCGCCAGCTTGGCCAGCTCGATCGTGTTGCGCAGCGGCGGCACGTCGGCGATCAGTTGGTTGGCGGCCTCGATCCGGAACTTGGGCTTGGAGGTACGGGCCGGCGGGCCCCGGCGCAGCCACGCCAGCTCCTTGCGCATCAGGTTCTGCCGCTTGGCCTCGGCGGCGAACGCGACCCGGTCGCGCTCGACACGCTGCAGCACGTAGGCGGCGTACCCGCCCTCGAACGGCTCGACGATCCCGTCGTGCACCTCCCACGTCGTGGTCGCGACCTCGTCGAGGAACCAGCGGTCGTGCGTCACCAGCAACAGCCCACCGGTGTTGCGCGCCCAGCGCTGCCGCAGGTGTCCGGCCAGCCACGTGATGCCCTCGATGTCCAGGTGGTTGGTGGGCTCGTCGAGGGCGATCACGTCCCACTCGCCGATCAGCAGCCGGGCCAGTTGGACCCGCCGGCGCTGCCCCCCGGACAGTGTGTCGATCGTTGCTTCCCAGGCGATGTCGGCCACCAGGCCGCCGACGACGTCGCGCACCCGCGCGTCGCCCGCCCACTGGTGCTCGGGCCGGTCGCCGACCAGCGTCCAGCCCACCGTGTGCCCCGGTTCGAGGGTGTCGGCCTGGCTCAGCGCGCTGACCCGCAATCCGCTACGGCGCGTGACCCGGCCGGCGTCGGGTCGCAACCGGCCGGTCAGCAGGCCCAACAGGCTGGACTTGCCGTCCCCGTTGCGCCCGACGATGCCGATCCGCGCGCCGTCGTCGACCCCCAGCGTGACCGCCTCGAAGACCACCTGGGTCGGATATTCCAGGCGGATGCCCTCGGCTCCCAGTAGGTGCGCCACCGGGCCGACCCTAGCGCGGTGGCGACGCGGGCCGGAAAACGCCGCGGTACGCGTGGGGCGCCCCAGAAGCGCCGTCGACCCGCGCGGCGGACGGCCCGCCCCCGCCGGATGCGCCCGTCATAGGAACCCATACCCGCTACGGGTAATATGGCAGGCGCTGACTACCGCCCCGGGCGCGCATACGGATGGACTCTGAATCATGTTCTAAGGCAAGCGATTAGCGTGTAATACCGCCCTGATGTACCCAGCATCCCGCGCGCCTTCCGCGGCATACCCCCCACGTCGTGCTAGTCTGAACGCTGCCATGCAACCCGCGAGAAACCATCCCCGGCGTTGGCCGCGGCACCTGATTGTCGTCGCGGCGTTGGTGTGGTTCCTCGGCGCCGCGGCCGGTTGCCACCTTGCGCAAACGGGATCCACGGCTTCTCGGTCGCCCTCCGCGTCGACCGTCAGTGTGGGCAATTTCCGTGCCGAGCCGCTCGCCTCCGGCCGAGTCGACGCCGACTGTTGCCGGGCGGCGACGCAGGACTGCGTGCCCGTGGCGCAGTCACGGTGGGCGACGGGCCAACTTGCTCCCGGTTTCACGATCGCGGCGCTGGCGTCGGTCGGTCTGCGGCCCGCGCTGGCGCAGCCGCCGACGCGGGGCCCGCCTCGTGCGGGTCGCGTGGTCGTCCCTCGTCCGGGTCGAAGCGTCCTGACCCGGATCTGCATCTCGCGCCGCTGATCGGTCAGCGCCACGTCGTGTGCATCGACGCACGGCGGGTCGCCGCTGTCCCGATGAGCTGCCGCGCACCCGCGGCATTTGATGCAGAAAAGAGAACCTTCATGAATTCTGTCCTGTCCGCATATCGACCCCACATTGGACCTAACCCTCTCGGCGGCCCCGACGAGCCGGCCATCGCGCGGCCGGAGGGGCCACGGGCCTTGGTCATCGGAGCCGGAGTCAACGGATTGACCGCCGCGGTGGTGCTGGCCCGCCGGGGCTGGCGGGTAACCGTGGTCGCCGATCGGTTCGGCGTCGACACGGTATCGACGGTCGCCGGTGCGTTATGGGAATGGCCGCCGTCGGTGTGCGGCCGCCACCACGACGACACCGTGCTGACCCGCTCCACCGGGTGGGCGATGAGCTCCTATCTGCGCTTCGCGCAGCTCGCCGCCGACCCGCGCACCGGGGTGAGCCTTCGACCCTCGGTGTTCTACTTCTCCCATCTCATCGAGGAAGATGCGGCCGAGCACGCGAAAATGCTTGAGGTTCAAGAGCATGTACCCGGATTCGTGCACGACCCCGCCCTGATCGAGGCCCACGGGGTAAACCCGGACACCGGTGTCGTCGACGCCTACTCCTATCTGGCGCCCACCATCGACACCGACTGGTATCTGGCTTGGCTGGCTCATCAAGCCCAGGTGGCGGGCGTCACCGTCACCCGCCGCCGCGTCGACGGGACGCTCGTCGAGCAGGAGCAGCAACTGCGCGCGGAGTACGGGGCCGAGGTGATCGTCAACTGCGCCGGCCTCGGCGCCGCGACGCTGGCGGACGACCCCACCATGGAACCGCACCGCGGCGCCCTGCTGCGGGCCGTCAACGACGGCAGCTACATGTCGCGCGTGACCGCGGCCCTCGCGGTGGCCAACGACGCGAGCACCGACACCCAGGACATGATCTTCATCGTGCCCCGCGGAGCCGACCGGCTCCTCCTGGGCGGGCTCGTGGAACCGGGCCGCTACGACACCGACCTCATGCTGGACAACTACCCGCCGCTGCGGCAGATACTCGACCGCTGCACCGATTTCCTGCCGGCGCTGCGCGGCGTCCAGCTGGATGCGCTCGACCCGGTACGGGTGGGCCTGCGGCCCTTCCGCCACGGAGGTGTGCGGCTGGAAACCCAGCCGGGCACCCAGATCGTGCACAACTACGGCCACGGCGGGGCGGGAGTCAGCCTGTCGTGGGGCTGCGCCTACGAGGTTGCCGACCTGGCCCACAAGTTGGTCGCCCGGCAAGGCGCCGCCTGAACCGGCGGCGCCGAGTCGCGGCTTGACGACACACACCTTCACGACACGGACCACAAGGAGAAGCAATGCTCGAATTAAGCAGCACGCCAGGTCATTCCGTCGTAGCAATGACCGGAATGGCGAACATGCCGGATATCACCGTCGCACCCGCTTGGGTGACGCTACTGGGCTGGATCGTGACCGGCATCGGGGTGCTGATGGCCGGCGCCATACTCGTCGACGTCTTTGTGGGCGGGTACCGGCAGCCGATGTGGCCGATGGAGTTGGTCTGGGCGATCACCGCCGTCTACGCCGGCCCGCTGGCCCTCTGGGCCTACTACCGCTGGGGGCGACCGGGCACCCGTAAATGGCAACAGCGGCACGGGTTCGCGCCCAGGTGGGGGCTACCGGTGCGAGCCATGCTCCAAACCATTCCGGGCGGCGCCGCGTCGTTCATCGGTCACCTCGTTGCCATACCGATCGTCATGCGCCTTGGACTCACCATCGGCGGCAGGGCCGTGTGGCCGATGATCTTGCTCATCGCGGCATTCGCGTTGCCACTGCTGGCGGCCTTCGAGTATCGCGCGTTGTCCATGGCCGACGAGGTCGCGTCGGCGGGCCGGCGGGTGCGGCTGGCGGTCTGGATTTCGGTGTTGGCCGTGCTCGCATTCGATCTCGGCATGGGCGCCGCGATGATGCTCGTGGCTTTCGTTTTGGGGTATGCCCACACGTCGATCGCGTTTTGGCTCGTCATGTGGGCCGGCATGCTCCTGGGTTTCGTCACGGCGTACCCGATGGTCTGGCGGCTGTTGCTCCGCGACTCGACGCAACCCGCAGCCCCGGCCGGGGCGCCCATTTAGCGTCGGTGCACCCGGGGTTATTCGAGGGTCAACAGCGCGTGGTCGACGTGGGTGCGCGTGTCGGCCGACGCCTTGCCGGCCATGGCTTCCAGGAACCGGGCGGCGAGGTCGCGCACCTTGAGGTTGCTCTCCTGGGAACGCCAGACCAGTAGGTCGAACGCGCGCTCCGCCGAGATCCCGTACGCGCTCATGAGCACCCCCTTCGCCTGCTCGATCTTGGCGCGGGCGTCGGCCACCGCCTCGAGGACGTTGGTGATGTCGGTATGCAGCGAGTCGGTGACGTCGACGTAGAAGCCCGACGTGCCGGCCAGCGCGCCGCTGTCGTCGACCATCCGGTCGCCCGCGACCACGACGCAGCGGGTATGCCCCTCGGTGTCGATGATCCGGTGGCGGCTGCTGAACGGCTTTCCCTTGAGCACGTGGTCCAGCACGGCCGCGACGCGCTCGCGGTCCTCGGGGTGCTTGTGCTGCAGCAACAGCTCCGTGGTGGGCTCGACCTGCCCCGGCTCGTAGCCGTGCATGCGCGCGACCGCGTCCGACCACTCCCAGCGCTGGCCGTCGAGGAAAAACCGAAACCTGCCGACCCGCTGCGGCTCGCCGAGGCCCAGGACCATGTCGACGGCGCCCAGATTCTGTTCCTCGACCACGTCGGACATCAGCGCGTCAGACGGCGCGGCGGGAGCGGCCGCCGCCCGCCCGGGCCGCGCAGCTGTGTCTTCGAAGTCCACCGCCATCGTGCGCCGCCCCTTCCTCGCCCACACCGGTTAATTGCCATTGTCCACTGTTTCCCGTGCCCATTATCGGACACTTTCATGCATGCGGACACGGCGCCCGGCCGCTCAGCTCACGCGGTACTGCTCGGCGTCGCGGCGCTTGAACTCCAGCCCCAGGCCGGGCCGGTGCTGATCCGGCCGCAGCGCGCCGCCGTCGGGGGGCAGGGCGCCGTCGAAGAGCATCTGCTCGATGCGGTGGTGGTCGTGGAAGTACTCCAGGTGCCGCAGGTTGGGAATCGCGGCGGCGACGTGGGCGTGCAGGTTGGGGGCGCAGTGTCCGGACACGTCGATGTGGTGCGCGGCGGCGACGGACGCGGCGCGCAGCCAGTCGGTGATGCCGCCGCAGCGGGTGACGTCGATCTGCAGGCAGTCGACCGCTTCGGCGGCCAGCATCCGGCGGAAGTAGGTCAGGTCGTAGCCGTATTCGCCGGCGGTGACGTCCGGGGTCACCTGGTCGCGCACCTCGTGCAGCCCGGCGAGGTCGTCGGATGACACGGGTTCTTCCAACCAGGTGACATCGTGGTCGGCCATGGCGTGGGCGACCCGGATCGCCTGCTTGCGGCCATAGCCGCCGTTGGCGTCGACGTAGAGTTCGGTGTCGGGCCCGATCACCTTGCGCGCCAGCGCGATTCGGTCCAGGTCGCGGCGCTCGTCGGAGCCCGACGACTCGCCGATCTTGATCTTCACCCGCGGGATCTTCCAGGTGTCGACCCAGCGCTCCAGCTGGGTGCGGGTCTGGTGTTCGTCGTAGGTGGTGAAGCCGCCGCTGCCGTAGATCGGCACCTCGGGGTGCGCCACGCCGAGCAGCCGGCACACGGGCAGGTCGAGGAGCTTTCCCTTGAGGTCCCACAGCGCGGTGTCGACCGCCGAGATCGCGCAGGAGATCAGGCCGGGGCGCCCGCTGTTGCGAATCGCCCGGACCATGGCCTCCCAGGCGCCGGTGATGTCGAGGGCGCTGTGTCCCTTGACCGCGCCGGCGAGCGGCCCGGTGATCACGTCGCGGCAGGCGCCGGCGGCGTACGTGTAGCCGAGCCCGCGCCGGCCGCCCGCGACCACCTCGGCCAGGACCAGCGTGGTCGACGACCAGGCGAAGGTGCCGTCGGCTTCCGGTGCGTCGGTGGGGATCTCGTATGCCTGCGCGGTGACCTCGTCGATGCAGGCGTCCAGCATGCGATCCTCCTAAATCTTCAGTGCCGCGCGAACGGACCCGGGCAGGGTGTACCGCGCCACCGATTCGGCGACGCGGTGGCGAAGGCGGACGAGGGTGGCCAGCGCGTCGCCGGTCGGCGCGTCCGCCACCCTGGGCGTCCGCCTTGCCTGCGCGGCGCCGGCGACGGCGAACAGGCCGGCGGTCGCGGCGCTGAACAGCGTCAGGCGCCGCGACCCCCGGTCAACCGCGGCCCAGGCGAGCATCGTGACGGCGTGGATGAAGTCCACCTCGGCGCCCAGGGCCACGGACACGGCGTCCGGCCGGACGTCGGTCGCCGCCGCCTGCGCCAGCAGCCGCGCCCCCAGGATCCGGGTCACCGCGCGTTCCCGCTCGGTCGCCGGCTGATTGGTGACCAGCCGCAGCAGTGGGCTCGGGACGGCCAGCAGCGCGATCCCGTAGCCGATTCGCGCCCAGGCGATCATTGGGCGCGCCGGCGGGCGGACCGCATCCCCAGCAGCGCACCAAGACCCATGCCCAACATCCCGGCGCCGCCGGCGACGGGATGTTGGGACAACCACACCTCCGGGCTGTGGGCGTGCGACTTGTCGTCGAACTCGCCGTGGGCGCCGTGGTCGCTGCCGGGCTCCTGATCGACCGGCTGCCACAGGTTGTGCGGCTGTTGGCCGTTCACGCGCTCGTCGGTCTGCTGCGAGTCGAATCCGGTGCGACCGAGGTAGCGGTCCAGCAACGGCGCGACGAACTTCTGCGCGAGCAGGGTGACCGCGGTGCTGTCACCGACCCAATACTGCTTGCGCCCGGGATGATCGGCGGCGTAGACGACGCCGCGGGCGGCGACCTCCGGTTGGTAGATCGGCGGCACCGGCTGGGGGTGGCGGGGCAGGCGGGACAGCACCCAGGAGAACTGCGGGGTGTTGACCGCGGGCATCTGGACGACGGTGATCCGCACGTTCGAGCCCTCGTGCAGTAGCTCGCAGCGCACCGATTCGGTGAAGCCGTTGGTGGCGTGCTTGGCGCCGCAGTAGGCCGACTGCAGCGGGATGGACCGCTCGCTGAGCGCGGACCCGACCTGCACGATGGTGCCGCGGTCGCGCGGGCGCATCCTCGCCAGCGCCGCCATGGTGCCGTGCACGTAGCCGAGGTAGGTCACCTCGGTCACGCGCTTGAATTCCTCGGCGGATATCTCCCAGAACGGCGCGAACACCGACGTGAAGGCGACGTTCACCCACGTGTCGATGGGCCCGAACGCGGCCTCGGCCTCGTCGGCGGCGGCCTCGACGGCCGAGTGGTCGGCCACGTCGGTCGGGATGGCCAGGGCCTTGCCCCCGCCGGCCTCGACGTCGCGGGCGGCGCCTTCCAGCCCCGCCGCGCCGCGGGCGAGCAGGGCGACGTTGGCGCCGCGCTTCCCGAACAACTGGGCGGTGGCGCGGCCGATGCCGGCACTCGCCCCGGTGATCACGACAGTCTGTGTCATCGCTGAATCTCCTCTCGTTCAGTCGTGATGGATGGCGTCCTCGGCCAGGGTGGCCGTGCATTCCAGCAGCAGGGCGTGCGCGAACGCTTGGGGCATGTTGCCGCGCAGCTGCCGCTGCCTGACGTCGTATTCCTCGCAAAACAGTCCCGGGGGGCCGCACGCGGCGCGGTTACGTTCGAACCAGCGCATCGCGCAGTGCGCATGGCCGATCTGGTGTTCGGCCAGCGCCATCATGAAGCCGCAGAGCAAAAAAGCGCCCTCGGCGTCGCCCAGGTCCCGGTCGTCGTGCCGGAAGCGGTAGACGAACCCGTCGTCCGTGAGTTCCCGGCGGACGGCGTCCAGCGTGGCCCGGGTGCGGGGGTCGTCGGCGGGCACGGCGCCGCGCACCGGCGGCAGCAGCAGCGACGCGTCGACCCCGGTCAGCCGCGGGCTGCGTTGCCAGTAGCCGTGCGGATGCAGGCTGCTTGACGCGGTGTCGGCGAGGATCGCGTCGGCCAATGTGGTGGCGGCGGCGGCGTCGGCGCCGGCGCCGGCCACTTTTGCGATGGTCCGCAGCCCGGCCACACAGGCCAGGCGAGACTGCGTCCACCGCTCGTCGTCGATCTCCCAGACGCCGGCGTCCGGCTCGCGCCAACGCTTTTCGATCGCGGCGATGGCGGTCTGGGCGGCGCGCCAACCCTCGGCGTCGAGCCGATCGGCGGCGCCCGCTTTGGCCAGCAGCTGCAGCGCCTCGCCGAAGACGTCGAGCTGGAATTGCTGGTTGACCCAGTTGCCGAGCTTGTCGGAGCCGCCCGGGTAGCCGGGCAGGTCGAGGGTTTCCTCGCTGGGCACGGCGCCGCCGGTGACGGTGTAGGCCGGCTTGAGGTGTGGGCCGTGCTCGAGCAGCCGGGCGCCGACGAACTGGACCGCCTGGTCGAGCAGCTCGGTGGCGCCGACGGCGGCGGCGGCGAGTCCGGCGTATACCTGGTCGCGGATCCAGGCGTAGCGGTAGTCGTAATTCTGGTTGGTGTGCGCGCGTTCGGGCAGGCTCATCGTGGCGGCCGCCACCATGCCGCCGGTGCTGCTGGTCAGCCCCCGCAGTACCACGTAAGAGTGGCGCGCGTCGCGGGGTGCGACGCTGCAGTCCAGATCGGGCACGGTGCGCCGCCAGGAGTCGGCGGTGGCGACCCAGGTGAGGTCGGGGTCGGGCGGCCGCTCGGGCAGCGCGCGCTCGGACAGCTCCAGCACCAGGTCGTGGTGCCGGCCCTCGTCGATGGTGATTTCGAACATCAGCGGGTCGCCGCGTCCGTCCGCCGATTTCACGGGGCGAGCGTCGGCACCGCCCGACCACCGCCAGCGCAACCGTCCCGACCGTCCGCTCCAGATGCCGTCCTCGAAGCTCGGCCGGCCGGGGCCGTGCCGCCCGAACCCGGCACTCGGCGCCAGCAGCACCCGCAATCGCGCCGTGCCGCGGCAGCCGGTGAGGCGGCGCAACAGCACCACCCGATCGGGGTCGCCGGGGAAGGCGAGCGCCTCGCGGCATTCCACAATGGCGTCGCGGGTGATCCAGCGGTTTCGCCAGATCAGGCTGCCCGGCTCGTAGTAGCCGCCCCACACGTGCCGCACGTCGGTCGGGGTGACCGCGTAAATTCCGTCGCCGCCAACCAAATTCGAGAAGACCGCGTCGGAATCCCAGCGCGGCGCGCACATCCACGCCACGTCGCCCTCCGGCCCGATCAGCGCGCCTCGTTCGCCGTCGGCGAGCAGCGCGTACTCGCGCAGCACGCGGGGCGTGAACGCGGCGTCGACATCGATCGGCTGCTCAGCCACGGGCGCCCGCCTTCGACCGTCGATCGGCGGCGGCGCCGGCGTCGGCGCGGATCTTCCCGCTCGCCATCCGTTCGGCCAGCCGCGAGGCCAGCGCCATGATCGTCAGGGCCGGGTTGGCCGAGCCCTGCGTCGGGCAGACCGAGCCGTCGGCGAGGAACAGGTTCGGCACGCCCCACACGCGATGATCGGAGTCGACCACCGAGTTCTCCGGGCCGGTCCCCATGCGGGCGCCGCCGATCAGGTGGGCGAATCGCTCGATGGTGAGCACGTCCTGGGCGTCGGCGGCGTGCAGGATGTCCCCGATCACCTTGGTGGAGTAGGCCATGTTGGCCTTGTCGTTGTCGCACAGCGTGTAGTCGAACCGGGCCACCGGGATGCCGTACGGATCAGTCTCGTTCGCCAGGCTGACCCGGTTGTCCGGCTGCGGCAGCAGCTCGTTGAGCACGCCGATGGTCGCCCAATGGTTGTAGTCGCGCATGTACTCGCGCAGGGCACGGCCCCAGTGCCCGTCGGCCATCACGTGCTCGGCCCAGCCGATGGGCATGGGCGACACGGTCTGGATGGAAAAGCCCCGCGCGAATCCCCGCGAGGGGTCGGTCTCGTAGAACTGCTCGGAGGACACCTCCGGGGGAGGCGCCTTGTACATCCGGACCTCCTCGGACCACCGGCCCGCGGACTGCGTGGCGCCCTGCACCATCACGTAGCGCCCGACCTGATCGTCGTTGTTGCCCAGCCCGTTCGGGAAGCGGTCGCTGACCGAGTTCAACAGCAGGCGCGGGGTTTCGATCGAATAGCCTGCCACCGCAACGGCTTTGGCTCGCTGCAGCCGCTCTGTGCCGCCCGCCTCGTCGTAATACACGACACCCCGGGCGGCCCCGCTCTCGTCGAGTTCGATGCGGGCGGCCATGCAGTTGGCGCGGATCTCCACGCCGTGGGCCAGCGCGTCGGGCAGGTGCGTGACGTACGGGCTGGCCTTGGCGTTGACCTTGCAGCCCTGCAGGCAGTAGCCGCGGTAGATGCAGTGCGGGCGGTTGCCGAAGGTGCCGTTGACGATGCCGACGGGCCCGACGCGCATTTCGATGCCCAGTTTGATCGCGCCGTCCCACAGTTTGGCGGCCGCACCCGAGATGGGATGGGGGGCAAACGAATACCGATGCGGGTGGCCCCAGGGCCAGTTCTGGCCGGCGACCGGCAACTCCAGCTCGACGCGCTCGTAGTGCGCACGCAGGTCGTCGTAGCGGAGGGGCCAGTCCGCGCCGACCCCATCGAGGGTGTGGGTGGCAAAGTCGCTGGGGTGAAACCGCGGGCAGTAGCCGGCGTAGTGGACCATGGAGCCGCCGACGCCGCGCCCGGAGTTGTTCTTGCCCAGCTCAATCGGGTCTTGACCGCCGATGATGCGCTTCTGCGTCCAGTACAGCGAATGCGAACCCGCCTCGTCGGACACCCAGTCCTCGTCGGGGTGCCAGAAGGGGCCCGCCTCGAGGATTACCACCCGCCAGCCGGCGCGCGCCAGCCGTTGCGCGAGCACCGAGCCGCCGGCGCCGGCACCGACGACGAGCAGGTCGACCTCGTCGTCGTGGTCGTATCGGCGCATGGTCTTCTCGCCCGGCAGTTCGCGGGAGTGCACATCGAGCAGGAACCGGGAATCGTTGTCCTTGGGCCCGACCGCGCCCTTGAGCAGGCCACGCAGGAAGTCGCCCATCACACCTCACCCTCGTGCTCGACCTCAACGGGATCCTCGTCGGTGGCCCCGCGGGTCTCGAACGGTTCGCGCGCCGAGGCGGGCCCGGTGGCGCCGCCGAGGCGCATGAACCCGCGTGGGTAGGCCGGTCCGCCGAAGCCGATCTCGTTCCAGGCCCACGGGTGGGAGTAAAAGCCCGACAACGTCATTCGCATGCACACCGACCAGGCGCGCTTGACGTTCAGGCGCTCCCAGGCCCCGTCCTCGAGTTGGCCCAGGGAAAATTGGTCGATGATCGCTTCGCGGGTGGCGGGCTCGGCGGCGGCGAAGGAGGGCGCGCCGTAACGGCGCGTGGCGGTTTCGTCCAGCCCGCGCAGCACCAGCCGCCAGGTGTCACGATCGTCGGGCATGTCGGCGTACTGGTAGCCGTCGAGGCGCCCGTCGGCCAGCTTCGAGTCGACCGATTCGGCGACCGGCACCCGCGGTTCGCGATCCTGCGCGAGCACCGTGTCACAGAACGCGCGCAGGCAGGGCTCCTCGTCCTTGGTGAAGAACCGCAGCGGGCCGGGGGGTTTCAGCCTGGCCAGCACCACTTTTTTGGTGGCGTCGTCCCAGGAGTCGACGGTTTCCAGCACGTCGAAATCGGGGTAGCGCCCGATCATTTGGGGAGTGGTGCCGCGGCGCTGCTTGGGAAGCCACGACGGGTGCGGGGGCTGACGATCCGGGCGCAGGTTGGGCAGGTGGTCGGGGAGAGAGGTGTCGGCCATCGTGAAAGTTCCTCGCTATCGCCGGAACCGTTCGCGGCGCAGCAGCGAGGCGAGCAACCCCATCCCGCCGACCATGCACATCAATCCGGGCGCGGCGATCGGCGGGCCCATCGGCACGTTGTAGGACGCGTGCTTCCAGCCGCCGGGCTTGCGCGCGACCCCGCGGGCGTGCAGATACTCGCCCATCAGGCCGTTGGCCGTGTAGATCCCGGCGGTGATCGGCAGCCAGAGCTTGGCCCAGCGCCGCGAGAACACCCCGCCGATTCCGGCGACCACCACCGGCGGGGTCACCACGATGGGGCTCCACATCCACTTGTTGCCGAAGCTGGCCTTGTAGTGCTCGAAGTAGATTTCGGCCGTCGTCACGACGGCCGCCACCGCCGTGAGGCCCGACAGCGAGCGTTCGAAGCGACCGTGCGCGACGTCGTACAGTGCCAGCTCGGCCAGCTGTTGGGGTTGACCGCCTTTGCGCCGTCCGCCGTTGCCTAGCAACAACATTTCCGCACCCTTTCCTGACGTTCGCCGGGCAGCACCGGCCCGGCGTGAATTCGTTGACGAATAGCGGCAGGGCGCCCGAGGCCGGCAAATCGGGCCGTCGGCTTGCCCATCGGGCCACCTCACTTCCGCAAGGAAACACGCTGTCGCGGCCACCCCTACGACACCCGGTCGCAACGACGAGTCGAGGTGGCTGCCCAGAAAACTGGTTAAGCGCCCAGCTGCGTGTTTCAACCGAGGTGGTCCTGACGCACGCGAGCATGCGTCGCGAACCATGCGCTTGGGTTACATACCCCTATTCAGCGGCGCTAATCAACGCAAGTCGCCGCCGCCGAGACTCGTTCGGCCAAAGGCGTTTCAGCCGCGCCAACCGGGTTAATCATGCGGCCAGAAAGGACTGGAGCATGACCAGCGCAGATAACGGGCTCCAGGCTGAACCCGATCTCCAAGTGTGGGGCGCCGAAGACGCATTCCGCACCGGACAGCGCGCAGCGAGCGCATGGCTACTGGCCAGGGCGGCTCAGCGCTCCGCGGCCACGAGCTTGGACCATTCGGCGGACAGCCACGAGCGAACCGCGCACGTCTATGACGAGGCGGCCGAACACGACGGTCGGCATTGCGATGAGTGCCGCGAACACGCGGCCATCCACCGCGCGTTCGCGCGGGAGGATCGCCGGATGGCGGAGCGCCTACGTCAGATGGCGGACGCCGGGCCCATGGGCTTCGCGCGCCTGTAACGCCCGGCCGGAGGCGCACGAATTAACGCGTCCGCCTAATCAGACGGGCCCGATCCCGCGGGCCGATCGACCCGCGGGCAAACAGCCTGACCAAAACCGCAGCGCGTGCCGATGTGCCATGATGTCGGAGCTGTCAAGAGTCAGGGAGCAGCGGTGGATCTCAATTTTTCGATGGTCACGCGGCCGGTCGAGCGCCTGGTCGCGACGGCTCAAAACGGGCTCGAGGTCTTGCGACTGGGGGGTTTGGAAACCGGCAGCGTCCCGTCTCCGTCCCAGATCGTCGAGAGCGTCCCGATGTACAAGCTGCGCCGGTATTTCCCGCCGGACAGCCGGCCCGGGCATGCGCCGGTGGGCCCGCCGGTGCTGATGGTGCACCCGATGATGATGTCGGCCGACATGTGGGACGTCACCCGAGAAGACGGGGCGGTGGGGATCCTGCACGCCGGCGGCATCGATCCGTGGGTCATCGACTTCGGCTCGCCGGACAAGATCGAGGGCGGCATGCGCCGCAACCTGGCCGACCACATCGTCGCGCTCAGCCAGGCGATCGGCACGGTCAAGGAGGCCACCGGCAGCGACGTGCACCTGGTCGGTTACTCGCAGGGCGGGATGTGGTGTTACCAGGTCGCCGCCTACCGGCGTTCGAAGGACATCGCCAGCGTCGTGGCGTTCGGCTCGCCGGTGGACACTCTGGCAGCCCTGCCCATGGGCATTCCGGCGAACTTCGCCGCGCCGGCGGCAAATTTCATGGCGGACCACGTCTTCAGCCGGCTGGCCATCCCAAGCTGGATGGCGCGCACCGGTTTTCAGATGATGGACCCGCTCAAGACGGCCAAGGCCCGGGTGGACTTCGTGCGTCAGCTGCACGACCGTGAGGCGCTGTTGCCGCGCGAGCAGCAGCGCCGGTTCCTCGAGCGCGAGGGCTGGATCGCGTGGTCGGGCCCGGCCATCTCCGAGCTGCTCAAGCAGTTCATCGCGCACAACCGGATGATGACCGGTGGTTTCGCCATCAACGGCCAGATGGTCACGCTCACCGACATCACCTGCCCGGTGCTGGCCTTCGTCGGCGAGGTGGACGACATCGGGCAGCCGGCCTCGGTGCGCGGCATCCGCCGCGCGGCGCCGAACGCCGAGGTCTACGAACGCCCGATCCGCACAGGCCATTTCGGTCTGGTCGTCGGATCTCGAGCGGCGCGGGAGAGCTGGCCGACCGTCGCCGAGTGGGTGCAATGGCTGTCCACCGGCGGCGACAAGCCCGCCGGCATCGACCTGATGGCCGACCAGCCGATCGAGCACACCGACAGCGGGGTGGCCTTCAGCTCGCGGATCGCGCACGGCCTCGGGGAGGTCTCCGAGGCGGCCCTGGGTGCGGTGCGCGGCACGGCCAACGCCGTGGTCGCGGCCAACAAGTCGATGCGCACCCTGGCCGTGGAGACCGTCCGGACGCTGCCGCGGCTGGTCCGGCTGGGGCAGATCAACGACCACACCCGCATCTCGCTGGGCCGCATCATCGACGAGCAGGCCCGCGACGCCCCGCAGGGCGAGTTCCTGTTGTTCGACGGCCGCGTGCACACCTACGAGGCCGTCAACCGCCGCGTCAACAACGTCGTCCGTGGCCTGATCGAGGTCGGGGTGCGCCAAGGCGACCGCGTCGGCGTCCTGATGGAGACGCGGCCCAGCGCGCTGGTCGCCATCGCCGCGTTGTCCCGGCTGGGTGCCATCGCCGTGGTGATGCGCCCCGACGCCGACCTGGTCGCGTCGGCCCGCCTCGGGGGCGTGACGGAGATCCTCACCGATCCGACCAATCTCGACGCGGCGCGCGACCTGCCGGGGCAGATCCTGGTGCTCGGGGGTGGCGAGGCGCGGGACCTGCACCTGCCCCACGACTCCGACGTCATCGACATGGAGCAGATCGACCCGGACGCGGTGCAGCTGCCGGCCTGGTACCGGCCCAACCCGGGATTGGCCCGCGACCTGGCGTTCATCGCGTTCAACGCCGCCGGCGGCGAGCTGGTCGCCAAGCAGATCACCAACTACCGCTGGGCGGTGTCGGCCTTCGGGACCGCCTCCACCGCCGCCCTGGACCGCCGCGACACCGTGTACTGCCTGACGCCGTTGCACCACGAGTCGGCGCTGCTGGTCAGCCTGGGCGGCGCGGTCGTCGGCGGAACCCGCATCGCGCTGTCGCGCGGCCTGCAGCCCGACCGGTTCGTACAGGAGGTGCGACAGTACGGCGTGACGGTGGTGTCCTACACCTGGGCCATGCTGCGCGACGTCGTCGACGACCCGGCGTTCGTGCTGCACGGCAACCATCCGGTTCGCCTGTTCATCGGCTCCGGCATGCCGACCGGGTTGTGGGCGCGCGTCGTCGACGCGTTCGCCCCGGCCCGCGTCGTCGAGTTCTTCGCTACCACCGACGGGCAGGCCGTGCTGGCCAACGTGTCGGCCACCAAGATCGGCAGCGAGGGCCGGCCGCTGCCGGGCGCCGGGCGCATCGAGCTCGGCGCGTACGACGCCGAGCACGACCTGATCCTCGAGGACGACCGCGGCTTCGTGCAGGTCGCCGCGCCCAACCAGGTCGGCGTGCTGCTCGCGCAGTCCAACGGCCCGATCGACCCGAGCGCCTCGGTCAAGCGCGGGGTCTTCGCCGCGGGCGACACCTGGATCTCCACCGAGTACCTGTTCCGCCGCGACGACGACGGCGACTACTGGCTGATGGGCCGGCGCGGCTCGGTGGTGCACACCGCGCGCGGGCTGGTCTACGCCGAAGCGGTCACCGACGCGCTGGGTTGCATCAACGGCGTCGACCTCGCGGTGACCTACAACGTGCCGGTGGGTGACCAGCAGGCGGCGGTGTCGGCGGTGACGCTGCTGCCCGGTGCCACCATCACCGCGGCGGATCTGGCCGAGGCCGTCGCGAACATACCCGTCGGGCTGGGCCCCGACATCGTGCACGTCTGCCCGGAGATGACACTGAGCGCGACCTACCGGCCGACCGTCAGCGCCCTGCGCGCGGCCGGGATCCCCAAACCGGGACGCCAGGCGTGGTACTTCGACGCCGACAGCAACGAGTTCCGCCGGCTCACCCCGGGGGCGCGGTCCGAGCTGAGCGGGGCCCGGTGATGGTCGACGACTCCCTGCTCGCCATCCTGGTGTGCCCGGCCGACCGGGGTCCGCTGCTGTTGATCGACGACGAGTTGCTCTACAACCCGCGGCTGCGGCGCGCCTACCGCATCGAGGACGGCATCCCGGTGCTGCTGATCGACGAGGCCCGCGACGTCGACGACGACGAGCACGCCCGGCTCATGGAACGGGCCCGTCCGGCAGCTCCCCGGTGAGGTAGCGCTGCAGGTTCGGCGCGATGGTCCGCGCGATCTGTTCGGCCGGCAGCGATGCGAACGGCTCGATCCCCACGATGTAGCGCGCCAGCACCACGCCCATCAGCTGCGACGCGACGAACTGGGCCCGGATCCGGCCCGTTCCCGGCGGATCGTCGACGCGGGAACCCACCTCTTCGACGACGATCTCCTCCAGGAACGACCGCGCCAAGCTCACGTCCGCCCCGGTGAGTAGGGCCCGGACCGTGGCGATCAGACCGGCGCCCATTTCGGAGTCCCAGATCGGCAACAGCACCGACGGCAGCCGCAGCCCGAGTTCCTCGACCGGCGTCTCGCGCATCGGCACCAGCACCGTCATCGGGTCGATCGGAAGATGGATCGCGGCGGCGAACAGCTGCTGCTTGGTGCCGAAGTAGTGATGCACCAGCGCGGCGTCGACGCCCGCCCCGGCGGCCACCGCCCGGACCGAGGTGCGGTCAATACCATTGCGGGCAAACAGCTCTCGGGCACTGGCCAGGATGCGGTCGCGGGTGTCGGAGCTGCCGGCCGGTCGCCCGGGCCGCCGCCGCCCGGTGTTGGTGTCCGTCATGCTAGGGGGTGCGCCGTCGCAGCGTCGCCGCGGCCAGGCAAAGCGCGGCGAACGCGGAACCGGCCACGACGACCATGTCGCGCACCGCGACTCCGGTCAACTCGGTGTGCGAATTGACCTGTTGCAGTGCTTCGAGCGCGTAGCTGGCCGGCATGACGTTGCTGATCCATTGCAGCCAGTCTGGCATCGACGCGCGGGGGACGATGATGCCGGCCAGCAGCAGCTGCGGCACCATCACCAGCGGGATGAACTGCACGGCCTGAAACTCGGTGCGGGCGAACGCGCTACACAACAGGCCGAGGCCGACGCCCAGCACCGCGTTGACGATCGCGATCACGAAAACCCATACCCAGCTGCCCGCGGTGTCGAAGCCGAGGAACCAGAACGACACGGTGCAGGCCACCGTCGCCTGCGCCGCCGCGGCGATCGAGAAGGCGGTGCCGTAGGCGATCAGCAGGTCGAGCCGGCGCAGGGGAGTGGTCAGGATCCGCTCGAGGGTCCCCGACGCCCGCTCCCGCTGCATCGTGATCGCCGTGATGATGAACATCACGAAAAGCGGGAAGAGGCCGAGCAGGATCAGGCAGGCGTTGTTGAACGGCGACGGTGTGCCGGGAAGGTGCCGGGCATTGTGAAACATGAAGTACATCAGCGTGATCACCACGATCGGCACGGCGAGGATCATCGCGACGCTGCGATGGTCGGCGGCCAGCTGGCGCAGGATCCGCGTCGTGGTCGCCCCGTACGGCCGAAGGCCTAACCCGCCTTTTGCTTCGTGCTGCGCCTGATGATGGACAGAAACGCGTCCTCCAGTGACGTGCATCCGGTGTCCTCTCGTAGTCGGGTCGGGGTGGTGTGCGCGACGAGGTGGCCCTCCCGCATCAGCAGCAGGTCCCCGCAGTGGTCGGCCTCGTCCATCACGTGGCTGGAGACCAGCAGCGTCGTGCCGGCCCGGGCGAGGTCGGTGAACTGCTCCCACAGGTCAACCCGCAGCAGGGGGTCCAGGCCCACGGTCGGCTCGTCGAGCACCAGCAGCTCAGGCTGGCAGACCAGGGCGCACGCCAGCGACGCGCGGGTGCGCTGGCCACCGGACAGGTTGCCGCAGAAGGCGGTCCGGTGGTCGGTGAGGCCGACCCGGTCGATGGCGGCGTCGGCGGCGCGGCTGTCGAAGCCGTACAGCGCGGCGAAATAGCGGACGTTGTCGACGATGCGCAGGTCGTCGTAGATCGTCGGGTCCTGGGGCATGTATCCGACCCGGTGGCGCAGGGCGGGGCTCCCGGCGGGCCGGCCCAACACGGTGACGGTGCCCGACGTGACGATCTGGGTGCCGACGATGCTGCGCATCAGCGTGGTCTTGCCGCAGCCGGACGGGCCGAGCAGCCCGGTGATGGTGCCCTGGGCGATCGTCACCGAAAAGTCGTGCAGCGCCGGGCGTTTGCCGCGGACGACGCGCAGATGCTCGATGTCGACCGCGGGGGTGTGGCCCTTCGTCAATAATTCATCACGCGATGAACTCATCATATGATGAATAATCGTCCCGCGCGGCGGGGCTGTCAAGGGCGTCGGAGGTGCAATGACGGACGGGTGCGTCGCCAGACGCACGCGCGCGGTCAGGCGGAGGGCAAACCGGGGCGGCGCTGGGGCAGATGCCCGTGCACGCCTTCGGCGTAGGCCGTTTCGGCGTGCTGGGTGAGGTCGACGCCGGTGGTCTCGTCCTCGGGGCTGACCCGGAAGCCCATGGTCGCGTCGATCAGCTTCGCCAGCGCGAAAGACACGACAAACGCATACAGCGCCACGACGACGATCGCGAGGCACTGCTTGCCCAGCTGGGCGAAGCCGCCGCCGTAGAACAGGCCCCGCGGGCCCGCCGTCATGACCGCGGTGGCGAGCAGCCCGATCAGCGAGACGCCGACCACGCCGCCGACGAAGTGCACGCCCACCACGTCCAGCGAATCGTCGTAGTTGAAGCGGAATTTCGCGCCCACCGCGAACGAGCAAACGACGCCGGCCGCCAGTCCCACCACCGCCGCACCGAGGGTGTTGACCGTCCCGCACGACGGGGTGATCGCGACCAGCCCGGCGACCACTCCGGATGCGGCGCCGAACGTCGTGGGCTTGCCGTCGCGGACCCGTTCGACCGCGAGCCAGCCGAGCATGCCGAGGCAGCCCGCGACGAGCGTGTTGAGGAAGATGGCCGCCGCGGTCCCGCTGGCGGCCAGCGCCGACCCGGCGTTGAACCCGAACCAGCCGAACCACAGCAGCCCGACGCCGAGCAGGACGAACGGCAGGTTGTGCGGCCGCATGGCGTCCTTCTTGAAGCCAATGCGCGGCCCGAGCACCAGCGCCAGGGCCAACGCCGAGGAACCGGACACGATCTCGACGACGAGGCCGCCCGCGTAGTCCAGCACGCCCAGCTTGGCCAGCCAGCCGCCCGGGCCCCACACCCAGTGCGCGACAACCGAATACACGATGACCGCCCACACCGCGACGAACGCCATCCAGGCCGCGAACCTGGCGCGGTCGGCGATCGCGCCGCTGACCAGCGCGGCCGTGACGATCGCGAACGCCAACTGGAACGTCGCATAGAGCAGTTCGGGAACCGTCCCGTGCAGGGTGTCGGGGGCGATGCCGAGCATCCCGACGTGTTTGAGGTTGCCGGCGAACCCGCCCGCGCCGTCGTCGGAGAACGCGATCGTGTAGCCGACCAGCAGCCACGCCACCGTGACCAGCGGGATGGAGATGAAGCTCATCATGATCATGTTGAGCACCCCGGTGGTGCGGACCATGCCGCCGTAGAAGATGGCCAGTCCCGGGGTCATCAGCAGGACGAGTGCGGTGCTGGCCAGCAGCCACGCAGTGGCGGCGGGGTCGATCGCATGCATATCTGGGCTCCTTCGCCACGGGGCAACCGGAGATAATGCCATGTCGGCGGGGCCGGTACGTTCGTTGGGTGGTTGCGGAGCGGCTGGTGGTGGATCCGGTCGCGGCAGCCCATCGGCTGCTGGGCGCCACGCTGACGGGACGGGGGGTGCGCGCCGTCGTCGTCGAGGTCGAGGCGTACGGCGGGGTGCCCGACGGTCCCTGGCCGGACGCCGCGGCGCACTCCTACCGAGGGCCGTCCGGGCGCAACGCCGTGATGTTCGGGCCGCCCGGGCGGCTCTACACCTACCGCAGCCACGGGATCCACGTCTGCGCCAACGTCTCCTGCGGGCCCGACGGCACCGCCGCCGCCGTGCTGCTGCGCGCGGCCGCCATCGAGGACGGCACCGACGTCGCGCGGGGCCGCCGCGGCGAGCTGGTCCGCACCGCTGCCCTGGCGCGCGGCCCGGGGAACCTGTGCTCGGCGCTGGGCATCACGATGGACGACAACGGAATCGACCTGTTCGACCCCGCGAGCCCGGTGACCGTGGAACTGCACGACCCGCTGACCGCCGTGTCCGGCCCGCGCGTCGGGGTCAGCCAGGCCGCCGACCGGCCGTGGCGGCTCTGGCTCGGGGGCCGCCCGGAGGTCTCGGCGTACCGCCGCAGCCCGCGGGCGCCCGCGCCCGGCACCAGTGACTAGCGCCGCATGGTGCGCTGGTCGGTAGCGAATGGGCTGGCTGGGCAACCGAGATCGACGTTAGCGTGCTGTCCTCTCGCACTTCTTCGCGTTAACGACGATCTCGAATTAGCGACTCACGACATCAGACGTGGCCGGGGCGACGGCGCGAAAGGCCGGGTCGACGCGGCGCGCCAGCAGAATGAACGTCACGGCCAGCAGGGGCGCGACGGCGCTGTATACCGCGGCCGGCGTGGCCATGACGGCGCTGTTCAGCAGCTGGGGACTCAGCGCGATGCCCATCGCCACGACGGCGTTGTGCATGCCGACCTCCAGGCTGACCGCGACGGCCTGCCGCGGGGCCAGCCGCATCAGGCGGGGCGCCAGGTAGCCGACCATCAGGCTCACCGCGCAGAAGGCGACGACGGCCCCGCTCAGCAGGCCGATGTTGTGCCACAGCGTCGTTCGTCCCCCGGCGATGGCCGCGACGATGGCGAGCACCAGCAGCGCGATGGCGGCGATCCGGACCGGTTTCTGCAGCCGCTGGGCCAGCTCGGGGAAGCGGTGCCGGATCCCGACCCCGATCGTGATGGGAACCAGCACCAAACCGATCACCGCGAGGAACTTGTCCAGTTGCAGTGGCAGGAACCGGCCTTCGCCCAAAAACCACGTCATCGACACCGCCAGAATCGCGGGCAGGGCGACGATCGACAGCACGGCGTTGATGGCGGTCATTGTGAGGTTGAGCGCCAGGTCCCCGTTGAACAGATGGCTGAGCAGGTTCGACATCGTCCCGCCGGGCGTCGCCGCCATCAGCATGAGCCCGACCGCCAGGTGCGGTTCGAGGTGGAAGGCCTCGGCGATCAGCAGGCACAGGGCCGGCAGCAGCAGCGACTGGCAGGCGAGCGCGACGACGAGCGGTTTGCGCAGCGTGGCGGCCCGCTTGAAGTCATCGATCGTGAGCGTCAGCCCGAGGGCGAGCATGATGATCGCGACGACCAGCGGCCAGTATCGGTTGTCCATGACGCTCCGCGTTGTTGGTGCGCTGACGGGAAAAAGGCGATAGCGCGACGATGCGCCACGTACTTAGCTTGCCTTAGGGAGCGGCGCGCGGGCGAATCGCGGCCGTGGGAGCGACTAAAGTCGTGCGCGATGTCTTCCGGGATCCTCGACGAGCTGGGCTGGCGCGGGCTGATCGCGCAGTCCACCGACCTCGATGCGCTGGCCGCCGAGGCGCAGCGGGGGCCGTTGACGGTCTATGCCGGCTTCGACCCCACCGCGCCGAGCCTGCACGCCGGCCACCTGGTGCCGCTGCTGGCCCTGCGCCGGTTCCAGCGCGCCGGGCACCGCCCGATCGTCTTGGCCGGCGGCGCCACCGGCATGATCGGCGACCCCCGCGACGTCGGCGAGCGCAGCCTCAACGAGGCCGACACCGTCGCCGCGTGGACCGAGCGGATCCGCGGCCAGCTGGAACGCTTCGTCGACTTCGACGGCTCACCGACCGGCGCCGTCGTCGTCAACAACCTGGACTGGACCGGGCCGCTGTCGGCCGTCGAGTTCCTGCGCGACATCGGCAAGCACTTCTCGGTCAACGTGATGCTGGACCGCGACACGGTGCGGCGGCGCCTGGAGGGCGAGGGGATCTCCTACACGGAGTTCAGCTACATGCTGCTGCAGGCCAACGACTACGTCGAACTGCATGCGCGCTACGGCTGCACGCTGCAGATCGGCGGCTCCGACCAGTGGGGCAACATCATCGCCGGGGTGCGGCTGGTGCGCCAGAAGCTCGGCGCCGCGGTGCACGCGCTGACGGTCCCGCTGGTGACGGCCGCCGACGGCACCAAGTTCGGCAAGTCCACCGGCGGCGGCAGCCTGTGGCTGGACCCGCAGATGACCAGCCCGTACGCCTGGTACCAGTACTTCGTCAACACCGCCGACGCCGACGTGGTCCGGTACCTGCGGTGGTTCACCTTCCTGTCGGCCGACGAGCTGGCCGAACTGGAACGGGCCACCGCCGAGCGCCCGCAGCAGCGCGCCGCCCAGCGGCGGCTGGCCCGCGAGCTGACCGTGCTGGTGCACGGCGAGGCGGCCACCGAGGCCGTCGAGCACGCCAGCCGGGCGCTGTTCGGGCAGGGCGAACTGGACCGGCTGGACGAGGCGACGCTGGCCGCCGCGCTGCGCGAGGCGTCGGTCGCCGAGCTCAAACCCGGCAGTCCCGACGGGATCGTCGACCTGCTGGTGGCCAGCGGCCTGTCGGCCAGCAAGGGCGCCGCGCGGCGCACCATCGGCGAGGGCGGCGTTTCGGTCAACAACGTGCGCATCGACAGCGAGGACTGGGCGCCGCAGTCCTCGGACTTCCTGCATGGCCGGTGGCTGGTGCTGCGGCGCGGCAAACGCAACGTCGCCGGGATCGAAAAGGTCTAGAACCGACCCAAACCTTTATCGCGCCGTGCCCCCGACGTGACCGCCGACGACCACTGTGGTCACGGTGACTAACGCGAGGCGGGTGCTGCGGGTCGTCGGGGTCGGCGCGGGTGTGGCCGGTCTGACCGCGGTCTTGGCCGCACCCGTCCACGCCGACCTGCGGGGCAACGCGTTCCTGCGGGCGCTGACGAACGCCGGCGTCCCGGTGTCGCAGCCGGACGCCGCGATGGCGTTGGGCCAGTCGGTCTGCCCGATGCTCGTCCGGCCCGGCGGGTCGTTCGAGGCGGTGATCGCCGCGGTGGCCGACGGCTACGGCATGTCCGCCGACGCGGCCGGCGTGTTCACCGTCGTCGCGATCGCGACCTATTGCCCGGCGGTGCTGGCGCCGCTGCTGACCGATCGCGGCCCGGCCTAGGCGGCCTCGGGCTCCGCCGAGCGTGAGCTGACGGCGTTCGGTGTGCACCGAGGGCGGGATTCGCGACGCTTTCCCGCCCTGGACGCACACGCAAAGCCGTCACCGCACACTCGACGCCCTCGCCACAGGGCCTCCGTATCCTTTGCAGGGTGGCTGACGACAGGCAGGGGCGCGAGGGTAGGCGGCGACCCCGCTCGGCATCGGGCTCGTGGTCGGGCCCGGGCCGCGCCCGCCCGGTGCAGCCCCGCAGCGCCGAACAGGACGGTCATGTCGATCGGCCCGGCGCGCCCCCGATTCCGCCCGGCGTGGAGGCCCGCCAGCTGGCGCCCGAGATCCGCCGCGAGCTGAGCACCCTGGACCGCGCCACGGCCGACGCGGTCGCGCGCCACCTGGTCGCCGCCGGCGAGCTGATCGACGAGGACCCGGAGGCCGCGCTGAGCCACGCCCGCGCGGCGCGGGCGCGCTCCAGCAGGATCGCCGCGGTCCGTGAGGCCGTCGGGATCGCCGCCTACCACTGCGGCGACTGGGCGCAGGCGCTGGCCGAGCTGCGCGCCGCCCGCCGGATGGGCAGCAAGTCGCCGTTGCTCGCGCTGATCGCCGATTGCGAACGCGGACTTGGCCGCCCGGAGCGGGCGATCGAACTGGCGCGCGGCGAGGAGGCGGCGCAGCTGTCCGGCGACGACGCCGACGAGCTGCGCATCGTCGCCGCCGGCGCCCGCGCCGACCTCGGGCAGCTGGAGCAGGCCCTGACCCTGCTGTCCACGCCGCAGCTGGACCCGGGCCGCACCGGTTCGACCCCCGCGCGGTTGTTCTACGCCTACGCCGATACGCTGCTGGCGCTCGGCCGCAACGACGAAGCGCTGCAATGGTTTCTGCGCTCGGCGGCCGCCGACGTCGACGGCGTCACCGACGCCGAAGAGCGGGTCAGCGAGCTCGCTTGAGATGAAAAGCCTTGCCCAACAATATGATTGCCTGCTTGTCGACCTCGATGGGACCGTCTTTCGCGGCGCCGAGCCGACCCGTGGCGCGGTGCAGTCGCTGGACGACGTGGACAGCCGCAAGCTCTACGTGACCAACAACGCCTCCCGCAGCGCCGACGAGGTGGCGCTGCACCTGCGCGAGCTCGGCTTCACCGCCACCGGCTCGGACGTCGTCACCAGCGCGCAGAGCGCGGCCAAGCTGCTCGCGGAGAAACTGACGCCGCAATCCCGCGTGCTGATCGTGGGCACCGACGCGCTGGCCAACGAGATCGCCGCCGTCGGGCTGCGCCCGGTGCGCCGCTACGACGACGACCCGGTCGCCGTCGTGCAGGGCCTGTCCACGACCATCGGCTGGCCGGACCTCGCCGAGGCCGCCCTGGCCATCCGCGCCGGCGCGCTGTGGGTGGCGGCCAACGTCGATCCCACGCTGCCCACCGAACGCGGACTGCTGCCCGGCAACGGGTCGTTCGTGGCCGCGCTGCGGGCGGCCACCGGCGCCGAACCCCGGGTCGCGGGCAAGCCGGCGCCGCGCCTGCTGCAGGACGCGGTGGACCGGGGCGAGTTTCGCGCCCCGCTGGTCGTCGGCGACCGGCTGGACACCGACATCGAGGGCGCCAACGCCGCGCGGCTGCCCAGCCTGATGGTGCTCACCGGCGTCAGCACCGCGCGCGACGCCGTCTATGCCGACCCCGCCCGCCGGCCCACCTACATCGGCCACGACCTGCGCGCGCTGCACTCCGACGGCGACCTGCTCGCGGTGCGGCCCCAGCCGGGCTGGCGCGTCGACGTCGCCGCCCAGGCGGTGACGGTCAGCGCCAACGGCGCCGACGAGGGGGACGGGCTCTCGGTGGTCCGCGCCGTCGCCAGCGCGGTGTGGGACGCCGAGGATGCCGAGCCGCTGCGCATCGAGCCCGCCGACGACCGGGCCCGCGCCGCGCTGCAGCGCTGGTCTTTGGTGCGCGGCGACTAACGTAGGTACGCGATGACTATCGATCCCGATCAGCTTCGCGCTGAAATTGACGCCCTGGTTGCCCAGCTGTCCGAGGTCGGGGATCCGGAAAACCCCGACCGCGAGCCGTCTCTCGCCGAGCTCGAGGAGATAGCCCGCCGCCTCTCCGAGGCGCACGACGTGCTGCTGGCCGCCCTGGAGTCGGCGGAGAAGGGCTGAGTGCGACGGTGGCACGGCGTGCCCGCGTCGACGCCGAGCTCGTCCGCCGCGGGCTCGCGAGGTCCCGCCAGCAGGCCGCGGAATTGATCGACGCCGGCAAGGTGTGCATCGACGGCCTGCCGGCCCGCAAGCCGGCCACCGCCGTCGACGTCACCGCGGCGCTGACCGTCGCCGACGACGGCGAACGCGGCTGGGTGTCGCGCGGCGCGCACAAGCTCATCGGCGCCCTGGACGCCTTCGGCATCGCGGTCGCGGGCCGCCGTTGCCTGGACGCCGGCGCGTCGACGGGCGGGTTCACCGAGGTGCTGCTGGACCGCGGCGCCGCCGAGGTGGTGGCCGCGGACGTCGGCTACGGCCAGCTGGCCTGGTCGCTGCGCTGCGACCCTCGGGTGAGGGTCGTCGAGCGGACCAACGCCCGCGACCTGACCCCGGAGGCGATCGGTGGGCCGGTCGACCTGGTGGTCGCCGACCTGTCGTTCATCTCGCTGGCCAGCGTGTTGCCCGCGTTGATTGGATGCGCCTGGCCGAGCGCGGATATCGTTCCCATGGTGAAGCCGCAGTTTGAGGTGGGCAGGGGCCAGGTCGGCGCCGGCGGGGTCGTTCGCGACCCGGGCTTGCGGGCCGACGCGGTGCTGGCCGTCGCGCGCCGCGCCGGGGAACTGGGCTGGCACACGGTCGACGTCACCGCGAGCCCGCTGCCGGGCCCGTCGGGCAATGTCGAATACTTCCTGTGGTTGCGCGCCGAGACGGATCGGGGGCTGGCTGCTGATGGGCTGGTGGACAAGGTGAGGCGGGCCGTGGCGGAAGGCCCGCAATGACCGATCACCGAACCGTGCTGCTGGTGGTCCACACCGGCCGTGACGAGGCGACCGAGACGGCGCGTCGCGTGCAAAAGGTACTGGGCGACAACGGAATTGGGCTCCGGCTGCTGTCCGCCGAGGCGGTCGACCGGGGATCGCTGCACCTGGTCCCCGACGATATGCGGGCCTTGGGGACCGAGATCGAGGTGGTCGACGCCGACCCGTCGGCCGCCGAGGGCTGCGAACTGGTCCTGGTACTCGGGGGCGACGGAACTTTCCTGCGGGCCGCCGAGTTCGCGCGCAACGCCGGGATTCCGGTGCTGGGCGTGAATCTGGGCCGGATCGGGTTTCTGGCCGAGGCCGAGGCGGAGGCCATCGACCGGGTGCTGGAGCACGTGGTGGCCCGCGACTACCGAGTGGAGGATCGCCTGACGCTGGACGTCGCGGTGCTGCACAAGGGTCGCGTCGAACACGGTTGGGCGCTCAACGAAGTCAGCCTGGAGAAGGGCCCGCGGCTGGGTGTGCTGGGGGTGGTCGTCGAGGTCGACGGGCGCCCGGTGTCCGCCTTCGGCTGCGACGGCGTGTTGGTGTCGACGCCCACCGGATCCACCGCCTACGCGTTCTCGGCCGGGGGCCCGGTGCTCTGGCCCGACCTCGAGGCAATCCTGGTGGTACCCAACAACGCTCACGCGCTGTTCGGCCGGCCCATGGTCACCAGCCCCGAGGCCACCATCGCGATCGAGACCGAGGCGGGCGGGCACGACGCCCTCGTGTTCTGCGACGGCCGCCGCGAAATGGTGATCCCGGCCGGCAGCCGGATCGAGGTGACGCGCTGCGACACACCGGTCAAATGGGCGCGGCTGGACAGCGCGCCGTTCACCGACCGCCTGGTGCGCAAGTTCCGCCTGCCGGTGACCGGTTGGCGCGGAAAGTAACGACGCTCGTCAGGTGCTCACTGAATGCTGACGGAAATCAGAATCGAGTCGCTGGGTGCCATCAGCGCCGCGGTCGGGGAGTTCGGCCGCGGCCTGACGGTGCTGACCGGCGAGACCGGCACCGGCAAGACGATGGTGGTGACCGGGCTGCACCTGCTCGGCGGCGCCCGCGCCGACCCGACCCGCGTCCGGTCCGGGGCCGACCGCGCCGTCGTCGAGGGCCGTTTCGCCACAAGCGATCTCGACGACGAGACTGCGACGCAGCTGGACGCGATGCTGGAAGACCTGGGCGGACAGCGCGACGAGGACGGCAGCGTGATCGCGCTGCGCTCGGTCAGCCGCGACGGCCCCTCCCGGGCATACCTCGGCGGCCGCAGCGTGCCCGCCAAGTCCCTGGGCGACTTCACCACCGAGCTGTTGACCCTGCACGGCCAAAACGATCAGCTTCGGCTGATGCGTCCCGACGAGCAGCGCGGCGCGCTCGACCGCTTCGCCGGCGCCGGCCCGGCGCTCGAGCGCTACCGCAAGCTGCGCGACGCCTGGCTGACGGCCCGGCGAGACCTCATCGACCGCCGGGAGCGGGCCCGCGAGCTCGCCCAGGAGGCCGACCGGCTGAAGTTCGCGTTGAACGAGATCGACACCGTCGACCCGCAACCCGGCGAAGACGACGCGCTGGTCGCCGACATCCTGCGCCTCTCCGAACTGGACACGCTGCGCGAGGCCGCCGCCACGGCGCGCGCCGCGTTGTCGGCCGACGACGCGGACGGGCTCGGCCAGAGCGCCACCGATAGCCTCGGAAAGGCAAGGGCCGCACTCGAATCTACCGACGACGCGACGCTGCGCGCGCTGGCCGGCCAGGTCGGCGAGGCGCTCACCGTGGTCGCCGACGCGGCACAGGAGCTCGGTGGGTTCCTGGACGACCTGCCGGTGGACGCCAGCGCGCTGGAGTCCAAACTGGCCCGGCAGGCCGAGCTGCGCACGCTGACCCGCAAGTACGCCGCCGACATCGACGGGGTACTGCAGTGGGCGCGCGAGTCGCGCGAGCGGCTGGCGCAACTCGACGTCTCCGAGGAAGGGCTGGCCGCGCTGGAACGCCGGGTCGACGAGCTGGCCCGCGAACTGTCCGACGGCGCAACCGATCTCAGCAAGCTGCGGCGTAAGGCCGCCAAGCGGTTGGCCAAAGAGGTGACCGCCGAGCTCTCCGGGCTGGCGATGGCCGACGCCGAATTCACGATCGACGTGAGCATCGATGCGGCCGCCGGCCAGGACGACGCCGCGACGCTGGCGCTGCCGTCGGGCGAGCTCGTGCGCGCCGGCGGCGACGGCATCGACCAGGTCGAGTTCGGCTTCGCCGCCCACCGCGGCATGACGGTGCTTCCGCTGGCCAAGAGCGCCTCCGGTGGCGAGTTGTCCCGCGTGATGCTGGCCCTCGAGGCGGTGCTGGCGGCGTCGGCGGCCGGCACCACGATGGTGTTCGACGAGGTGGACGCCGGCGTCGGCGGCCGGGCGGCCGTGCAGATCGGGCGGCGGCTGGCCCGGCTGGCCCGCACCCACCAGGTCATCGTCGTCACGCACCTGCCGCAGGTCGCCGCGTACGCCGACGTGCACCTGGTGGTGCACAGCGCCGGACCCAAGGGCACCAGCGTGGTGCGGCGCGTCACCGACGACGACCGGGTGGCCGAGCTGGCCCGGATGCTGGCGGGGCTGGGCGACTCGGACAGCGGCCGTGCGCACGCCCGCGAACTGCTCGAAACAGCGCAGAAGGACACTTAGGCCCGCGAGCTGGGGGCACCTCCCGCTTGCGAGCGTGCGTGTTTGTACGGGGACACGCCGCGCAGCCCGTACATCTGCGCACCCTCGCCGCGACCAACCCGTGATGGCCTTGTTACTGATGTGACTCTAGATAACTTCTGAGGCTAATGTTACGGCGCGCCTCCACGCCCGGCCCGGGCTTCACCGACAGAATCGCCCCCATGAAGATGTCAGGTCTGCTCTCGCGTAACACGTCCCGGCCGGGCCTCACCGGCACCGCCCGGGTCGACCGGAACATCGACCGCCTGCTGCGCAGGGTGTGTCCCGGCGACATCGTGGTGCTCGACATCCTGGACCTCGACCGCATCACCGCGGACGCGCTGGTGGAGGCCGACATCGCCGCCGTCGTCAACGCCTCGCCGTCGGTCTCCGGCCGCTACCCGAACCTTGGCCCCGAGGTGCTGGTCAACAACGGCGTGACACTCATCGACGAGACCGGGCCCGAGGTCTTCAAGAAGGTCAAGGACGGCGCCAAGATTCGCCTCTACGAGGGCGGCGTGTACTCCGGCGACCGCCGCCTGGTCCGCGGCACCGAACGCACCGACCACGACATCGCCGACCTGATGCGCGAGGCCAAGAGCGGCCTGGCCGCCCACCTGGAGGCGTTCGCCGGCAACACGATCGAGTTCATCAAGAGCGAAAGCCCGCTGCTGATCGACGGCATCGGCATCCCGGACATCGACGTCGACCTGCGCCGCCGGCACGTGGTGATCGTGGCCGACGAGCCCGGCGCCGAGGACGAGCTGCGCTCGCTCAAGCCGTTCATCAAGGAGTACCAGCCGGTGCTCATCGGCGTGGACACCGGCGCGGATGTGTTGCGCAAGGCAGGGTATCGCCCCCAGATCATCGTCGGCGACCCCGACAAGATCAGCACCGACGCCCTCAAGTGCGGTGCGCACGTCGTCCTGCCCGCCGACGCCGACGGCCACGCGCCGGGCCTGGAGCGGATTCAGGACCTCGGCGTCGGCGCGATGACGTTCCCGGCCGCGGGCTCGGCCGTCGACCTGGCCCTGCTGCTGGCCGACCACCACGGCGCCGCGCTGCTCGTGACGGCCGGCCACACCGCCAACATCGAGACGTTCTTCGACCGCAACCGCACCCAGAGCAACCCCTCGACGTTTTTGACCAGGCTCCGGGTGGGGGAGAAGGTGGTGGACGCCAAGGCCGTTGCCACGCTGTACCGCAACCACATTTCGGCGGGCGCCATCGCGCTGCTGGCGCTGACGATGCTGATCGCCGTCATCGTGGCGCTGTGGGTGTCCCGCACCGACGGTGTGGTGCTGCACTGGATCACCCACTACTGGAATCACGTCGCGCTGTGGGTGCAGCACCTGATCAGCTAGCTCGAGGACGGTGCGGTAAATGATCTCGTTACGTCAACATGCCCTGTCGCTGGCCGCCGTCTTTTTGGCGCTGGCCGTGGGAGTGGTGCTCGGCTCCGGATTCTTGTCGGACACCCTGCTGTCCAGCCTGCGTGACGAGAAGCGCGACCTGCACACACAGATCAGCGGGCTCAACGACCAGAAGAACGTGATGAACGAAAAGCTGGCCGCGGCAAACAATTTCGACAACCAGCTGGCCGGTCGGATCGTGCACGACGCCCTGGGCGGAAAATCGGTGGTCGTCTTCCGCACCCCCGACGCCAAGGACGACGACGTCGCCGCGGTCTCGAAGTTCATCGGCCAGGCCGGCGGGACGGTCACCGGAACGGTGTCGCTGACGCAGGAGTTCGTCGACGCCAACTCCGCGGAGAAGCTTCGCACGGTGGTGAACTCGTCGATCCTGCCCGCCGGTCAGCAGTTGAGCACCAAGCTCGTGGACCAGGGTTCGCAGGCCGGCGACCTGCTGGGCATCGCGTTGCTGGTCAACGCCAACCCGAGCGTGCCGCCCGTCGACGATCAGCAGCGCGACACCGTGCTGGCCTCGCTGCGCGACACCGGCTTCATCACCTACCAGCCCGCCGACCATCTGGGGGCGGCCAACGCCGCGCTGGTCGTCACCGGCGGTGGGCTGCCGCAGGACGCCGGCAATCAGGGCGTCAGCGTGGCCCGGTTCTCCGCCGCGCTGGCCCCGCACGGCTCGGGCACCCTGCTGGCGGGCCGCGACGGTTCGGCGACCGGCGGCGCCGCCGTCGCCGTGACCCGCGCCGACACCGGCATGTCGTCGGCCATCAGCACCGTCGACGACGTCGACGCCGCGCCCGGGCGCATCACCGCGGTGCTGGGCCTGCACGACCTGATCAACGGCGGCCACGTCGGGCAGTACGGCACCGGGCACGGGGCCAGTTCGATCACCGTGCCGCAGTAGCGGGCGTGTTCCCCGCGACACGGCGGCGCGGATGTTAGGGTGGGTTTCCGTGGGTCGGCAGGCCCATCTAGTTCATCGCTAGAAAAATCGAAGCCCTGCCCGTCTTCACGGAGGTCGCCTGTGCGGAAGCACCCGCAAACCACCACCAAGCACCTCTTCGTCAGCGGTGGGGTCGCTTCCTCGCTCGGCAAAGGGCTTACCGCGAGCAGCCTGGGGCAGCTACTGACGGCGCGCGGGTTGCACGTGACGATGCAGAAGCTCGACCCGTACCTCAACGTCGACCCGGGCACGATGAACCCGTTCCAGCACGGCGAGGTCTTCGTTACCGAGGACGGCGCCGAGACCGACCTCGACGTCGGCCACTACGAGCGGTTCCTGGACCGCGACCTGTCCGGCTCGGCGAATGTCACTACCGGTCAGGTGTATTCGACCGTCATCGCCAAGGAACGCCGCGGCGAGTACCTCGGCGACACCGTCCAGGTGATCCCGCACATCACCGACGAGATCAAGCGGCGCATCGTGGCAATGGCGCAGCCCGACGCCGACGGCAACCGCCCCGACGTCGTCATCACCGAAATCGGCGGCACCGTGGGCGATATCGAGTCGCAGCCCTTTCTGGAGGCGGCGCGGCAGGTGCGCCACGACCTCGGCCGGGAGAACGTCTTCTTCCTGCACGTGTCGCTGGTGCCCTACCTGGCCCCCTCGGGCGAACTCAAGACCAAGCCCACCCAGCACTCGGTGGCCGCGCTGCGCAGCATCGGTATCACCCCGGACGCGCTGATCCTGCGCTGCGACCGCGACGTCCCCGAGGCGCTGAAGAACAAGATCGCGCTGATGTGTGACGTCGACATCGACGGCGTCATCTCCACCCCCGACGCGAAGTCGATCTACGACATCCCGAAGGTGCTGCACCGCGAGGAGCTCGATGCGTTCGTGGTGCGCCGGCTCAACCTGCCGTTCCGCGACGTCGACTGGACCGAATGGGACGACCTGCTGCGCCGGGTGCACGAGCCGCACGAGACGGTGCGAATCGCTTTGGTGGGCAAGTACGTTGAGCTGTCCGACGCCTACCTGTCGGTCACCGAGGCGCTGCGCGCCGGCGGGTTCAAGCACCACGCCAAGGTCGAGATGGTGTGGGTGCCGTCGGACGACTGCGCGCAGGCCCATGACGCGGCCGCCGCGCTGAGCGACGTGCACGGCGTGCTGATCCCCGGCGGGTTCGGCATCCGCGGCATCGAGGGCAAGATCGGCGCCATCCGCCACGCCCGGGCGCGCGGGCTGCCGGTGCTGGGGCTGTGCCTGGGGCTGCAGTGCATCGTGATCGAGGCGGCGCGCTCGGCGGGTCTGGCGGAGGCCAACTCGGCCGAATTCGAGCCGAGCACACCGGATCCCGTCATCTCGACGATGGCCGACCAGGAACACATCGTCGCCGGCGAGGCCGACCTCGGCGGCACCATGCGGCTCGGGGCCTACCCGGCGGTGCTGGAACCGGATTCGGTTGTGGCCCAGGCGTATGGGACCACCGAGGTGTCCGAGCGGCACCGGCACCGCTACGAGGTGAACAACGCCTACCGCGACAAGATCGCCGAAAGCGGCCTGCGTTTCTCGGGGACCTCGCCCGACGGGCACCTGGTGGAATTCGTCGAATACCCGCCCGACGTGCACCCGTTCGTCGTCGGCACCCAGGCCCATCCCGAACTGAAGAGCCGCCCCACCCGCCCGCACCCGCTGTTCGTCGCGTTCGTCAAGGCGGCCCTGGACTACCAGGCGGGCGAGCAGCTGCCGGTGGAAATCCCCGAGCAGCACTCGCCCAACGGCACCCAGCATCGAGACAGCGCTGCGCGGCCGCTACCCGAGCCCGCGGCCCGTGGCTGAGCACGTCTTCGAGACGGCGTCATCCGAAACGCTGCACACCGGAAAGATTTTCGCGCTGCGCCGCGATCAGGTCCGGATGCCCGGCGGCAAGCTCGTCACCCGGGAGGTCGTCGAGCACTTCGGCGCGGTGGCCGTGGTGGCCATGGACGACGACGGCAACATCCCGATGGTCTATCAGTACCGCCACGCGTTCGGCCGCCGGCTGTGGGAGCTGCCCGCCGGGCTGCTCGACGTCGGCGGCGAGCCCGCCCAGCTGACCGCCGCCCGGGAGCTGCACGAGGAGGCCGGGCTGCAGGCCGACACCTGGCGGGTGCTCGTCGACCTCGACTCCACGCCCGGCTTCAGCGACGAATCGGTGCGCGTCTACCTGGCCACCGGGCTCACCCTGGTGGACCGCCCCGAGGCGCACGACGAAGAGGCCGACATGACGCTGGAGTGGTATCCGCTCGCGGAGGCCACCCGCAAGGTACTCAGCGGCGAGATCGTCAATGCCATTGCGGTGGCGGGGATTCTGGCCGCCCACGCGGTGACCGACGGCGTCGCGCAGCCCCGCCCGGCGGACAGCCCCTGGATCGACAAGCCGACCGCGTTCGCGGCGCGTAAGGCCGCGCAATGACGGCCGCCCTCGACACGCAACTGCAGGGCTACCTCGACCACCTGACGATCGAGCGGGGCGTCGCGAAGAACACGCTGACCTCCTATCAACGCGACCTGCGCCGCTACAGCAAGCACTTGTCCGACCGCGGCATTCACGACCTGGCCAAGGTCGGCGAGGACGACGTCAGCGAGTTCCTGGTGGCGCTGCGCCGCGGCGACCCCGACAACGGGACGGCCGCCCTGTCCGCGGTGTCGGCGGCGCGGGCGCTGATCGCGGTGCGCGGCCTGCACCGGTTCGCCGCCGCCGAAGGGCTGGCCGAACTCGACGTGGCGCGGGCTGTGCGCCCCCCAACCCCGGGTCGTCGGCTCCCCAAGAGCCTGACCATCGACCAGGTGCTGGCGCTGCTGGAGGGTGCCGGCGGCGACGGTGCGAGCGACGGCCCGCTGACGTTGCGCAACCGCGCGCTGCTGGAGTTGTTGTACTCCACGGGATCTCGGATCTCCGAGGCCGTCGGCCTCGACGTCGACGACATCGACACCGAGGCGCGGTCGGTGTTGCTGCGCGGCAAGGGCGGCAAGCAGCGGCTGGTGCCGATCGGCCGGCCCGCCGTGCAGGCGCTGGACGCGTACCTGGTGCGCGGCCGCCCCGACCTGGCGCGCCGCGGCCGCGGCACGCCCGCCATCTTCCTCAACGCCCGCGGCGGCCGGCTGTCGCGGCAAAGCGCGTGGCAGGTGCTGCAGGACGCCGCCGAGCGCGCCGGCATCACCTCCGGGGTGTCGCCGCACATGTTGCGCCACTCCTTCGCGACCCACCTGCTCGAGGGCGGCGCGGACGTCCGCGTCGTGCAGGAGCTACTCGGGCACGCCTCGGTGACGACGACGCAGATCTACACGCTGGTCACTGTGCACGCGCTGCGCGAAGTGTGGGTCGGGGCGCACCCGCGCGCTCAATAGGCCTAGCCCAGGTATTCGGACTCGAGCACCAGGTCGGACACCAGCGACTGGTATTCCAAATGCGCCTTGTGCTCGACGGTGTTCCACTGCTTGCCCTGCTGGCGGCGCATGTACTCGCGGTATTTGGGGGCGCCGGGAATCCGGACGTTGTCGGCGACCACGATCGCGCCCGGGCGCAGCCAGCCGCGGTCGAGGATGCTCATCAGGTCGTTCAGGTAGGCGTCCTTGTCGTGGTCCAGGAACGCGAAATCGAGTGCGCCGGAAGCGAATCCATGCTCGCTCGCCAGCGCGTCGAGCGTATGCCCGCCGTCGCCGATGGTCCCGACGACGCACGTCACCCGGTCGGCGACACCGGCGTGTTCCCAGATCCGCCGGGCGTTGGCCGCGTTGGCCTCGGCGAGCTCGACGGAGTACACCTTCGCCGTCGGGGCGGCGCGGGCGATCCGCAGCGCGCCGTAGCCGCAGTAGGTGCCCAGCTCGAGCGCCAGCGCGGGATCGGCGCGCCGCACCGCCGCGTCGAGCAGCAGGCCCTTCTCGTCGCCGACGTTGATCAGCATCGACTTCTCGTAGGCGAACTTGTCGATGGTGGCCAGCACGTCGTCGACGTCGCCCGCGCGGGCGTTGCGCAGGACGTATTCGACCGCGGCGGCCTCGCGCCCGTCGCCGATCTGGCCCGTGGTGGTGATGTTGCGGTTCCCGGCGGCCATCCGCCACACCGACCACCGCAGGATGGGGAGTCGTCGCTTGAGGTCCATGAGGACCAAAGATAGTGCGGGCCGCCGCCGCCCCCCGAATGTTGCTGGTGTGACTGAAGTTAACCCTGCGCGCAAAGGGGCGTTTCACCAGTGATTTCCGGCCATATTCGCTGGTGACTCGCCCGCGCGGCGCCCGGTTTAACTGCGCGAAGCCGTTAGACTTTCGAGCGATGTTCACCTCTCGAACACGCCGGGCGTGATGACCGAGCACCCGGACAACGGCGTCGAGATCGGCTTGACGGGACGCCCGCCGCGGGCGATCCCCGAGCCGACGCCGCGCACCTCGCACGGCCCGGCCAAGGTCGTCGCGATGTGCAACCAGAAGGGCGGCGTCGGGAAGACCACCTCGACGATCAACCTCGGTGCCGCGCTCGCCGAGTACGGCAGGCGCGTGCTGTTGGTGGACATGGACCCGCAGGGCGCGCTGTCCGCCGGCCTGGGCGTGCCGCACTACGAGCTGGAGAAGACGATCCACAACGTGCTGGTCGAGCCGCGGGTGTCGATCGATGACGTGCTGCTCAAGACGCGGGTCAACCACATGGACCTGGTGCCCAGCAACATCGACCTGTCGGCCGCCGAGATCCAGCTGGTCAACGAGGTCGGCCGCGAACAGACCCTGGGCCGCGCGCTGTATCCGGTGCTGGACCGCTACGACTACGTCCTGATCGACTGCCAGCCGTCGCTGGGCCTGCTCACCGTCAACGGGCTGGCCTGCTCGGACGGCGTGGTGATCCCCACCGAGTGCGAGTACTTCTCGCTGCGCGGCCTGGCGCTGCTCACCGACACCGTCGACAAGGTGCGCGACCGGCTCAACCCGAAGCTGGAGATCAGCGGCATCCTGCTCACCCGCTACGACCCGCGGACGGTCAACTCGCGCGAGGTGATGGCCCGCGTCGTGGAGCGGTTCGGGGACCTGGTGTTCGACACCGTGATCACCCGGACCGTCCGGTTCCCGGAGACCAGCGTGGCGGGCGAGCCCATCACCACCTGGGCGCCCAAATCGACCGGCGCCGTCGCCTACCGCGCGCTGGCCCGCGAGTTCATCCACCGATTCGGCGCGTGAACTCAACCGCCAACGGTGAGGCGCCACCCCAGACCGGCTTCCAGGTCCGCCTGACCAACTTCGAGGGGCCGTTCGACCTGCTGCTGCAGCTGATCTTCGCCCATCGCCTCGACGTCACCGAGGTGGCGCTGCACCAGGTCACCGACGACTTCATCGCCTACACCAAGGCGATCGGCTCCCAGCTGGGCCTGGAGGAGACCACGGCGTTCCTGGTGATCGCCGCGACGCTGCTCGACCTCAAGGCCGCCCGCCTGCTGCCGGCCGGGCAGGTCGACGACGACGACGACCTGGCGCTGCTCGAGGTGCGCGACCTGCTGTTCGCCCGGCTGCTGCAATACCGCGCCTTCAAGCACGTCGCGGAGATGTTCGCCGAGCTGGAGGCTGCCGCCCTGCGCAGCTATCCGCGCGCGGTGTCGCTGGAGGACCGGTTCACCGAGCTGCTCCCCGAGGTGATGCTCGGCGTCGACGCCGAGCGGTTCGCGCAGATCGCCGCGGTCGCGTTCACGCCGCGCCCGGTCCCGACGGTGGCCATCGGTCACCTGCACGAGCTGCAGGTCTCGGTCCCCGAGCAGGCCGAGAAGCTGCTGGCGATCCTGGAAGCCCGCGGCAGCGGCCAGTGGGCGACGTTTTCCGAGCTGGTCGCCGACTGTGCGGCGCCGATGGAGGTCGTCGGGCGCTTCCTCGCGCTGCTCGAGCTGTATCGGAGCCGGACGGTAGCATTCGACCAGTCAGAGCCGCTTGGCGTGCTCCAAATTTCGTGGACCGGGGAGCGTCCGGTAGAAGTGCGGGACGAATGACTGAAGAACTGCCCGAGATCGATCTGGACTACGGCATCCCGGAGATCGCCGAGGCGGCGCCGATGGACGCCGACGAACTCGGCTCCGTGCTGGAGGCGCTGTTGCTGGTGGTGGACACCCCGGTCACCGCCGAGGCGCTGGGCGCGGCCACCGGGCAGCCCGTCTACCGCATCGCCGCCAGGCTGCAGCAGATGGCCGAGGAACTCACCCAGCGCGACAGCGGCATCGACCTGCGGCAAAACAGCGAGGGCTGGCGGATGTACACCCGCGCCCGGTTCGCGCCGTACGTGGAGAAGCTGCTGCTGGACGGCGCGCGATCCAAGCTCACCCGGGCCGCGCTGGAGACGCTGGCCGTGGTCGCCTATCGGCAGCCCGTGACGCGCGCGCGGGTCAGCGCGGTGCGCGGCGTCAACGTCGACGCCGTCATGCGCACGCTGCTGGCGCGCGGCCTGATCACCGAGGCCGGCGTCGACGACGACACCGGCGCCACGACGTTCGCCACCACCGAGCTGTTCCTGGAGCGGCTGGGGTTGACGTCGCTGGCCGACTTACCCGACATCGCGCCGCTGCTTCCCGACGTCGACACGATCGAGGACTTGAGCGAATCCCTGGACAGCGAGCCACGATTCATCAAACTCGCGGGCGGTTCGGCCTCCGAGGAGTCGCTGTCCTTCGACGTGGACAAGGATTGATGGCCGAATCTGAAGGGGTCCGGCTGCAAAAAGTCTTGTCCCAGGCCGGAATTGCGTCGCGGCGGGCCGCCGAGAAGTTGATCGTCGATGGCCGCGTCGAGGTGGACGGTGCGGTCGTGACCGAACTGGGCACCCGGGTCGACCCGGACGCCTCGGTGATCCGCGTTGACGGCGCGCGGGTGGTCGTCGACGACTCGCTGGTGTATTTCGCCCTGAACAAGCCGCGCGGCATGCACTCGACCATGTCGGATGATCGGGGCCGGCCGTGCATCGGCGATTTGGTCGAGCGCCGGGTTCGCGGGACCAAGAAGCTGTTTCACGTCGGCCGGTTGGACGCGGACACCGAGGGCCTGATCCTGCTGACCAACGACGGCGAGCTGGCGCACCGGCTGATGCACCCCTCCCACGAGGTGCCCAAGACGTATCTGGCGACGGTGGCCGGGACCGTGCCGCGGGGGCTGGGCAAGAAGCTGCGCGCCGGGATCGAGCTGGAGGACGGGCCGGCGCGGGTCGACGACTTCGCGGTCGTGGATGCCATTCCGGGAAAGACGTTGGTGCGGTTGACATTGCACGAGGGACGCAACCGCATCGTGCGCCGGCTGCTGGGCGCGGCCGGTTTCCCGGTCGAGGCGCTGGTGCGTACCGACATCGGGGCGGTGTCGCTGGGGGAGCAGCGCCCGGGCAGCATCCGGGCCTTGCGGCGCGACGAGGTCGGTTCGCTGTACAAGGCGGTCGGGTTGTGACGGGTGTTGTCGTTGCCATCGACGGCCCGGCGGGGACCGGGAAGTCCTCGGTGTCGAAGGGTTTGGCGCGCGGCCTGGGTGCCCGTTATTTGGACACCGGGGCGATGTACCGGATGGTGACGCTGGCGGTGCTGCGCACCGGGGTCGACCCTGGTGATGCCGAGGCCGTCGAGTCGGTGGCGGCGCGGGTGCGGCTGTCCGTCAGCTACGACCCCGACGCGGACCGGTGTTACCTTGCCGGGGAAGACGTTTCGGTCGAGATCCGCGGCGACGAGGTCACCCGCGCGGTCTCGGCGGTGTCGTCGGTGCCGGCCGTGCGCGCCCGGCTGGTGGAGCTGCAGCGGTCAATGGCCGACGGTCCGGGCAGCGTCGTCGTCGAGGGCCGCGACATCGGCACCGTCGTCCTGCCCGACGCGCCGGTGAAGATCTTCCTCACTGCCTCGGCCGAAACCCGGGCCAGGCGGCGCAACGACCAGAACGTCGCGGCGGGTTTGGCCGATGACTATGACGGCGTGCTGGCCGACGTGCGTCGCCGCGACCACCTCGATTCGACCCGGGCGGTGTCGCCGCTGCGCGCGGCGCCGGATGCGGTGGTCGTCGACACCAGCGACATGACCGAGGCGCAGGTGGTCGCGCATTTGCTCGAGTTGGTCCGGCAGAAAAGCGGGGCCGTGCGGTGACGCAGGACGGCACCTGGGTCGACGAAAGCGACTGGGAAGCAGTCGATTCCGGGGTTGAGGATTTCGAGGAGGCCGGGCCCGCGCCCGTCGTTGCGGTGGTGGGGCGGCCCAACGTCGGCAAGTCAACCCTGGTGAACCGGATCCTGGGCCGCCGCGAGGCGGTGGTGCAGGACATCCCCGGCGTGACGCGCGACCGCGTCTCCTACGACGCGCTGTGGACCGGGCGCCGGTTCGTCGTGCAGGACACCGGCGGATGGGAGCCCGACGCCAAGGGCCTGCAGCAGCTGGTGGCCGAGCAGGCGTCGGTGGCCATGCGCACCGCCGACGCGGTGATCCTGGTGGTCGACGCGACCGTCGGCGCCACGGGGGCCGACGAGGCCGCCGCGCGCATCCTGCTGCGCTCGGGCAAGCCGGTTTTCCTGGCGGCCAACAAGGTTGACAGCGAGAAGGCCGAGTCCGACGTCGCGGAGTTGTGGTCGCTGGGGCTCGGTCAGCCGCACGCGATCAGCGCGATGCACGGCCGCGGCGTCGCCGATCTGCTCGACGAGGTGCTGGCCGCGCTGCCCGAAGTGTCGGAGGCGGCGCCGGCGGCGGGTGGGCCGCGGCGGGTGGCGCTGGTCGGCAAGCCCAACGTGGGCAAGAGCTCGCTGCTGAACAAGCTTGCGGGCGACCAGCGTTCGGTGGTGCACGATGTCGCCGGGACGACGGTGGATCCGGTCGACTCGCTCATCGAGCTGGGCGGCAAGGTGTGGCGGTTCGTCGACACCGCGGGCCTGCGGCGCAAGGTGGGGCAGGCCAGCGGTCACGAGTTCTACGCGTCGGTGCGCACGCACTCGGCCATCGATGCGGCCGAGGTGGTGGTCGTGCTGATCGACGCGTCGCAGACCCTGACCGAACAGGACCAGCGGGTGCTGTCGATGGTGATCGAGGCCGGCCGGGCGCTGGTGCTGGCGTTCAACAAGTGGGACCTGGTCGACGAGGACCGCCGCGAGCTGCTGGAGCGCGAGATCGACCGCGAGCTGGCGCAGCTGCGGTGGGCGCAGCGGGTCAACATCTCCGCCAAGACGGGCCGCGCGGTGCAGAAGCTGGTGCCGGCCATGGAGACCGCGCTGGAGTCGTGGGACACGCGGATCGGGACCGGCCCTTTGAACTCCTGGATCAAGGAAGTGGTCGCGGCCACGCCGCCGCCGGTGCGCGGCGGCAAGCAGCCGCGCATCCTGTTCGCCACCCAGGCCACCGCCCGCCCGCCGACGTTCGTGCTCTTTACGACCGGTTTCCTCGAGGCCGGCTACCGGCGGTTCCTGGAGCGGCGGCTGCGCGAGACGTTCGGATTCGAGGGCAGTCCGATCCGGATCAACGTGCGGGTGCGGGAGAAGCGCGGAGCCAAGCGCCGCTAAATCTGCATTTATTTCCCGCAATGCGGGCGATGAAAGCTATATCACAGGATGAAGCGTTGACTTTGGGTTGCGCCGCTCCGTAACGTCTCTTGCATATCGGGTTGATATACCCGCATCGTGCAAATTACGGAGACAGCGATGAAGCTGTTCAGCGTTGAAGGCAAGTCGATACTGATCACCGGCGCGACCGGCGCCCTCGGCAGCATCGCGGCCCGGGCCCTGTCCGACGCGGGTGCCCGCCTGACGCTGGCGGGCGGCAATGCCGCGGGATTGGACGAGCTCGGCATCGACGACGCCGCGGTGGTTACCCGCCGGCCAGAGACCCCGGCCGACGCCCAAGAGATGGTGGGGGCGGCCGTCGCGCGGCACGGCCGCCTCGACGGGGTGTTGGTGGCCTCGGGCATGAACCACGTCGCGCCGATCACCGAGATGGCCGTCGAGGACTACGACAAGGTGATGGGCGCCAACGCCCGCGGGGCCTGGCTGGTGTGCCAGGCGGCCGGGCGCGTACTGCTCGAGCAGGGCACCGGCGGCAGCGTCGTGCTGGTGTCCTCGGTGCGCGGCTCCCTCGGCCACCCCGCCGGCTACAGCGCCTACTGCCCCTCGAAGGGCGCCACCGACCTGCTGGCCAAGAGCCTGGCCGCCGAGTGGGGGCCAGCCGGCATCCGGGTAAACGCGTTGGCGCCAACGGTCTTCCGGTCCGAGGTGACCGAGTGGATGTTCGCCGACGACGACAAGGGCCGCCAAACCCGCGAGGCGATGTTCGCCCGAATCCCGTTGCGCCGCTTCGCCGAACCCGACGACTTCGTCGGCGCCCTGATCTACCTGCTCAGCGACGCCTCGAGCTTCTTCACCGGACAGGTGATGTACCTCGATGGCGGCTACACCGCGTGTTGATCGAAAGGAAATCATGAGTATCAATTGGCCCCTCGGCGAAGCCGAATCCAAGTTGGAGTTCTACGACCTGTCCCACCCCTGGGGTCATGGCGTGCCGGCGTGGCCGTACTTCGAGGATGTGAAGATCGAGCGCCTGCACAACATGGCCCGAAGTCGGGTGCTGACCCAAAAGATCACCACCGTCATGCATTCCGGCACCCACATCGACGCGCCGGCGCACGTCGTCGAGGGCACGCCGTTTCTGCACGAGATCCCGCTGAGCGCGTTTTTCGGCACCGGCGTCGTCGTGTCGATCCCGAAGAAGAAGTGGGAGGTCGTCACCGCCGAGGACCTGGAGAAGGCCACGCCGCAGATCCGGCCCGGCGACATCGTCATCGTCAACACCGGCTGGCACCACACCTACGCCGACAGCGCCGAGTACTACGCCTACTCGCCGGGCTTCTACAAGGAGGCCGGGGAGTGGTTCGCGGCCAAGGGCGTCAAGGCCGTCGGCACCGACACCCAGGCGCTGGATCACCCGATGGCCACCTCGATCGCCCCGCACGGCCCGGCCGAACACACCGGTGGGCTATTGCCTTGGGCGGTACGGGAATACGAGGAGGAGACCGGGCGTCGCGTGCTCGACGACTTTCCCGAGTGGGAGCCGTGCCACCGCGCGATCCTGTCCAACGGCATCTACGGCTTCGAGAACGTCGGGGGAGACCTGGACAAGGTCACCGGCAAGCGCGTCACCTTCGCCGCGTTCCCATGGCGCTGGGTCGGCGGCGACGGCTGCATCGTGCGGCTGGTCGCGATCGTCGACCCCACCGGGACCTACCGTCTCGAGACCGGCGAGGCGGCGTGACTTCCGACGGCATTCAGGTCATCGCGCGCGCGGCCGAGATGCTGCGGCTTTTGCAGGCGCACCCCGGCGGGCTCAGCCAGGCCGAGATCGGCGAGCGGCTGGGCATGGCGCGCTCGACCGTCAGCCGGATCCTGGGCGCGTTGGACGACGAAGGCCTGGTGGCTTCGCGCGGGGCGCGTGGCCCGTATCGGCTCGGGCCCGAGATCGCGCGCATGGCCGCCACCGCGCGGCTCGGTGTGGTGATGGACGTGCACCCGTTCATGGAGGAGCTGTCGCGCGAGCTGGAGGAGACGGTGGACCTTTCGATCCTCGATGGGGACCGCGTGACGTTCGTCGACCAGGTCGTCTCGCCGCACCGGCTGCGGGCGATCAGCGCGGTCGGGGAGTCGTTTCCGCTGCACTGCTGCGCCAATGGCAAAGCGCTGCTGGCCAACCTGGCGCCCGAGCAGCAGGCGCAGGCCTTGCGCAGCCGGCTGGCGCGGCTGACTGACAACACCATCACGACGCCGTCGGCGCTGCGCAAGGAACTCGACCGCGTCCGGGCCGACGGCGTCGCCTACGACCGCGAGGAACAGTCCGAAGGCGTCTGCGCGGTCGGTGCGGTGCTGCCCGGCGTAGGCGAGCAGCCGGTGGCGGTCAGCGTGCCCGTGCCGGCGCAGCGGTTCTACCGCCGCGAATCCGAACTGGCCGACGCGCTGCGGGCCTGGGTGGAGAAGACGCGCAGGTCGCTCGGGCATTAGCAGGGTGGCGGCTCGGCTGCGGTAGGCTTTCGACCTGCCGCCGGTGATCCGGCGGCATGCGGGCTGTGGCGCAGTTTGGTAGCGCACTTGACTGGGGGTCAAGTGGTCGCAGGTTCAAATCCTGTCAGCCCGACGCTTGTCAGCCCGACGCACAAACAGGCGCCAGGGCTCGGCCACGACGCTCGACTCGACGAGATGCCTCCCAGACCGTTGCGCCAGTTTGCCTTCAACGGGTAACCCAGTGCCCCTATTCGACGGAACCCACGTTTGTCGCAGACGCGTTCACGTTGACAAGGCACAATGGCGCTAATGACAACTCCCCAGGGCCCGCCGCGCGGCAATTCGCCGGAATGGAATCGTCCGCCCGAGCCGCCTGGCCCCAGCAGGAGACCGATACATCCAGGGCCCCCGCCCGCGCCCCCATCGGGATCCCCGACCCGACAGATTCCTCAGGCCGGCCGGCCATACCCTCCGCCACCGCCACCGAACCGACCACCGCCGCCCGGCCGCCCACCGACTCCACAGCCGTATCCGCCGGCCCCGCCGCAACGTGGGTCGGGGCCGCCACCAAGGCAGGTTGAGCAGGCCACTACTCGGCTGCCCACTCAGCCGCCGCAGAGGGAGGCGCCGGCCCGAAGCCGACGCCGCTTGTTGGGCAACCGACGGTCGATGGCTCTGGTCCTGGCCATCGTGCTGGTGGTCATCCTGGCCGCCGCGGTCGGTGCCGAGCTATTCCTTCGCCACCTGGTCGGCAGCAAGGTGGCAAGCGCGGTGGCATGCGAGGTGCAGGACAGCGCCACCGTGTCGTTTGCCTCCATGCCGCCAATGCTCTGGCAGTACTTCAGCGGCCAGTATCCCGACATCTCCGTGCAGACTGCCGGCAATCAGGTGCGCAGCGCCAAAGGCATGAAAGTCAGCATCAATATCAAGGACCTCCACCTCAGCGACACCAACAACTCCAAGGGCACCATCGGCGCGCTCAACGGCACCGTCACCTGGTCATCCGACGGCATCAAACAATCGATCCAGGACGCCATCCCGGTGCTGGGCAGTTTCGTGACCAGCCAAGTCACCACCAACCCCGGCGACGGAACCATCGAATTGAAGGGTCTCCTCGACAGCGCCACCGTCAAGCCGCAGATCGCCAACAACGGGCTGTCACTTCAGGTGGTCAACTTGACCGCTTTGGGCTCCAAGATGTCGACGGACAAGGTGCAGACGAATCTCGATAGTCTGACTTCCAAAGCGACCCAGAACTATCCGCTGGGCATTCACGCCGACAACGTCAAGGTCACGGATACCGGCGTGGAGGCGACGTTTTCCACCACTAACGCGACCATCCCGGCTGCATCGTCGTCGTCCCAGACGGGTCAGGACTGCTTCAGCGGAGTCTGATTCCGCCCTGAGCTCGTCGAGCGTAGCGAGCATGGCCGACAGTCCAGGACGGGGAATGCCGAATGCGCCCGGCACTGAGAATCCTAAGAGCCTCCGTTGCGAGCCGGATGCTCCCACTGAACTCAACCGCGAATTCGGTGGTGCCGATAGTGACGAAGTCGCCGCTGCGCAAAAGAGCCCGACCGATCCGTGCGCCGTTGATGAATGTGCCATTGCGACTGTTGATATCGCGGATCTCGACGCCGACCGGAGTTGAAACCAGCACCGCATGCGCGCGCGACACGCGCTGATCTCGGAGAACTAGGTCATTGCTCATGTCGCGGCCGATCGTCGCGCTGACGAGACGGGATGGCGCCAACGGAAGCCGATCTGTGTCATCAGACCTTTCGATGAAATTAGGATGACTGCGGCTGTAGCCGGAAGTCCGCAGCCCCGAATGAGCCCATGCATCGGGCGGCCGCGCCAATCTCGCCGTGCCGGCCGTCGCAGTGCCGGCTCCTATCGGCATTTGCTGCACGTCGTCCCACACCTTGATCGTGCCGACCCTGACATCGCTCATGTAGCCAGCGTGCCCCGTGACCGCTGTGGGGACGCTGAGAAGTGGAGCAGTCGCGGCCACCGGTACTCATGCTCACAGCCAAAGACGGCGAGTACGACGAGACCGACGCGTTCGACCTTGGGGCAGACGATTATCTGACGAAGCCGTTTTCGTTTCGAGTGCTGGTGGCGCGCCTGCGAGCGTTGGTGCGTCGCGGCGCGCAGGAACGACCGGTGCTGTTAACCGCGGGATCGCTATCGCTCGATCTGGCTCGACGCACAGTCCAACGCGGTTCTGCGCCAATTGCTTTGACTCCCCGCGAATACGGGTGTGCTCGAATTTCTCATGCGCCATGAGGACACAGTGGTGTGGCGAAGGCCCAGATAAACCCTGCGGGACCGCCTCATTGTGTTAGAGGACCCTCCGAAAATGTGTGGTGTTCCGGCGGGGTGCCGGGTGCGCGTTCGACGATCTGCCCTCGGTACCTGTCCGGTACCGTTCGTGGAGTGCATGGCTTTCGCCTCGACGAAGTCGCTGTGACTCGCGGCCCGGCCACCCTCCTTGCGCGGATCAATGCGTGTATTCCGGCTGGCCGGTGCACCGCGGTCATGGGTGCCAGCGGCGCCGGAAAAACGACGATGCTGCGGCTACTGAGCCGTCTCACCGAACCCACGACCGGACGCGTCTTGCTCGACGGTGTGCCCATTGCCGAGCTGGACGTGCTGGCACTGCGACGGCGTGTCGGACTGGTAGCGCAGGCCCCAGTATTGCTTGCCGACCGCGTACTCGACGAGGTCCGTGTCGGCCGCCCCGACCTGCCCGACGACCGAGCGGGCGAGTTGCTTGCGCGGGTGGGGCTGGCGCCACGATTCGCTACCCGCGCTACCGCCGAGTTATCCGGGGGCGAGGCGCAACGATTGTGTCTGGCCCGGTCGTTGGCCGTCGAACCGGAGATCTTGCTACTAGATGAGCCGACCTCAGCGCTGGACGGCCCCACGGCCACTGTCATTGGCGCACTAGTCCACGAGCATGTGAGCACGGGCGGCACCGTGGTGCTCGTCAGCCACGACCACGGTCTGATCGGAAGTGTCGCCGAGCGAGTCTTGCTCCTTGAGCACGGCCATCTCGTCGCGGACCGCACGGCATGACCGCGTTAGATGTGGCGTCCGGGCTGTGACCTGACCATGATGGGAAGAGCGATGTGAAGGGAGTGTCCGCGATATGTGGCATGGACTTTTAGCGAAGGCGGCGCCGACCGTAGTGACCGGCGTGGTGGGGGTTGCTGCATATGAGGCGGTTCGCAAAGCGGTGGCGAAGGCTCCGCTGCGGGAGGCATCCGTTTCCGCGACGGCCTGGGCGCTGCGCGTTGCGCGCGATGCCGAGCGCAGGGCCGAGGAGGGTACCGAGCGGGCCCGACTGGCGGTCGCCGACGTGGTCGCCGAGGCGGCAGAGCGCGTGGGGGAGGAAGTCCAACCGCCGCCGGCGGCGAACTCCGCAGACGTCCCGGCCCGCAAGGCTGCCCGTAAGGCCGCCCCCAAGGCTGCACCCAAGGCTCGAGGCGCCAAGCGCTGACGTGGGCGTCACACTGAGCCCCAAACTCACCATCGTATCGGCTGCAGCGGGTCGGATGCGTGTGCAGGCCAACGGGTTTCGCTTCGATGCGACCGGGGCCCTCGCGATCGAGGAGACGGTTGCCAACCTGACCGGTGTGCGCGCGGCGCGCGCCTATCCGCGGACGGGATCCGTGGTGGTCTGGTATTCGCCCGAGCACTGCGACACCGCTGCCGTCTTGACGGCGATCGCCGACGGGGAGCGCGTTCCCGCCACGTCGGTGCCCGCGCGTGTCCGCCACTCGACTGTTGTCAGCCATGGCGGCGTGGTGGAGAAAGTCATCGGCGGGATAGCGCGAACTCTGTTGCGTTCGCGCGGCGACCCGCTAGATGTTGCCCCGGAGATCGAGAGGCTGCGCAAGGCGCTGGATAGTATCGGCTATCACCTCGAGCCGCCGATGGCGACCCAGCCGACGCACAACGGGCTACGGAGTTCGTGGCCGTGGGCCCGCCTGGCTTGGCCGCTGGGTCTTGTCGTAGTCGGCTCGACAACGGTCTTGGTTTTCCGCGCTAACCCATGGATGCGGCGGCTGATAGGTCTCGGTCCTCGAGCAGGGCCGTCTGGTCGCGGTTTGGCGTCCGGGCGATTCCGCCCACCGGTCGGCGCGATGGCCACATCCGCGCTGCTGGTGCCTGGCTGGGGCGGGGTAGTCACTTCCCTGGCGCTGGTCGCGGTGGCCGCAGCGGTGGCCTACCGCCAGCGGCTGGGGCTCACTCGGGAACTCGTCGTCGCCGCGGCCCGCGCCGGGTTGCAGTTGGTCGGGGTCGGCGCCATCCTTCTCCTGCTGTTCCAACGAGCCGGTCTACCCGGCGGCGCCGGCTGGGTGATCGCGATGATGTTGATCGCCGGGCAGGTCGCTGGCCGCCGCGGCGCGGGCCTGCCCGGCGCCAAGGTAGCCGCCACCGGCGGTGTCGTCACGGGCACCGTTGTCACGCTGGGTGCCCTGCTGGCCGGACGGGTTATCGCCGCCGAGGCCCGTGTGATCGTCCCGGTCGGCGGCCAGATCGTCTCGTCCGCCATGCTGGCCGCCGGCGTGGCGCTGCGGCGGCTACGCGAGGAAGCCCAGCAAGCGCGGCCGGAGATCGAAGCTCGATTGAGCCTTGGGCAGTCCGGCCGGCAAGCGTTCCTGCCCCATCAACAGTCCGCGCTGCGCACCGCGCTGATACCGACCATCGACTCCACCAAGGTGGTCGGGCTGATCAGCCTGCCTGGGGCCATGACCGGACTGATCCTCGCCGGGGTCAATCCGGTCACCGCGATTCGCTACCAGATCGTGGTGATGTACATGCTGTTGGCCGCCACCGCGCTCTCCGCGCTCACTGCCGCCCGTCTCGCGGAACGGGAACTCTTCGACGAGGCCCAGCGCCTGGTTCAGGTGGACCAGGCAAGCGAACCGAGCTGACGTGAACGGCGGTGCTGTTGCCGAGCACCACGTGATACTCGAGGTGATGGGGAAGTTTGGTTGTCTGTAGAAGCGTATCGGCTCCCTATCGCTGGGACGCTTCTCCGAGACTGTGGTGCTGAAAGTAGTTGACGGCGTGCGGATACGGGCCGCGTGGACCCGACCCGGTGATCGCCTCAAGCCGTTCGATCAGCCGGTCCTCGCCCTCCGGTATGTACTTTCTTGGCGCGGCGCTGCCGATGTGGTGTAGGCGGCAACGACCTCTGGAGTCAGCGGAAGGTAAGGTGCGTCGGCCTGATTCATGCCCTTGCGCCAGTAGCCCTCGTTCCCTCGGCATCGGTATGGCCAAGCGATGTACGACATCGCATGCGGGGTCGTTGCCGCCTACACCACATCGGCAGCGCCGCGCCAAGAAAGTACATACCGGAGGGCGAGGACCGGCTGATCGA
>NZ_LZIS01000265.1 GCF_001667015.1 Mycobacterium sp. E3198 | reverse complement strand
TCCTCAATCCCGGCATCATCCTCCTCGTCGGCGGAATAGCGATCGGCTTCATCAGTGCCCTGCAAGGCCAGAAGGTCGTCCACGACCAGAACGAACTTTTCGTTGCGGCGTTTCAGGGCGTGCTGTGCCTCTTCCTGCTGGAGATGGGCATGACGGCGTCGCGCAAGCTGCGAGACCTCAAGTCCGCCGGCAGTGGGTTCATCGTGTTCGGTCTGCTGGCACCGAATGTCTTTGGCACGCTCGGGATTCTGGTCGGCTACGGCTACGCGTACCTCACCGGCACCCACCTCCAGCCGGGCACCTACGTGCTGTTCGCGGTGCTGTGCGCTTCGGCGTCGTACATCACCTTGCCCGCGGTGCAGCGCCTCGGGATCCCCGAGGCAAGTCCGACGCTGCCGCTGGCCGCCTCGCTGGGCCTGACGTTCTCCTACACCGTCACCGTCGGGATCCCTCTTTTCATCGAGATCAACCGCGCAGTCGCGCATTGGTTTCCGGGCACCTGAGGGCTACCCCAGCAGCGTGCGCACCACCCCGTCGGCCAGTAGCCGGCCGCGTGGGGTGAGCACCAGCCGCTCGCCCTCAGACACCAGCAACCCGTCGGCCACCGCGGTCTGCGCGCGTTGACGTTCGGCGTCGGCCAGCCGGTCCAGCGGAAGCCCTTGGCGGAGGCGGATTTTCAGTAACACCTCCTCGGTGTGCAGGGCCTCGGTGCCCAACTCCTCGAAACCCGAGACCGGCAGGGTGCCGTCGGCCAGCAGCTCGGCATAGGCGTTGGGGTGTTTGACGTTCCACCAGCGCGTCGCACCGACGTATCCGTGGGCCCCCGGCCCCGCGCCCCACCACTGGCCGCCGTCCCAGTAGCCGAGGTTGTGCCGGCACTCGCCGCCCGGCCGGCTCCAGTTGGACACCTCGTACCAACTCATCCCGGCGGCGGACAGCCGTTCGTCGACCAATTCGTAGCGGTGCGCCAGCACGTCGTCGTCGGGGGCGGCCAGCTCGCCGCGCCGAACTCGCCGGGCCAGCGCGGTGCCCTCCTCGACGACCAGCGCGTAGGCCGATACGTGGTCGACGCCGGTGTCGACCGCGGTGTCGACGGAGCGCAGCAGATCGTCGTCGGACTCCCCCGGCGTCCCGTAGATCAGGTCGAGGCTGACGTGTTCGAAGCCCTCGGCCAGCGCCTCGCGGGCCGCCGCGGCCGACCGGTTCGGCGTGTGTATCCGGTCGAGGACCCCCAACACCCGAGGGGACACCGACTGCATGCCCAGCGACACCCGGGTGAAGCCGGCGCTGCGCGTCGCCGCGAAGAAGTCCGGCCAGGCCGACTCCGGGTTGGCCTCGGTGGTGATCTCGGCGTCGGGGGCCAGGACGAAGTGGTCGCGCACCATGCCCAGCAACCGCGCGATGCGCTCGCCG
>NZ_LZIS01000264.1 GCF_001667015.1 Mycobacterium sp. E3198 | reverse complement strand
TCACCGAGACTACGACGATGCTTGGCCGAATCCAGCGAACGAGCCTTAGGCGCGCGTTCGGGGTCGAGCTCGTGCACCCGCCACAACAGCCGGTTGATGGTCGCAGTGCGTTGCGCCACAAGGACTTCCCGACGATCGACTAGCAACTTCAACTCACGCGAAACTTCGTCATGAGAGGCCACCGGCAGATCGGGTTCACGCAGAAAAGCCCGCGCCACGGCCAAGGCATCGATCGGATCCGACTTGCCCCGCGTGCGCGCACTCGCCCGGACCTGGGCCATCAATTTCGGCGGAACCCGTACCACTTGCTGACCGGCGGTCAGCAAGTCGCGCTCCAGCCGCGCCGACAGATGCCGACAATCCTCGATCGCCCACACCACGTCGGCGCCAAAGCGTTCACGCGCCCACATCACCGCCTCGCCATGACCGGCGGTGATCGCCTTGACGGTCTTCTCCCCAAGCTTGCGCCCTACCTCGTCAACGGCGACGAACGTGTGCGAGCGCTTGTGCACATCGGCTCCAACAACAACCATGGAGGTTGCCTCCTTCACTGTGAGGTGACGGTTGGGCCGGTCGGCGGACACATCTCAGTGGGGGCGGTTGCCACGCTCCTATCAAGTCACGCCGGCCGGTCCTTCACACCTGGTGCCGACAAAACGCATGAACGCCAACCCAAAGGCGGCAGCGACCCTATGAGCCAGACACCAGGTGATCAGGATCCAACCACCGCAACAAGCGGCAACCTCACCCTGACACTGA
>NZ_LZIS01000263.1 GCF_001667015.1 Mycobacterium sp. E3198 | reverse complement strand
GCGAGGACTTCTCCTGGTATCTGGAGGAGATCCCCGGCGCCATGGCGCGATTGGGCGTGTGGTCGGGCGAGGGGCCGCAGCTGGACCTGCACCAGCCCAACTTCGATCTCGACGAGCGCGCCCTGGCGATCGGGCTGCGCGTGCTGGTCAACATCGTCGAGCAGTCGGCCCTGTTCTAGGGCACAGTTGCCGCGAGCGCGCGTGTTTGTACGGCGACACGCCGTGCAGGGCGGCATTCTAAGGACGCTCAGCATGGTGAATTGCCGACGTCACGGGATGTCAAGACGATACCCGGCATGAACGCAGAGCTCGGCAGGTTGCTGGACATCCAGGGCGGAGTGGTGACTTCTGCTCAGGCGCTCACATTCTTGAGCCGTCGCGGGCTCGAATCGGACCTGAAATATGGGGCGCTGCAGAAGATTTGGTACGGCGTCTACGGCCGTGGCGAGGTCACGACGGCGTTGCGACTACGTGGGCTCGACCTGGCCGCCGGCTCGACGGTCGCGGCATGTCTGGGCACCGCCGCAGCGGCATACGGCTTCGACACCGAACGGACCGCCGACCTGCACGTGCTAAATCCCGGCGGTCGTCGACTGCGATCGACCGAGGGTTTGGTCGTCCACCGGCGGGAAGGTGCGCCGGTGACAGTCGTCGGAACCCGACCCGCCACCGCCGCCCCGTGGACCGCGATCGAAGTCGCCCGCTGCCTGCGCCGGCCCAGAGCCCTGGCAACGCTGGACGCCGCGCTGCGGAGCGGCACCTGTGGCCGCGACGATCTGGAGCGGGCGGTCAAGCAGCAGTCTGGACGGCGCGGGATCGTGACCGCGCGCGAGCTCGTTGCACTGGCGTCCCCGAAGGCGGAGTCGCCGATGGAGAGCGAGGCACGGCTGGTCATGATCGATGGCGGCCTGCCCGAGCCCGTGTTGCAGTACGAGGTCCTGGACTTGCAGGGACGCATCTGGCGGCTCGACTTCGCGTGGCCGGCATCTATGGTCGGTGCCGAGTACGACGGCGTCAACTGGCACAGCGGGCCGGACGCGTTTCTCCGGGACCGCCGCCGCTCTTCCGCACTCCAAGAGCTGGGATGGGTGATCGTGCCCATCATCGCTGAGGACGTCCGATATCGGCCTCGCGAGCTCGTCCGCCGGCTCGAGACGTATCTGCGAAGGGCAGCATGACGCCACGACGAGGGTCCGCAGAATGCCGGGGGGCGCGGCGTGTCGCCGTACAAACACGCGCGCTCGCGAGGCCGACTCGTTAGGGCTGGCCGTTCGCGCCCAACAGCAGCCCGCCGGTGCCACCGGGGCCGGGGGCGCCCGGGTTGGTACCGCCCGGCCCGGCGATGCCGCCGTTACCGCCGTTGCCGATCAGCACGGCGTTGCCGCCCGGGCCGCCGTCGCCGCCCGTCGACCCGGCGGCGGTAGCCGCCCCGCCGGCCCCGCCGG
>NZ_LZIS01000262.1 GCF_001667015.1 Mycobacterium sp. E3198 | reverse complement strand
GCCCGCGGCGGGTCAACGTCTATTTCGACAACGTCGGCGGGCCGATCCTCGACGCGGTGCTGGGCCGGCTGGCCACCAAGGCGCGGGTGGTGCTGTGCGGCGTCATCTCCAGCTACCTGACCGGGCAGCACCCGGGGCCGGCCAACTACGTCAACCTGCTCTCCAAGACCGCGTCGATGCAGGGCTTCAACGCCCTCGACGACTGGGGTCGCTTCGACGAGGCGTTCGCCGCGCTGCGCCAATGGGAGAGCGAGGGCCGAATCAGGGCGCGCCAGACCGTTTTTGAGGGCGTCGAATCGTGCGTCGACGCCCTCAACGGCCTGTTCACCGGGGCCAACATCGGCAAGATGCTGGTCAAGCTGAGCGAGCCCGCGCGCGGTTAGCCCTCGCCGAGGACGCGGTGCAGCGCCTTCTTGGCCTCGGTCAGGGCTTCGAGCACCTTCGTTCGGGTCTCGGCGAGCTGCTGCTTCTGCTCATCGGTGCCGGTCCAGGTGATCGTGCGGGCCAGGCCGGCCAGCTCGAACAGCTCTCTGCGGATCTTGAAGACGTCGCCGAACTTGGCCGCCCGCCCCAGGAAGGCGTGCGCGGTCTCGCTGCTGACACCCCGCCAGGCCAGCAGGTTGCGGCCCAGTTCGGTCAGCGTCGCGACGCCGCCCTCGACCGTGACGACACCCCGGCCGGCCAGCAGGCCGATGGCGAGCTCCGCCACGTCCTGCGGGGGCGTGAACGCGCCCTCGGTCGCGTCGGACACCCGCTGCACGATCTGCGCCGCGTCGGCCGGCCCGTCGAGCAGCAGCGCCGCGGTCACGAACGCGGCACGCTTGAGGAACGGGCGACGCCCGTGGCCGAAGCCGCCCTTGAAGCCGGGGCCGCCGCCGGATCCGCCATGCCCCCAACCTTTTTCGTTCCAGCCGCCACCGAATCCGGGACCGCCGAAACCGGGCCCGCCAAAACCGGGACCGCCGAAACCGCCGAAAAATCCACCAGACATCTCTGTCATTCCTTTCCACATCGGGACTATCAAGCTCCTTGATACCACCGGCGCGGGTAATGTCAAGTAAATTGATGGTTGCCTGCTGCGAACCGCGGTGTGCATGCAAGCATTGGGGCATGAGCGACGCTCCCGACGAGCCGTTGGGATTTCTGCTGTACCGCGTGATGGCGTCGCTGCGGCCCCAGGTGGCCGCGGAGCTCAAGCCGCTGGGCATCGGACTGGCGGAGTTTGTGTGTATGCGGATTCTGGCGAAGCATCCCGGGCTCACCAGCGCCGACCTCGCGCGCGGCACCAACGTCTCGGCGCAGGCGGCCAACCAGGTGCTGCGTTCGCTGGAGGAACGTGGTGCGGTGGCGCGCCCGGCGCCGGCGCCGGCGGGGCGGGCGATGCCGGCCCGGCTCACCCGCGAGGGCAAGGCGCTGCTGAAACGCGCCGACGCGGCCGTGCGGATGGCCGAGCAACGGATCCTGGCCCAACTGAGCGCCGACGAACAGCGTCACCTGAAGCGGCTGCTCTATGCGGCGGGCACAGATTCGGCCCGCTGACAGGGGTTACTCCGCCAAATTGGATGGGGTCCGCACGGTCCGGCGAGATGCGCACGGCCCCCGGCGCGTGGTTTCATAACACCGTTTGCAAAAGTTGCCTAGGGGAAGTCACGGGGGGCCGGAGGTCCCGGCACTTGAACGATTGGGGTAGAGCAATGGATCGTCGCAGCATGTTGCTGACCACGGGGCTCGGCATGCTGGCGGCCGTGGCCGCGACCCCCATCCCGGAGGCGCTGGCCGTCCCGTCGCCGCTCCCCGCGCCGCCCGAGGCGCCGTCGGCCGGCCCCGGCGGCTACATCTTCTCCGACGAGTTCGACGGCCCGCCGGGCTCGGCGCCGGATCCGGGGAAGTGGACGGTGCAGACCTGGCAGGACGACGTGTTTCCGCCGGTCGCGGGGATCTACCGCGATGACCGCCGAAACGTGTTCCAGGACGGCAACTCCAATCTCGTCCTGCGCGCCACCCAGGAGGGGGACACCTACTACGGCGCCAAAGTGCGCGGCAACTTCCGGAGCATGATCAACCAGACCTGGGAAGCCAAGATCAAGCTGAACTGCCTGGACCCCGGCCTGTGGTCGGCGTTCTGGGGCGTCAACGAGGACCCGCTGCCCGACGGCGAGGTCGACCTGTTCGAGTGGTACGGCAACGGTTCGTGGCCCCCGGGAACGACGGTGCACGCGGCCTCCAACGGCAAGACGTGGGAGGGGAAGTCGATTCCCGGCCTGGTGGACGGTGGCTGGCACACGTGGCGAATGCACTGGGGTGAGGACGGATTCCAGTTCGCGCGCGACGGGACGCAGTACTTCACCGTGCCGAACAAGCCCATCCACGTCCACGGCGGCGCCCCCGACGACTTCCGGTGGCCGTTCAACAACCCCGGCTACTGGATGACCCCGATGTTCACCCTGGCCGTTGGTGGCGTCGGCGCCGGCGACCCCGCCGCGGCGACCTACCCGGCGGACATGCTCGTCGACTACATCCGCATCTGGTGACTAGCGCTGGGCTTTGATCACCTGAACCAGGTTGAACTGCCAGCGCTCGACGAGCCGGAACCCCAGCTCGCGCGGAACCGCAAAGGCCGGCGTCGGACCGTAGACCGGGCCCGGCGGCAGCGCCGGACCCTGCTCGTGAGCGGGCATCGACTTGTCGGCCTGGGTGATGATCCACACGACGCCGCAATGGCTTAACGGCGGGGCGACGACCTCCGGGATGAGGTTGGTGTCGAAGACGTCGTTACGGTCCGTCGCCCGCTGCCACAGGGTGAGGTCGATCAGTTTCCGGTAGGCATCCGGTCGCGCCGCCAGCAGCGGGCGCATCGGGGCGGGCATGAACGTCACCGTGTCGTTCACCAGCAGGCAATCGCCCGGCGCCGCCTTCGCGGTGATCAGATCGGCCACCTGGCTGTAGTCCATACCGTATTTGGCGTACGGATTGCGTTGCGCCCGAACGTAATTCGGCGCGGCCGCGACGGCGAAAAGGCCGACCAGGGCGGCGGTGGTCCACGGCTTGGCCGCCACGGCGGCCGTGCAGACGCCCAGGATCAGCGCCATCGCCGGTGCGGTGAAGGCCAGATAGCGCGGCGTGTAAATCGGGTGCAGCAGCGCCGACCACGTGACGATCAGGGCGGTCGGTATCGCCAGCCACCCCACCGCAATGGTCAGCAGTTGCCGATCCCCCGGCGCGAGCCGCGCGGACCTGCTGAGCCACAACACGATAGCCGCCGCCACCACCAGCGCCGACAACACCGCGAACGGCGGGCTGCGTTCGAAGTACTGCTGAACCACCACGTCCTCGATCGTCCGGCGCCCGATCGGCGGGACCCAGCGGATCTGATGCGACTGCCCCGCCACCGCGACCAGAAACGGCGCCAGGGCGAGCGCGACCGCCCCCGACGTGATGGCGAAGCGCACCAAGGTTTTTCGCGTACGCTGACAGCTCCACACGAAGACGAGGTGTGCCAGCACCACCAGGATCAGGTAGGCGTCGAGCACGATCGACAGGGCCAGGGCGGCGCCGTAAGACACCCAGGACCAGGCGGTGTTGCGGCGCGCCGCCACGACGAGCAGCACCGTCAGCCACACCGCCGCCATCATCGACAGGGCATAGGGGCGGGCCTCGATCCCCGCCCACGTCGTCCGGGGCAGGATGCCGCACAACGCGCCGCAGGCCACGGCGACGGTGCGAGACGAGAACTGCCTGCCCAGCACCACCACCCCGGCGGCGGCGCCGCCGACCGCCAGACCGCTCGGGGCGCGGGACCAGAATTCGGTGGGCGGGAAGATCTGGAACCAGCCGTGCATGAGCGTGTAGTACAGGCCGTGGACGGCGTCGACGTTGCCCAGCATGCGCCAGAGCTGGCCGAGCGAACGGCTGTAGGACGCCGAAATGGTTGCGGCCTCGTCGTACCAGAAGGACGGCCTGGCGGCGCCGGCGAGACTGATTGCGGCGCTGAGCAATCCAACGACGAGCGGGTCCAGCGCAACCCGCGGCAGTGCCGACGGGCCGCCGCGGAGATGCCGTGACTCGACGGTATCGGAGACGCTCACCGCCCGCTATGTTGCCAGAAGCGGGCACCAGCCCTGCGTCGGTTACTCGGCCACACGCGCCAAAACCCGTCGGATCCTCGGCGGCGGTCGAATTGGGGCATTCGAACGTATGATCGATAAATGGGCGAGCTCGCGTCGATCGGATACAACGGTCAGCCGGTGCGCAGCCCGTTCCGGGTGGTGCGCCCGCCGATCACGGTGCTCGTCGACCTGACGGTGCTGTTCCCCCGCGAGCCGCACCGGTCGGGGCGGTATCAGCCCAACGGCCTGCAGCTGCACAAGGTCGTCGAGGGCCGGCTCAGCTGCTGGGGGATCTGCGAGCAGGGCGACTGGTGGGGGCTGGTGACCTACCCCATCGCGTATGGCTCCAAGCGCAAGACCGTGACGCACTGGGTGCCGGCCTGGACGCTGCGCCGGAAAGGCTAGCGGGTCGTGGTGCCGGCGGATTCCATCAATGCGATGATGGCTGCCCGTGACAGGCAACCTGGTTTCCGTTCTGACCAAGCTCATTCCGCTCGGGCTGGTCATCGCGCTGTCACCGATCACGGTGATCCCGGCTGTGCTGGTGCTCCACGCGCCCCGCCCGCGGCCGGCGAGCCTGTCCTTCCTCGGCGGCTGGCTGCTGGGGATGACCGCCCTCACCGCGGCGTTCGCGGCGGCCTCCGACCTGCTGGGTGATCTGCACCAGGCGCCGCCGACGTGGGCGTCGTGGGTGCGCGTGGTGATGGGGTCGGCGCTGATCGCGTTCGGCGTCTTCCGCTGGCTGACCCGGCATCGCCAGGGCACGAGCCCGGCCTGGATGCGTTCGTTTGGCAAAATGACCCCGCTGCGGGCGGGTGTGACCGGGGCGGTGTTGACGGCGGTGCGGCTCGAGGTGCTGATCCTGTGCGCGGTGGCCGGCCTGGCCATCGGCACCGGCGGGCTCGGCCCGGCGGCCGGCTGGGTCTCGGGTGCCATCTTCGTCGCCGTGTCCTCCTCGACGGTCGCCGTGCCGATCCTGGCTTACGTCGGCGCCGGCGGCCGCCTCGACGAGGCGCTGGAGCGGCTCAAGGTATGGATGGAGGAAAACCACGCCGCGATGCTCGCGATCATCCTGGTGCTGATCGGTTTGTTGGTGCTTTACAACGGAATTCACGCGTTGTAGTCGATCGACAGGCTAGATTGCTGCCCATGGCAGGAAGCTGGGGGACCGTGGTAACCGGGCTGATTCCGCTCGGGCTGGTCATTGCGCTCTCACCGATCACCGTCATCCCCGCGGTGCTGGTGTTGCAGGCGCCGCGCCCCCGCCCGAGCGGCCTCGCCTTCCTCGCCGGCTGGGTGCTGGGCATCGCGGCGCTGACGGCGGTATCCGTCGCGGCCTCGGGGCTGCTCGGCGGGCTGGACAAGTCACCGCCGAAGTGGTCGTCCTGGCTGCGCGTGGTCTTCGGGTCGGCGCTGATCGTCTACGGCATCTTCCGCTGGTTCACCCGGCACAGCCACACCGAGTCGCCGGCCTGGATGCGTTCGTTCGCCACCATCAAGCCGGCCCGTGCGGCCCTCACGGGTGCGGCGCTGGCGGTCGTGCGGCCGGACGTGGCGCTCATCTGCGTGCCGGCCGGCTTGGGCATCGGCACCAGCGGGCTCGGCCTCGGCGGTGACTGGCTGGCCGCGGCGTTCTTCGTTGCCGTCGCCGCGTCCAGCGTCGCGATCCCGATCCTGGCCTACGCGGCCGCCGGTGCGCGCCTCGACCCGACGTTGGCGCGGGCCAGGGACTGGATGGACAGGAACAACGCGGCCCTGCTCGCGGGCATCCTGATCGTGATCGGCGCGATGGTGCTCGACCACGGGATTGACGCGCTGCATCACCGGTAGCCGCCGTCGGCCAGGCCCGCGTCGGCCTCGAGCCGGTTCGTCGCGCCAAAGACCAACTCGCGGACCAGTTCCCTGCTGTAGTCCCTGAGCATGCCGCCGTAGCCCTTGGCCGCCCATTGCCGGCAGTGCCGCTCCTCGTGGTGCAGCACCCGGTCCAGGTCCAGGTGGTGCCAGGCGTACCCGGACCCGACGATGCGGCGAAGCCGCTCCGCGGGGTCGGCGAGCTTGCCCATGTTGACCATGAAGATGTCGCCCCAGGTGGTGCCGCCCCGGCGGCTGAACTGCCGCTGGATCCAATTGCCGCCGGCGCCCATGAGGATGCCGTTCGGGGTCGTCATCAGGCGGCCCCCGTTGCGATGGACGAACCTGACGTCGCGGGAGTAACTCCAGCGATTTGCGCTCTGCCGGTTGATGATTCGCGTGACCTCGGCGGCGGTGTAGGGCGTCTCGGGAAAGTCTGCGGGCCGCCGGCCCGCCTTGCCGTAGTCCGTGCCCGCGTTGAGGACGTAGGTCATCAGGGTCGCCGCGCGCGCGTCGTCGCCGCCGATGCTGCCCGGCAGCAGAAAGTAGGACTTGGCGTGCGGGTCCTTGATCTCCTCGAGCCCCTCGAGGACGGCGAAGCTGTCCGGCGCGATGGCGTGCCGCCGCGCGATCTCGCGGACGACGTCCGTGGCCACGCCCCGGCGTCGGGCGTTTTCCAGCCACGCCGCCGAGTAGCCGTTTGCGCGCACGGTTGCCAATTTAAGGTGTAGGCAATGGACATGCGGCCCCGGCGACGTGCGCGCGGCATCAAGCAGATCACTCGCGGGCTGGGCACGCTCGATCGGGAGCTGTTCGAGACGATCGCCGAGACGCCCACCCCGCTGCTCGACACGGTGATGCCGCCGCTGACCCGGGCGGCCGACCACTCCAAGCTGTGGCTGGCCATCGCCGCGGCGCTGCTGGCATCGGGCAAGCCCTCCGCGCAGCGCGGCGCGACGCGGGGCGTTGTGACGCTCGGCGCCACCAGCCTGGTCACCAACCAGGTGGCCAAGCGAATCCGACCGCGCCCCCGGCCCGTCTACGACTCGGTGCCACTGATCCGCCGGGTCCGCCGCCGTCCGGTGTCCAACTCCCTGCCGTCGGGACACTCCGCCAGCGCCGCCGCGTTCGCCGTCGGCGTCGGTCTGGAGAATCCACCGCTGGGCTTCGTCCTGGCGTTGCTGGCCGGCATGGTCGGGCTGTCGCGGGTGGCCACCGGCGCGCACTACCCCGGGGACGTCCTCGCCGGTTTCGGCATCGGCGCCGGCCTCGCCGTACTGGGCGGCCGGGTCGTCCCGCCGATCGTCCAAACCACCCTGCCCAAGACGGAACCGTTCCTCGTCGACACGCCGCCGCGGCCCGACGGCGCCGGCGTGGTCCTGGTCATCAACCCGGCGTCGGGAAGCGGCACCGGCTCGCGCGTCGTCGACGAGGTCCGCGCCGCGCTGCCCAAAGTCGAGATCGTCGAACTGGGGCCCGACGACGACCCGGAGGTGGCGTTGCGACGCGCCGCCGAGCGCGCCGAGGTGCTGGCCGTCGGCGGCGGCGACGGCACCGTGGCGACGGCCGCGTCGGTCGCCATCGACGCGGGGCTGCCGCTGGCGGTCTTCCCCGCCGGTACGTTCAACCACTTCGCCAAGGACATCGGCTGCGACACCGTGGCCAACACGGTGGAAGCCATCCGGGCGGGCAGCGTCGCCCGCGTTGACCTGGTGTGCCTCAACGAAAGCCGGATGGTGCTCAACACGGCGAGCATCGGCGCGTACCCGACGTTCGTCCGGTATCGCGAAAAGCTGGAGAAGCGCGTCGGCAAGCCGGTGGCGGGTTTCTACGCGATGCTGCACACGCTGCGCAAGGACCAGCCGGTCAGGATCCGCTACGACAACAAGACCCTGCAGACGTCGCTGTTTTTCATCGGCAACTCGGTGTATCTGCCGACGGGATTCGCACCGTCACGCCGCACTCGCATGGACGACGGCCTGATCGACGTGCGCATCCTGGAAACCGGGCGCCGCTGGGCGCGAACGAGAATCTTGACCGCGCTGGCGCTGGGGCGCCTGCTGCGCAGCCCGTTGTATCACGAGCTGCAGGTGCCCGAGTTCAGCTTTTCCGCCGTCGACGGCCCCACGGTGATCGCCCACGACGGCGAGGTGGGCGACGAGTACGAGCACGCCAGCTTCAGCGCGAAATACCGCGTCCTGCCGGTCTTTCGGCCACCGGCGCCGGACTGAGCCGGGTCAGGCCGAAGCTAGGCGCGCGGGCAGAGGTCGACCAAGGCGTAATCGATCAGGGCGTCCGCCTGCCGCGGCGTGAGCCCATTGGGGCCCAGGTCCATGGCGGACTTTTGCAGCGCCAGGGACTGCAGTTGCGACGCGGGGGCGCCCCAGGAGATCTGTTGGCAGATCTTCCAGCCGGTCTGCACCAGCGCCGGGTCACCACCGTCGAGGTCCTGGATGCCGATGGCGTGCAGGCGGTTGAGATAGGTGGCCTCATCGGCGTGTGCCGGGCCCGCGCACACGATGCCGGCGGTCAGAAGGGGCCCAACTGCAAACGCGGCGCGCATCAACTTGCCAGAGGTCCTCCGAGCTGCCATAGCTGCGTTCTCCTTTGTTTGCCCCCCGGGCATATATGAAAGCAGTTCCGTAACCGCGGCGCGCGACAAATTTGCGGCGTTTGAAAAGCGTTAACCCGGCAGCGTCGACCGGGCGGGCTAGGGTCGGCAGGTGCGCAG
>NZ_LZIS01000261.1 GCF_001667015.1 Mycobacterium sp. E3198 | reverse complement strand
GTGTCGCGCAGGCCGCCGCCGCCGAAGGGCTGCCCACCGCCGAACTGGCCCGCCGCAACTCCGACGTGTTCCAGCGGCTGCAGGAGCGGCTCGACGTCTCCTTCGACAGGTTCATCCGCACCACCGACGCCGACCACCACGAGGCGTCCAAGGAGATCTGGCGGCGGATGGCCGCCGCCGGCGACATCTACCTGGACACGTACGAGGGCTGGTATTCGGTGCGCGACGAGAGGTTCTTCGTCGAATCGGAGACCGAGGTGGTGAACGGGACGCGGATCGCCGTCGAAACCGGCACACCGGTGACCTGGACCGAGGAACAGACCTACTTCTTTCGGCTGTCGGCGTACACCGACAAGCTGCTGGCCCACTACGAGGCGAACCCCGACTTCATCGCGCCCGAGGTGCGGCGCAACGAGGTGGTCAGCTTCGTCTCCGGCGGCCTGCGCGACCTTCAGGCCGTGCTCGTCGGTTCCGGTCAGGAAGCGTACGTCGAAACCGTCGAGCCGCTTGAACCGCGCGATGGCGTCGGTGGCGATGTACTCGTACGCGTGCCCCAGGTGCGGCGCGGCGTTGGGGTACGTGATCGCGGTGGTGACGTAGTAGGGCTTCATCGGGACTCACCCTATTGTGTGGCGGTGAGCTCCAACCGCTCTGGTAAACGCGAGGCGCCGCCGGCGCCCGAACCGCTGGCGCCCCTGATCGACGCGCACACCCATCTCGACGCGTGCGGCGCGAGCGACGCCGCGGGAGTGCGGGCCATCGTGGACCGGGCGGCGGCCGTCGGGGTGGAGGCGGTGGTCACGATCGCCGACGACCTGGACTCGGCGCGCTGGGTCACGCGCGCCGTCGACTGGGATCCCCGCGTCTACGGCGCCGTGGCGTTGCATCCGACCCGCGCGAACGCGCTGGACGACGCGGCCCGCGCCGAGATCGAACGACTGGTCGCCCTGCCCCGGGTGGTGGCCGTCGGCGAAACCGGAATGGACCTGTATTGGCCCGGCCGCCTGGACGGCTGCGCGGAGCCCGACGTGCAGCGGGAAGCCTTCGCGTGGCACATCGACCTGGCCAAGCGGTGCGGAAAACCGCTGATGATCCACAACCGGGAGGCCGACGCCGCGATTCTCGACGTGCTGGCCGCCGAGGGCGCCCCCGACGTCGTGATCTTTCACTGCTTTTCCTCGGATGCCGCGATGGCCCGCCGCTGCGTGGACGCGGGGTGGTTGCTGAGCCTGTCGGGGACCGTGAGTTTCCGCAACGCCCGCGCCCTGCGGGAGGCGGTGCCGCTGATACCGCTGGAGCAGCTTTTGGTGGAAACCGACGCGCCGTTTCTGACGCCGCACCCCTACCGGGGCGCAGTTAACGAGCCGTACTGCCTTCCCTATACTGTGCGGGCGATCGCTGAACTGCTGGAGCGTCGGCCGGAGGACTTGGCGCGCATCACGACCAGCAATGCTCGGCGGGTTTACGGGCTGGCCTCGTGACCGGCGCCATCGGCGGGTAATTTCCCTAACACCGTCGCGCCGGAGTTGCCCAACATTGGCCGGTTCGTTACCGTCTTGTGATCGTACGGACGGGGCCCCACGGCCCCGCTGTCGTTTGTAGTCATTTTCTTGCTGAGTGGTTCGTGACTGGTTGCTGAGGTCGGGGTAGCGCGCGTTGACTGTATTGACAAAACTTCATCACAATTCATCGCCCACATTGCGCCTCCTGGTTGGAGCGCTGCTGTTGGTCCTGGGGTGCGCCGGCGGCCTTGCGGTGTCCGCGTCCAAGACGGTCACGCTGACCGTGGACGGAATGGCCATGCGGGTGACGACCATGAAGTCGCGGGTGATCGACATCGTCCGCGAGAACGGCTACCACGTCGACGATCGCGACGACCTTTACCCCGCCGGCGATGTGCAGGTCCGCGACGCCGCCAACATCGTGTTGCGGCGCAGCCGCCCGCTACAGATTTCGCTCGACGGCCGCGACGCTAAGCAGGTGTGGACGACGGCGTCGACCGTCGACGAGGCCCTGGCCCAGCTCGCGATGACCGACACCGCGCCGGCCGCGGCCTCTCGCGGTAGCCGGGTGCCCCTGGCGGGGATGACGCTGCCGGTCGTGAGCGCCAAGACGGTCCAGATCAACGACGGCGGCGCGGTGCGCACCGTGCACCTGCCGGCGCCCAACGTCGCGGCGCTGTTGAACGCCGCCGGCGCGCCGCTGCTGGAGAGCGACCAGGTGACGCCGGGCGCCGCGACCCCGATCGTCGACGGGATGCAGATCCAGGTCACCCGCAACCGCATCCAGCGGGTCACCGAGCGGGTCCCGCTGCAGCCGCCCGCGCACCGGATCGAGGACCCGGGAATGAACATCAGCCGCCAGGTCGTCGAAGACCCGGGCAGCCCGGGCACGCAGGACGTGACGTTCGCGGTGGCCACCGTCAACGGTGTCGAGACCGGGCGACTGCCGGTCGCCAACACGGTGATCACGCCGGCCCGCGAGGCCGTGGTGCGCGTGGGCACCAAGCCCGGCACCGACGTGCCCCCGGTGAGCAACGGGTCCATCTGGGACGCCATCGCGGGCTGCGAGGCCGGCGGAAACTGGGCGATCAACACCGGCAACGGGTATTACGGGGGTGTGCAGTTCGATCAGGGCACCTGGGAGCGCAACGGCGGGCTGCGGTTCGCCGCGCGGGCTGACCTCGCCACCCGCGAGGAGCAGATCGCCGTCGCCGAGGTGACCCGGGAACGGCAGGGCTGGGGTGCCTGGCCGGTGTGCAGCGGAAGAGCTGGTGCGAGCTGACCATCCGGCTCCTCGGGCGCACCGAGGTCAGGCGGCTGGCCAAAGAACTGGAATTTCGGCCACGGAAGGCTCTGGGGCAAAACTTCGTCCACGACGCCAACACCGTGCGACGGGTCGTTTCGGCCTCCGGCGTCGGCCGGTCCGACCACGTCCTGGAGGTCGGTCCCGGCCTCGGTTCGCTCACCCTGGCGCTGCTGGACCGGGGCGCCACCGTCACGGCCGTGGAAATCGACCCGGTGCTGGCCGGCCGGCTGCCGCAGACCATCGCGGAGCATTCGCACAGTGAGGCCCACCGGCTGACGGTGTGCAACCGCGACGTGCTGACCCTGCGCCGCGACGAGCTGTCCGCCGAACCCACCGCCGTGGTGGCCAACCTGCCGTACAACGTCGCCGTCCCCGCGCTGCTGCACCTGCTCGCCGAGTTTCCGTCGATTCGCGTCGTCACGGTGATGGTGCAGGCCGAGGTCGCCGAGCGGCTGGCCGCCGAGCCCGGCGGAAAGGACTACGGCGTGCCCAGCGTGAAGGTTCGTTTCTTCGGGCGGGTTCGGCGCTGCGGCACGGTTTCGCCGACGGTCTTCTGGCCGATTCCGCGGGTCTATTCCGGCCTGGTTCGCATCGACCGGTACCCGACGTCCCCGTGGCCGACCGACGACGCCTTCCGCCGGCAGGTGTTCGAGCTGGTGGACATCGCGTTCGCGCAGCGGCGCAAGACGTCTCGCAACGCGTTCGCCGCGTGGGCCGGCTCGGGCAACGAATCGGCGAATCGGCTGCTGGCCGCCAGCATCGATCCGGCCCGCCGCGGTGAGACGCTGGCCATCGACGACTTCGTGCGCTTGCTGCGGCGTTCGGCCGTTTCGGGGCACGCTTCGGCGAGCTGACCGCGATAGTCTGCTGCCGTGGCTGACGGGGCTGATCGTGTCTGACGGCAACACCGCCGCGCAGTGGGTGCCCACCGGGTCGGTCACCGTCCGCGTGCCGGGCAAGGTGAACCTGTACCTGGCGGTGGACGATCGCCGCGAGGACGGCTACCACGAGCTGACGACGGTGTTTCAGGCCGTCTCGCTGCTCGACGAGGTGACCGTCCGCAACGCCGACGTGCTGTCGCTCGAGCTCGTCGGCGAGGGCGCCGGCACGTTGCCCACCGACGAGCGCAACCTCGCCTGGCAGGCGGCCGAGCTGATGGCCGACCATGTCGGCCGGGCGCCCGACGTCTCGATCATGATCGACAAGTCCATTCCGGTGGCCGGCGGCATGGCGGGGGGCAGCGCGGACGCGGCCGCGGTGCTGGTCGCGATGAACTCGCTGTGGGAGCTCAACGTGCCGCGCCGGGACCTGCACCTGCTCGCCGCGCGGCTGGGCAGCGACGTGCCGTTCGCCCTGCACGGCGGCACCGCGTTGGGAACCGGGCGTGGCGAGGAGCTGGCCACCGTGCTGTCCCGCAACAGCTTCCACTGGGTGCTGGCGTTCGCCGACGGCGAGCTGCTCACCCCCGACGTCTTCACCGAGCTGGACCGGCTCCGGGACGGCGGGGATCCGCCGCGACTCGATGAACCGGGGCCGGTGCTGGCCGCCCTGGCCGCCGGCGACCCCGAGCAACTCGCGCCGCTGCTGGGCAACGAGATGCAAGCGGCCGCGGTGAGCCTCAACCCGTCGCTGCGCAACGCCTTGCGGGCGGGCGTGGAGGCCGGCGCCCTGGCGGGCATCGTGTCCGGCTCGGGCCCGACGTGCGCCTTCCTGTGCACCTCGGCGGGCGAGGCGGTCGACGTCGGAACGCGGCTGTCGGGCGAGGGCGTCTGTCGCACCGTCCGCGTCGCGAGCGGTCCGGTGCCGGGCGCCCGCGTCGTGCCCACACCCACTGAAGTGTGAATTCGCGCTCACCGCGCGCCACAGTTTGGCAGTTACTTAAGAGGAGTTTAAGATGGCTCCCGGTGACGAGCATCGCTAAGCACGACCACTCGATTCCGTTGTCCGCCGGGCATCCCGGCGGACTCGTCGGCTCATCACCGCTTCGAGACCTAACCGCCGCCCAACTGTGCTCGCGCGCCTGCTACCCAGCGGCGGCCAGCAGGCGGAATATGAGAATCCAGGCCTTGGGGAAATTGCCGGAACCGAGGAGGTTTTTGTGAGCAGGTTTACCGACAAGATGTTCCGCAATGCCCGCACGGTGACGACGGGCATGGTCACCGGTGAACCGCACGCGCCCATCCGGCACACCTGGGGCGAGGTTCACGAGCGCGCCCGGCGCATCGCCGGCGGCCTGGCCGCCGCGGGCATCGGTCTCGGCGACGCCGTCGGCGTGCTCGCCGGCTTCCCGGTGGAGATCGCCCCGACCGCGCAGGGCCTGTGGATGCGCGGCGCCAGCCTGACCATGCTGCACCAGCCCACGCCGCGCACCGACCTGGCGATGTGGGCCGAGGACACCATGACCGTCATCGGCATGATCGAGGCCAAGGCCGTCATCGTCTCCGAGCCCTTCATGGTGGCCATCCCGGTCCTCGAGGAGAAGGGCATCACGGTCCTCACCGTCGCCGACCTGCTGGCGTCGGAGCCGATCGACCCGGTCGAGGTCGGCGAGGACGACCTGGCGCTGATGCAGCTGACGTCCGGTTCGACCGGATCGCCCAAGGCGGTCCAGATCACCCACCGCAACATCTACTCGAACGCCGAGGCCATGTTCATCGGCGCCCAGTACGACGTCGACAAGGACGTCATGGTGAGCTGGCTGCCCTGCTTCCACGACATGGGCATGGTCGGCTTCCTGACGATTCCGATGTACTTCGGCGCGGAGCTGGTGAAGGTCACGCCGATGGACTTCCTGCGCGACACGCTGCTGTGGGCCAAGCTCATCGACAAGTACAAGGGCACCATGACCGCGGCGCCCAACTTCGCCTACGCGCTGCTGGCCAAGCGGTTGCGCCGCAACGCCAAGCCAGGCGATTTCGACCTGTCCACCCTGCGGTTCGCGCTGTCGGGCGCCGAGCCCGTCGAACCCGCCGACGTCGAGGACCTGCTCGACGCGGGCAGGCCGTTCGGGCTGCGGCCCTCGGCGATCCTGCCGGCCTACGGCATGGCCGAGACGACGCTGGCCGTCTCGTTCTCCGAGTGCAACGCCGGGCTCGTCGTCGACGAGGTCGACGCCGACCTGCTGGCGGCCCTGCGCCGGGCCGTGCCCGCCACCAAGGGCAACACCCGTCGGCTGGCCACGCTGGGTCCGCTGCTGAAGGACCTCGAGGCCCGCATCATCGACGAGAACGGCAACGTGATGCCCGCGCGCGGCGTCGGCGTCATCGAGCTGCGCGGCGAGTCGCTGACGCCCGGCTACCTCACCATGGGCGGCTTCATCCCGGCCCAGGACGAGCACGGCTGGTACGACACCGGCGACCTCGGCTACCTGACCGAGGAGGGCCACGTCGTGGTCTGCGGCCGCGTCAAGGACGTGATCATCATGGCGGGCCGCAACATCTATCCGACCGACATCGAGCGGGCCGCCGGCCGCGTCGAGGGGGTCCGGCCGGGTTGCGCGGTCGCGGTCCGCCTGGATGCCGGCCACTCCCGCGAGACGTTCGCCGTGGCGGTCGAGTCCAACGCCTGGCAGGACCCGGTGGAGGTGCGCCGCATCGAGCACCAGGTCGCCCACGAAGTGGTGGCCGAGGTCGACGTGCGGCCGCGCAACGTCGTGGTGCTGGGCCCCGGCACCATCCCGAAGACGCCGTCGGGCAAGCTGCGTCGCTCCACCTCGGTCAGCCTGGTCAGCTAGCTCGCTTTTTTGCCGCGAGCGTGCGCAGATTGCCACTGTTTGCGGCGTGTCGTCGTACGGACACGCACGCTCGCGGATGGGTAAGGGTCACGCCAGCGGGGCGAGCCCCGTGCGCACCAGGTCCAGGCAGGTGGCGGAGATGGCCCCCAAGTCCTCGACACAGCCGTTGCGCCCCCACGTCTCGACCCCGATGACCATGGCCGCCGCCAGCGTGGAGCCGGCGACGGCGGCGACGAGGTCGATGTTCCCCACGTCGGGGTAACGCTGCCGGACGAAGTCGGTGATCACCGCGGCGAACGACGCCTGAACCACCCGCAGGTGGCCGGCGATCTGCTCCCCGGTGATCAGTTCGGCGCGGGCGAGCGCCGCCTGCCGGACCAGCTCCATGTCGTGCGGATAGCTGGCCATGCTGGCCAGCACCGCGTCGAACACCGATTCGGAGCGCGGCCGTTGCGCCAGCGCCTCCGCCAGCCACTCCACCTGGGTGTCGTAGTCCTGGAACAGCACGGCTTCCTTGGTGGGGAAGTGCCGGAAAAACGTGCGCTCCGTGACGCCGGCCTCCCGCGCGAGCTGCTGCACCGTGACGTTGCCGAAGCCCTCGCTGGCAAACCGCTTCAAGGCCACCTGCCGCAGCGCCTCATGGGTCCGGCTGTGGCGCAGCTTGTGCAGGTTCGTCCGCTCGGTCATACCCCGCATCCCATCACATCCGTTGGCCTGTCAGTGCCGACATCTTCCAATTGAGTCAGTACTGACATATATTAGGGGCGCCGCGCGACGGGTGCCTGGCCAGGTCGCTGCGCAGACCATTCGGAGAAGGAGCATCAGCGATGACGGATTATGACGCGATCGTGGTCGGGGCTGGCCACAACGGGTTGACCGCGGCGGCGGTCCTGCAGCGCGGCGGCATGCGCACGCTGTGCCTGGAGGCCAACACCTACAGCGGCGGAATGGCGGCCACGGTCGAGCTGATCGACGGATTCCGTTACGAGATCGCGGGTTCGGTCCAATTCCCCACCGCCCCTGCCATCACCAAAGAGCTGGGGCTGGACACCCTGCCCACCGTCGACGCCGAGGTCCAGTCGGTCAACCTCGGCGACAACGGCGAAGAACCCATGATCTTCTACCGGGACCCGATGCAGCTGATGACCCACCTCGCCGAGAAGCTCGGGACCGAAGCGGTCACGGGCATGGCCGAGATGATCGGCTGGAGCCAGGGGCCGGCTAAGGCGCTCGGCCGCTTCGAGGTGCGCACGCCACCCAAGACGCTCGACGAGATGTATGCCTGCGCCGCAAACGAATTCGAACGCCGAGCCATTCACGAGGTGCTGTTCGGGACGGCGATGGATGCCATCGACCGCTTCCTGCCCGACAAGGACAAGCATGCGGTGCTGCGCGGCATGCTCGCCTTCCTCGCCATCAACTCCACCTACCGCGGACCCTACACGCCGGGCAGCGCGACATGTCTGGCGTTCGCTCTGGCCGTCCCGAACGAGGGCACCGCGATGATGACGAAGCTCGAAGGCGGAATCGGGGCACTGGGCCAGCACCTGCACGACCTGTTCGTCTCCCACGGGGGCGAAATCAGGTATCGCGCCAAGGTCGAGAAGATTCTCGTCGAGAACGACCGCGTCACCGGCGTGCGCCTCAAGGACGGCTCCGAGATCAGCGCGCCGGTCGTCGTGTCCAACCTGTCGCCCGATTTGACCATGATCGATCTGGTCGGCGCCGAGCATCTGACCGCGGACCTGGTCACCCGGCTCAGTGGACGCGACCACCGGGCGCCGTTCGTCCAGATCCACTTCGCCCTCGACGGGTTGCCCGAATTCGCCCCGCCGTATGACTTCCTCAACGAACCCGGCATGCAATCGTCCATCGGCATCTTCGGCTCACCCGAAGAACAACAACGCCAATGGGAGGAGTGCAAGCGGGGCATCATTCCCGACAATCCGTCGATGGGCATGCAGATCCCGTCCGTGCACGATCCCAGAATGGCGCCTCCGGGCAAGCACGCGGCGAGCGCGTTCGCCTACGCGTTCCCCGTCGAAACCCCCCGCGAACTCCACGGCCAACTCAAGAACGTGATGGCCGAGAAGGTCATCGACAAGATCACCCGCTATGCGCCCAACTTCCGCGACATCCAGATCCGGCACATCACCTTTGCCCCGTATCACATGCAGACGATGTTCGCGGCTCCCGCCGGCGACTTCTGCCACGGCATGCTGCATCCGGACCTGATGGGGCCCAACCGGCCCGGGCCCAAGGGCTTCCTCGACCTGCCCCTCGGCATCGAGGGGCTTTACCTGGGTGGCGCGGGATGCCATGGGGGACCGGGGATCACCTTCACGCCCGGCTACAACGCCGCCCACCAGGCGCTGGAGGACATGTCGCGATGACCTACGTGATCGCCGAGCCCTGCGTCGATCTGAAAGACAAGGCGTGCATCGAGGAGTGCCCCGTCGACTGCATCTACGAGGGCGCCCGGATGCTCTACATCCAGCCCGACGAATGTGTCGACTGCGGTGCCTGCGAGCCGGTCTGCCCGGTCGAGGCCATCTACTACGAGGATGACCTGCCCGACCACTACAGCGGCTACACGCGGCTCAACGCCGACTTCTTCGAACAGCTCGGCTCGCCCGGCGGCGCGGCCAAAGTCGGTGTGTGCGAGCATGATCCGTCGGCGGTCAAGGAATTGCAGCCGATGGGAGGTCAGGGCCAATGACGCGACCACTCGACGGCGCGATGGCCCTGGTCACCGGCGCGAGCCAGGGGATCGGGCAGGGCATCGCGATCGAGCTCGGCAGGCAGGGCGCCACCGTGTGGCTCACCGCCCGGACCGCCGCCGGCCTCGAGCAGACCGCCGACCAGATCGCCGAGCTCGGCGGCGCCGCGGTGGCCCGACCCTGCGATCACGCCGACGACGCTCAGGTGGTGGCCGTCTTCGACGAATTGCGTCGGGAGGCGGGCCGGCTCGATGTGGTGGTCAATGTCGCGTCGCCGGACTTCACATCGATGGTGGGACAGCCGTTTTGGACGCTGCCATTCCAGGCGATCACCGACAGCCTCGCGGTAGGGCCCCGCGCGAACTTCGTGACGTCCGCCCTTGCCGCCCCGCTCATGATCGAGCAGGGGGGCGGGCTGATCGTCAACATCTCCTCGCACGGCTGCGAGGACTACATACTGTCCACGCCCTACGGGGCGGCCAAGGCCGCCATCGAAAAGATCACGCACGACACGGCGCTCGAACTGCGCGAGCACAACGTGGCGGTGATCGGGTTGTGGCCGGGCCTGGTGCTCACCGACCGCATCCTCGCCTTCGCGACCGACGGCCCGTCGGGGTCGCGCCAGCTGTTCGGGCTCGACCTCGACATCTGCGAGTCCCCGCGGTTCTCCGGCCGCGCCGTCGTCGCGCTGTGCACCGACCCCGACCGGATGGCCCGCACCGGCCGATCGTTCTTCGCCTCCCGCCTCGCCCGCGAGTACGGCTTCACCGATGTCAACGGCCAGCTGCCCCCCGAGGTGCGGCTGCTGGTCGACCTCCTCGGTGACGGCAATGTTCCGGAGTATTGGCAGATGGTGGAGCGGTTCGGCCGTGGCTTCGCCGCAGCGTCGCCGGCGTAACCCGCGCGCAGGGCGGTCGAATTCGCCAAATTTGTCAGTACTGACGTCTTCCAATTAAGTCAGCACTGACATATTCTGGCGTCACTCGCGGGGGGTTGTGGCGGGGGAGCCCGGGGGACTGTCGAAAAGGAGCTCGAGCATGACTGATCAGCACGCGGTCGGGCCGGGTGCGCGGTAGCGATGGCACGTAGCTCGGCGGCCACCTGATGGCAGCGCGTGCCGTTCGCCCCTTGATGGGCCTGGTGACCGTCGCGGCGATCGCCGGGGTCATCGCGCTGGCCGCGGGCTCGTTTCGCGGCGACTTCACGGACAGCGTGCCGGTGACGGTGCTGTCGCCCCGCGCCGGGCTGGTGATGAATCCGGACGCGAAGGTCAAATTGCGCGAGGTGCAGGTCGGTACGGTTTCGTCCATCGAAGAGCGGCCGAACGGCCAGGCGGCGCTTCACCTGGCGATCGATCCGTCGAAGCTGCGTCTGATCCCGGCAAATGTGCTCGTCGACATCGCCTCGACGACGGTGTTCGGAGCCAAGTTCGTCCAGCTGATTCCGCCGGCCGATCCCTCCGCGCAACAGCTTCGGGCGGGTCAGGTGCTCGACGCCAAAAACGTTACGGTGGAGATCAATACGGTGTTTCAGGAACTCACCGCGGTGCTGGCGAAGGTCGAACCGGAAGAGCTCAACGAGACGCTGGGCGCGCTCGCGTCGGCGCTCAACGGCCGCGGGCACCAGATCGGTCAGATGCTCGCGGATCTGGATTCGTTTCTGGCCAAGCTGGATCCGGCCCTGGCCAACCTGGGGCATGACATCGCGGCCTCCCGAAAGGCGTTCGGCGCCTACGCCGATGGGGCACCGGACCTGGTCGAGGTCGTCAACAATGCGACGCGGGTCGGTCAGACGATCGTGGACCAGCAGGCCAACCTCGATGCGCTGCTGATCAGCACGATCGGGCTGGCCGACATCGGGAACGACGTCGTGGGCGGCAACCGGCGCGCCCTGACCGACGTTGTCCAACTGCTGTTGCCGACGACCGATCTCACCAACGAGTATCACGAAGCGCTGAATTGCGCGATCGCCGGAATGCTTCCCGTGGCGAAGAACCCGCCGCCACCGGACCCCGGCGTCGTGGTTTCGGTCAGCTTCACGCTGGGACTCGAACGCTATCGATACCCGGGTCACCTGCCGAAGGTCGGGGCCAAGGGCGGTCCGCATTGCCAGGACCAACACCTGCCGGCCGTGCCGTACGAAACGGCGCCGCCGTTCCTGGTCACCGACGTGGGCGCCAACCCATGGCAGTACGGAAACCAGGGCATCCTGCTCAATTCCGACGGGCTCAAGCAACTGCTCTACGGACCGATCGACGGGCCACCGCGCAACTCCGCTCAGATCGGACAACCCGGGTGAGCGGCGGGACGCGCGCGACGGTATTCAAGTTCGGCGTCTTTGCCGTCGTGATGGCCACGCTGACCGCGTTTCTCTTCTTCATCTTCGGCGAGTACCGCACCGGCGCGACCAACGACTACTCCGCCGTGTTCTCCGACGTCTCGCGCCTCAAGGTCGGCGACTCCGTGCGCGCGGCCGGCATCCGGGTCGGCACCGTCAACGGCGTCGAACTGCGCACGGACAAAACGGTTTTGGTGACGTTCGACGCCGATCGCACCGTGGCCCTCACCACCGGCACCAAGGCGGCGGTTCGCTACCTCAACCTGGTCGGCGACCGCTACCTCGAGCTCGTCGAGGGGGCCGGGTCGACCCGGCGGTTGCCGGCGGGTGCCCAGATTCCGCTCGACCGCACCGCACCCGCCCTCGACCTCGATCTGCTCCTCGGCGGCCTGAAACCCGTCGTCCAGGGACTCAATCCCCAGGACGTCAACGCGCTCACCTCGTCGCTGGTGCGCGTCTTTCAAGGCGAAGGCGACACCCTGGACTCGGTCTTCTCGAAGACATCGTCGTTCTCGAATGCCATGGCCGACAACAACCGAACGGTCCAGCAACTCATCGACAACATGCACGCGGTGCTCGCCACGCTCGTCAAGGACGGCGACAAGTTCTCCGGCGCCATCGACCGGCTCGAGCGGTTGACCACCGGCCTTGCCCAAGATCGCGACACGATCGGCGCCGCGATCGACTCGCTGGACAACGGAACCGCGTCCATCGCCGATCTGCTGAGGAAAGCGCGGCCGCCGCTGGCCGGTACCGTGCAGCAATTGGGCCGCCTGGCGCCGCTGCTCGATCAGGGCAAGGACCAGATCGACGTGGCGCTGCAAAAGGCCCCGAACAACTATCGCAAACTCGTCCGCCTCGGCGCGTACGGCAGCTTCATCCAGTTCTACATCTGCGGCATGACCGTCCGGGTCTCCGACCTGCAGGGCCGAACCGCCGTATTCCCCTGGCTCAGGCAGGTCGGCGGCAGGTGCGGGGAGCCCGATGAGTAAGTACCGCGGTGCCCACCTGATCCGGGCCGGCTTCATCGGCATCGTCCTGATACTCCTCGTCATCGCGGTGGGTCTGCAGCCGCAGCAACTCGTTTCGCTGGCGACCGACGTCCGTTACCAGGCGCTGTTCGCCGAAGCGGGCGGGCTGGAAGTCGGCAACGACGTGACGACATCCGGGATCAAAGTCGGCACGGTCTCCGACATCGAGCTGCGCGACGGCAACGCCCTGGTCACGTTCACCGTGCGCGGAAAGGTCAAGCTCGGGTCGTACAGCACCGCTCACATCAGGACGGGTTCGTTGCTGGGCCGGCGGGTGCTCACCCTCGATTCGACGGGCAGCGGGGCGCTGCGCCCGTCCGACGTCATCCCGGTCTCACGCACCTCGTCGCCCTACACCCTGACCGAATCGGTCAGCGACCTCACGACAAACCTCGCGGGCACCGACACCGCATCGCTGAATCAGTCGCTGGACACGCTCTCGGCGACGATCGACCGCGTCGCACCGCAATTGGGGCCGATGTTCGACGGCCTGACCCGCCTGTCGGAGTCCCTCAACGGCCGCAACAAGACGCTCGGCGACGTCCTCAAGGACACCAGCACGCTGACCGGCATCCTGTCGGAACGCAGCCAGCAGGTGAACAGGTTGATCCTCAACACCAATGACCTGCTCGACGTGCTGGCGCGGCGGCGCGAGGCGATCGTCGACCTGCTGGCGAACGTGTCGGCCGTCGCCAAGCAACTGTCCGGTTTGGTCCGCGACAACGAAAAGACCCTGACACCCATGTTGCAGAAGCTCAACGCGGTGACGGCCGTCCTCGAGAAGAACCGCGACAACATCGCCAAAGCCCTTCCGGGCCTGGCCAAATACGAGGTCACCCAGGGCGAGGCGGTGTCCAGCGGGTTCTACTACCAATCGTTCACCCCGAACGTGATGCCGCCACAGTTCATCCAGCCGTTCCTCGATTACGCGTTCGGGTTCCGCAGGGGCGACATCCCCGGTCAACCACCGGACAACGCCGGACCGCGCGCGGAATTCCCCTGGCCGCGCAACGGGATTCCGCAGGGGCCGCACTGATGCCGCGGAACAGGTTGGTAGTGATCGCGGCCATCGCGCTGGTCGCGCTGGGAGTCGGCGGTACGGCTTTCGTTGCCTACCGGACGTTCCTGCGGCCGAAGACGATCACGGCGTACTTCACCACCGCGACCGCGATCTACCCCGGCGACCGGGTGCGGGTGTCCGGCGTCAGGGTCGGCGAGATCACGGCGATCCGCCCCGAGGGCAACCTGGTCAAGGTCACCCTTCATGTCGACCGCGACGTGCGCATCCCCGCCGACGCCAAGGCGGTGATCGTCGCCCAGAACCTGGTCGCCGCGCGCTACATCCAGCTGGCACCGGCCTACCGCGGTGGCGGGCCGACGCTGGCCGACGGGGCGGTGCTTGGCGTGGAGCGCACCGCGGTACCCGTCGAATGGGACGAGGTGAAAACCCAATTGACGCGACTGGCCACAGATTTGGGACCTAACAGCCAGGTGTCGACGCCGTCGGTCGCACGGTTCATCGACAGCGCCGCGGGCGCGTTGAGCGGCAACGGCCAAAAGTTGCGCCAGACCCTGGCGCAGCTGTCCGGGGTGGGCCGAATCCTGGCCAACGGCAGCGGCAACATCGTCGACATCATCAACAATCTGCAGGTCTTCGTCACGGCGCTGCGCGACAGCAACGAGCAGGTGGTCCAGTTCGAGAATCGGCTCGCCACGCTCACCAGCGTGCTCGACGACAGCAGGTCGGAGCTGGATGCCGCCCTGACCGATCTGTCGAGCGTGGTGGGCGACGTGCAACGATTCGTGTCCCGAAGCCGCGACCAGGTTTCCGAACAGATCCAGCGGTTGGCCAACGTCACGCAGAACCTCGTGGACCATCGCACGGACCTGGAGAACCTGTTGCATGTGGCCCCGAACGCGTTCGCCAATTTCTACAACGCCTACAACCCCGACACCGGTGACACCATCGGATCGATTGTGCTCAACAACTTCTCGAACCCCGTGCAGTTCATCTGCGCACAGATCGGGGCGCTGGAAAACGCCACCGCGACCGAGACCGGCAAGTTGTGCGCCCAATATCTCGGCCCGGCACTGCGAGCGATCAACTTCAACTATCCGCCGTTTCCGATGAGCATGGTACTGATGAAGTCGGCCAACCCCGACAACATCGTCTATTCCGAGCCGCGCCTGGCGCCGGGCGGCGCGGGCCCGGGGGCCGCGCCACCCGAGCTGCCGCCCGCGGTGTCCGCTTACACGGGCCTGCCGGGCGACACCCCGCCGGCGGCGCCGCCGCCCCCACCGCTGGGACGCATACCCGGTGCGGCGCAACCCGAGCCGCCGCCGACGACGGCCACGGGCACCGGGACGCAAGACCTACCGGCGCGCGAACCCGCGAACGTGCAGGACATGCTGCTACCGGTGGGAGGGCCGCAGCCATGAACCCAGTGCCGCAGCTGCGCCGGGCGATCGCCGCCGGCGCCGTCGTGCTGTCGACCGCGACCGGCTGCGCGTTCCAGGGGCTGAACTCGCTGCCGCTGCCCGGCACGGTGGGGCGAGGGCCGGGTGCGGCCGTCTACCACGTCGAGTTGGCGAATGTCAGCACGCTCGAGGCGAATTCGCCGGTGCTGCTCAACGACGTGGTCGTCGGCAGCATCGATCGGCTGACCTTTCGCGACTGGCACGCCGATGTCGAGATCTCGGTGAAACCCTCCGCCGTGGTGCCCGCCAACGCGGTGGCCCGCGTCGGGCAGACCAGCCTGCTGGGGTCGATGCATCTCGAGCTGAACCCACCGCCGGGCGAGGCCGCGACCGGCCGGCTGCAACCCGGCTCGACCATTCCGCTGAACAGGTCCGCGACCTACCCGTCGACCGAGCAGACGCTCTCGTCGTTGTCGGTGGTGGTCAACGCCGGCGGGCTGGGGCAGATCGGCGACATCATCCACAACTTCGGCGCCGCCATGGCCGGGCACGAGGACCAGATCCGCGACCTGCTGATCCGGCTCGACGACTTCGTGGGCACGCTGGATACGCAGCGCGACAACCTCATTGGCTTCATTCAGGAGCTGAATCGGCTCACCGACACGTTCGCCGGACAACGCGACGTGATCACTGCGGCGCTGCACAAGATACCGCCGGCGTTGGACGTGCTGATCCGGGAGCGGCCGCGCCTCACGACGGCGTTGGACAAGTTGCGGGTCTTCAGCGACACCGCGACCGGGCTCGTCAACGACACGCGGGACGACCTGGTGCACAACCTGAAGAACCTGGAACCGACGATCAAGGCGCTCGCCGATATCGGTCCCGACCTGGACACCGCGCTGGCCTGGGCGACGACCTTTCCGTACGGCCAGAATCTGATCGACCGAGGCGTCCGCGGTGACTACATGAACATGTTCCTGATCGCGGACCTGACGCTGCCCCGGGTCAAGCGGACGCTGCTGCTCGGCACCCGGTGGGGTCAGGTCGGCGCGAAACTGGTTCCGGCGCCGGGAGAACCGGAATACCTGAACTTCACCTACGGTCAGCCCGCCGCGGGGGCGCCACCGCCGCCGCAAGGCGTTCCGGCGCCGGCGGCGCCCACCGCGGGCGGGACGGAACCCGGCCCGCCACCGCCGGCTCCGGTCGCCCCGCTGCCCACCGATTTCCCGCCGCAAGACCAGGCCGGTGGCTGATGCTGACGCGCCTCGTCAAGATCCAACTGGCCATCTTCACGATCGTGTCGATCCTCGGCGTCGTTGCCATGGCCGTGGTCTACATCCAGGCGCCGACCCTGCTCGGCATCGACCACATCACCGTGCGACTCGAATTGCCCTCCGGCGGAGGGATATACCGATTCGCCAACGTGACCTACCGTGGCGTGCAGGTGGGCAAGGTCACCGCGGTCGACCTGCGACCCGGCGGGGTGCAGGCGACGCTGTCGCTCGACACGTCGGTGCGGATCCCCGCCGACCTGCAGGCCGAGGTGCGCAGCGTCTCGGCGGTGGGCGAGCAGTACGTGGACCTGCGGCCGCGGAACAACGCCGGCCCCTACCTCCACGACGGCTCGGTCATCCCCGTCGAGCGCACCACGATTCCGCAAGCCGTCGGGCCGATGCTGGACCGGGTCAGCGCGCTGATCAACAGCATCCCCAAGGACAAGATGAGCGCGTTGCTCGACGAGTCGTTCAAGGGGCTCAACGGGGCCGGCTACGATCTCGGCTCGCTGCTCGACTCCTCGGCCCAATTCACCCGGGACGTGGCGCCCGTCTCCGATCGGACCCGGACCCTCATCGATGACGCTGTGCCGCTGCTGGATTCACAAGCCGGGACGACCGGCGCAATCCGCACCTGGGCGCACAGCCTGGCGGGTGCGACGCACACGCTTGCGACCGACGATCCGCAGCTGCGCACGCTGCTGAAGACCGGACCGGGCGCCGTCAACGAGGTCTCCCGCCTGCTCGACCAGATCAAGCCCACGCTGCCGGTCCTGTTGGCGAACCTCACCACCGTGGGTCAGGTCCTGGTGACCTACAACCCGTCGGTCCAGCAGTTGTTGGTGTTGCTGCCACCGGTGATCGCGTCGCTGCAGGCGTCGGGTCTGTCGAAGAACAACCCGACCGGGATGGCGCTCGGCGAGTTCGCGATCAGCATCGGCGACCCGCCGCCGTGCACGGTCGGCTTCCTGCCGCCGTCGTCGTGGCGATCCCCCGCCGATACGACCACGGTCGACACACCGGACGGGTTGTATTGCAAACTGCCCCAGGACTCCCCGATCGCGGTCCGCGGCGCCCGCAATTATCCCTGCATGGGCAAGCCCGGCAAACGCGCGCCGACCGTGCAGATCTGCGACAGCGACAAGCCCTACGAACCGCTGGCCATGCGCCAGCATGCGCTTGGTCCCTATCCGTTGGATCCGAACCTGATCTCGCAGGGCATCCCTCCCGATGACCGGGCCACGTTCGGCGATCACACGTACGGCCCGGTGGATGGGACCCCGCTGCCGCCGGGCGCCGCGCCGTCGGGAACGCCGCCCGGCGCCGCGCCGAGTTCGCTGACGACCGACGGGCCGGCGGCCAATCCGCCTGTCGGCGTTGCCAGATACGACCCCCGGACCGGCAAGTACCTGGCGTCCGGCGGCCAATTGTTCCGGCAATCCGACCTGGTGACCGCCGGGGCGCCGAAGTCGTGGCAAGACATGCTGCCGAGATAGGGCGGCTACCAGGCGTGGACGCGGTTCTGCGCCGGCTCCAGCCCCAGCTCGATGAGCAACTCGGTGGCGTCGGCGGCCTGCTCGCAGATCGTCGGGACCACGCCGCGCTCGGCGGCGGCGAAGTTCTCCAGCACGAAGGCCGCCGGGTCCTTGCGTCCGGGCGGGCGGCCGATGCCGATGCGCACGCGCTGAAACTCCTTGGTGCCCAGCGCCGCCGCCACCGAGCGCAGCCCGTTGTGGCCGCCCTCGCCGCCGCCGATCTTGAGCCGGATGCTGCCGAACTCCAGGTCGAGGTCGTCGTGGATGACGATGACGTCGGCCGGGGCAACGGAGTAGAACTTCGCCAGCGGCCCGATCTGGCGGCCGGACTCGTTCATGAAACAGCGCGGCTTGGCCACCAACACCGAGTGCCCGGCCAGCCGACCCGTGACCACCTCGGCGCCGGACCGCTTGTGCGCCTTGAACTTTGCCCCGAGCCGCGCCGCGAGCAGGTCGGCGACCATGAACCCCAGGTTGTGCCGGGTGCGCGCGTAGTTGTCTCCGGGATTGCCCAGGCCGACCACCAGAAGCGGTTCGGCCACGTCGCGAACCGCCTACTCGGACTCTTCGGCGGGCGCCTCGGCTTCGTCGCCCTCTTCGGCCTCGGGGGCCGCCGCCTCGCCCTCGGCGGCCTCGCCCGCGCCCTCTTCCGCGAGGTCCGCGGCCGTCGGCGCGTTCACCACGTTGACCACCAGCAGGTCGGGGTCGGAAACCAGGCTGACGCCCTTCGGCAGCGTGATCTGCCCGGCGGTGAACTGAGTGCCCGGAGGGGCGTCCTCGACGGACACGGTCAGCTGCTCGGGAATCGACATGGCCTCGGCCTCGATCTCGATCGTGTTGGTTTCCTGGGTGACCAGGGTGTCGGGCCCGGCCTCGCCCTCGATGACGACGTTGACCTCCACGCGCACCTTCTCGCCGCGGCGCACGACCACCAGGTCGGCGTGCTGGATGGTGCGGCGGATCGGGTGGATGTCGAGCGCCTTGGTCAGCGCCAGCTGCTCCTTGCCGGCGATGTCGAGCGTCAGCACCGCGTTGGTGCCCGAGTGCCGCAGCACCGCCGCGTAGTCGTGGCCGGGCAGCTCCAGGTGCTGGGGCTCGGCGCCGTGACCGTAGAGCACCGCGGGAATCTTGCCGTCGCGCCGGGCCCGGCGCGACGCGCCCTTGCCGGTCTCGGTTCGCACCGTCACCGCGAGTTGGTTGACTGCTGACTTGGCCATCGTGTCGCTCCTGTTGCTCACTCGTTCGGGGCACGGCCAGGTCGCGACAATGAAGTCGGTCTCCGTCGATAACGGTGTGCTAGCACCCTCGCCGTGACGCCCGGTCAGGGTAGCGCATGGGTAGCTCGCAGCGGAAATTGACGAGCGTGCATTCAGGGCTTTCGGTGTGCATCCAGGGCGCATATTTGACGCGGTTTTCGCCCAGGGCGCACAGCCAAAGCCCGCAGCGCACACTCGGTCAGAGCGGGAATTTGGTGCCCGTGAGCTGCTCGGATAGCTCCCACAGCCTGGTGGCGGTGGCCGCGTCTCGCGCCCGCCGGCTGCGCCCGACCGGTTGGGTTCGGCCCAGGTAGCCGAATCGCGGGCCGACGAACGTGTCGCCCGGCAAGTCCCGCGACGCCGCGTACAGGGTCTGGCGGGCGCCGAAATCGGCGTCGGTGGCCACCACCCGCGTGGCGGCCGACATCAGCGCGTCGCCCAGCTTGCGGCCCGACGCGCCCTGCAGGTTGGTGTGCGAGTAGCCGGGGTGAACGGCCAGCGCCCGCAGCGGCGAACCCGCCGCATCGAGGCGGCGCTGCAGTTCGCTGGTGAACAGCAGGTTGGCGAGCTTCGACTGGCTGTAGGCCAGCCAGGGGGAGTACCGCCGGTTCTTCCAGTTCAGGTCGTCGAAGTCGATGCGGCCCGGCCAGTGCGCCATCGACGACACTGTGACGACGCGATCTGTGAGCTTGGGCAACACCAGGTTGGTGAGCGCTAAATGGCCGAGATGGTTGGTGCCGATCTGGCTCTCGAAGCCGTCGACGGTCAGCGCGTAGGGGGCGGCCATGATGCCGGCGTTGTTGATCAGCACGTCGGCCCCGTCCACGCCGTCGGCGAACTCGCGCACCGACGACAGGTCCTGCAGGTCGAGCCGGCGCACCTCGACGTCACCGGTCATCTGCTTCGCGGCGGCGTCGCCCTTGCCCGTGTTGCGGACCGCCATGACGATCTTCGCGCCGCGGCCGGCCAGCTCGCGCGCCGCCACCGCGCCCAGCCCGCTGTTGGCGCCGGTGATGATCACGGTGCGCCCGGCGAACGACGGCAAATCCGCGGCGGTCCAGTCAGTCATGCCTGCTGAGCTTAATGAAAGCGTGCCGCGAGCGTGCAACTACCGACGGCGCCACTCGGAAATGCGCAGCCAGTCGCACTTTCGCGGCGCGAATCACTTTGCGGCCACGACGAATCCGTGGATGATCGCCTCGATGTCGGGTGCCTGCGCGGCGGCCTGGTCGGCCAGGCTGGTGATGGTCAACTGAACCAGGTAGCGCTGGTTCGCGGGCGGCGACCCGGTGGGGATGACGATCCGGTTGAAGCTGTGCAGCCGCGTGCCGTCGAGGTCGTAGCTGCCCTGGATCATCGACGACGGAAAGCCGTTGTAGTTCGCCGTCGAGGCGTCGAGCTGCTTGAAATCCGCGAACAGCTGGGCGTCGTCGTTGCCGTGCTTGATCACCTGCGCCGGATCGAAATCCCCCGTCAGCTTGAAGACCACGAGCCGGGCGGTCGGATACTTGCCGCCGTGCGAGATGATCACCGTCTCCTTGGCGATGTTCGGGCTGGTGAACGGCGACCAGCCCGGCGGTGTCGGTATCGACACGGTCAGGTCGGGCAGGGAGCCCGGCGCCACCTGGTGCCCGTTGACGCCGATGTTCTGCAGATACTGCGACAGGGGGACGGGCTTGCCCGTCGTCGTGGTGGTGGTGCCGGCGGTCGAACTCGTGGTCCAAACCGACTGGTAGTCCGGGGCTTTCGGCGGTGAACAGGCGCACAGGAGCACAGCGACCACCGCGACGGCGGCGCCCCCACGCAACTTCACAGAATCTCGCGCACCGCGTCGATCGGCCGCGCCAGCCGGGTGCCCTTCGGTGTGACGACGAACGGGCGCTCGATCAGGACGGGGTGTTCGGCCATCGCGTCGAGCAGTTGGTCATCGGTCGCTGCCGCGAGATTGAGTTCGGCGTAGAGCGGTTCGCGCTTGCGCACGGCGGTGCGCACGTCGATGCCGGCGGCGCGGATCATGTCGACGAGTTCGGCCCGCGACGGCGGCGTCTTCAGATACTGGACGATCGTCGGCTCGACACCGTTGTCCCGCAACAGATCCAGCGTCTTGCGGGAGGTGCTGCATTTCGGGTTGTGGTAGATGACGGTATCGGCCATCTAGGCGTCCCCGTCGAAAAGCCCTGTCACGGAGCCGTTTTCAAAGACGGCGCGAATGGTGCTGGCAAGCAGCGGCGCGATGGACAGGACGGTGAGCTGCGGGAAGCGCTTCTGCTCGTCGATCGGCAGCGTATTCGTGACGATCACCTCCCGGGCGCCACAGGACGCCAGGCGCTCGGCGGCCGGATCGGACAGCACGCCGTGGGTCGCCGCGATCACCACGTCGCTGGCGCCGTCGTCGCGCAGCAGGTTCACGGCACCGGCGATGGTGCCGCCGGTGTCGATCATGTCGTCGATCAGCACGCACGTGCGCCCTTCGACCTCGCCGACGACGCGGTTGGACACCACCTGGTTGGGCACCCGCGGGTCGCGGGTCTTGTGGATGAAGGCCAGCGGCACGCCGCCCAGCGCGTCGGCCCACTTCTCGGCGATGCGCACCCGGCCCGAATCGGGGGAGACCACCACCATGTTGCCGTCGGGGTAGTTGTCCTTGATGTAGCCGGTCAGCAGGTTCTGGGCCCGCATGTGGTCAACGGGCCCGTCGAAGAAGCCCTGGATCTGGTCGGTGTGCAGGTCGACGGTCACGATCCGGTCGGCGCCCGCGGTCTTGAGCAGGTCGGCGACCAGCCGCGCCGAGATGGGCTCGCGGCCCCGGTGCTTCTTGTCCTGCCGGGCGTAGGGGTAGAACGGCATGACCGCGGTGATCCGCTTCGCGCTGCCGCGCTTGAGCGCGTCGATCATGATCAGCTGTTCCATCAGCCAGTTGTTCACCGGCGCCGGGTTCGATTGCAGGACGAACGCGTCGCAACCGCGCACCGACTCGTGGAAGCGGACGAAGATCTCGCCGTTGGCGAATTCCCGCGCCGTTTGCGCGGTGACGTGGACGTCGAGTTCCTTGGCAACCTGTTCGGCCAGCTCCGGATGCGCGCGGCCCGAGAACAGCATCAAATTTTTTCGGTTATCGGTCCAGTCGTGGCTCACCGCACTGCCCTCGTTTGGGATCGAAATGGAAGCCTCATCGTACGTAGCGAATCGTACGGAAACGCGGCCGGGTTACCAGGGACCAAATTCACGGTGTCTGTTCGGGCTCTGGTTTGTCCGGGGTTTTTTCCAGCGCCTCATCGGCCGCCTTCGCCGCCGCGCTGCCCGGCCGCTTGCGCTGCACCCAGCCCTCGATGTTGCGCTGCGGCCCCGCCGACACCGCCAGCGCGCCGGGCGGGACGTCGTCGCGCACCACCGTGCCGGCGCCCGTGTAGGCGCCGTCACCGACGCTCACCGGCGCGACGAACATGGTGTCCGAGCCGGTGCGGACGTGCGAGCCGATGGTGGTGCGCCGCTTGGTTTCGCCGTCGTAGTTGACGAACACGCTGGACGCGCCGATGTTGCTGTGCTCGCCGATGTCGGCGTCGCCGACGTAGGTCAGGTGCGGGACCTTGGTGCCGGCCCCGATGGTGGAGTTCTTGGTCTCGACGAACGCGCCGAGCTTGCCGTCGGATCCCAGCGCGGTACCCGGCCGCAGGTAGGTGTACGGCCCGACCGTGGCGCCGTCCCCGATCGACGAGGACGTGCCGTGGGTGCGGACCACCGAGGCGCCGTCACCGACGATCACGTCGGCCAGGGTGGTGTCGGGTCCGACGACGCAGCGGCCCCCGATCCGGGTGCGGCCATGCAGCTGGGTGCCGGGATGGATCACGGTGTCGCGGCCGATCGTCACGTCGACGTCGATCCAGGTGCTGGTGGGATCGATGATCGTGACGCCGGACATCTGGTGGGCGGCGACGATCCGGCGGTTGAGTTCGGCGCCCAGTTCGGCCAGCTGGACGCGGTTGTTGACGCCGGCCACCAGCGCGCTGTCGGCGACGTGCTGGGCGTGGACGGTCCGGCCGTCACCGCGCAGGATCGCGATGGCGTCCGTCAGGTAGAGCTCCTGCTGGGCGTTGTTGGCGCTCAGCCGGCTCAGCGCCGACCGCAGCGCCGCGATGTCGAAGGCGTAGACGCCGGCGTTGACCTCGTGGATCTCGCGCTGCGAGGGCGTCGCGTCGGTGTGCTCGACGATGCCCATCACCTCGTTGTCCTGGGTGCGCAGGATGCGGCCGTAGCCGACCGGATCGCCCAGCGTCGTGGTGAGCACCGTGACCGCGGCCCCCTGGGCGCTGTGGGTGGCAATCAGGCCGGCCAGGGTGTCGGAGTCCAGCAGCGGCGTGTCGCCCGAGGTGACGACGACGATGCCGGCGTAGTCGTCGGGCAGGGCCGACAGGCCGCACAGGACCGCGTGGCCGGTACCCAGCGGCCGGTCCTGCAGCGCCACGTCGATCGAGCGCCCGAGGGCCTCGCCCAGCTCGGCGACCAGCGGCTCGACGCGCTCGTGGTCGTGGCCGAGGACCACCACCAGGTGCTGGGGCGCCACCTTGGCGACGGCGTGCAGGGAGTGCGACAGCATGCTGCGGCCGGCGATCGTGTGCAGCACCTTCGGGGTGTCGGAGCGCATCCGGGTGCCGGGTCCGGCCGCGAGAACCAGGACCGCGGTGTCACCACGAAACGCCATGAACTCTCCTACTACCCTTCGCGCGAAGGTGCGTGTTGGTACGCCGACACGCCCTCAAGCGTGTCATTTCATGCACGCTCGCCGCAAAGAGCCACGCTGCTCCGTCGCCAGGACTCGAACCTGAACTCTCAGAACCAAAATCTGATGTGCTGCCGATTACACCACGACGGACTACCGGGGCCCATACGCCCGCGCCACCAAGACTCTAGACGGGACGGCTGCGCCGCGCCGAACCGATACGCTGATTGACGTGGCCGTTCTGGACCCCCAAACGCACAAGGAGCCGGACAAGGAAGCGCGGGCACCACGCGCCCGGATGACCGGTAGCGAGCGCCGCCAGCAGCTCATCGGCATCGCGCGCTCGCTGTTCGCCGAACGCGGTTACGAGGGCACCTCGATCGAGGAGATCGCGCTGCGGGCCAACGTGTCCAAGCCCGTCGTCTACGAACATTTCGGCGGCAAGGAGGGCTTGTACGCCGTCGTCGTCGACCGCGAGATGTCGGCGCTGCTGGACATGATCACCTCGTCGCTGACCAACAACCGGTCCCGGGTGCGGGTCGAGCGTGTCGCGCTGGCGCTGCTCACCTACGTCGAAGAACGCACCGACGGCTTCCGGATCATGCTGCGCGACTCCCCGGCCGCGATCAGCTCGGGCACCTATTCCAGCCTGCTCAACGACGCCGTCAGCCAGGTCAGTTCCATCCTGGCCGGCGACTTCGCGCGCCGGGGCCTGGATCCCGACCTGGCCCCGCTCTACGCGCAGGCGCTGGTGGGCTCGGTGTCGATGACCGCGCAATGGTGGCTCGACACCCGCGAGCCCAAGAAGGAAGTGGTGGCCGCGCACCTGGTCAACCTGATGTGGAACGGCCTGACGCACCTGGAGGCCGATCCGCGGCTGCAGGACGAGTAGGAGCTAAGGCCGCACCCCATCGAGGAAGTTGTTCAGGGCGTGTTTGCCGATCTCCCGGATGCCCAGGCGTCGCGGCAGCAGGCGGGTCACCACGAACATCATGCGGCGGTTCGGCGCCCCCACCTGCATGCTGGGCCGCTTGCCGAGGTACAACACCGCCTCCTCGACGTTTTCTTCGGGGGTATTGATCAGGCTGCCCCGGGCCCGCGCGACCTCGAGCGCATCGGCGGCCCCGGGCGAACTCGTCAGCCCGGCCATGCATGCCAGCACGTGGACGTTGTCGGGTTTCAGTTCGTACCAGAGCCCTTCGGCCAGAATGATGTTGTAGGCCCTCGTCGCGCCGTAGTGCGTGTAGTACGGGCTGCCGATCAGCCCCGTGCCGCTACTCATCAGGACGATGCCGCCCCGACGGCGCGCCTTCATCAGCGCCCCGTAATGGTAGGTCAGCCCAAACGGGCTGGCGCAGTTGATGTTTATCCGCTGCCGCTCGAATTCGAGGTTATCGGCCCAGAATCCCCCGACCGTGGCGAGCGCGGCGTTGGACACCAGCAGACCGACTTCGCGGTCCCCGACGGCCGCGATGATGTTTTCGACGGCATCGCTCGCCCCCAGTTCCTGGGAGATGGCGAGCACCTCCACGCCGAACCGTGTCACCAGTTCCTGGCGTTTCTTCTCGAGCTTCTCGGGGTCGCGCGCGACGATCGCGACCGACAGGCCTTGGGACGCAGCGTAATCCGCCCAGGCGCCGCCGATGCCCTCGCTCGCGCCGGACACGAGCGCCCAGGGTCCGTACTGCGCGGCGAAGTTCCTCGGGGGGCGCCGGGCGAGCGGGCTGTGCGCTTGCCACTGCCTGGCGGCGATGGACTTCACCGCCAGAGCCGATTGTGCTGCGTTCATAGCTACCTTCCTGGTGTTCGTTCCGTCAGCGTGGGAATGGCCTTGAGGCGCTCGATCAGCATGGCCAGCACGTCGTCCGGCACGTCGGTGACCGGCAGGCTCAGGCCGGTGCACACGCCGGAATACCACCGCGCGAGCACCGCGGGAATGTCGTCGTAGGTGCCTTGCGGCACCACGCGGTCCAGCACCTCGTCGGTCAAATGCATGGGCAGGTCGGTCCATTCGTTCCGGCGCGCCATGCCGCTCAGCGCATCGCCGATGTCCTCGAAACCGAAGAATTCGAGCTGTCGCCGGTAGGCCGGGGTGCTGTAGAGGAAGGCGAGTTCCGATCGCCGGTGTTCCCGCAGCCGCGCCAGCTCATCGTCCGTGGCGGCCATCAACGGCTGCGGGTTGGCCACCACGGCGACCGGCGCGGCCGTGCGGCGCCCGCTTTTGGCGCCCTCGGCCAGGGCCGGCAGCGTCTGGGCCTCGAGGATCAACGGGTGGGAATTGGTGGGATGGCAGACGAAGCCGTCGGAGAGCTCACCGGCCAGCACGCACATCTTCGTGTTGACCCCGCCGGTCCAGATCTGCGGGGGCGGGCACGCGATCGGCCCGGGGTTGAAATACGGCTGTAGGCGGTTGAATCGGTAGAACCGCCCGCTGTAGTCGAGGGGCTCGCCGGTCTGGAACGAGTGAAATATGGCGAGTACCGCTTCGATGTACTCCCGCATGCGCAGCGCCGGCTGCGACCAGGGGACCGAGAATCGTCCGACGATGTTCCCGCGCACCTGGGTGGCCAGGCCGAGCTGGAAGCGCCCGCCGGAGTACCTGGCGAGGTCCCACGCCGCGTACGCGGTGATCATTGGGCTGCGCGGAAACGCCAGCGCCATGCTCGTCCGCACGGTCAGCCGCGTCGTCTGCGCCAGCGCCAGCGCCGCGACCGTGAACGCGTCATGGATGGTCTCGGGCACGTGGATGACCTCGAAGCCGATGCCCTCCATGCGCGCCGCCCACGGGCCGATCTCGGCCAGGCCCAGCTGGGCCGGCGCGGAGGCGACGACTTCCATCGGCCGCCCGGCGGTCACCGGCTGAGCCCCCGGACGATCAGCGTGGTGTTGTGCTCGAGCCAGGCGCCGTCGAGCGTGCGTTCGGTGGCCATCGACATCATGACCGTGCCGCCGATCATGTCCATCAGCAGCCGCGCGTCGATGCCGTCGGCCGCCGACCCGTGGGCGGCGGCGCCGTCCAGGTAGTGCTGCAGGCGCTCGTAGGTGCTGCCCTGCAAACGATCCAGCAGCCGCGCCGACAGCCCGGGCTCCGACGGCAGCTCGGCCGTCAGGCCCGACACGGCGCTGTGCACCGCCGGCCGGCTGAACAGCTGGATCGATCCCTCGAGCAGGCTGCGCACCACCGTGGTCAGGTCGCCGGTCAACGGCAACTCCTCTTGTGGCGTCGGGGGAAACACCGCCGCGAAGACGAGTTCGATCTTGGTGGGGAAGCGGCGGTACACCGCCGGCGGCGTGGCGCCGGCGCGGGCCGCCACCAACGGAATGCTGAGCCGCGCATAGCCGATCTCTTCGAGCAGCTCGTTGGTGGCCTGCAGCACCGCGTCGTCGATGCGCGCATCGCGGGGCCGACCCTGGGACTTGGCGTCGCGACGCCGGCGTTGCACGGGTGTTGATTTCATTACGTTCAGATCGTAATGTTTTGCGGAGCCGGGCACAACGGTCCGCCTGAACATCGGGAGGCATCGAGCAATCGGCGCAGTCCGCGAACTCCCTGCGCGTCAACAGGTTTCGTATCCACTCAACGATGAGGGACGCCCGTCATGGCCATCGACACCCCACCCAGACCGCTACCGTTTCGGATCCTCAACGGCGGCTACCGCGCCGCGCGGACGCTGGGCGCTCATCCCTTGCCGCTGCGCAAGTACGCGCTCATGGACCGGGCCAGCCGGCGCGCCGGCGGCCTGACCGACTTCGGCGACCCCCGCTTCGAGGAGGGCCTGGACCGGCTCATCGAGTCGATCAATGACGAGGACAGGCTCAACGGCTTCGGCCGCATCCTGGCCACCACGCACCTCACCAACCTGCTGCGCCAGCGGTTGCTGGTCATGGACCACATCCGCAGGAACCCCTCGATCAGCCACGAGGTCATCGCCAAACCGGTCTTCCTGGTCGGCGCGCCCCGCACCGGCACCACGATCACCCATCACCTGCTGAGCCAGGACGATCGGTTTCGGTTCCCCCTGACCTGGGAGTGCGACGAGCTGCACCCCCCGCTGGATCCCGCCACGATGCGCACCGACCCGCGCATCGCCCGCAGTGAAAAGCAGATCCGGCGCACCTTGGCGCTGGCCCCCGATCTGGACGCGGCCCACCCGCTGGGCGCGTGGGAGGCCCAGGAATGCGCGCTGTTGCACGCCTACGCCTTTCACAGCGAGACGTTTCTCGTCATGTTCAACTGCCAGGGCTACGACCGGTGGTTGGCCGACCAGGACCGCACCTGGGTCTACCAGGAGGAGAAGCTGCTCCTGCAGTACATGCAGAGCGGGGGACTGCGCCCGAAGGAGAGCTGGCTGCTCAAGACACCACCGCACATGGCCAACATCGACAAGATCCTCGACGTCTTTCCCGACGCCCGCTTCGTCACCACCTACCGCGAACCCACCGAGGTCATCGCCTCCAGCTGCAAGCTGTCCGGCACCGTCTTCGCGATGGTGACCGACGACGTCGACTGGCATGACCACGGCCGTTACATGAGCTGGCGCACCGGTGGCATGCTCGCCCGCAACGTCGAGCTGCGGCGCGAATTCGCCGACCGCTCGGCGCAGTTCATCGACTTTCCGATGGACCGGATGGTGCGCGACCCGATGGCGTGCGTCAAGGAGGTCTACGACCACTTCGGCATCGAACTCACCGCCGAGGTGCACCGCAAGATGAGCAGGTTCATGGCCGAGCGCGGCATGTCCTCCCGCAAACCCAACATCTACCGTGCCGAGGATTACGGACTCGACATCCCGACGATGTGGCCCGAACTGCAGTACTACCGCGACTTCTACGGAATCGAGGACAAGCGATGACCGAAGAGCTGGGCGAGGCCGTGCGGGCGGCGTGGCGGAGGTTCGGCGACCTGAACGACGACCTGCTCACCGTCGCGCTGGCGCAGGGTGACCTCGACGAGGGTTCGGCCGCCGCGTTGCTCGGGCGCCTGGTCGGCCACATCCAATACATGGGGCTGCAACTGCGCAGCGACCCGGCGCGACCGACGCTGATCAATGCGCAGTACGCGCCCTGGAACTGGGGTCATTCCAACCCCGACACCCTGTACCTGTCGGCGCGCATCGACGATGCGCACGACTACCGGGTGTACGGCACGTTGGGCTCGGTCGCGCAGACCACCTTCGGCGTCTACGCCGGCAAGGATGACCAAGCCCGGGCGGTCAAGACGCAGTCCGAGGACCTCGACGTCGCGCCGGACGGCTCCTTCGAGATCTACTTCAGCCGCGAGAAAATGGGGGATACCAACTGGTTTGAGCTGCCCGCCGGCGCCGAGTCGTTCTGCTGCTATCAAACCTACGGTGACTGGCAACGGCAGTCGAAGGGCAGCATCCGCATCGAATGCCTCAATCCGCAACCGCCGGCGGAACCGCCGTCGCCGGCGCACACCGTCGCCGCGTTCGACGAGCACCTGGCCGCGTCGCGCGACCTGTTCACCATGTGGGTCAACGACATTCCCGCGCGCGTCTTCGGCGCCCTGCCGCGCAACGTCGCCATCCCGCCGATGCAGCCGCCGTCGGCGATGGCCGGCGCGTGGTTCGTGCCCATCTCCTGGGAACTGGAGGACGGCCAGGCCTTGGTGATCGACTACCAGATCCCCAGCGGCAGCCCCTATGTCGGCATCTGCCTGACCAACCGGTGGAGCGAGATGATCGACATCGCGACCCGGCAGACGAGTCTGAACCTCGGCCAGTCGCACACCGACGGCGACCGGGTGCGGGTGTTGGTGGCCGCCCAGGACGTCGGCGTCGAAAACTGGCTCGACGCCCGCGGGTACCGAAGCGGGGTCGTCACCTGGCGCGCCACCGCGGCCGAGCAGCCCGCGACGCCGACGGCCACGGTGATCGACCTCGACGACGTCGACGAGTACTTCGACCCGATGCGGCGGGTCACCGCCTACCAGCGGGCGGCGGCGTTGTCGGCGCGGCAACGCCACTTCGCCGAGCGCGACGCGATCTGACGCTGAGGGGGCCGGCGCCCGGCCCGGTCTCGGCGCTGTCGAGGATCCTTAGAATGGATTCATCATGACCGGACCGGGGCCTGCTCGCCCAGAAACCCCGATCGCGGGGCTCGTGGACCTGGCGCTGACGGCGCCGACCTTCCAGCAGCTGATCGACGGCGCGACATCCCGGCCCCCCGAATTGAGCCTGGTCGGGCCGGCCAGCGCGCGGTTGTTCGTCGCGGCCGCGCTGGCGCGGCTGGGTCCCCTGCTGGTGGTCACCGCGACCGGGCGCGAGGCCGACGAGCTGACCGCCGAATTGCGCGGGGTGTTCGGCGACGCCGTGACGGTCTTCCCGTCCTGGGAAACATTGCCGCACGAACGTCTTTCACCCGGCATCGACACCGTCGGCGCCCGGATGCTGGTGCTGCGCCGGCTGGCCCATCCCGACGACCCGCGGCTGGGGCCCCCTTTGCGGGTGGTGGTGACGGCGGTGCGGTCGCTGTTGCAGCCGATGACGCCGCGGCTGGGCGACGTGGAGCCGGTCAGCCTGAGCGTCGGCCGGGAGATCGCCTTCGAGGAGGTCGTCGCCCGGCTGGTCGAGCTGGCCTACACCCGGGTGGACATGGTCGGGCGGCGCGGTGAGTTCGCGGTGCGCGGCGGGATCCTCGACGTATTCCCGCCGACCGCCGAACACCCGGCGCGCGTCGAGTTCTGGGGCGACGAGGTCAGCGAGATGCGGATGTTCTCGGTCGCCGATCAGCGCTCGATCCCCGAGATCGAGGTCGACTCGGTCGTCGCGGTGGCGTGCCGCGAACTGCTGCTCACCGACGACGTGCGGGAGCGCGCCGCCGCGCTGGCCGTTCGGCACGCCGGCCCCGAGCCCGCCATCACCGGCAGCGTCACCGACATGCTGGCCAAGCTGGGCGAGGGCATCGCCGTCGACGGCATGGAGGCGCTGCTGCCAGTGCTGCGGCCCGGCGAACACGTGCTCCTGACCGACCAACTGGCCGCGGGCACCCCGGTGCTGGTGTGTGACCCGGAGAAGGTGCGCACCCGCGCGGCCGACCTGATCAAGACCGGCAGCGAATTCCTCGAGGCGTCGTGGTCGGTCGCGGCGCTCGGTACGGATGCGCCCGTCGACGTGGCGCAGTTCGGCGGGTCCGGCTTCGCCGAACTGGACGACGTGCGGGCCGCCGCGGCCCGCGCCGACCATCCGTGGTGGACGCTGAGCCAGCTCTCCGCCGAGTCGGCGGTGGAGCTGGACGTGCGGGCGGCGCCGTCGGCCCGCGGGCACCAGCACGACATCGACGGCATCTTCTCGATGCTGCGCGCCCACGTCGCCACGGGCGGGCACGCCGCCGTCGTCGCGCCCGGCACCGGCACCGCCCACCGGGTGGTCGAGCGGCTCACCGAGTCCGACACCCCCGCCGCCATGCTGGAACCGGCTGCGACCCCGAAGCCCGGGGTGGTCGGCGTGCTCAAGGGCCCGCTGCACGACGGACTGATAGTCCCCGGCGCCAACCTGGTGGTCATCACCGAGACGGACCTGACCGGCAACCGGGCCACGGCCGTCGAGGGCAAGCGGCTGGCCGCCAAGCGGCGCAACACCGTGGACCCGCTGGCGCTCGCGGCCGGCGACCTGGTGGTGCACGACCAGCACGGCATCGGGCGGTTCGTGGAGATGGTCGAGCGGACCGTCGGCGGCGCCCGGCGCGAATACCTGGTTCTCGAATACGCCTCCAGCAAGCGGGGCGGCGGTTCGGACAAGCTGTACGTGCCGATGGACTCGCTGGACCAGCTGTCCCGGTACGTCGGCGGGCAGGCGCCGGCGCTGAGCCGCCTCGGCGGGAGCGACTGGGCCAACACCAAGACCAAGGCGCGTCGGGCCGTGCGCGAGATCGCCGGCGAGCTGGTGTCGCTGTACGCCAAGCGGCAGGCCAGCCCCGGGCACGCGTTCGGGCCGGACACCCCGTGGCAGGCCGAGATGGAAGACGCGTTCGGGTTCACCGAGACCGCCGACCAGCTGACGGCGATCACCGAGGTCAAGGGCGACATGGAAAAGCCGATCCCGATGGACCGGGTGATCTGCGGCGACGTCGGCTACGGCAAGACCGAGATCGCGGTGCGCGCGGCGTTCAAGGCGGTCCAGGACGGCAAACAGGTCGCGGTGCTGGTGCCCACCACGCTGCTGGCCGACCAGCACCTGCAGACGTTCAGCGAGCGGATGGCCGACTTCCCGGTGACCGTCAAGGGGCTGTCCCGATTCACCGACACCGCCGAGTCCCGCGCCGTGATCGACGGCCTGGCCGAGGGCACGGTCGACATCGTGATCGGCACCCACCGGCTGCTGCAGACCGGGGTGCGCTGGAAGGACCTCGGCCTGGTCGTCGTCGACGAGGAGCAAAGGTTCGGCGTCGAGCACAAGGAGCACATCAAGTCGCTGCGCACCCACGTCGACGTGCTCACCATGAGCGCCACCCCGATCCCCCGCACGCTGGAGATGAGCCTGGCCGGGATCCGCGAGATGTCGACGATCCTCACCCCGCCCGAAGAGCGGTATCCCGTGCTGACGTACGTCGGCCCGCACGACGACAAGCAGGTCGCGGCCGCGCTGCGGCGCGAGCTGCTGCGCGACGGCCAGGCGTTCTACGTGCACAACCGGGTGAGCTCCATCGACCGGGCCGCGGCCCGGGTCCGCGAGCTGGTGCCCGAGGCGCGCGTCGTCGTCGCCCACGGGCAGATGCCCGAGGAGCGGCTGGAACGCACCGTGCAGGGGTTCTGGAACCGCGAGTACGACATCCTGGTCTGCACCACGATCGTGGAGACCGGCCTGGACATCTCCAACGCCAACACGCTGATCGTCGAGCGCGCCGACACCTTCGGGCTCTCCCAGCTGCACCAGCTGCGCGGCCGGGTCGGCCGCAGCCGCGAGCGCGGCTACGCCTACTTCCTCTATCCGCCGCACGTGCCGTTGACCGAGACGGCCTACGACCGGCTGGCGACCATCGCGCAGAACAACGAGCTGGGCGCCGGCATGGCCGTGGCGCTGAAGGACCTCGAGATCCGCGGGGCCGGCAACGTGCTGGGTGTCGAGCAGTCCGGGCACGTCGCCGGGGTCGGCTTCGACCTGTACGTGCGGCTGGTGGGCGAGGCGGTGGAGGCGTACCGGGCCGCCGCCGACGGCCAGACGGTCACCACCCCCGAGGAGCCCAAGGACGTGCGGATCGACCTGCCGGTCGACGCGCACCTGCCGCCGGACTACATCGCCAGCGACCGGCTCCGGCTGGAGGGCTACCGCCGGTTGGCCGCGGCCGGAGACGACGCCGCCGTCGGCTCGGTTGTCGAGGAGCTGATCGACCGCTACGGCGCGCTGCCCGAACCCGCCGAGCGGCTGGTGGCCGTCGCGCGGCTGCGGCTGCTGTGCCGCGAAGCCGGCATCACCGAGGTGTCGGCCCCTTCGGCGGCGACCGTGCGGCTGTCGCCGGTGACGCTGCCGGACTCGGCCCAGGTGCGGCTCAAGCGGATGTACCCGGCCGCGCACTACCGCGCCACGACGAACACGGTCCAGGTCCCCATTCCGCGGGCCGGCGGCGTCGGGGCGCCGCGCATGCGCGACGTCGAGCTGCTGCAGATGGTCGCCAACCTCGTCACGGCACTGCAGGGAAAACCACAGATAGAGATTGGTATAACGGGGTCACCAGCACCGATGTCCGGGGAGGAGCGACGCGCATGATCGTCGTCTTGTTCGATCCCCGCCGCCCGTCGCTGGTGCCGGTCGAGGCCATCGAGCACCTCGCCGGGGAGGTGCAATACACCGAGGAGATGCCCGTCGCGGTGCCCTGGTCGCTGCCGGCCGCGCGTCCGGTGCACTCCGGGGACCCCGATGCGCCGGCGCCGGTGCTGCTGTCCTCCGATCCGGACCACCCCGCGGTGGCCGCCCGCCTGGCTGCCGGGGCCCGGTTGATCTCGGCGCCGGACAGGCAGCGCGGCGAGCGACTGGTCGACGCCGTGGCGTTGATGGACAAGCTGCGCACCGCGGGGCCCTGGGAAAGCGAACAGACCCACGACTCGTTGCGCAGGTTCCTGCTCGAGGAGACCTACGAGCTGCTGGACGCCGTGCGCAGCGGCGACGCCGAGGCGCTGCGCGAGGAGCTCGGCGACGTGCTGCTGCAGGTCCTCTTCCACGCCCGCATCGCCGAGGACGCGCCGCAGTCGGCGTTCACCATCGACGACGTCGCGGCGGCCTTGATGCGCAAGCTGGGCAATCGGGTGCCCGGAGTGCTTGCGGGCCAATCGATTTCGCTCGAAGAGCAGTTGGCCCAGTGGGAGGAGGCCAAGGCCTCGGAAAGGGCGGCAAAGGCGCGAAACTCGGTGATGGACGACGTGCACACCGGTCAGCCGGCACTGGCTCTGGCGCAGAAGGTGATTCAGCGCGCCGAGAAGGCGGGGCTGCCCGCCGACCTGATCCCCGCGGAGATGACCTCCGTTTCGGTGGCCGCCGACATCGACGCGGAAAGCGCGCTGCGCGCGGCGGTTTTGGAGTTCGTGGACACGGTCCGCGGCGTGGAGACCGCGATCGCGGCCGCGCGCCGCGGCGACACCGTTCCGGTCGAACTCGACGTCGCGCAGCTGGGCGAGGTCACCGAGGAGGAGTGGCGCGCGCACTGGCCTGTCGCCGAATCGGCCGCCGAGGAAACGGTCGCCCCCGAGTCCGCCGCCAAGTCGTCCGGCGGGGGCTCCAAGCGGCGCAAAGGGCGGAAATAGGGCCCGGCATCGGTGCGCCTGGGGCGCGAATCGCCGGGGTAGCCGCGAAACCCGTGGGACGATGGTCGTGGCCGGAGTTGGTGCAGGGGAGCAGTAGGGGAGCTTAAACGGGCATGGTTTCGCCGAGGCGCTGGTTGCGTGCGGCCGCCGTGATCGGCGCGACCGCCATGCTTCTCGCGTCCAGCTGCACCTGGCAGCTGAGCCTGTTCATCCCCGCGGGCGTCCCGCCGCCGGCCGGCGACCCGGTGCCGCCGGTGGACACCCACGTCAGCGGCCGGCCCGCGGATCAGCTACGCGACTGGGCCCGGCAACGGTCGGCGGCGTTGGAGATTCCGGTCATCGCGCTGGAGGCCTACGCGTACGCCGCCCGGGTCGCCGAGGTCGAGAACCCGAAATGCCACATCGCGTGGACCACGCTGGCCGGCATCGGGCAGGTCGAGAGCCACCACGGCACCTACCGGGGCGCGACCCTGTCACCGAACGGGGACGTGAGCCCGCCCATTCGTGGCGTGCGGCTCGACGGCAGCGGGGGGACCCTGCGCATCGTCGACGCGGAGGAAGGCACCGACGGCGAGCCCGGCGTGGTCCGCGCGATGGGCCCGATGCAGTTCATTCCCGAGACGTGGCGGCTGTACGGGGTGGACGCCCACAACGACGGCCGCGTGAGCCCGGACAACATCGACGATGCGGCGCTGGCCGCGGCGGGCTATCTGTGCTGGCGCGGAAAGGACCTCGGGACGCCGCGGGGATGGATCACCGCGCTGCGGGCCTACAACAACTCCGGCGTCTACGCGCGGGCGGTGCGGGACTGGGCGACCGCCTACGCGGCGGGTCACCCGCTGTAGCAGGATGTATCGCTGACCCCCGCTTTACGACGCAAGGAGAACCAGTGCCGATTATCGAGCAGGTCGGGGCCCGCGAGATCCTCGACTCCCGCGGCAACCCGACCGTCGAGGTCGAGATAGCTCTGATGGACGGGACGTTTGCCCGCGCCGCGGTGCCGTCCGGCGCGTCGACGGGGGAGCACGAGGCCGTCGAGTTGCGCGACGGCGGACAGCGTTACGGCGGCAAAGGCGTGCAGAAGGCGGTGCAGGCAGTCCTCGACGAGATCGGTCCCGCGGTCATCGGCCTGGCTGCCGACGACCAGCGGCTGGTGGACCAGGCGCTGGTCGACCTCGACGGCACCCCCGACAAGTCCCGGCTGGGCGGCAACGCCATCCTCGGCGTCTCGCTGGCCGTCGCCAAAGCCGCCGCCGATTCCGCCGAGTTGCCGCTGTTCCGCTACCTCGGCGGCCCCAACGCCCACATCCTGCCGGTGCCGATGATGAACATCCTCAACGGCGGGGCGCACGCCGACACCGCCGTCGACATCCAGGAGTTCATGGTGGCGCCGATCGGCGCGCCCAGCTTCGCCGAGGCGTTGCGGTGGGGCGCCGAGGTGTACCACTCGCTCAAGTCCGTGCTGAAGAAGGAGGGCCTGTCGACCGGCCTGGGCGACGAGGGCGGGTTCGCCCCCGACGTGGCCGGCACCACCGCGGCGCTGGACCTGATCGGCGGCGCCATCGAGGCGGCGGGCTTCAAACTCGGCACCGACGTGGCGCTGGCCCTCGACGCGGCGGCCACCGAGTTCTACACCGACGGCACCGGCTACGCCTTCGAAGGCTCCACCCGCACCGCCGAGCAGATGGCGGAGTTCTACGCCGGCCTGCTCGGCTCCTATCCGCTGGTGTCCCTGGAAGACCCGCTGTCCGAAGACGATTGGGACGGGTGGGTGGCGCTGACGGCCGCGATCGGCGACCGGGTGCAGATCGTCGGCGACGACATCTTCGTCACCAATCCCGAGCGCCTCGAAGACGGCATCGAAAAGGGCGTCGCAAACGCCTTGCTGGTCAAGGTGAATCAGATCGGGACGCTGACCGAGACGCTCGACGCGGTCGCGCTGGCCCACCACAGCGGATATCGCACGATGATGAGCCATCGCAGCGGCGAGACGGAGGACACCACGATCGCCGACCTGGCGGTGGCCGTCGGTTCCGGTCAGATCAAGACCGGCGCGCCCGCCCGCAGCGAGCGCGTGGCCAAATACAATCAGCTGTTGCGGATCGAGGAAGCCCTCGGTGACGCGGCACGCTACGCAGGCGATCTGGCGTTCCCCCGGTACGCGCTGGACCAGAAATAGGTTGAAACGCTTTGACGCCCAAGCCCGATCCGAAGCGGCGCTCCCCGGCATCGCGCCCGGGGAAGGCCGGCGATTCGGTTCGGCGCCGTCGCGCCGTCAAGCCGTCGCAAACCGCTACGAGCCGGTCGCTGCAGGAGCGGGTCGTCGAACCCATCAAGCGGCAGGTTGCCGAATCCGTCGAGCAGCGGTCCGACCAGCGGCTGGGGTTCACGGCGCGTCGGGCGGCGGTGCTGGCCGCGGTGATCTGCGTGCTCACCCTGACCATCGCCGGGCCGGTGCGCACCTACTTCGCGCAGCGCACCGAGATGAACCAGTTGGCCGCCAGTGAGGCCGCGCTGCGCCGCCAGATCGCCGACCTCGAACAGAAAAAGGTGAAACTGGGTGACCCGGCCTACATCGCGGCGCAGGCCCGCGAGCGCCTGGGTTTCGTGATGCCCGGGGACATTCCGTTCCAGGTGCAACTGCCCCCGACGGCGGCGGTACCGTCGCAGCCCGGGGCGGACGCGGCGAAGCCGGCCAGCCACGACCCGTGGTACACGTCGCTGTGGCACACCATCGCCGACGCCCCGCACCTGCCGCCGGCGCCGCCGGCGCCGCCCGAGCCGCCTTCCCCCGGTGGTTGATCGAGCCGACCTGGATGCGGTGGCGCGTCAGCTCGGACGTGAGCCGCGCGGGGTGCTGGAGATCGCCTACCGTTGTCCCAACGGCGAGCCGGGCGTGGTGAAGACGGCGCCGAAACTTGCTGACGGCACGCCCTTTCCGACGTTGTACTACCTGACCCATCCGGCGCTGACCGCGGCCGCGAGCAGGCTCGAGACGACGGGATTGATGCGCGAGATGACCGAGCGGTTGCGGCGGGACCCCGAACTGGCCGCCGCGTACCGCCGGGCCCACGAATCGTATCTGGCCGAGCGCGACGCGATCGAGCCGCTGCGGACCACTTTCTCCGCCGGGGGAATGCCGGACCGGGTCAAGTGCCTGCACGTGCTGATCGCGCACTCGCTGGCCAAGGGTCCGGGCACCAATCCGCTTGGCGACCAGGCGTTATCGATGTTGGCCGACGATCCCGCGATGGGCCCGCTGTTGGTGGTGGGGCAGTGGTGAGCCGGCTCGCCGCGATCGACTGCGGTACCAACTCGATCCGGTTGCTGATCGCCGACGCCGACGACGGCCGGCTCAGCGATGTGCACCGCGAGACGCGGATCGTGCGATTGGGCCAGGGTGTCGACGCGACGGGCGAGTTCGCGCCGGACGCGATTGCCCGAACCCGGGCCGCGCTGGCCGATTACGCCGCGCTGCTGAAGGAGCATGGCGTCGCGCGGGTGCGAATGGTGGCGACGTCGGCGGCTCGCGACGTCGCGAATCGCGATGTCTTCTTTGCGATGACGGCCGAGGTGCTGGGCGCCGTGTTGCCCGGCGCGGTTGCCGAGGTGATCACCGGTGCCGAGGAGGCCGAGCTGTCCTTCCGCGGCGCCGTCGGCGAACTAGACAGTGCCGCGGCGCCGTTCGTCGTCGTCGACCTCGGCGGCGGCTCCACCGAGATCGTGGTCGGCGGGGATGCGGTGGTGGCCAGCTACTCGGCCGACATCGGGTGTGTCCGGCTCACCGAGCGTTGCCTGCACTCGGATCCGCCGACGCCGCAGGAAGTGGCGGCGGCCCGCACGGCGGTGCGCGAGCGGCTCGACGTCGCACTGGGCGTGGTGCCCGTCGAGGCGGCGCGGACGTGGGTTGGCCTGGCGGGGACGATGACGACACTGTCCGCGCTGGCGCACAATATGACGGCGTATGACTCTGCGGCCATTCATCTTTCGCGCGTCGCGGGCGATGACCTGCTGGCGGTGTGCGAGCGGCTGATCGGCATGACGCGATCCGAGCGGGCGGCGCTGCCGCCAATGCACGAGGGCCGGGCCGACGTGATCGGCGGCGGGGCGATCGTGGTGGAGGAATTGGCGCGCGAGCTGCGCGCCCGCGCCGGGATCGACGAGCTGATCGTCAGCGAGCACGACATTTTGGACGGCATCGTGCTGTCGATCGCCGGTTGAGTCACACACTCGCCACTGTGGCCCCCGCGCGGAAGGCGGCACCCTTTGTGCCCGCCTCATAGCGACAAGTTCGGTGTGTCAGATCGTGCGATCGCCGACCAAGTCACTTCCGCCACACTGGTCCCGGCGCGGAGGCGGCACTCTTCGTGCCCGCCTCAGAGCGACAATTCCGATATGTCAGACCGGTGTGCCACCCTGCGGCAATGAACCTCAAAGGAATCGAGCTGCGTTACGTGCTCACGATGCACCTCGCGCACAATGGACGGGCGACAATCGCCGACATGATGGATGCGCTTCAGAAGCAGGGCTTCTGCGTCTCTGGTAGGCCATCGAAAGCCATCTCGGATGCGTTGCGTTGGGCGGTTGGCCGCGACAGGGCCCGCCGGCTGGGTCGAGCTCTGTACGGGCCGGGATGCATTCCGCGGAGCACCGAGCACCGAATACACCAACGAGTGCTCGCTTTGCGGGCCGCCGCCAAGTTGTCGCTATGAGCCGGGCACAAAGGGTGTCGCCTCCGCCAGAGGCCAATGTGGCGGATGTGACTTAGGCCTCGAACCGGTAGCCCATACCCGACTCGGTGAGCAGGTGCTTGGGATGCGACGGGTCATCCTCGAGTTTGCGCCGTAACTGCGCCAGATACACGCGCAGGTAATGGGTTTCGGTGGCGTACGCCGGTCCCCAGACCTCTTTCAACAACTCCTCGCGGCCCACCAGCTTGCCGCGGTTGCGCACCAGCACCTCCAGCATGCCCCACTCGGTCGGCGTGAGGTGCACCTCCGCGCCGTCCCTGGTGACCTTCTTGGCGGCCAGATCGACGGTGAACGAGTCGGTTTCGACCACCGGCTCATCGGTTTCGGACGCCGCCGCGTTGCGGCGGACCGCGGCGCGCAACCGAGCCAGAAACTCGTCCATCCCAAAGGGTTTCGTCACGTAGTCATCGGCGCCGGCGTCGAGGGCCTCGACCTTGTCGGACGAATCCGTTCGGGCCGACAGCACGATCACCGGCGCCGAGAGCCAGCCACGGAGGCCGGCCAGCACCTCGATGCCGGATATGTCCGGCAGGCCGAGGTCCAGGATCACCACGTCGGGCTTGTGCTCGGCGGCCGCGCGCAGCGCTCCGGCACCGGTCGAGGCGGTGACGACCTCGTAGCCACGCACCGACAGGTTGATCCGCAGCGCGCGCAGGATGTGCGGCTCGTCGTCGATAACCAATACCCGGGTCATCGGCGCCGCTCCTCCTCATCGCTGCGTTCTGCATCGTCGCCGGCGCGGGTCATAGCGCACCAAACGCCTGCGGCGCGGCCAGATCCACCACGACGGTCAGCCCGCCGCCCGGGGTGTCTGCGGCCGCGATGGTGCCGCCCATCGCCTCGACGAAGCCACGCGCCACCGACATGCCCAGGCCCACGCCGGTGGTGTTGTCGTGATCACCCAGCCGCTGGAAGGCCTCGAAGACCTGGTCCTCGGTGCCCTTCGGTATCCCGGGACCCTCGTCGATCACGTTGATCAGGACGCGATCGCCCACCCGTCCGGCGTTGACTCGAACCACACAGTTGGGCGCGTAGCGCAGCGCGTTGTCGATCAGGTTGGCAAAGACCCGCTCCAACAGCCCGGCGTCGGCCATCGCCACCGCGTCGCCCACGTCGACCTTGACGCGATCGATGGCCGACCGATAAAAGCCGGTGGCGCCCTTGCCGATACTGACCAGCGCGCGCTGCACCGTTTCCTCCAGATAAACGCGCCGCAGGTCCGGGTGGATCACCCCGGCGGCCAGGCGTGAGGAGTCCAGCAGGTTCCCGACCAACGCGGTCAGCTGGTCGATCGATTCCTCGATGGTGGCCAGCAATTCGGCGGTGTCCTGCGCGGAAAAGGCGACATCCTCTGCGCGCAGGCTGGACACGGCCACCTTGGCCGCCGCCAGCGGCGTGCGCAGGTCGTGGCTGACCGCGGACAGCAGGGAACGCCGCAGCTCGTCGGCCCGCACGATCGCCTCGGCCCGGCTGGCCTCCTCGGCCAGCTCGCGCTGCCTGATCAGGCCCGCCGCCTGCTTGGCCACCGCGCTGAGCACCCGGCGATCCCGCGTGGAGAGCTTCTTGCCCGCCAACAGCATCCAGAACTCTTCATCGCCGACTTCGATCGCGGTGTCGGCCGAATCGACGCTCACACAAGGGTCTTTGCCCACGCAGGCGACGATGTAGCCTTTCCGTCCGACGGCGCGGTCTTCCTCGCTGGGCTCGCGCAGCATGCTGACGGCGCGCTGGGAATAGGTCTCCCGCACGCGCTCCAGCAGGGTCTCCAGGTCGGCGCCGCGCAGCACCGACCCGGCGAACAGCGTCAGCAGCTCGGCCTCTTGGGATGCCCGACGGGCTTCGCGGGTGCGTTTGGTCGCGCCGTCGACGAGGATGGCGACGGCGACCGCCACCAACAGCAGCACCAGCTCTGTGACGGCGGCGGCCGGTTCCGCGATGGTAAAGGTGTGTCGCGGCGCGGTCAGGTAGTAGTTCAACAACAGGCTGGACAGCACCGCCGAAAGCACAGCCGGGGCAACGCCTCCGAGCAGGGCCACCACCAAGACCCCGACAAAGAACAGCGCGCTGTCACCGCTGGTCCCCAGATACGGGTCCAACAACGCAACCGTCACGGCGCAAATGGCCGACGGCACTATGACGGCGGCCAGCCACGAGGCGACGCGGCGCTCCCGGGGGGCCAGCGGGCCCAGGTGAACGACGCGCTTGGATTCCTCGTGCGTCACCATGTGCACGTCGATCTTCCCGGACCGCTCCACGATCGTCGGGCCGATCCCCTCCTCGAAGATGCGCGCCCACCGGGGCCGGCGCGACGTGCCGATCACCAGCTGGGTCGCGTTGTTCTCCCGGGCGAAATCAAGTAGGGCCGTGGGAACGTCGTCGCCGACCACGGTGTGCAGGGACGCGTTCAGGCTGTTCGCCAGCTCGCGGATCTTGGTCATCCTGCGTTCCGAGACGCCGGCCAGCCCGTCACCGCGGATGACGTGCACCACCATCAGCTCGGCGCTGGACTTCGACGCGATCCGCGATGCCCGTCGCACCAACGTCTCCGACTCCGGGCCGCCGGTGACCGCCACCACGACGCGCTCCCGCGCCTCCCACATGTCGGTGATCTTGTTCTCGGCCCGGTAATTGGCCAGCGCCGTGTCGACCTGGTCGGCCAGCCAAAGCAGCGCCAATTCCCTTAGCGCGGTGAGGTTTCCGCGGCGGAAGTAATTCGACAGCGCCGCGTCGATCCGTTCCGGCGCATAGACGTTTCCGTGCGATAGCCTGCGGCGCAGCGCCTCCGGGGTGATGTCGATGAGCTCAACCTGGGAGGCCTGGCGCACGATGGAGTCCGGGATGGTTTCCTGCTGCTCGATGCCGGTGATCTGGGCGACGACGTCGTTGAGGCTTTCCAGGTGCTGGATGTTGACCGTGGAGATCACCGTGATCCCGGCGTCCAGCAGCTCTTCGACATCCTGCCACCGCTTTTCGTTCTTGCTGCCGGGCGTGTTGGTGTGGGCGAGCTCGTCGACCAGGACCACCTGCGGATGCCGCGCCAGCACGGCCGGCACATCGAGTTCGGGGAAGATGCCGCCCCGGTATTCGACGAGGCGCGGCGGAATGACCTCGATGCCCTCAATCAGCTCAGCGGTTTTCGCGCGACCGTGGGTCTCCACCACGGCGGCCACCACATCGGTGCCGCGCTCCAGTCGCCGGTGGGCCTCGCCGAGCATCGCGTACGTCTTGCCGACGCCCGGAGCCGCACCGAGGTAGATGCGTAGTTCCCCGCGCTTGGGACGGTGGTCGGTCGCGCTCACGTCAACCATCATCCCCCTAAGTTCGATGGCCTGGCTCCTAACTCGCGCCGTCCGGCGCTCGCCGTCGCCAGGCTGGGCTAGCCCGAGACCGGATACTGCTGATCGAGTTGCAGGTTGAGTTCCAGCACGTTTACGGTCGGCTCACCGAAGATCCCGAGGCCGCGGCCGGTGCGGTAGTGCGCGAGGACCGCCCGGATCTGGTCCGGGCTGACGTGGCGGGCCTTGGCCACCCGGGTGACCTGGATGTCGGCGTAGGCCGGGGAGATGTTCGGATCAAGGCCGCTGCCGCTGGCGGTGACCGCGTCGGCCGGCACGGCCGGGCTTTCGGGCGCGGCGCCGCGGACGGGCACGATCTGGCCGATCGTGTAGTCCTCGCCGTACTTGGCGCACTCGACCCGCACGCCCTGGTAGATCGACAGGAACGGCGCCTGTGTCGACTGGCACGGCTCGTTGACGCTGACCACCCGGGTGGGGGCCACGACGTTTCCGCGGGCATCGCGCGGGCCGATCACCGAGAGCACCGCGCCCACGCCGCCGCCCGTGCAGAACGGGCGCGACCCGTCCACGCCCTCGAGCCGGCCGACGGCGGCGCTGCGCGTGCACACCTGCGTCAGCAGGCTGGGTTTGCCCGGGGCGTCGACGATGCTTTCGGGGCCGAGGTTGCTGGCGCCCGACGAGAGCGGGTCGTAACCCGTGCCGGCCGCCGACGGGCGGCTCTGGAAGTACTGCGGCAGCGCGTTCCCGCCTGAGTCGGTGAACAGCTGGCCGATCAGCCGGCTGCCGACCGGCTTGCCGTTGGCGGTGAGGATCGACCCCTCGGCCTTGTCGTGCAATCCCGGGATCTGCGCCACCAGCCAGACGGACAGCGGGTAGGCGAGACCGGTGAGCACCGTCAGCACCAGCAGCGCGCGAAAGGCCGCCCAGTGCATGCGGACGAAATTGGAGAACTTCATGTCAGGACATCCCGGGGACGAATTGAACGATGAGGTCGATTGCCTTGATCCCGATGAACGGGGCGACGATGCCGCCGAGGCCGTAGACGTAAAGGTTGCGGCTCAACAACTTTGACGCGCTGCTCGGCGTGTAGCGCACGCCGCGCAGCGACAACGGGATCAGCGTGACGATGATGATCGCGTTGAAGATCACCGCCGACAGGATCGCCGACTGCGGGCTGTGCAGCCGCATGATGTTGATCATGTCCAGCCCGGGGAACAGCGCGACGAACATGGCCGGGATGATCGCGAAGTACTTGGCGATGTCGTTGGCGATGGAAAAGGTCGTCAGCGCCCCGCGGGTGATCAACAGCTGCTTGCCGATCTCGACGATCTCGATCAGCTTGGTGGGATCGGAGTCGAGATCGACCATGTTGCCGGCCTCTTTGGCCGCCGAGGTTCCGGTGTTCATCGCCACGCCCACGTCCGCCTGGGCCAGCGCCGGTGCGTCGTTGGTGCCGTCGCCGGTCATCGCGACCAGCTTGCCGCCCTCCTGCTCGCGCTTGATCAGCGCCAGCTTGTCCTCGGGCGTGGCCTCGGCGAGGAAGTCGTCGACGCCGGCCTCGTCGGCAATCGCCTTGGCGGTCAACGGGTTGTCGCCGGTGATCATCACCGTGCGGATGCCCATCTTGCGCATCTCGTCGAAGCGTTCCCGCATGCCCTGCTTGACGACGTCCTTGAGGTGGATGACTCCCAGCACGGCGGCCTCGCCATTCAGGCATTCGCCGACGACCAGCGGGGTGCCCCCGCCGGCCGAGATGCCGTCGACGATCTCGCCGAGCTGCAAGGGAACCTTGCCGCCCTGTCCGCGAACCCATTCCGCGACCGAGCTGGCCGCGCCCTTGCGCAGCTGGTGTCCGTCGAGGTCGACGCCCGACATCCGGGTGGCGGCGGAGAACTCCACCCAATGGGCGTGCGCCAGTTCGCCCGGAGCGCGCTCGCGCAGCCCGAAGTGCTGCTTGGCGAACACTACGATCGAGCGTCCCTCCGGCGTTTCGTCTGCGAGGCTGGACAATTGGGCGGCGTCGGCCAGCTGCTCCGGGGTGACGCCGTCGAGCGGGACGAACGCACCGGCCTGCCGGTTGCCCAGGGTGATGGTGCCGGTCTTGTCGAGCAGCAGGGTGTTCACGTCACCGGCGGCTTCCACCGCGCGCCCGGACATGGCCAGCACGTTGCGCTGCACCAGCCGGTCCATCCCCGCGATGCCGATCGCCGACAGCAGCGCGCCGATCGTGGTGGGGATCAGGCACACCAGCAGCGACACCATCACGATCCCGGTGACACCACTTCCGTTGAGCGCCTGGGTGTCCGGGACCCCGGGGTTGTTCATCTTGGAGTAGATCGCCAGCGGCTGCAGGGTCGCGACGGCGAAGACGAAGATGATCGTCAACGCGGCCAAGAGGATGTTCAGCGCGATCTCGTTCGGGGTCTTCTGCCGGTTGGCGCCCTCGACGAGCGCGATCATCCGGTCGATGAAGCTTTCGCCCGGCTTCTGGGTGATCTTGACGACGATCCGGTCGCTCAGCACGGTGGTGCCGCCGGTGACCGCCGAACGGTCGCCGCCGGATTCGCGGATCACCGGCGCCGACTCGCCGGTGATCGCCGATTCGTCCACCGACGCAATGCCTTCCATGACGTCACCGTCGCCCGGTATCACCTGCCCGGCCTCCACCACGACGATATCGCCCTGCTGCAGCAACGGCGCCGCGACCTCCTCCTCAACCCCGGAGGTGCCGGGCGCCCAGCCCTTGAGCCGCCGGGCCAAGGTCTGGGTTTTGGCTTTGCGCAGCGTTTCGGCCTGGGCCTTGCCGCGGCCTTCGGCCACCGCCTCCGCGAGGTTGGCGAAGAGCACGGTCAGCCACAGCCACACCACGATCAGCCACGCGAACCAGGTTTCGTTGATGATCGCCAGCGCGGTGCTCCAGGCGGCCCCGATTTCGACGATGAACATCACCGGGTTGCGCCACAGGGTGCGGGGGTCGAGCTTGCGCAGCGCGTCCGGCGTCGAGCGCCACAGCATCTTCGGGTCGAGCAACCCGCCGTGCACCCGTTTCGTGCCTGCGGCGGTCGCGGGGTGCGCCTGCTCGGGCGGATCGACGGCGGTCGCGGTCATCAGTGGATTCCTTCAGCGAGAGGCCCGAGCGCGAGCATGGGCAGGAACGTAAGGGCAACGAGGATCACCGTGACGCCGGCGACCATCCCGACGAACTGCGGCCGATGGGTGGGCAGGGTGCCCGCCGATTCCGGCGTGTGGCCCTGCTTGGCGAGCGATCCGGCCAGCGCCAGGACGAGCACGATCGGCAGGAACCGGCCGAAGACCATGGCCAGCCCAAGGGCGGTGTTGTACCAGTTGGTGTTGACGCTGATTCCGGCGAAGGCGGAGCCGTTGTTGTTGGCGGCGGAGGTGAACGCGTACAGCACCTCCGACAGCCCGTGCGGGCCGGTGTTGAGCATGGCGGCGCGTTCGCCGGGCAGCGCCATCGCAGTCGCGGTGCCGGTCAGCACGATCAGCGGGGTGACCAGGAAATAGCTTGCCGCGAGCTTGATTTCGCGGGGGGTGATCTTCTTACCGAGGTATTCCGGGGTGCGGCCCACCATCAGTCCGGCGACGAACACCGTGATCACCGCCAGGATCAGCATGCCGTACAGGCCCGAGCCGGTGCCGCCGGGCGCGACCTCGCCGAGCTGCATGTTGAACAAGGCCATCATCCCGCCGAGGCTGGTGTAGGAGTCGTGGAACGAGTCGACGGCACCGGTCGAGGTGAGCGTCGTCGAGTCGGCGAACACGGCGGAGTTGGCGATGCCGAACCGCTGCTCGACTCCTTCCATGGCGGCGCCGACCGCGGTCGGAACGGTGCCGTGGTGCTGCAGCTGGAACCACATCATGAAGGACACACTGATCGCGTACAGGGTCGCCATCACCGATGCGATCGCGTAGCCCTGCTTGGTGCTGCCCACCATGCGCCCGAACGTGCGCGGCAGCGAGAAGCTGATCACCAGCAGTAGGAAGATCTCCAGCCAGTTGGTCCACGTCGTCGGGTTCTCGAAGGGGTGCGCGGAGTTCGCGTTGTAAAACCCGCCGCCGTTGGTGCCCAGCTCCTTGATCGCCTCCTGGCTGGCCACCGGGCCGCCGGTGATCGTCTGCTCGGCGCCCCCGAGGGTCGAGGCGACCTGGTCGTGAAGGTGGAAGTTCTGGATCGCCCCGCCGGCGATGAGCAGGATCGCCGCGACGGTCGAAATGGGCAGCAGGATGCGCAGCACCGTGCGCACCAGGTCGACCCAGAAGTTCCCCAGATCGCCGGTGCGCTTGCGGGCGAAGCCGCGTACCAGTGCGATCGCCACCGCCATGCCGACGGCGGCCGAGACGAAGTTCTGCACCGCCAGCCCGGCCATCTGGACCAGGTGGCCTTGCGTCGACTCACCGGAGTAGGCCTGCCAGTTTGTGTTGGTGACGAAGCTGATGGCGGTGTTCCACGCGAGTCCCGGCGTCATGTGGGTGGCCGGGTCGTGCAGGTGCAGCGGCAATTTGCCCTGCACGAGCTGGAACACGAAAAGGAATAGGATGCTGACCGACGAGAACGCCAACACGCTGCGCGCGTAGGCACCCCAGGTCTGCTCCGAGCGCGAGTCGACACCGATCAGCCGGTAGATCGCCCGTTCGGCGGCGGAGTCCTCCTCCGCCGTGTACACCCGGTACATGTAGTCGCCGAACGGCACGTGCACCACCGCCAGCGCCGCGACCAGGACGATGAGGAAGATGATCCCCGCTGTGGTTGTGCTCACTAGAACCTCTCCGGAAACAGCAGCGCGGCCGCGAGATATACGGCAAGGAGTACGGAAAGCGCCAAGCCGACGACGTTTTCGTAGCTCACAGCCGCTCGACCAGCTTCTGCGTCAGCCCGAGCACGGCGAACACCGCGATCGTCAGCAAGACGTAGATCAACACGCCCATCGGGTCTCCATTCCGCCGTATTCCGCGCACACTTAACGGCCTCAGCGAGTAAGCGGCAACGCAGTACTCGGAGGCAAAGCCAGATTGAAACTAGACAGAGTTCGTCGAACAGGGCCTTTGGTTGACACTTTCCTAACGGCGTCGCCGTGTGCCTTTACGGTTTCTTTACGCCCGAATCCGGCGCTTACAGCGGGCGACGAGCGGGGTCAGGCGCGATCGATGACCGGATCGTCGATCAGCGGGAGGCGAACCCGGAAGACCGTTCGGCGGTCGGCGGATTCGGCGGTCACCGAGCCGTGATGGGCCTTGACGATCGAACTCACGATGGCCAGGCCCAGCCCGATGCCCGAGCCGTTGGACCGGGACGTGTCCGCGCGGGCGAACCGCTCGAACAGCCGGGGCAGCAGGTCCGCGTCGATGCCGGGCCCGTCGTCGGCCACGGTCAGTTCCGCATAGGAAGATTCGCGGCCGCGATGGCAGGTGATCCCGGTCGTCACCGTGATGTCCGGCGGCGTGTGCACCCGGGCGTTGCTGAGCAGGTTGCTGACCAACTGGTGTAGTTGGGCGTGGTCGCCACGGACCCACACCGGCTCGTCGGGCAGGTCTGTGACCCAGTGGTGTGTCGGCGCCGCGACGGCGGCGTCGTTGACCGCATTGATGACGAGGTCCGCCAGGTCGACGTCTTGTGTCTGCAGGTCCTGGCCCTCGCCCAGCCGCGACAGCAGCAGCAGTTCGTCGACGAGCACCGCCATGCGCCGCGCTTCCGACTCGATGCGCGCCAGCGCGTATTCGGTGGTGGGTGGCAGCGCCGAGCTGTCCTGGCGCGTCAGTTCGGCGTAGCCCTGAATCGCCGCCAGCGGCGTCCGCAACTCGTGGCTGGCGTCGGTGAGGAATTGCCGCATCCGCATGTCTGACTCGGCGCGATGCGCCAGCGCGCTATCGACGTTGTCCAGCAATCGGTTCAGCGTGTGCCCGACGATTCCCACTTCGTTGTCCGGATCGGTGTCCTGCGGTCGCACCCTGGCGCTGATCCGGTGATCGCCGTCGGTCAGTGGCATGGCGGCGACCTCGGCGGCGGTCGCGGCGAGCCGGCGCAGCGGGCGCAGCGTGGACCCGACCACCCACACGGTCAACCCCGCGGTGACCGTCAGGGCCACCGCGACGAGCAGCGTGGTGGCCAGCTGTTTGCGCGCGACGATTCGGTCGGCGACGTCCAGCGATACCCCGGAGACCAGGAGGTCAGTCCCGTCGACGCGGCTATCGACGCGATACGCACCGAGGCTGCCAAGCGTCTCGGTTCGGGGCGGGGCATCCGGCCACGACTGCGCCTGGATGGCGCGAACCACATCGGGCGGCGCGGGTCGCGCTTCCGCTTCGGAAAAAACCGCCGAGCCGATCACCACTCCGTCACGCAGCACGGCGATGAGATTCCCCGGCGTTTGATCGGTGAACTCGAGCATGGCCTGTTCGATCGGCCGGGCCCCGCGTTGCCCCGCAGGCTGCTCGTCGCTTCGGTATCTGGTGTACGAGTTGCTCAGGGCTTCAAGGGATTGGGCGACCGCGGCGTCGCTCATCGCGGTGACGTAGCCGCGCAGGCTCAACACCGAGACGATGCCGACCGTCACCAGCACCACGCTGACTACGGCCAACACGCCCAACAACAACTGGCGGCGCAGCGAGTGGGGAAGCCACCGCGGACGGTCCCTGGATGGCGTGGGCCCCGTACCCGTCATTCCGGCGGTCGCAGCATGTATCCCACGCCGCGGACGGTGTGGATCATCGGCTCGCGGCCGGCGTCGATCTTCTTTCTCAGGTATGAGATGTACAAGTCGACGATGCTGGTGCGGCCGGCGAAGTCGTAATTCCAGACGCGGTCCAGGATTTCGGTGCGGCTCAGCGCGCGGCGGGGATTGCGCATCAGGAAGCGAAGTAATTCGAACTCGGTCGACGACAGCGATATCGGTGTGCCGCCGCGGGTGACCTCGCGGCTGGCGGTGTCGACGTGCAGGTCGCCGATCTTCAGTGATTCGGCCGCCGGTGGGCTCAGCTGGGTCGAGCGGCGCAACAACCCCCGCAGCCGCGCGACGAGCTCCTCGAGGCTGAACGGCTTCGTCATATAGTCGTCCGCGCCCGCGGTGAGGCCGGTGACGCGGTCCATGACCGAGTCGCGCGCGGTGAGGAACAGCGTGGGGGTGTAGGCGTCGGATTCGCGGATCCGCTGCAGGATCCGCAGCCCGTCCACGTCGGGCAGCATGATGTCGAGCACGAGGACGTCGGGATTGACGCCCTCGAACTTCGCGATGGCCTCGCGCCCGTTGTGGGCGATGTCGACGACCCAGCCCTCGTAGTGCAGCGCCATCTTCACCAAGTTGGTCAGCGCGGGCTCGTCGTCGACCAGCAAAACGCGGATCGGTGAGCCGTCGGCACGGTAGATGCGGGGCAGCTGCCCCAGGATGGCCTGGCGTGGCCGTTGACTTCCTGCGTGTCCCGTCATCACGGTCATGTTCCTACATTCTCCCAAGCGCACATGTCATTGTCACGGACCTCATAGAGTTCTCAAATAAACCGTGTTTCGTGGCTCACACCGGGCATCGCCTAACGTCTGCCTCGCATGTCTCGCATCAGCGTGCTTGAGATGAGATGATCATCCAAAAATACTGTCATCTACGGATATTGGTTTGACCGGGCGGAGCCGCTTCGGGCGGTAGTGCCCCAAATTACAGCGATGCGAACGGAATTCAGTTGATCACAAGGCGCTGCGCTTCAGCGGACGCCGTCGCAGCCGGGCAGTCGCGCGCGACGGCCGAAGGCAAAGCCGCCCTCAATCTCGTTAACGTAGCGTTACGCGATGTTACGAATGTTGGCATCCCGAAATGAGTTTCGTGGCTCCACTGTCGCGCGCTCTGGCCTTGGCGGCTTCACCGACGGCTGCTGACCGCGGGGAGTTCGGGTTCGCCGGCGCCCGAAACTGGCTCCGGAAAACCAACCGGTCCCGCTTCGGTCGCGCCGGTGACGCCGGCGGGCCGCGGCGGCGGTGTCCGGGCGTCCGCCGGGGCGCTGCGTTGGGATCGCCGTCGGCGGGCGGCGGTGCACCGCTCGCGTTGTACACGTGCTCGCGCACACCACGTCCGTCCGGGGCATCGGCGTCCAGGACGCAAGTTCGGAATAACTGGATCAGCAAACTCGAGCAAGGGATAGGAACGGGCGATGGACTTTGGCGCGCTGCCACCGGAGATCAACTCCGGTCGGATGTATCTGGGGCCGGGGCCGGGGAGCCTGCTGACCGCTTCGGCGGGGTGGGAGTCGCTGGCGGCCGAGCTGGCCGATGCGGCCGGCGGGTACCGGTCGGTGATCGCCAGCCTCACCGACGAGTCGTGGCTGGGGCCCACATCGCAATCCATGGCCGCCGCGGTGACGCCCTACATCACGTGGATGACGGCCACGTCCGCGCAATGTGAGCAGGCGGCCACGCAGGCCACGGCGGCGGCGGCGGCTTTCGAGGCGGCATACGCGATGACGGTGCCGCCGCCGTTGATCGCGGCGAACCGTGCGCAGCTCATGGCGTTGGTCGCGACGAACATCTTCGGGCAGAACACGCCGGCGATCATGGCCACGGAGGCCGAGTACAGCGAGATGTGGGCACAGGACGCCACGGCGATGTACGGCTA
>NZ_LZIS01000260.1 GCF_001667015.1 Mycobacterium sp. E3198 | reverse complement strand
ACGCCGGCGGCGTGGGCGGCGTCCAGCGCCGAGGCGATCTGGGTGACGATGGCCACCGCGCGCGGCGGGGTCAGCGGCCCGAACCGTTTCAGCAACGTGTCCAGGTCGGTGCCCTCGATCAGGCGCATCTCCAGGTACATCTGGCCGTCGATTTCGCCGTAGTCGTGGATCGGCACCACGTGGGGTTCCTGCAAACGGCCGGTGATGCGGGCCTCGCGCCGCATCCGCTCGCGAAACACCGGATCCTTGCTGACGGATTCCGACATCAGCTTGAGCGCCACGGTCCAGCCCTTGACGGTGTGTTCGGCCTCGTAGACCTCGCCCATGCCGCCGTGCCCGAGGGCCCGTTTGAGCTCGTAGGGTCCGAACCTCGACCCCGAACGCGAGCCCGGCGCCCCGCTCATCGATCCTCCCGTTCAACCCAGACCCGCCGACCATATCAACACCGGCGCCGGCACCTCAGTCAACGCGTCAGGTGGTGACGACCGTCAGTTCGTTGCTGGCGTCCCACGCCTTGAGGAACACCGACGTCGGGAGCGGCTTGCCGTTATCGTCCTTGGTCTCGACGGGCACGTTCCAGATGAGTTCGCCGTTGACGCTGACGATCACCGTGGCCGGTGCCCAGCCCCGCTCGATGCCCCGGATGCCGGCCGGGATGCCGTCCTCGGCGACCGCTGATCCGTTGCCGCGCAAGAAGAATGGGGGACCCCGGCTGGCGGGGTCCCCCAAATCGGGTGGGCGGGTGACTAGGTCAGCCGGCTGGACAGCTGGGGGCAGTAGGCCTGCGCCGCGTCGACGACGAAGTAGGCGGCCTGCTTGGTGGTGAGGTTGGTCTGGCTCAGCACCTCCGTGGCGACATCCGTCCCGGTCTTGCCGGCGGCCAGCTCTCTGCACACCTGGTGGCCTTCCTTGATGGCCTCCTGGGGGGAGCTGAACGTGACGCCGAGGCCCCTCATCTCGGTGATGAAAGCGTCGTCGGCGGTGCCGGCCCCGGCCGCGCCGGCGGTGGCGAGCGCGAGCCCGACGGCGGCGGCGCCGACGGCGGCGGTGACGGCGGCGGTGATGCGGGGAGAGAACATTGCTGATCCTTTACTGTGGGTTCGGCCCTGGATGCGCTCAGCCTCGGGCCGAATCCTTGAAGGATTCTCAACGAGTTCTTGGAGACGTCCTACTCGGCGGCGGCCTTGTTCCCCGCGGCGATCTCGAACGTGAACTCGTGCTCACCGATGCGGATGTGATCGCCGTCGTGCAGCGGGGTCGCGCGGCGGATCCGCTCGTGCTGCACGTGCACGCCGTTCGACGAGCGCAGGTCGTTGATCACGAAGCTGCTGCCCGTGTCGACGATGACGGCGTGGTAGCGGCTGACCTTGGGGGTGGGCAGGATGATGTCGTTGTCGCTGAGCCGCCCGATGCGGGTCGCGGCCTCGTCCAGGGGGTAGCTTTCGCCGGATGCCTCGCGCAGGTACGCGACGGCGTCCCGATCGGACACCATCGTGTACTGGTCCATGACCGTGAGCGTCACGGCGGCGGTGGTCACGGCGGTCTTCTTGACGTCCAACGGTTCCTGGCGCAGGATCCGGTCGTTCAGTTCGCGCAGGTTGTGGCCCGGGTCGATGCCGAGGTCGTCGGCGAGCGTTTGTTTCACGCGGCGGTAGGCCGCCAACGCGTCGGATTGGCGGTCGGTGAGGTAGTAGGCCGTGATCAGCTGGGCCCACAGCGGCTCGCGGTAGGGATGCTCCGCGGTCAGGGCCTCGAGCTCGGTGGTCACGGCAGAGGCGCGTCCGCAAGCGATTTCGGCCTCGGCCTTTGCCGTGTGCACGAGGATCTTCTCCTCGACGAGCGAGGTGGCGAAGGTGTCGACGAACTGAAAGTCGCGCAGATCCTCGAGCACCTGCCCGCGCCATTCCGCCAGCGCCGCGGAAAGGTGTTTGCTGGCCTGTTCGAACCGGCCGCCAGCGGCCGCCTGCACGCCCGCGGTCTTCTCGGCGATGAATCGCCCGATGTCGCAAGCGTCGTCGGGGATGCTGAGGCGGTAGCCCGGGGGCGCCGCGGCCAAGACCACCCGCGAGTCGACGCCGAAGCCGGCGAGGAGCTTCCGCAGGTTGGACACGTAGGAGTGGATGCTGGCCCTGGCCCCCGACGGCGGCGACTCCTCCCACAGAGCCGTGGTGAGCCGGTCGACGCCGACCGGGCTGTTGCGGTTCATCAGCAGCAGGGCCAACACGGCCCGCTGCTTGGGGGTGCCCGCCGGCACAGAGGCGCCATCGACGGTCATTTCCAGCGGTCCGAGCAGACCGAACTCGAGACGTTTGTCCACCATCGCGTGTAACACCCTCCGCGTGTCATTGAGGTGCCTTGTAGTGATTGTGATACCAACTTGGCCAATTCCATAAGAACCCGGGGACCGCTCGCGTTGCGCAAATACGGTCCCCGGCAACGTGATCTTTGCTGGTCCGCCCGAATCAGCTTGCGGTGCAGCGGAACACGCGTCAGAGCGTGACAACCATCAGCTCGTTGCTGGTCTCCCAGGACTGGACGAACAGCTGCAGCGGAATCTGCTCGTCGCGGCCGTCGGAGGTGCCGCTGTCGTTGAGGTGCACGATGCCGTGGGTGGCGTCGACGCCGGTCACCACCACCGCGTGGTCGGACAGCGGGTTGCCGGTGCGGTCCTTCTCCTCGACGGACTGGTGCCAGATGAGTTCGCCGTTGAGGCTGACGATCACCTTGTGGCCGCCGCCCAGCGCCTGCTTGAGCCCCGCGATGCCCGGGCGGATGCCGCTTCGGGCGGTGTCGTCCCGGTCGATGACGACGGCGGTGACGTGGTAGTGGGCGAGCAACGTGGGCACGTCCGCCAGGCTGGCGCCGTCGCCCGAATTGGGGTTGTCGGGATCGGCCGGCTTGGTGTAGATCGGGCCCGTGTGCACGACGCTGGGGGTCGAGTGGGCCTTGGCGATGATGGCCTGCTCCGAGGGCGCCTCGCCGGTGACCTGGCCGATGACGTCGGCGCTCGACATCAGGACGCAGTCGTCGTAGCGCTGCTCGTGCCAGTACTCGGCGGCGGCGACCGGGTCGCCGTACATCAGTTCCGTTGCCGCGCTGGCCGGGCCGGCCACGCCGAACGCGACCGCGCCGGCGAACACCGCGAAGGTGATGGTCCTGCTGACGGCGGCGATCGTGGTGGCCTTCATGGTGTGTCCTTTCTCTTCCGTTTGAGAAAAGGCTCGGGTGCCGGCCTTGTCGGTCTCTCCACGAATCCTTGGAACGCCCGCACCACCCCGTCTCCAGCGGCGGACGGGGGATTCCGTACTCGGATCCCCCGTCGCGGTGGGTGATTGCTAAGTCGTCTGGCCGTCGAATTGCGGGCAGTAGAACTTCGTCGCGGCAGCCACGAAGTAACCCGCCTGCCGGGGGGACATCCGCGCCTGGGTCGTCAGCATGAGCGCGACGGCCGTCTTGCTCTTGCCGGCGGCCAGCTCGCTGCACACCTGGTGGCCCGCCTGGACGGCGTCTTGGTTCGCGCTGAAAGTGGTTGCCCCGGCGGCGCCGGCGGTCGCGACGGCCAGCCCGACGGCGGCGGTGCCCAGGGCGGTGGCAAGAGCTGCGGTGACACGGGAAGCGAACATCGTTGTTGTCCTCTCGGGTTCGGCTTTGGCTTCCTTCAGCCTTGAGCCGCCCCTTGCGGGATCCTCAACGAATCCTTGGTGGCGCGGGTGACTAGGCCCGGGTCATCGCGTAATAGGCGCCGCGCCGGGCCAGCAGCTGGACGTGGCTGCCTTGTTCGACGATGCGGCCGTCCTCGACGACCAGGATGCGGTCGGCATCCCGGATCGTCGAAAGGCGGTGCGCGATAATGAAACTCGTGCGGTCGCGGCGGAGTTCGCGCGTGGCGCGCGCAACCAGGGCCTCGGTGCGGGTGTCCACCGAGCTGGTGGCCTCATCCAGGATCAGCAGCTGCGGGCGGGCGAGGAACGCGCGGGCGATGGTGATGAGCTGCTTCTCGCCGGCGCTGATGTTGGCGCCGTCCCCGCTGACGCGGGTCTGGTAGCCCGCCGGCAGCGTGTGCACGAACCGGTCGACATAGGCCGCCCGGGCCGCGGCCACCACCTCGTCCTCGCCCGCGTCCGGCCGCCCGTAGGCGATGTTCTCGGCGATCGTCCCGTCGAACAGCCAGGTGTCCTGCAGCACCATGCCGATTCGGGAGCGCAGCGATTGGCGGCTCACCGTGGTGATGTCGACCCCGTCGATCAGGAGGCGGCCGGAATCGACGTCGTAGAACCGCATCAGCAGGTTCACCATGGTGGTCTTGCCCGCCCCGGTCGGCCCGACGATCGCCACGGTGCTGCCCGGTTCGGCCACCAGCGACAGGTCGTGGATCACCGGCGTGCCCGGTCGGTAGGCGAAGGTCACGTGCTGGAACTCGACGCGTCCGCCGTGGGACCGGGGCAGGGCTTGCTCGGGGGCGGGCGGCTCCTCGGGCTCGTCGAGCAGGTCGAACACCCGCTCGGCGCTGGCCACCCCGGATTGCAGCGTGTTGTACATCCCGGCGACCTGGCCCACCGGCGCGTTGAACTGCCGGACGTATTGGATGAAGGCCTGGATGCTGCCGAGGGTGATCTGCCCGCTCGCCACCTGCAGGCCGCCGACGACGGCGACGGCGACGTAGCCGATGTTGCCGACGAACGTCGTCGCCGGCGCCACCAGCCCGGAAAAGAACTGGGCGCCGAAACTGGCCCGGTACACGTCGTCGTTGAGGCGGCGGAACTGCTCGCGCGCGGCGGCTTGGTGGCCGAACGTCTTGACCACCGTGAATCCGCTGTAGGTCTCCTCGATGTGGGCGCCCAGGCGTCCGGTGCTGGTCCACTGCGCCACGAACAGGCGCTGCGAGCGCCGCGCGATCGCGCGGGTCACCAGCAGCGAGACGGGCACCGCCAGCAGGGTGATCAGCGCGAGCAGCGGCGAGATCGACACCATCATCGCCAGCACGGCCACCACCGTCAGCGTCGCCGTCACCAGCTGGCTGATCGTCATCGACAGCGACGACTGGACGTTGTCGATGTCGTTGGTGACCCGGCTCAGCAGCTCGCCCCGCTGGCGCCCGTCGAAGTAGGCCAACGGCAGCCGGTGGATCTTGTCCTCGACGTCGCGCCGCAGGCCGACCATGGTGCGCTGCACGGTGAGGTTGAGCAGCCGGGCCTGCGCCCAGATCAGCAGCGCGGCAATGACATACAGGACCAGCGCCAACGCCAGGGTCCTGCCCACGGCGCCGAAGTCCACGCCCCGGCCGGGCACCACGTTCATCCCGGACAGCAGATCGGCGAAGGCGTTGTCGCCGCGGGCCCGCGCCGCGGCGACGGCCTGCGCCTTGCTGATTCCGGCGGGCAGCCGCCGCCCGATGACGCCGTTGAACAGCAGGTCGGTGGCGTGGCCGAGGATCCGCGGGACCACGACCCCGATCGCCGTGCCGGTGATGCCCAGCGTGATTACCGCGACGCTCAGAGTTCGTTGCGGCGCAAGCCGTTTCACCAGCCGGGCCGCCGAGCCCCAGAAGTCGCGGGATCGTCCCGCCGTCGGTGCCACGGGCGCCGCGGTCATCGCAACGCGCCCACCGACTGCGAGTCGGCGAATTCGGCGTACGTGGGGCAGTCGGCCAACAGCGACTCGTGCATGCCCGCACCCACCAGCTTCCCGCCGTCGACGACGATCACCTGGTCGGCCTGGGCGGCGGTCGAAACACGTTGCGTGACAACGATGATGGTCGCCGCGCCGGAAGTCCGCGCCAGCGACGCCCGCACCCGCGCGTCGGTGTGCACGTCGAGTGCGGCGAACGAGTCGTCGAACAGGTAGATCGCCGGCCGGCGGATCACCGCGCGCGCGACCGCCAGCCGCTGCCGTTGGCCGCCCGAAAAGTTGATCCCGCCCTGGGCCACCCGCATGTGCAGCCCGTCGTCGTGGGCCCGCACGAACCCGTCGGCGTCGGCGATCCGCAACGCTTCCCACATCTCGTCTTCGGTCGCGTCCGACTTGCCGTAGCGGAGGTTGTCCGCGACGGTGCCGGTGAACAGGTAACCGCGCTGGGGGACCAGCCCGATCGCCGACCACAACCGCTCGGTGTCGTAGTCGCGGACGTCGACGCCGTCGACCAGGACGGCGCCGGACGTCACGTCGTAGAGCCGGCAGATCAGCGACAGCAGCGTCGACTTGCCCGAACCGGTGCTGCCGACGATCGCGGTGGTGGTCCCCGGCCGCGCCGTCAGCGAAATGTCTTGCAGCACTGGGCGGTCGGCGCCCGGATAGCTGAAGCTCGCGCCGTCCAGCCGCACGACGCCGGTGATCCCGCCCGGCGGAAACCTGGGCTCCGGCGGGTTCTGCACCGCGGCGCGCGTCGAGAGCACCTCGGTGATCCGTTCGGCGCACACCGACGCGCGCGGCAGCACCACCAGCGTCATCGTCGCCATCAGCACCGCCATCAGGATCTGGGTGAAGTAGGCCAGGAAGGCGGTCAGCGAGCCGACCTGCATCTGGCCCCGGTCGATGCGCAGCCCGCCGAACCAGATCAGCGCCACGCTGGACGCGTTGATGGTCAGCGTGGTCACCGGCAGCATCAGCGCCTGCAGATTGCCCGTGGTCAGCGCCGTGTCGGAGAGCGCGGCGTTGGCGCGCGCGAACCGCTCGCGCTCGTAACCCTCGCGCGCGAACGCCCGGACCACCCGGACGCCCGACAGCTGGTCGCGCAGCACCCGGTTGATGCCGTCGATCAGGCCCTGCATCCGGCGCAGCAGCGGCAGCATCCGCGACATGATCAGGTAGTTGGCCACCGCCATGATCGGCACGCTGACCAGTAGCAGCCAGGTCAGCGCGGCGTCGACGTGGATGGCCATGACGATGCCGCCGGCGCACATGATCGGCGCGGTGATCAGGACGGTGCCGGAGATCTGGACCAGGTACTGGATCTGCCGGACGTCGTTGGTGCTGCGGGTCAAGAGCGTGGGCGCGCCGAACCGGGCGGTCTCGCGCTCGGAGAAGGTGGTGACGTGGTCGAAGATCGCCCGGCGCAGGTCGCGCCCGAAGCCCATCCCGGTCCGCGAACCGAAGTACACGGCGCCGACGGCGCACAGCACCTGCAAGCCGGTGACCGCGAGCATCACCATGCCGAGCCGCACGATGGTGGCCGCGTCGCCCTTGGCCACGCCCTCGTCGATGATCGCGGCGTTGACCGTCGGCAGGTACAGCGACGCCAGGATGCTGGTCAGCTGGAGTGCCAGCAGCACCGCAACCGGCCGGCGGTACGGCCGGATGTACTGGCGCAGCAGTGCCAGGAGCATGTCGTAACTGTCGCACACGGCCGGCGCCGCGGTCGTGACCACCGCGTTGAAATGCCTGCTCACGCGCCGCGTCCGCGGTTGACCCCCCGCCTGCCGCTACAGTGCATCGTGTGACCAGCAGTAGGCGAGGCGCGAGGGCGCTGGCTCTAGCGGCATCGGCTCTGACGATCTTGGTCCCGACGATCGCGGGCTGCTCGGGTTCCGACAACAAGCCCGGCGCGACGGCGTCGTCGACGCCCGGCGGCGGCGAGGGTCACCACGGGCCGATGTTCCCGCAATGCGGCGGCATCAGCGACCAGACGGTGTCGGACCTGACCAAGGTGACGGGGCTGGTGAACACCGCCCGCAACTCCGTCGGGTGTCAGTGGTTGGCGGGCGGCGGCATTCTGGGCCCGCACTTCTCCTTTTCCTGGTACCGCGGCAGCCCGATCGGACGCGAACGCAAGACCGAGGAGCTCTCGCGCGCCAGCGTCGAGGACATCAACATCAACGGCCACGGCGGCTTCATCGCCGTCGGCAACGAGCCCAACCTGGGCGACTCGCTGTGTGAGGTGGGCATCCAGTTCCAGGACGACTTCATCGAGTGGTCGGTCAGCTTCAGCCAGAAGCCGTTCCCGCCGCCCTGCGACATAGCCAAGGAACTGGCCCGTCAATCGATTGCGAACTCCAAATGATCAGATCCGCCCGTGCCGGCGCGGCCGTGCTGCTCGCTGCGCTGTTGGTCCTGACGGGCTGTTCGAGGTCTGTCGGGGGCAACGCCGTGAAGGCGGGCGGCAACGTCCCGCGCAACAACAACTCCCAGCAGCAGTATCCGAACCTGCTCAAGGAGTGTGAGGTGCTGACCACCGACATCCTGGCCAAGACCGTGGGCGCCGATCCGCTCGACATCCAGAGCACCTTCGTCGGGGCGATCTGCCGTTGGCAGGCCGCCAATCCGGCCGGCCTGATCGACATCACGCGGTTCTGGTTCGAGCAGGGCAGCCTGGGCAACGAGCGCAAGGTGGCCGACTTCCTGAAATACAAGGTGGAGAACCGTTCGATCGCGGGCATCGAGTCGATCGTGATGCGCCCCGACGACCCGAACGGCGCCTGCGGCGTGGCCAGCAACGCGGCGGGCGTGGTCGGCTGGTGGGTCAACCCGCAGGCGCCCGGCATCGACGCCTGCGCGCAGGCCATCAAGCTGATGGAGCTGACGCTCGCCACCAACTCGTAGGGCTAGCGGGGGACTTCGAAACCCGTCAGCGCCGCGCGGCCGGGTTCGAGTTCCGCCCACGCGCAGGGCACGGCGAGCACCGCGATCGCCGACGTCGGGAATTTCATCGAAATGCGTTCCACCACAGCGTCGTCCGTGCCGTCGTCGGCGGCCAGCAGGAGCGCCAGCGTCGACGTAGTCGGCTCGTGACCGACGACCAGCAGCGTGCCGACGTCCTCGGAAGTCGCGTTGACCTCCTCGATCACCGTCCCCGGGGCGGCGCCGTAGAGCCGCTCGCTGTAGCGCACCGGGGCGCCGACGCGGGTGTTTTCCAGGGTCTGCCGCGCCCGCGTCGCGGTGGAGCACAGCACGGCGTCGACGGGAGGCACGTTGGCGCGCAGCCAATCCCCGGCCAGGACGGCCTCCCGGACGCCGCGCGGCGCCAACGGCCGGTCGTGGTCCGGCACCCCGGCCGGGTAGTCCGATTTCGCGTGCCGCATCAGCAGCAACGTGTGCCGATCGTTCATCGCGTTCACACCGGCAGCACGATCCCGGTGGCCGGGCCCAGACCGATGAGCTGGCCGCCGGGGGGCAGGTAGCCGCCCGTGGTCCCGTAGAGGCCGTAGAGCGGGTTCAGCGGGCCATGCCCTGAATAGATGTCGTTGATCCAGCCGGTGGACAGGGTGTAGACGGCCTGGGTGTCGCCGGCCGGGGAGAAGGAGGTGGCCAGCTGCGAAACGAAGTCGATGAGGGGCTTGTCGCCCAGCAGCGAGTCGACGTGCGAGCCGTTGAGCATCTCGACGCCGGTGAACTGACCCGGGTACAGACTGACCAGCTGGTTCGTGGTGGCGCCGAAGGCGTTCCACGGCTGCGGAGGTGAGGCCACCACGTAGTCGGGGATGTTCAACGTCTTCAGGTTGGCGATCGCCGCCGCGAAGGCCGAGGAGTCGTTGGCGACCCCGTCGAACATGATCACCCCCAGCAGGTGGTTGTTGGCGGTGTTCGTCCCGAGGTCCGCGACGTAGTCGCCGGCCGCCAGCGTCGCCAGGCCGCCGCCCGCGGAATGCCCGGTGATCATGAAGTTCTGCGGCAGCGTGCCGTGGTAACCAGCCTGGTTCGCGCTGAGGTTCAGCGCCGTCTCGTTGCCCAGGAACAGCGAGCCCACCGCCTGATGCATCTGCGTGCCGCCCAGCCAGGCGCCCATCGGCAACGGAATCGACGACACGGTCGGGACCACCACGATGCTGTCGGTGCCGTACGCGAGCGCCGTGGCCAGCGTGCCGTACCAGCCGCCCGTGCCCAGGAAGCCGTGCTGCAGATAGATGACGCCGCGGGCGTTCACCGTGCCGTCCGCCTGCGTCGGGAAGTACCAGCGCGCCGGGGCGTCATACCCGTTCGGACCGACGGCGAGATTGAGGTAGGAGAAGCCCTCCCGGACCCCGGTCACCGGGCCGGGGGTCCCCGTCCCCTGATTCACGCCGCCGCTCTGACTCGCGAGGGTCCCGTTGAAGAACTCGGTCAGCAGCCTGCCGAGGAAACCCGGCCCCGAACTCCCGGTGACGGCGGGTCCGACGGCCCCCTCGCCGAAGAGCGGACGCCCGGTCAGGTAGGTGAACGGCGAAAAGAAACCGACGTCGAAGAACTGCTGCTCCAGCCCCTTGATCAGCAGCGACACATTCGTGAGCTCGTCGGCGGCGTAGGTGGCCCCGGCCGCGCCCAACGTGCCGGCAAACTGGGAATGGAACAGCGTCGTCTGCGCGGTCAGCGCGTGAAATTCCTCGGCGAAGTCGCCGAAGAGGTTCGCGATGGCCGCCGACACCTCGTCGGCGGCCGCGGTGGCGATGCCCGTCGTCGACGGAGCCGCCGCGGCGGAGGCCGCCCTGATCGCCCGCTCGATGCCGGTCAGATCCGCCGACGCCGCCGCGAGAGCCTCAGGTGCTGCGATCACTGACGACGGCATCGGCGGCTCCCATTCTCGGTGGAGAAATGCTAGACGAGGTCCCACCTGGCGCGGTTCGTAATGCGAGATTCGGATTGCGGGGCACACCGCGGACGTGCCGGGCGACCTCCCGCGTCTTGTCGGCACCCGAACCTAGACTTCGCGGTGCCCTGATAGCCACGGACTCGAAAGGGGCCGCCGCGATGCGTTTCCTGCACACCGCCGACTGGCAGCTGGGCATGACCCGGCACTTCCTCGCCGGCGACGCCCAGCCGCGGTATTCCGCCGCTCGCCGGGACGCGGTGGCCGGTCTCGGCGCGCTGGCGGCCGAGGTGGGCGCCGAGTTCGTCGTCGTGGCCGGGGACGTCTTCGAACACAACCAGTTGGCCCCGCAGGTCGTCGGCCAGTCCCTGGAAGCCATGCGCGCCATCGGGATTCCCGTCTACCTGCTGCCGGGCAACCATGACCCGCTCGACGCGTCGTCGGTCTACACCAGCGCGCTGTTCACCGCCGAACGTCCCGGCAACGTCAACGTGCTCGACCGGCCCGGGGTCCACGAAGTCCGGCCGGGGCTCGAAATCGTTGCCGCGCCGTGGCGGTCCAAGTCGCCGACCACCGACCTGACCGCCGAAGTCCTCGACCGCATTTCGCCCGAACCGGCCATCCGCATCCTGGTCGCCCACGGCGGCGTCGACGTCCTGGACCCCGACCGCGACAAGCCCTCGCTGATCCGGCTCGCCAAGCTCGAGGACGCCATCGACCGCGGCCTGGTGCACTATGTGGCCCTGGGCGACAAGCATTCTCGCACACAGGTCGGCGACAGCGGCCGCGTCTGGTACTCGGGCTCACCGGAGGTCACCAACTTCGACGACGTGGAATCCGACCCCGGTCACGTGCTCGTCGTCGACGTCGACGACGACAACGTCACGGTGCAATCGCGGCACGTCGGCCGCTGGCGGTTCGTCACCCTGCACCGCCAGGTCGACACCCGCCGCGACATCGCCGACCTCGACATGAACCTGGACCTGATGACCGAGAAGGACCGGACCGTGGTGCGGTTGGCGCTGAGGGGTTCGCTGACGGTCACCGACCGCGCCGCACTCGACGCGTGCCTGGACCGCTGCGCGCGGCTGTTCGCCCACCTGCGCACCTGGGACAGCCACACCGACTTGGCGGTGGTGCCCGCCGACGGCGAGTTCACCGATCTCGGCATCGGCGGGTTCGCGGCCGCGGCCGTGGACGAGTTGGTGGCCACCGCGCGGGAGGGCGACGCCGAGTCCGCCGCCGACGCGCAGGCCGCGCTGGCGCTGCTGCTGCGGCTGGCCGATCGGGGGGCCGCGTGAAGCTGCACCGCCTCGCCCTGACGAACTACCGCGGCATCGCGCACCGCGAGATCGCCTTCCCCGACCACGGCGTGGTGGTGGTCAGCGGCGCCAACGAGATCGGCAAGACGTCGATGATCGAGGCGCTCGATCTGCTGCTGGAATCCCGCGACCGGTCCACCAAGAAGGAAGTCAAGCAGGTCAAGCCGACCCACAGCGACGTGGGTTCCGAGGTCAGCGCCGAAATCAGTTGCGGCCCCTACCGTTTCGTCTACCGCAAACGGTTCCACAAGAAGTTCGAGACGGAGCTGACGGTGCTGACGCCGCGCCGCGAACAGCTGACCGGCGACGAGGCCCACGACCGGGTCCGCGCGATGCTGGCCGAGACGGTGGACAGCGACCTGTGGCACGCCCAGCGGGTGCTGCAGGCCACGTCGACGGCCGCGGTGGATCTGTCCGGATGCGACGCGCTGTCGCGCGCGCTCGACGTCGCGGCCGGTGATGCGGCCGCGCTGCAGGGCACCGAGCCGTTGCTCATCGAGCGGATCGATGCCGAGTACGGCCGCTACTTCACCCCCACGGGGCGTCCCACCGGCGAGTGGGCCGCGTCGATCACGCGGCTGGCCGCCGCCGAGGCCGCGGTGGCGGACTGCGTGGTGGCGGTGGCCGAGGTCGACGACCGGGTGCGCCGTCACGCCGAGCTGACCGAGCACGTCGCCGAGCTGTCGCAACGGCGGGCCGCCGCCGGTCCCCGGCTGGCCGCCGCGCGGGCCGCCGCCGACAGGATCGCCGAACTCACCACCCAGGCGCGCGAGGCCGGGCTGGTCGCCGAGGCCGCCGCCGCGACCGGCGCCGCGTCGGCCGCCGCCCACGACGGGCGCGCGCGCCTGCTCACCGAGATCCACAGCCGCACAGCGACCGTCGCCGCCGCAGCGGCCGAGGCGCGACAGGCCGAAGAAACGCGGGCCACAGCCCACGCCGAGGCCGGGGCCGCGGCCGCCGCCGCCGAGCAAGCCGCCCAGCTGCTCGCCGACCTGCACCGCCGCGCCGAATCCGCCCGGCGCGCCGTCGATCACCTCGCGGCCCGCGCGGAAGCCGACCGGTTGGCCTCCCGGTTGGACAAGATCGCGGCCATCGAGCGCGACCGCGGCCGGGTCTGCGCGGAGCTCGCCGCGGTGGTCCTCACCGACCCGCTGCTGCGGCGCATCGAGGACGCCGCGGCCGCCGCCGACCGCATCGGCGGGCGGCTGGCGTTGACGTCCGCCGCGGTGGAATTCACCGCCGTCGCCGACGTCGAGCTCGTGGCCGGCGACCAGCGGGTGTCGCTGCCGGCGGGTCAAAGCTGGTCGATCACGGCGGCCGGCCCCACCACGGTCGAGGTGCCCGGACTGCTGGCGGCGCGGATCACGCCCGGCGCCACCACCCTGGACATCCAAACCAAATACGCCGCGGCACAGGAGGAGTTGGCGGCGGCATTGGCGGCCGGCGGTGTGACCGACCTGGCCGCGGCGCGATCCGTCGACGCGCGGCGCCGCGAGCTGCAGGGCTGCCGCGACCAGCTGGACGCCACGCTGGGCGGCCTGCGGGGCGACGAACAGCTCGATCAGCTGCGGGCCCGGCTGGCCCAGCTGCGCGCCGGTCAACCCGATGAATCCGAGGCAGTGCCGCCGGACGCCGCCCGCGCCGAACTCGAGGCCGCAGAGGCCGCCCGCGCGGCCGCCACGGCGGAGTGTGAGGGGCGCCGCCGGGTCGCGGCGGCGGCCGACGCCGCCCTCGCCGAATCGACAACCCGGGCAACGGTTTCCCAGCACACGCTGGAGGCCCAGCGCACCGAGCTGGACGCGGCGGCCGCACGGCTCGCCCGGGAGCGGGCGACGGTCAGCGACGAGGACCTCAAAGCGGCGGCCGACGCCGGGCGCCGTGCGGCCGAGGCCGCGCAGCGCCGGGTCGCCGAGCTGGCCGACCAGCTGGCGGCCGCGGCCCCCGACGCGGTGGCCGCCGAATTGGCCGCCGCCACAACGGAATCGAAGTCGCTGGACGAGTGCTACGAGGAGGCCGAGGGCGCGTTGCGCGAAATCGGCATCGAGCTGTCGGTGTTCGGCACCGAGGGCCGCCAGGGCAAGCTGGACGCCGCGCAGACCGAACGCGAGCACGCTGCCGGCGAACACGCCCGCGTCGGCAGCAGGGCGCGGGCCGCGCAGCTGCTGCGCTCGGTGATGACCCGGCACCGCGACACCACCCGGCAGCGCTACGTCGAGCCGTACCGCACCGAGCTGCAGCGGCTCGGCCGCCCGGTGTTCGGCCCGTCCTTCGAGGTCGACATCGACACTGATCTGTGCATCCGCAGCCGCACCCTGGACGGGGTCACGGTGCCGTACGACTCGTTGTCGGGCGGGGCCAAGGAGCAACTCGGCATCCTGGCGCGGCTGGCCGGCGCGGCGCTGGTCGCCAAACAGGACAGCGTTCCCGTGGTGGTCGACGACGCCCTGGGCTTCACCGACCCGGACCGGCTGGCCAGGATGGCGCGGGTGTTCGACACGGTGGGCGCCCACGGCCAGGTGATCGTGCTGACGTGCAGCCCCGACCGGTACGACGGCGTCACCGGCGCGCACCGCATCGACCTCAACGTTTAGCATTTAGCGCTCGACGGTATTTCTCCGAAGGTGTCACCGGGAAGCGCGGCGGACTGATCGCTATGACCATGAACGCGAAACGGCGTCGGCTGCAGGAAAAGTTGGCGGCATCACCCGGCGTGCGGCATGTGCGTCGGCCGGTCTCGCCCGGTAGCTCCGAAGAGTTCGACCTCTACTACGTGCGCAGCGGCCGCAAGTCCGCCGCGCCGCTGGTGATCATCCCGGGTGGCCCGGGGGTCGCGTCGGTGCAGATGTACAAGGGGCTGCGGCGCCGGGCCGCCGCCGCGGGCCTCGACGTCATCATGGTCGAGCATCGCGGCGTGGGGTTGTCGCGGCACGACGACTCGGGCGCCGACCTGCCGCCGCGCGCGCTCACCGTGAACCAGGTCGTCGACGACGTGGCGGCGGTGCTCGACGACGCCCGCGTCGACTCCGCCGTCATCTACGGGACGTCGTACGGCACCTACATCGCGGCCGGGGTCGGCGTACGCCATCCGGGCCGGGTCCACTCGATGGTCCTGGATTCGCCGCTGCTGTCGCGCCACGACATCGTGCTCGTGCGACGGGCGATCCGCCGGCTGCTGCTGCGGGGCGACAGCCCGGAAACGGCGCCGCTGGCGCCCAAAGTCCGCAAGCTCGTCGACGACGGCGTGATGACGGCGGCGGCCACGCAGGTCGTCGCCACGATCTACGGCTACGGCGGTGCCACGCTGCTCGACCGCCAACTCGACCTGCTGCTGGAGAACCGAAAGCTGTTGTGGTGGGCGATATCCCAGTTCGCCACTCTGGGTAACCTGCCGTACCGCTACGAGGAAGATCTGGTCAGTCGCATCGCGTTCCGCGAACTCGACTACGCCGCCGAGCCCGACGGCCTGCCGCTCGACCCCGCCGTGGCGGAGCGCGAAACCCGCACTCAGAAGGTCAGTTTCGAGGACGAGCCGTACGACCTGCCCGCCGAGATGCCGAATTTCACCTGGCCCACCGCGGTGATTTCCGGCGGCCGCGACCTCATCACGCCGCCCCCGGTCGCCCAGCGCGTGGCGTCGCTCATTCCGCATGCCGAGCTGTTGAAGCTGCCGACCATGGCCCACAGCGCACTGGACTTTCGCGAACCCGCGGCGCTGGCCATCGCCGGCGCGGTGTGCCGCGGCGAGGTCGACGGGCTGGCCGCCCAGGCCCCCGCGCTGGACGCGCTCCCGCCGCGGCCCGAAATCCGCCTGCTGTGGAAGGCCATCGAGGTGGCCGCCATCGCCGAGGGCACCCTGCCCGCCGTGCGGCTCCCCATGCTGTCGCGCTGGCGGCTCAGCTCCGCATGAACCCGATCGCGGTGTAGTCCAGGTCGGCGAGGCCCACCGCGCCGAAGTTGGCCAGCGTGCTGCGCACCGCGACGTCACCGGGGGACTGGGTCAGCGGCAGGCTGAAACCCTCGGCCCAGATGAGCTTGTCGAGGTCGTTGGCCAACGCCCGCGCCTTGGCGGGATCGAGCTCCTCGAGCGTCCGCTCGATCGCGGCGTCGATCTCCGGGCTGCCGATCTTGCCGAAGTTGCTCGCCCCGTCGGACTGGTAGATCTGCGTCAGCGACGAGAGCGGGAAAGCGTCGCCCAGCCAACCGAACTGCGCGATGTCGAAGTCCCCGACGTTGATGTAATTGGTGAAGAAACCGCTGCCCGACCGGGCGACGAGGTCGAGCTTGACCCCGATCTGGGCGAGGCTGTGCTGGGCGATCTGTGCGAACACCCGGCTGCCCTGCGCGTCGTAGAACAGGTCGCGGATGACGAGCTGCCGACCGTCCTTCTCCCGGAACTGGCCGTTGAGCTTCCAGCCCAACCCGTCCAGTTCCCGGCTCGCCTCGGCCGGATCGTAAGGGGCGATGAAGCTGTTGTCCCGGTAGCCCTCCTGCCCGGCGACGTAGATGTGGTTACCCAGCGCCACCGGGTTGCTGGTGAGCCCGTACTGGACGACCTTGGCGATGGTCTGCCGGTCGATGCCCTTGGACACGGCGACGCGCAGCGCCCTGTCCTCCAGGATCGCCCCGCGGGCCCCGTTGAAGGTGAAATGCGACCAGCTCGGCGCCGGCGCGCGGCGGATCGAAATGCCCTTGGTGCGTTCGGCGATGGTCAGCTGGTCCACCGTGCCGATCCCCGTCGCGTCGATCGTGTTGTTCTGCAGCGCCGGTAGCCGTGCCGCGTCGTCGAGCACCAGGTACGTGATGCTGTCCAGGCGCGGCCGCGCGCCCCACCATTTCGGGTTGCGGGTCAACGTGATTCGCTGCGTGGTCCGGTCCAGCGAGGACACGACGAACGGACCGGCCGACGGGCCCGGCCCGTCGAGCTGGCCCTTGTTGAACACCTCGGGTGCGGCGGTCATGCTGGCCGGCAGCAGCATGCCGTTGCCGGCGAACATGCCGCGCCACTCGGCGTACGGCTTGGCGAAGGTCATGACCGCCTGCCGGTCGTCCACCCCGCGGGTGACCGACGCGACGCGATCCGCGCCGCCGGGTCCGGCGATCTCGAAGTTCTTGTCGGCGCCGGACAGCGCGTGGATCTGGCTTTCGATGTCGCGCCAGGTGATCGGGGTGCCGTCGGACCACACGGCTTTCGGGTTGATGGTGTAGGTGACCACCTGCGGGTTGGTCCCGGTGAGCTCGACGCTGGTGAAGTAGTCGGTGTCGACGGTCGTCGACCCGTCCGGCCCGATCACAAACGCGCGCGGCAGGGTCGCCTTCATCATTCCGGCGACCTCGGCCGAGTTGCCGTCGATGCTCAGGATGTTGAAGTTGGGCGGAAAGTCGCTGAGCGCCAGCCGCAGGTTGCCGCCGTCCCGCAGCGTGGCGGGGTCCTGGGGGTTGACGTCGCTGGTGGTGCCGATCGAGGCGTTGTTGCCGGTCGGGGCCGCCAGGTTGATGGCCGGCGAGCACCCGGTCAGCGCCAAGCCGGCGATCACCGACAGGCTCAACACCCGTCGAGCCTGCGTCCAGAGCGCGGATTTGGCCCCAAACCACGCTCTGAGCGCAGGCTCGGCGCGAAGGCTAGACATGCTTGCCCGGATCCGGTTGCGGCACCGCGCTCAGCAGCTGCCGGGTGTAGTCGTGCTGCGGATTGCGGAACAGCTCCTCGCTGTCGCCCTGCTCCACGATGGCGCCGGCGTGCATCACCGCCACGTCGTGGGCCAGGTGCTTGACCACGGAAAGATCATGCGAGACAAAGAGGTACGACAGGCCGAACTGCTCCTGCAGGTCCAGCAGCAGGTTGATGATCCCGGCCTGGATCGAGACGTCGAGCGCCGAGACCGGCTCGTCGAGGGCCAGGATCTTGGGCTGCAGCGCCAGCGCCCGCGCGATGCCGATGCGCTGCTTCTGGCCGCCGGAGAACTCGGCGGGGTAGCGGGCCGCGTCGGCGCGGCGCAGGCCCACGATCTCGAGCAGCTCGGCGACCCGCGCGTTGGTGGCACTCTTGGCGAAGCCGTTGGCCCGCAACGGTTCGGCGAGCAGCTCGAAGACGGGCAACCGCGGGTCCAGCGAGGCCACCGGGTCCTGGAACACGACCTGGATGTCGCGGCGCAGCGCTCGCCGGCTCGCCGGCGTCAGCGAAGCGGCGTCGCTGCCCAGCACCTCGATCGAGCCCGCCTGCGGGGCAACGAGTTCCAGGATCTCGTGCAGCGTGGTGGACTTGCCCGAGCCGGACTCGCCGACGATGCCCAGGGTGCGGCCCTGCCGCAGCTCGAAGCTGATGCCGTCGACGGCGCGGACCTCGCCGACGGTGCGGCGCAGCACCACGCCTTTGGTCAGCTGGTAGGTCTTGACCAGGTCGCGCACCCGCACGACGACGGCCGAGTCGCAAGGAGTGGCCGCCGCGCGGGCGGAGGTGTTGACCCCGTAGATGTCCGCCGCGCTGCGCTCGCCCACCTGGTCGGTGCGGATGCACGCCGCCCGGTGGTCCACGCCGACCTCGACCAATTCCGGCTCGGCGGCGCGGCATTCGTCGATCACCAGCGGGCAGCGCGGCGCGAACGGGCAGCCCGGCTCGAGCCCGACCAGCGACGGCGGCGCGCCGGGGATCGGCACCAGCCGGGTGCCCTGGGCGGCGTCCAACCGGGGCACCGACCCCAACAGCCCCACCGTGTAGGGCATCTGGCGGCCGCGGTAAAGCTCGGTCACGCCCGCGAACTCGACGACCCGGCCGGCGTACATCACCAGGGCCCGGTCGGCGAACTCGGCGACCACGCCGAGGTCGTGGGTGATGATGAGCACCCCGGCGCCGGTGACGTCGCGGGCGGTCTTGAGCACCTCGAGGATCTGCGCCTGCACCGTCACGTCCAGCGCGGTGGTCGGCTCGTCGCAGATCAACAGGTCGGGGTCGTTGGCGATCGCGATCGCGATGACGACGCGCTGCCGCTCGCCGCCGGACAGCTCGTGGGGAAAGGCGCGGGCGCGCCGCTGTGGCTGCGAGATGCCCACCAGCTCGAGCAGTTCCACCGCGCGCCGCCGGGCGGCCTTGCGGCCGACCTGCGGCTGGTGCACCTCGATCGCCTCGGCGATCTGGTCGCCGACGGTGTAGACCGGGGTCAGCGCCGACATGGGGTCCTGGAACACCATGCCGACCGCCTTGCCGCGGAACCGCGACATCGCGTCGTCGCCGAGCCCCAGCAACTCGGTGTCGTGCAGTCGAACCGAGCCGCGCACCCGTGCGTAGTCCGGCAGCAGCCCCACCACCGCCATCGCCGACACCGACTTGCCGGACCCCGACTCGCCCACCATGGCCACCACCTCGCCGGGCTCGATGTGGTAGCTGATGCCGCGCACCGCGGTCACCGGTGGGCCGTCGGTCGGGAAGTCGACGGCCAGATCGGTCACTTCCAGCAGGCTCATCGGGCCCCGCTGCCCGGGTCGAGCGCGTCGCGCAGCCCGTCCCCGGTCACGTTGGCGCACACCAGGATCAGCACCAGCACCCCGGCCGGAAACAGGAACACCCACGGAAAGGTGGTCGCGGACTGGGTGCCGTTGGCGATCAGCGTGCCCAGCGACACGTCGGGCGGCTGGATGCCGAAACCGAGGAAGCTCAGGCCGGTTTCGGCCAGGATGGCCGAGGCGACGTTGAGCGCGGCGTCGATGATGAGGATCGACGCCACGTTGGGCACCACGTGGCCGACGATGATCCGGCGGCTGGAGACGCCCATGTACCGTGCGGCGCGGATGAATTCGCGCTCGCGCAGGCTCATGGTCATGCCGCGGACCATGCGCGAGCTGATCATCCAGCCGAAGGCGGCCAGCAGCAGCACCAGCAGCAGGACGCTGGACGACTTCTTGACCCGCGGCGTGAGGATCGCGATCAGGATGAAGCTGGGCACCACCAGCAGCAGGTCGACCACCCACATCAGCACCCGGTCGCGCCAGCCGCCGAAATAGCCGGCGACGGACCCGACGGTGGCGGCGATGCCGGTGGAGATGAACGCCACGCAGACGCCGATCAGCATCGACTTCTGCATGCCCCGCAGGATTTGCGCCAGCAGGTCCTGGCCCATCGCGTTGGTGCCCAGCCAGTGCCGGGCGTTCGGCGGCTGCAGCAGCGCGTTGAAGTCGAGGTCGTCGTAGGAGTAGGGCAGCAGCGAGGGCAGCGCGTAGCAACCGACGAACAGCAGCACCAGCAGCGTCAGCGACGCCACCGCCAGCCGATTGCGGCCGAACCTGCGCAGCACCAGAGTGCGCCGCGAGGCGAACTCCACCTCCTCCGGGGCCGAAAGCCCCTGCGCCGCAGACACGTCAGACGTCATGACACCCGTACCCTCGGATCGAGCGCCGCGTAGAAGACGTCGGACAGCAGCCCGGCCAGCAGCACCACCGTGCCGGAGAACAGGGTGATCGCCGCGATGATGTTGGTGTCCTGCGTCGAAATGCCCTGCACCAGCCATTCGCCCATGCCGTGCCAGCCGAAGATCTTCTCGACGAACACCGCGCCGGTGACCAGCCCGGCCACCCCGTAGGCGAACAGCGTCGCCAGCGGTATCAGCGCGGTGCGCAGCCCGTGCTTGAGCAGGGCGCGCCGGCGGGTCAGGCCCTTGGCGCGGGCGGTGCGAATGAAATCCTGGCCCAAAACATCGAGCATCGCGTTGCGCTGATAGCGGCTGTAGCCGGCGGCGGCCATCAGCGAGAGCGTCAGCGTCGGCAGGATCAGATGCCGCAGCCGGTCGAGCAACTCGTGCCAGCCGCCCGCCACGCCCGGTGACGTCTCCCCGGTGTAGTCGAAGAGATTGACCCCGACGGCCCAGTTCACCCGCAGCGCCCCGAGGATCAACAGGTTGGCGATGACGAACGACGGCGTGCTCAGCACCAGCAGCGCCAGCATGGTGACGAGGCGGTCACTGATCCGGTACTGGCGGATCGCCCCCCAGGCCCCCGCCACGATGCCCAGCACCGTGCCCACCACGGAGCCGACGACCAGCAGCCGCAGGGTCACTCCGACCCGGCGCCACAGCGTGGTGCCGACGGGCTGGCCGGTGATGGTGGTGCCGAAGTCGCCGCGGAGGACGTGCGACGCCCAGTGCGCGTAGCGGATCGGGATCGGCTGGTCGAGGCCGAGCGCGTGGGCCTTGGCGTCGATGACCGCCTGTGGCGGGCGCGGGTTGCGCTGCAGCAGGCTGTCCAGCGGCGAGAAGGCCAACGACGTCAGGCAATAGGTCAGAAACGAGGCCAGCGCCAGCAGCACGATGTAGTTGAGCACCCGACGCGCCAGAAACCCGATCATGCCCGCCCGTTCCGCATTGGGACAGGTTAACGAGCCCCGCCGGTCCTTGTGATCCGGCTGATTCTCATGAGTGAATTACGGGTGGCTCGTTGCTACGTTCAGGCCGCGATATCCCAAGGAGGCTTGCGTGACGGTTACCGACGACTACCTGGCCAATAACGCCCAATACGCGAGCGGCTTCACCGGTCCGCTGCCGATGCCGCCGAGCAAACACGTCGCGGTGGTCGCCTGCATGGACGCCCGGCTCGATGTCTACCGCCTGCTTGGGCTGGCCGAGGGGGAGGCCCATGTCATCCGCAACGCCGGCGGCGTCGTCACCGACGACGTCATCCGCTCGCTGGCCATCAGCCAGCGGCTGCTGGGCACCCGGGAGATCATCCTGATCCACCATTCCGACTGCGGGATGCTGACGTTCACCGACGACGACTTCAAGCGGGCCATCCAGGACGAGACGGGGGTCAAACCGCCGTGGGCGGCCGAGGCGTTCCCCGACCCGGCCGAGGACGTCCGCCAGTCGCTGCGCCGCATCGAGAACAGCCCGTTCGTGACCAAGCACGTCTCGCTGCGCGGCTTCGTCTTCGACGTCGCCACCGGCAAGCTCCAGGAGGTCACCCTCTAACCCGCTTTCGCCGAGCGTGTTCTCAGGGCGAAAAAGTGGCCGGATCTCCGCCCTGAGTGCACGTTCGGCGACGGCTCAGCCCACCTTGTAGGTCGCCAGGGCCTTGGCGACCAGCGTGCCCGCCGGGTCGACGAGCTCGGCCTCGCAGTTGACCAGCGACCGGCCGCGCCGCAGCACCCGGCCCACACCGATCACGTCGGTGGCCCGGGCCGGCGCCAGGAAATCCAGCGCCATCGACACGGTCACCCCGCGCAGTTGCGGCGGCGCGTCCGCGCCGCACCACGCCGCCGCCATCACGGTCACGTCGGCGAGCGCCGCGATGGCGCCCCCGTGCACCATGTCGCCGACGGTGACATTGGAAGGGTCCCACGGCAGCCGCAGCCGCACCTCGTCGTCGCCGAGCTCGTCGGCGACGATTCCCAGCTTCGCGACGAAGGGCGATTGGGGGAGGAATTGCGCAATAACTTCGCGGCCGCTCTGCGTTCCAGTTGTCATGCGCCCATGGTTTCGCACCGGACGCCCACCGCAAATACCCGACAGGTCATTGACACCGGCGGGGCCGGCTGGTTCCATTGATGGCTATGACCATAAAGATGGTCAATCCGATCAGCTTTATCGGGAATAAGACGACGAGGTAGCCGATGACCAGCGCTGTGAACGCGGTCCCCGCCGCCGGCCAGTACGAGTTGAGCCACCTGCGCTCGCTCGAGGCCGAGGCGATCCACATCATCCGGGAGGTGGCCGCCGAGTTCGAGCGGCCGGTGCTGTTGTTTTCCGGCGGCAAGGACTCCATCGTCATGCTGCACCTGGCGCTCAAGGCGTTCCGCCCCGGGCGGCTGCCGTTCCCGGTGATGCATGTCGACACCGGCCACAACTTCGACGAGGTGATCGCCGCCCGCGACGAACTGGTCGCCGAGTCCGGGGTGCGGCTGGTGGTGGCGTCGGTGCAGGAGGACATCGACGCGGGCCGCGTGGTCGAGACCTTCCCGTCGCGCAACCCGATTCAGACCGTGACGCTGCTGCGCGCAATCCGGGAGAACAAGTTCGACGCCGCCTTCGGTGGCGCGCGCCGCGACGAGGAAAAGGCGCGGGCCAAGGAGCGGGTGTTCAGCTTCCGCGACGAGTTCGGACAGTGGGACCCCAAGGCCCAGCGGCCGGAGCTGTGGAACCTCTACAACGGCCGGCACCACAAGGGCGAGCACATCCGCGTCTTCCCGCTGTCCAACTGGACCGAGTTCGACATCTGGTCCTATATCGGCGCCGAGCAGGTCAAGCTGCCGTCGATCTATTTCGCGCACCGGCGCAAGGTGTTTCAGCGCGACGGCATGCTGCTGGCGGTGGACCGGCACCTGCAGCCGCGCGCCGATGAGCCGGTGTTCGAGGCGACGGTGCGGTTCCGCACGGTCGGCGACGTCACCTGCACCGGGTGCGTGGAGTCGGAGGCCTCCACCGTGTCGGAGGTCATCGCCGAGACGGCGGTGTCCCGGCTGACCGAGCGCGGGGCGACCAGGGCCGACGACCGAATCTCGGAGGCTGGGATGGAAGACCGGAAACGGCAGGGGTACTTCTGATGACGACGTTGTTGAGGCTGGCGACCGCAGGCTCGGTCGACGACGGCAAGTCCACCCTGATTGGGCGGCTGCTCTACGACTCCAAGGCCGTGATGGAAGACCAGTGGGCGTCGGTGGAGCGCACGTCCAAGGAGCGCGGCCACGACTACACCGACCTGGCGCTGGTCACCGACGGCCTGCGCGCCGAGCGGGAGCAGGGCATCACCATCGACGTCGCCTACCGCTACTTCGCCACTCCCAAGCGGAAATTCATCATCGCCGACACGCCAGGCCACATCCAGTACACCCGCAACATGGTGACCGGCGCGTCGACCGCTCAGCTGGTGATCGTGCTCGTCGACGCCCGCCAGGGCCTGCTGGAGCAGTCCCGCCGCCACGCGTTCCTGGCGTCGCTGCTGGGCATCCAGCACATCGTGCTCGCCGTCAACAAGATGGACCTGATCGACTGGGACAGAGAGAGATTCGAGTGGATCCGCGACGAGTTTCATGCCTTCGCGGCACGCCTCGACGTCCAGGACGTGGCCACCATCCCGATCTCCGCGCTCAACGGCGACAACGTGGTGACCAAGTCGGACAACGCGCCGTGGTACGAGGGCCCGGCGCTGCTGTCGCACCTCGAGGAGGTCTACATCGCCGGTGACCGCAACCTGGTCGACGTGCGGTTCCCGGTGCAATACGTCATCCGGCCGCACACCCACGAGCATCAGGACCACCGCAGCTACGCCGGCACGGTGGCCAGCGGGGTGATGCGCGCCGGTGACGAGGTGGTCGTGCTGCCGATCGGCAAGACCACGCGCATCACCGCGATCGAGGGACCCAATGGCCCTGTGGACGAAGCGTTTCCGCCGATGGCCGTCTCGGTCAGCCTGGCCGACGAGATCGACATCTCGCGCGGCGACATGATCGCCCGCACCCACAACCAGCCCAGGGTCGCGCAGGATTTCGACGCGACCGTGTGCTGGATGGCCGACAATTCGGCGCTGGAGCCCGGCCGTGACTACCTGATCAAGCACACCACCCGAACGACGCGGGCCCGGGTGACCGCGCTGGAATACCGGCTCGACGTCAACACCCTGCACCGCGAAAAGGCCGCAGAGGCGTTGCAGCTCAACGAACTTGGCCGCGTTTCGCTGCGCACCCAGGTTCCCCTGCTGCTCGACGAGTACACCCGCAACTCCAGCACCGGCTCGTTCATCCTGATCGACCCGAACACCAACGGCACGGTGGCGGCGGGCATGGTGTTGCGGGACGTCTCGACGCAAGCGTCGAGCCCCAACACGGTGCGGCACCAGTCGCTCGTCGGTGCGGGGGCGCGGCCGCGGGGCAGGACGATCTGGTTCACCGGTCTGTCCGGCTCCGGCAAATCGAGCGTGGCCATGGAGGTCGAGCGGCGGCTGCTCGAAAGCGGTTTTCCCGCTTACGTTCTCGACGGCGACAACCTGCGCCACGGCCTGAACGCCGACCTGGGCTTTTCCATGGCCGATCGGGCGGAGAACCTGCGCCGGCTGGCGCACGTGGCGGCGCTGCTGGCCGACTCCGGCCAGACCGTGCTGGTGCCGGCGATCAGCCCGCTGGCCGAGCATCGGGAACTGGCGCGCAAGGTCCACGCCACGGGCGGGCTGGAGTTCTTCGAGGTCTTCTGCGACACGCCGCTCGACGACTGCGAGAAGCGTGATCCCAAGGGCCTATACGCCAAAGCGCGTGCCGGCGAGATCGCGAACTTCACCGGCATCGACAGTCCCTATCAGCAGCCGGAGAACCCGGACCTGCGGCTGACGCCCGACCGCGGCGTCGACGAGCAGGCGCAGCTGGTGATCGACCTGCTGGAGTTGCGCCCCTAAGCACGGCTCGCGTGAATGGCACAATCCTCACATGCGGATGTCGGCCAAGGCGGAGTACGCGGTGCGGGCGATGGTCCAGCTCGCGACGGTCGATCCCGGCACCCTGGTGACGACCGACGAATTGGCCCACGCCCAGGGGATACCGCCGCAGTTCCTCGTCGACATCCTCACCAACCTGCGCACCGACCGCCTGGTGCGCAGCCATCGCGGTCGCGAGGGCGGCTACGAACTGGCTCGCCCCGGCAGCGAGATCAGCATCGCCGACGTGCTGCGCTGCATCGACGGCCCGCTGGCCTCAGTCCGCGACATCGGTCTCGGTGACCTGCCGTATTCCGGGCCGACCGCCCCGTTGGCGGACGTCTGGCGCGCGCTGCGGGCCAGCATGCGTTCGGTCCTGGAGGAAACGACCCTGGCCGATGTCGCGGCCGGCGCCCTGCCCAAGCACGTCGCACAGATGGCCGACGACTATCGCGACCAGGAACACGCGCGGCACGGTTCGCCGCGCAGTGGCGACTAGGCACAACCAAACAAATCCTGACCGTTGGCGCGATTAACCGCGCCCCTACGCGGGAAATCTGAGTACCTGACGTTCTGCCGGAAGGCGCGCCATCTAGGCGTTTTGCGCAGTCGGCATAGCGGACGGAGTGAATATATGACCGAACAGAGAATGATCAAGCATTGGCTTGAGGGCTGTGCGGTACAGCGGATCATGTTCCGCAACGGTCTGGTGCTGAATTTCGACGATGACAACGAGCTTGTCATCTCGGTACCGATTTGGCTGACCCTGCCTGCCATTGCCACGGCCCCCGCGGAAGTGGTCGCGATCGACCCGAATGACGCCGTCGAGCAGGAGCGTCCGCTCTTCGATTTCTCCGGGCAAAGGTGCACAGGTGTTGTCGGGTCTGACGCCGGAGATCTCCATATCGAGTTCGCCGACGGTCACCAGATCGACGTGCCTCCGGACGATCGTGTCACCGCATGGGAGTTGTACGGCAAGCACCACGGATATGCCGCCTGTCTGCCGCGTGGCGAGGTGCGGGTTGTGCGCCATGACGTGGCAGAAGCGAGGGCCCAAAACTGAGCTAGCGACGAAAACGCCGCCGGCTTAGCCGCCCGACCCGTAGGGCCGGGTCAAAATCTCCATGGCATGGCCTGAGGGATCCAGGAAGTAGACGCCGCGGCCGCCGTCCCGGCGGTTGATCTCGCCCGGCCGTTGTTGGCGGGGATCCGCCCAGTGCGGCAAGCCGCGGTCGGCGATCCTGCCGTAGATGGCGTCGAAGTCGTCCTCGGAAACCAAAAACGCGTAGTGCTGGCGGCGGATCTCCTCGCCCTCCGGCGCGTCGGCGTAGTCGAGGGTGGCGCCGTGCTCGAGCTCGACGGTCAGAAAGTGGCCGAACGGCTTCGGGCTGGGCAGGCCGAACAGTTCGGCGAGGAATTCCGCGGACTCCCGCTTGTCGCGCGCGGCGACGATGGTGTGGTTGAAACTGATCGCCATAGCTCCTGCTTACCCCCTTTGCCGCGAGCGTGCCCCCTTGCCGTGAGCTGTGCCCCCCTTGCCGCGAGCGTGCGTGTGTGTACGGTGACACGCCGTGCGCGCCGTCATTCTGCGCACGCTCGCGCCATAGGAAAGCCCCTACTTCGGCGCCGTGAGCTCCAGCGCGATGTTGTCCGGGTCACGGAACTCCAGGATGTACGACGGCCCAATGTCTTTGATCGGCTCGTGCGCCACGCCAACTTCGTCGAGGTGGGCCGCAGCGGCGTCCAGTTCGGCCGTGCTGCCGACCCGGAACGCGATGTGGTCGAGGCCGACGCGGTCCTCGTCGAAGCGGTCCGTCGCGACCGGCCGGAGGCCGAGCAGCGTGCCGCCGAGGTCGTAGATGACACCGCCGAACAGGAACCCGAACTGGTTGCGGGTGGCTTCGTCGGCGTTCTCGGGGACCTCGAGCAACACCGGCCAGCCGAAGACGCTCTCGTAGAACTGACGGGACCGCTCGATGTCGGTCACGGTCAGCCGGACGTGCGCGATGGAGGTACTGGTGAAACCCATCAGGCCCATGCTGCCAGAATCGCCTACGTGCAGATAGCGATGACCATGCCGGTGATGGAGCCGGACCTGGATGCGGCCGTGCTTGAAAACTGGGCCCGCGCGATCGACGAGGGCCCGTTCTCGTCGCTGTGCTGGGGCGAGCGGATCGCGTTCGAGAACCCGGACAACCTGACGCTGCTCGGCGCGCTGGCGGCCTGGACCCACCGGGTGCGGCTGCTGACGACCGTGATCGTCCCGCAGCTGCACGACCCGGTGATGCTGGCGAAGGCGCTGGCCACCGGCGACGTGCTGTGCGGCGGTCGGCTGACGGCGGGCATCGGCGTGGGCGGCAGGCTCGAGGACTACCACGCCGTGGGCGCCGACCCGGCGACCCAGACGATGCGCGGCATGGCCGAGCGGGTCGCGGTCATGAAAAGGGTGTGGGCCGGCGAAAAGCTCACCGAGTCGGTGCTGCCGGTCGGGCCGGCCCCGGTCCAGCCTGGCGGCCCGCCACTGTTCGTCGGCAGCATCGGGCCGAAGACGATCCGCAGCGCCGCGGCGTGGGCCGACGGGCTGGCCGGCACGACGCTGGACCTCGACGTCGGCAAGCAGAACGAGCTGTTCGACACCGCGCGCGACGCGTGGGCCCAGGCCGGCCGGCCTAAACCGCACCTGATGACGTCGTTCTGGTTCGCGTTCGGCCCGCCCGAGCAGGCCCGCGCCCAGGTCCATCGCCACCTGCGGCGGTACATGAATTGGATACCGGCCGAGTACGTCGACGCGATGGCGCCCATGACCGGGTGGGCCGGCGGCGAGGACGAGCTGCTGGCGGTGCTGCGCAAGTTCGAGGGCATCGGCACCGACGAGGTCCAGCTCATCCCGACGAGTTCGGACGTCGACCAGCTGCGCCGCGCGGCCGACGTGGCGGCCCAGCTCTAGGAAGCTAGGCCGGGCGCCGCTCCCCGCCGATCTCGGGTTGCTGCGGCGGCTGCCCCTTGCGCAGCGTCGCCAGCAGTTCGCGGTACGGGCCGACGAGGTAGACGGTGTCCCCGGCGCACAGCCGCGCGTCGCGCCGCGGGTGCAGCTGCACCGGCGCGTCCTCCCGGGTGATCGCGATGACCCGGGTGTGGGTGGACAGCTCGAACATTCTCAGCCCGTCCAGTTCGCTGCGCGCCGCCACGTGCATGCCGCCGACCATGAACGAGCGCTGGCCTACCCAGAACGTCCCGAGCACCTGCAGCCCCATGGCGGCGCCGATGAACCACGGCGCGGCCAATTCGACGGTCGAGCGAACGTGGTCGAAGCCGAACCGTTGCGACACGGCAACGCCCAGCGCACGGTCGAATATCCGCAGCACAATCGGCACGCCGGGCCGGACCACATCCGGCATCACCCGGGGGCCCAGCATCTCGCGCAGCACGATCCCCGTCTCGATGTTGACCATGTCGTCCTGGGTCAGCACGGCGACCGCGCGGGCGTGCTCGACGCGGGCCGACTCGAGGGTCTGCGCGAGCGTCGCGTCACCGAAGACGACCGGCACCTCCAGCTCGGCCGCCGTCGACAGGAAGCGGTTGTTCTCGTCGCGCTCGATGACCGCGACGTCGTATCCCGCCGCGACCAGATCGGCGACCACGCGGCTGCCGAACGAGCCCAGCCCGACGACGATGATGTGGTTGCGCAGGTGGCGCGCCTGCCGGCGGCCGGCGGAGTAGGCGAAGCGGCGGGACAACAGCAGGTCGGCGATGAACGCGACCAGCAGCGCGGTGGTCATCACCCCGCCGAACATCAGCGTGATGCTGAACAGCCGCAGCCAGGTGGGTTGGTGCAGGAAGCTGAAGTCGCCGTAGCCGACGGTCGCGATCGTCTCGGTGGCGAAGTACAGGGCATCGAGCCACGACATCCCGGGATGGGGCCGGTAGGCGAACCGCAAGACGATCGTCGACCCGATCAGCAGGCCCAGCGCGGCGGCCAGCGCGCGGTAAAACATCGGGTTGACGTCGTTGCGCAGCGTGCGTAACGCGTCGAAGGCCCTCCGGAGCTGGGGCGGGCGGGTGCGCACGCGGGTCGCCCGGGCGATCTTGATGCCCAGGCCGGCCAGCTCGTCGGGCGTGCCGATCATCGCGGTCCAGTCGCCGGCGTGCACCGGCTGGTCGCGGCCGGGACAGGCCACCACCTCGCCGGGGTTGGGGGAGTTCGGGCCGTGGATCACGGCCACGGGCGCGAGGTCGCCGTAGATCTCGCGCAGGGTCCCGTCGCGCGGGGCCTCGCCGTCGGAGACGACGAACTTGATGCCGGCCGCCTCGAACGGGTGGGTGCTGTGGGCCAGGCACGCCTCGACGACCGAGGGCGCCGCGAGATCGGCGACGTCCAGGATCGCCCCGGGGCCGTTGTCGTCGGCCACGGCTTCGCGCAGCACGTCATTGCCCAGCCGCGCGACCACGCGCACCCTGGGGTTGGCTTTCCTTGCCAGCAAGGCGATTTCGAGATTTGTCGCATCGTCGTCCCCGGCGCAGACGACGGCGACCGCGCGATCGGCCTCGACGTGGGCAAGCTCGGCGGGGCTGTTGAGCTTGACGACGCTGACGCCGGCGTTGTTCAGCTCGTCGATGATCGTCGTGGCCAGCGCGTCGTCGCCGCTGACGATGATGTGCCGCCGCATGCTAGAGCGGTCGATCGCCGGCTGCAGGGGTCATTGACGCATTATCGCTGCCGACGCCGCAAGACACGAGTTTTACCCCGCTCAGACCGCCGGATCGCCGCACTCGGGGCACGTCGCCAGCGCGGAACCATTGTGCCCCAAGCAAACTCGTGGATGTGACATACTCGGGCCATGCCTACGGCGCGGCGCGGCCGCAGCAGCATCGAGGTCGGCGCGTCCCCCGACGCCCTGTACGACCTGATCGCCGACGTCACCCGTATGGGTGAGTGGAGCCCGGAGTGTTACCGCTGCGAGTGGCTGGACGGGGCAACCGCCGCGGCGCCGGGCGTTCGGTTTCGCGGATACAACCGGCTCGGCCGCATGCGCTGGCAACGAACGGCGGTGGTCGACACGGCAAACCGGGGCCGCGAATTCGGCTTCACCACGGTCAACGACCGCGCGGGCCGCGAGGAAACGCGTTGGCGCTACGTCCTGGAGCCGTCGGCGTCGGGGACGTTGCTCACCGAGTCGTTCGAGTTCTTGTGGTGTTCGGTTGCCAACCGGCTCGCCGAGGCCCTCGTCCCACGCGGACGTCAGGTCAATCGGGGCATCGAGGAGACGCTGCGGCGCATCAAACGCGCCGCCGAGGCCTGATCAGAGGACCTTGACGTCCGACGGCGACCAGAACGCCCGCATCGACGTGATCCTGGCGTCGTCGTTGAACGTCATGTGCGAGATGGGCGAGATGCGGCTACGGCTGTCGCCAGTGTGGAGCGTGAGGTGCCACAGGTAGGCCGCCTCGCTGCCGCCGACCCGCAGCTCGACGAGTTCGGTGTCTTTCTCGAGGTCTTGGAACCCCGCGTAGAACTCGCGGATGGCGTCGTGCCCGCGCCGGACGTCCGATCCGATCGGATCCTCGACGGTCGCGTCGGCGGCATACAGGTCGAGGATCTCGTCGGTTTTGCCGGCGGCGACGAGCTCGAGGTAGCGGTTGACGGTCTGCGCGATGGCTTCCTGGGAGGGCATGGCTTGGGAACATACTCCTCGCCGCGATACTGGCGGGGTGGCTTCCATCGAATGCGTCGCGTCCCGCGAGATCTATCGGAACCGCTGGCTGGTGATCCGGGAGGACGACATCCGCCGCCCCGACGGGAGCCTGGGCATCTACGCCGTGGTGGACAAGCCGACGTACGCGCTGGTGATGCCGTACGACGGCAGCCGCTTTCGGCTCGTGGAGCAGTTCCGCTATCCGCTTGGCGCGCGGCGCTGGGAGTTCCCGCAGGGCAGCGCTCCGGACCTGGTCGACGCCGACCCGTCCGGGTTGGCCGAGCGCGAGTTGCGCGAGGAGACCGGCCTGCGCGCGACGACGTTCGAGGCGCTCGGCCAGCTCGACGTCGCCGCCGGGATGAGCAGTCAGCGCGGCTGGGTATTCCTGGCCACCGGGATCGCCGAGGGCGCATCGGACCGCGAGCACGAGGAACAGGACATGCGCAGCGAATGGTTCTCGCGCGACGACGTCGAGCAGATGATGCGCACCGGGGTGATCGCGGACGCGCAGTCGATCGCCGCTTATGGGCTGTTCCTGCTGCGCGAGCGATGAATTCCCCACCCGGCAGGGGTCAGTACCGGCATGAGAATCACAGAACGCAATCTCGACGGGTACGGGGCACCGACGATCGAGTGGGGTCGCGTCAACGCCGTGTTGGACGCTGAGCTGACGCAGGCGCCGGAAACCGGCGGTCCGCACCGCCACACGGTGTGGCTGACGACGATCAATCCCGACGGCAGCCCGCATGTGATGCCGGTCGGGGTGGTCCGGTGGGGTGGGGCCTGGTATTTCACGTCCGGGCCCGCGACCCGCAAGTCCCGGAACTTGGCCCGCGACGCCCGGTGCGTGCTCAGTGTCGCCACCGATCCGTTCGACCTCGTCGTCGAAGGCGCCGCCGAGCGGGTGACCGATTCGGGCGAATTGGCTTCCGTGGCAGACACTTTCGCCCGCGGCGGGTGGCCCTGCGAGGTAGCGGGAGACGCGCTGACGGCGGAGTTCAGCGCCCCGTCCGCCGGCCCGGCGCCGTGGCATGCCTATCGCGTCGAGGCGACGACGGTGTTCGCCCTCGGCACATCGGAGCCGTTCGGCGCCACGAAGTTTCAGCTGGGCTGAGCGGAATTCACCATGCGCCGCTCAGCCGTGTCCGCTGGTGATGATCCGCATCATCTTGAGGTTGATCCGAACGAACCGCCAGAACTGGACGAGCAGGTTCTGCCGCATCCGCAGCGTGGCACGGGTTGGCAGCGGAGCGTCGGCGATGCGTTCGGCCGTACGAGCGTCCACCTCGGAATAGATGTTGTCGTCGCCCATGGGATCGCCTTTCACTCCGGGATCAGCCACCAGAACGGCCTGGCCTTGGCCTTGTAGATGAACAGGTAATGCAGCATCAGCTTGATCCAGTGGCCGGCCAGGCCCAGTTCGCCGGAGGTGCCGGCGACGTCACGGCCGGTCTGCGGGTACTTCGCCGGGTTGGGGACCACCGGGAACATGGTCATCGCCGCGGCCGAGCCCTTGCGCAAGCCGGTCCCGGCCGAGGCGACGCACGCGGCCCCCATGGTTGCCATCGAGGCGCGGTGGGCCGGGGCCGACGGGTTGTTGATGCGGTCCCGGATCGTCTCGGCGACGGTCTTGGCCATGATGCCGGACGGCATGCCGGTCCGCGGCGGGCTGGGGGTGATGACGGTGCCGTTCGGACTCTTGCGCGGCCGGGAAATTGGGTGCGGGGGCGCGAACGCAATGCCGGGCGCGAAAATGTTCGGGTACGCCGGAGACTCATAGGTGTGCGGCCAGTCCTCGGCGGACCATTCGTCGTACGGCTTGCCCGAGTAGTCGGCGTCGACTTTGAGAAAGCCCGACGGCGCGAACAGGACGGACGTGATGTCCTTGCCGTCCTTGTCGTAGGCGGCCAGGGTGGCGCCCTTGAACGGGGGCAGCAGCATCGCGAAGTCGAAGTCCAGGTCGTACTCCTTGCCGTTGAGCTGCTCATAGCGCAGCTTGCCTTCCATCACCTCGTGCACGGCGGCCTGGGTGATGGCCTTGACGCCGCGCTCGCGGAACAGCGACTCGGTCCACAGCCGGCTGGATTGGACGAATCCCTTGTCGACGAAGCTCATGCCGTTGACGCCGAAGTCGCCCAGCTCGTACTCGTTGGTGAGGTAAACGATTTCGGCGAGGTCGCGCACGCCGGCGGCGCGCAAGACATGCTCGACGTTGAAGGTGTATTCGAACGCCGCGCCCTCGCAGGTGCAGGTGCCGTGCCCGACCCCGATGACAATGCGCTGCTTTTCGCCGGCCTTCAGTCTGGCGATGACCCGATCGAGCGCCTCGGCCGCTTCGACGGCGTGGTCGGCGGTGCAGACGGAGTGCGAGTGTCCGTCGGGTCCGAGGCCGGGAGTGGCGCCGAAGTTCAGCTGCGGGCCGGTGGCGTTGACGAGGTAGTCGTAGGTCAGCGAGCCGGCCTGGCCGCGGCGCTCCTCGTCGGTATAGGTGAAGTCCACCGACGGCGCCGGCTGCTCCGCCGTGCCCTCGGGACGGATCGCGGTGGCGAAGCCTTGGTGGAAGACGATGCCCTTCCGTTGGTAGATGGGCCGGAGGGGGATGAGGACCTTGGTCGCCTCCATCCGGCCGACGCCGACCCAGATGTTGGAGGGAATCCAGTTCCAGTCCGGATTTGGCGACACCACGACGATCTCGTGGGTCCGGGGTAGCCACCGACGCAGATGCAGCGCGGCGGTATGTCCGGCGATACCAGCGCCAAGGATGACGACTCGTGCCATTGCGGCTCCTCAGTGAGACCTGCCCGACGGGCTCAGGGCTAAAACCAGCATATACCCATGGGGGTATATGGCGCCAGCCGCCCGCCTGACCCCACTATGCGGCGGTGCACCGGCGAGATTAAGGGCCAAAGGTCCCCTTGCGGGTGGGCCGAGCGGCACATAGGCTGTTGACAGAAATACCCATGGGGGTATTAGTGTTACACAGGGCACCATGTACGAAAGGATGCGAGCTATGTCCGTAAAAGCGCTGACCGCCGCCGATTTCGAGACGACGATTGAGGAAAACCCGATCGTGCTCATCGACTTCTGGGCATCGTGGTGCGGGCCCTGCCGGGCTTTCGCACCGGTCTTCGAACGGTCCGCCCAGGGCCACCCGGACGTCGTCTTCGCCAAGGTTGACAGCGACGCGGAGCGGGAACGGGCCGCGGCGGTGGGCATTCGATCGGTTCCGACCCTCATGGCGTTCCGCGACGGGATCCTCGTCTACAGCCAGCCCGGCGCGCTGCCGCAAGCGGCGCTCGAGGAGCTGATCGACAAGATCAAGGATCTCGACATGGAGCAGGTGCGCGCCGCGATCGCCGAACGCGAAGCGGCCGCAACGGGATAGCCGCGCCCATCATGTGCCACCCGGTGCGCTGCGTGCATTGCGGCAAGATCACGTGGGCGGGCTGCGGCGCGCATGCGGACCACGTCATGAAATCGGTTCCCCCGGGCCAACGATGCACCTGCCGTCAACGTGACAATCGGCCCTACTCGGTGAGGGCGGATTAGGCGCACGCTTACCAAGACGCAACGACGATGCGAGTTGAGAATCAGGAAGGACGGAATGCCATGAGCATCGATTCCGACGGAGCCGTCGCGACCACGCAGATGCCGCGCATCGGTGACCCCGCTCCCGCATTCACCGCCCCGACCACCCAGGGTGAGATCAACTTTCCCGCTGACTACCAAGGCAAATGGGTGATCCTGTTCTCTCACCCGGCTGACTTCACCCCCGTCTGCACCACCGAGCTCATGACCTTTGCGTCGATGCAGCACCAGTTTGCGACGTACAACACTGAGCTGGTGGGGCTGTCGGTCGACGGGCTCTACAGCCACATCGCCTGGCTACGGACGATCAAGGACAAGATCGCCTTCCGTGGACTCAAAGACATCGAAATCGCTTATCCGGTCATCGAAGACGTCTCGATGGAAGTGGCCAAGAGATACGGGATGATCATGCCCGGCGAAGACTCGACCAAGGCGGTGCGAGCGGTTTTCGTCATCGATCCCCAGGGCACCATCCGTGCGATCATCTACTACCCGCTCAGTCTCGGCCGTAACTTCGACGAACTACTGCGCGTGGTCAAGGCGCTGCAGACGGCGGATCACTTCGGCGTCGCAACGCCCGCCGATTGGCGCCCCGGTGACCCGGTGATCCTGTCTGCTCCCGGCTCCGCGGGCACCGCCGAGGAGCGCATGCGCGGGCACACGGATAGGACCCATTGTGAGGACTGGTTTTTTTGCACCAAGGAACTCACCGCCGACGAAGTCGAATCCGCGATTCGCGCTACCAGCGACGCGTAAGACCGGCCGCCGCCCGGATCTCGCGGCGCGCCGCGGCGCGGTCGGCGTCGGGAAAGATGTAGTGGCTCAGCGCGGTTCGCGCGACGGCGCCGGCGAGGTCGCGGGGATCCACCGCCGTGGCGAAGGCGCCCTCGCGGGCGCAGCGCCGCAAGACGGTCGTCAACCCGTCGGCGAGCATCGGCAACGCCTGCGCCATCTGGTCGTGCGCGAACGCCGGCTCCAGGTCGAGCAGCCGGCCGGGCGGTTGGGCCTCGACGAAGGTGGCGACGACGTCCACCGCGGCCTCCAGCCGGGCGACCCCGACGACGCCAAACATCGCCTGGTCCATCGCGGCGTTGAAGCGCCGGCGCTCGCGTTTCCCGAGCGCGTCGATGAGCTCCTCCTTGGACGCGAAGTACCGATAGAGCGTGGGCCGCGACACCCCGGCCCGGGCCGCCACGTCGGACAGCGACAACTTGCGGGCCCCCGCCCGGAACACCAGCCGCTGGGCCGCGTCGAGGATCCGATCGGCCAGATCCACCACGGCGACCCCTACAGCTTGCCGAGCTCGCGCAGCCACGAGATCAGCAGTCGCAGGCCGTCATCGAAGGACATGGGCGCATAGCCGAGGCGCCGGGTGGTCAGGTTGTCGGTCGCCCTGGGCCGGCGCTCGCTCTTGGCCGCGGCCGCCGCGATCGCCATCAGGGTGGGGCCGAATTCGGCGGTCAGCGCCTCGGGATCCGTGCGGTAGTCCAGATCCTCGACGCGATGGTCGATGCCGGCGATCTCACACGCGCGATTGATGCCCCCGGCGGTGCTGAACGTGTCCTCGGGCCGGCCGACCAGCAGGTAGCGCTCGCCTGCCACCCCTTTGTCCAGCGCCGCGATCGAGCCCTTCGCGACGTCGGCCCCAGCCACCCAGGTCACCGGAAAAGCCAAGTAACGCTTGATCTTTCCGCGCATGCCGGCCAGCAGCACGCGGTTGAAGCTGGTGCGGTGCAAGGCGCGTTCGACGACCAGGCCCGGCCCGAAGATCGCGCCGGGGTGGCAGGTCAGCACGTCCTCGCCCGCGGCGGCACGCTGGTGCGCGTCGAGGAAGGCGGCGAATTTGGTGACGGTGTAGGGGTCGCCCGGCGGGTTGCGCAGCACGGGTGCCTCTTCGAAGTCGACGCCGGTGCTCAGGTCGAGGAACGTGGCGGTGCTCAGGGCGACGACGCGACGCATGCCGTGGGCTTTGGCCGCGTCCAGGACGTGCGCGGTGCCGACCATGTTGACGGCCTCGAAGTCCGCCAGGTCCTGGCTCGCGCCGCCGAGCAGCGCCGCGCAGTGAATGGCCGCCTCGGCGCCCTTGGCCGCGCGCAGCACGTCGTCGGCGTCGGTGATGTCGCCCTTGACCAGTTCCACACCGATCCCGCTCAGCGCGGTCGCGTCGTCGGGATTGCGCACCAGCGCGCGCACGCGGTCGCCCCGTTCGATCAACTGCCGGCACACGTTGCCGCCGGTCTGCCCGGTCGCGCCGGTGACGAAGATCGTGCTGGTCATGGCGGCCCTCCGTCAATTACATATCAAACATAATTAGTAAAGACTGTAAACCTTGACGTCGTATTGTTCTATATTCTTCTGCATGACACTCGATCCCTCCAGCGTTCTTCTCACCGACCGTGTCGCGGTGGTCACCGGCGGGGGCGCGGGCATCGGCCGCGGCATCGCGGCGGGGCTGAAGGCCTTCGGCGCGCGGGTCGCGATCTGGGAACGCAACCCCGACTCGTGCGCCTCGGCCGCCGAGGAGATCGGCGCGCTGGGCCTTACCGTCGACGTCCGCGACAGTGCCGCGGTGGATGCCGCGCTGGCGCAGACGGCCGCCGAGCTCGGCACCGTGAGCATCCTGGTCAACAACGCCGGCGGGGTGTTCTGGTCGGGGATCCTCGACACCAGCGAAAACGGTTGGGACGCACTGTACAAGGCCAACCTGCGCCACGTTTACCTGTGCACGCAGCGGGTGGCGCGCATCCTCGTCGAACAGAAGCTGCCGGGCAGCATCATCAGCGTCACCTCCATCGAGGGCGTGCGCGCGGCGCCCGGTTACGCGACCTACGCCGCCGCCAAGGCGGGCGTCATCAACTACACGAAGACCGCGGCGCTGGAACTCGCGCCGCACGGCATACGGGTCAACGCGCTGGCGCCCGACATCACCCTGACCGAAGGCATCCGGGCGATCGCGCCGCCCGGCTCCGAGCAGCGGTTCGGCCTCACCGTGCCGATGGGGCGCGCCGGTCACGTCGACGAAATGGCCGGCGCGGCAGTCTTTCTCGCCTCCGGAATGTCCAGCTACATCACCGGCCAGACGATCCACGTCGACGGCGGCACCCACGCCGCCAGCGGCTGGTATCACCACCCGGAGACCGGCGCGTACGCGCTGGGGCCGACCAGCAGCTAGTCGCCGGTATCGAGGCCGACGTGCGCCGACATCCCGCCATCGATCGCGATCATCTGCCCGGTGATGTACCGCGACTGCTCCGAGGCCAGGAAAACGACCAGCTCGGCAACGTCTTTCGGCTCGCCGAGGTACGGCGTCAACGTCGCGCGGCCCAGGTTGTCGATGACCGCCTCGGACAGGTGCGCGCGCACCGCATCGGTCAGGATCAGCCCCGGCACGATCGTGTTCGCCCGCACGCCGCGCTTTCCCTCGCTGGTCGCGACGTACATCGTCAGCGCGTGCACCCCGGATTTCGACACGCCGTAGGCCAGCCGGGTCCGATCACCGGACAGCGCCGCCCCCGAGGACATGTTGACGATGGAACCACCTCCGCCCCTGTGCATTTCGGGAACGGCGTACTTGCACATCAGCAGCTGGCTGCCGAGGTTGACGTCCAAGGACCGGCGCCACACGTCCAGCGGCATCGCGGCCACCGTGGTGTCGCGCGACAAGAAGTCGCTCGCGGTCAGCGCGGCGTTGTTGTGCAGCACATCGACCCGGCCGAACTCCGCGACGGTGGCCCGCACCACGTGGCGCGCCGTGTCCTCCTCGGCGAGGTCGCCGCCGAGCGCGAGTGCCCGCGCCCCGGTTCGCCGGATCTCGTCGGCCACCCCGGCGGCCTTGGCCTCGTCGATGTCGACGACCGCGACCGCGGCGCCCTCGCGGGCCAACTCGTGCGCGGTCGCCGCGCCGATTCCGCCCGCGCCCCCGGTGACGATCGCGACCTTTCCGGCAAGTCTGGACATCGAGTTCTCCTTTTGGCCGACGCACAAAAAAGTTAGCCTGATTCGATGCCGCGTATTGCGCCAATCCCGATGGAAGAGCTCAGTTCCCATTCCCGCGAAATCGTGGAGGCCGGCGTGGCCGCCGGCCTGTACGCGACGCCGGTGCCCCTGCAGATCTTCGCGTACCGCAGCGCGCAGCTCGACCAGGTCAACGCGGCCAGGACCACGCTGGGGGCCGGCACGCTGCTGGGCGGCCGGATCCTGGAGTTGCTGCGCATCCGCAGCGCCCAGCTCGGCGAGTGCGAACCGTGCAGCCAGTCGCGCAAGCACGACTCGATCACCGACGAGGACGTCGCCTGCCTGCTGGCGCCGGGACACGGCGCGCTGACCCCGCAGGAGCAGCTGGCCGTCGAGTTCCTCGACCTGCTCTCCTCGGATCACCACGCCATGGACGACGCGTTTTACAAGCGGCTGGGGGAGCACTTCACCGCCGCGCAGATCATCGAGTTGGGGTTTACCTGCGCCGGGGTGATGGGGTTGCACCGCTTCATCCATACCCTGGACGTCTATGGCGACTCGGCGCCCGTCATCGGATACGACTCCGATCAGGTCGACAGCACCAAGCCGGCGTGACGCCATGTCGGACCTGTCCTTCGACCACGCCAACGCGTTCCATCGGTTCATGCGCAGCTTCGGGTCCACGACGCTGGGTGCGGCGTTCCTGCGCCCGACCGCCCACCACCTCGACCGACTGATCACGAAGGTCACCGGGGGCAGGAGCAGCTTCGCCGGACTCGCGACCGGCGTGCCCGCGGTCATCCTCACCACCACCGGCGCCAAATCGGGCGAGCCGCGCACCGTCGCGCTGTACGGCATCCCGCACCCCGACGGGGTGGCCCTCATCGCGTCCAACTTCGGCGGTGCGAAGCACCCGGCCTGGTACCACAACCTCAAGGCCCATCCGGATGCCACGGTGTCGATCGGCCGCGACAGCTGGCGCGCGACCGCCCGTCTCGCCAGTCCCGAGGAACGCGACGAGATCTGGTCCAAGGGCCTCACGATGTACCCCGGCTGGAGCAAGTACGAGGTGCGCGCCGGCGACCGTCACATCGAGGCGTTCATCCTCAGCCGCAACTGAGGCGGGCGTAAGACCGCCGGAAGGTGGGTATTTCTCTTGGCCTGGCGGGCATCTGAGCGTGCCCGGGGCGGTGGGAGCGACAGATGAACCGCGGCGACGACGAGCAAGACCTCACCCAAGCGGTGGGGGAGACGACCGCCGATTACGGCACCCAGTTTCTCGATGAGCCGGAGGACGGTTCGACCGCCATCGAGGCGGAAACCACCGAAGGACTGCCGAGCGGAGCCGCGCTGCTGATCGTCAAGCGCGGCCCGAATGCCGGTTCCCGTTTCTTGCTCGATCGAGCCGTCACCTCGGCGGGGCGCCATCCCGACAGCGACATTCTTCTCGACGACGTCACCGTGAGCCGCCGTCACGCGGAGTTTCGGCTCGACGAGGACGGCAACTGGGCCGTCGCCGACGTCGGCAGCCTCAACGGCACCTACGTCAACCGGCAGCCCGTCGACTCGGCGGTGCTGGCCAACAACGACGAAGTGCAGATCGGGAAGTTCCGGCTCGTCTTCCTGACCGGATAGGCCCGAGTCAGCCCTTCATTCCCCGCTCGCTTCTGATCAGCAGGGCGGGTCCGCCCAGCATGAGTGCCAGCGCGAAGCCCGTGATGTCGGTGCTGGTGGGTTGGTGGGTGCTCATGTCGAACGCGGTGATCCCGAAGGTGGCGAGCAGGGTGAGCACGAAGATCATGCCGGTGTAGCGGGTGGGCGCTAAGGCCAGGAAGACAAGCCCGATGACAGCGATGAACAGCGACAACATCAGGTCGGTGCCTGAGCTTCGCGTCCTGCCAATTTCGCCTCCTCGAGCCGCCCGGCTGTCAGGCACAGCGTAGCCGCGGGGTGTTCATCCGTTGAGGCAAACGGAACACTTGGATCGGCTTTTAGCTGTCGAAGCCTCCGCGCGGCGACGGGGAGCCGACGACGGTGGTCGGTGCGGCCGGACCCGCACCCGTCGGACCGCCGGAAACTCCGCCGAGACGATCCGCCGCGAAGGTCGCGCCTTGGTCGATCACCGCCACGTTGGTTGCATACGTGTCGTGTGCCGCGAAATTCATCCCGTCGGCGCAGATCGGGTCACCCGGAGCGCACACCTGGATGGTCTTGGACTGATAAAGCGGGCCGATGACGACGGGCGGCTCGCCGAAGAAGTTCATCGCCCGCTCGTTTGGCACCGAGAAGAGCACGACTGAGGACACGTGGTTGGCCACTTCGGGGTCCATCGGCTTCGGGACGGTGGCGGGATCGATCCCCGCCGGTACGGCCGCCGAGGTGACGAAGCCCATCACGGCCGCACCCTGCGAGTACCCGCCGAGCACCATCTTGGTGTTGGGGCAGTCGTGCGCCATCGACACGACATGCGCGCCCGCGTCCCTGATGCCGGCCTCGCCCGCGTTCGTCCAGTCATGGGTCGCGGGGTAGTTCACCGCATATTCGTCGAACGATTTTGCGCCGACGCGGGGGCGCAGCGAGTCGACAAATGCCTGTCCGGTGGGGCCGAGCCCGGGAGGGTCGTCGGTGCCGCGGGCGAAGACCACCTGGACGTCCGGGCACGGCTCGGCGGAGGCGAACGGGGTCGCAGACGCGAGGACAGCAGCGCTGACGCTGGAGGCCGCGACTACCGCAGGAGCGAGAAAACGAGGGATCTGACGCGCGATCATGCCGCGGTGTGCCCACTTATGCGATTTCTAAACCCCGGTTTTCAGGTACCGGCCCGCCCGGCTCAGCCCAACGCGCGAGTGAGCCCGGCTACCATGCAGGGTCATGACGCGGATTGCCGCGCTGCTGGCAGCGGCCCTTGCCCTCACGGTTATTCCGACCGCTCACGCGGACGACAACGACACCTCGTTCGTAAATGCGCTTCACAATCAGGGGATTTCAAGCGCTAAGGGCGATCAGGGCCTGATCAATATGGGTCATAAGATCTGCGCCCTGTTGGCGCAGGGCCGCAGCATGGATTCGATCGTGGGCATGGTCCAGTCGCACGAGCGGAACGGCATGACGGACGACGACATAAGGTTTCTGGTGCGAACTTCGGCCACGTCATACTGCCCCGAATATGCGCCTTAAGGGGTAACTCGTTCGCCCGGGTGCTCGTGCCGCCCTGAGCGGGGGCGGAGCTGGTGCCCCCGGTGATTCGAATTTGCCAAGGCGGCGAGTCGACATGAGGTAAAAGTGCGCTTAGGAGGCCCGTTCCCAGCGCCAGCCATCGTTGTCGGTGCAGACGATCTCTTGACCACCCTCGCCCACGCCGGTCACGCCGTGGTCGCTGTTGCGGCAGTATTGGCCGGGCCTGTAGCAGTTGCCGGCCTTGCTCACGGGCTGGCAGCTTGGCGGCGCGAGCGGCGGCGCAGGGGCGGGGGCGAGCAGTGCGACGGTGAGCGCGAGGGCGGCGAGTACGTGTTCCACGCGGCCAAGTGTTGCCCTTTATCCAAACGCGCGTTGTGAAAAGGGCAGTGCTCAAATGCACCTTCCGCGCCGCGCGGATTCTGCCAGGAGACGGCGAAAATCACACGATGGCGTTCACTGGATGTTGAAAACCGCATTCACCTCGGCAAATAGCTGGTGCCCCCGGCAGGATTCGAACCTGCGGCCTTCTGCTCCGGAGGCAGACGCTCTATCCCCTGAGCTACGGGGGCGCTTCGATGTCGATGCAGCGCCATTGGGCCCAGCCAGAGTAACGCATCGACGTGACGATCGTGACCCCGCCACAGCTCAAGCGCCGATCACGAGGCCCTCGCCTGAGCGCTCGGGCGCAGCGCGCCGGGCGACTGCCCGGTGTGTTTCTTCACCAGTCGGTGCAGCGTCGCCGGATCCGCCAATCCCACTGCCGCAGCGATCTCTTCGAGCGGCATGCGGGTGGTGCGCAGCAGGTGCACCGAGCGCTCGAGGCGAACTCGCTGCACCAGCTGAAGCGGGCTGAGGCCCACGGCATTTCGGGTCCGGCGCGCCAGCGTTCGGGTGCTGAGGCCGCAGAAGCGGGCCAGCGAGTCGAGCGTGTGCGTTTCGCCCAACCGCGATCGGACGAAACGCTCCAGGCCCGCGACCGTTTCGTCGCGCGCCGCCAGGTGCGAGGGGATGAGAAAGCTCGCCTGCGACGTGCGCTGATCGGCGACGAGCCGGTTCGCGAGTTCGTCGGCGAGCGCCGCGCCGCCGAGCTCGCGCATGAGCGCGAGCATTAGGTCGATGTGCGCGAACGCGCTCCCGGCCGTCCAGACCGACCCGTCGCGAACGACCATGTCATCGATGACGACGTTGGCCGCCGGCGCGACCCGGGCGAGGTCGGTCCCGAGCCACCACGTCGTGACGCAGCGTCGCTGATCGAGCAGCCCGGCGGCGGCAAGCACGAAGACGGCCGTGCACGAGGCCGCGATTTCCGCGCCACAGCCATCAGCACCGGCCAACCAGTCGGCCGCGACGGCGACGTCGGCGCCACCGAGCCGCTCGGCGATCTCCTCGGGCTGCGCGGCGCCCAAGCCGGGCACGACGACGACTTCTCGCGCCGTGCTGTGGGTGAGGGGTTCCGCGGCGGCGGTCAGGCCACCGCGCAAGGCGACCTGGCTCGCCGGCGACACGAACCGAAGGTCGAACGCGGGCTTGCCGAGGATCCGGTTCGCCGCCGAAATCACGTCGATCGTCACGCCCACCGCGCTCGCGCTGGCGCCGTCGAGCACGAGGACATCGAAACCGATCATGTGGCGAATTATGCAAGAAAGCTGTCTACCTCGCCACTGGCTTTGTGCGGCGCCGGTGGGGGAGATTACGAGGGCAGGAACCCCGGAAAGGTAGATGTCATGCCGCTGATGCACGTAACCCTGACACCCGGCGCCTTCGACGACGCGGGCAAGCAGCGCCTGGTCACCGGCCTCACCGACGCGGCGTGCCGTGCCGAATCGGTGCCCGACCAGCCTCAGCACCGGATGCGGGCCCTGGTCCTGCTGCACGAGCTCCCACCCGGGGGCTTTTACTCCGCCGGCGCCTCGGCGGACGCCGCGGTCGCCGGCGTATTCATCGATTGGCAGGTCAGCGCGGGGGTGCTCGACGGTGCCCGCAAGGCGCGATTCGCCGGCGAGCTCCAGGAGGTCGCCGCAGCGGCGGCCGGCGGCAATGGCGACAAGTTGGTCGTCACGTCGTGTGTCATCCACGAAGTGCCCGAAGGCCAGTGGGCGCAGAACGGAGCGATTCGCCGGCTGCCGGACATCGTCCCGCTCGCGGGGTTCGAGCACCTGACCTCCGTGGCGTCCGGATGACGATTCGTCCGGCAGACCAGTTGGCGCAAGCCATGATTGGCGAACCGAACTCGCGCTTCCGCCTGCCGACGCCGGCGCTGATCCTGGACGACGCGGCGCTGGACGCCAACATCCGCCGCATGGTCGAGCGGACGGGCGACAAGGTCGCGCTGCGCCCGCACGCCAAGACGCACAAATGCGCCTGGATCGCCCGAAAGCAGATCGCAGCCGGCGCCGTCGGGATCTGCTGCGCCAAAACCGCTGAAGCCGAGGCGCTTTCGGCGGCCGGCGTGCGCGGCATTCTCCTGACCTCGCCGGTCGCCGACCCGGCGATTCCGAAGCGGCTGTGCGACCTGGCGGCGCTCGACCCGGAATTTGCCTGTGTGGTGGATCATCCCGACCCGGTGACCGCGCTGAGCGAAGAAGCGTGTCGCCGCGGGATTCGAGTCAGCGTCCTCATCGACGTCGACGTGGGGCTCGGCCGCACCGGCGTTTCCGGCCTGGAGCAGGCGGTCGCGTTGGCGGAGCACGTCCACCGCTGCGAGGGGCTCACGCTGGCCGGCGTGCAAGGCTACGGGGGTCATTGGCAGCACATCGCCGGGCTCCAAAAGCGTTGTGACGCAGTCCGTGTCGGCATGGAGCGGCTGTCCCGCACGGTCGACGCGCTACGAACGGCCGGCTACCACGTCGGCATCATCACCGGCGGCGGCACCGGTACCGTCGCGGCGGATCTGGACTTGGGTATCCTCAACGAATTGCAGCCGGGCTCGTATGTGTTCATGGACGCCGAGTATTCCGACGCCTTGGGCGGCGACGACGACGGAGCCTTCGACACCAGCCTGTGGGTTGCCAGCCAGGTGGTGAGCGCCAACGCGGACGGGGTCGTCACCGTCGACGCCGGTCTCAAGGCTTTCGCGACGGACGGCCCGATGCCGCGGCCGGCCGGCGCGCGTTTCGGCGGCTCGACGTACATGTTTTTCGGCGACGAGCACGGCGCATTGACCCGGCCCGCCGGCGCACCCGTCAGCCTCGGGGAACGCGTGGAGTTCGTCACCCCGCATTGCGACCCCACCGTTGATCGGTATGACGCCTACCACGTTGCCCGGGGCGACCGGCTGGTGGGCATCGTGCCCATCGAGGCTGCTCGCGCCAGCCGATAGCGACGAGGGCCTGCGTGGGTGCGGAGCTGCCGCCTGCAATAGATTCGGGCCCGGGGGACCGAAGCCAATAGGATGGACGCTCGTGACCCCCGCTGACCTGGCTGAGCTGCTCAAAGCCACCGCTGCCGCGGTGCTTGCCGAGCGCGGGCTGGACGCTGCCGCGTTGCCGGCGACGGTCACGGTGGAGCGGCCGCGTAATCCCGATCACGGCGACTACGCCAGCAACCTGGCGCTGCAGCTGGGCAAGAAGGTGGGCGCCAACCCGCGCGAACTGGCCGGCTGGCTCGCCGAAAGGCTCGCCGAAGCCGACGGCATCGCCTCCGCGGAGGTGGCCGGGCCCGGCTTCATCAACCTGCGCCTCGAGGCGTCGGCGCAGGCCAAGATCGTCAACGACGTCCTCGACGCCGGCGACGAGTTCGGCTTCTCGGACGAGCTGGCCGAGCAGAAGATCAACCTGGAATTCGTCTCGGCCAACCCGACGGGGCCGATCCACATCGGCGGCACCCGCTGGGCCGCCGTCGGCGACGCGCTGGGCCGGCTGCTGACCACCCAGGGCGCCGACGTGGTGCGCGAATACTACTTCAACGACCACGGCGCCCAGATCGACCGGTTCGCCAACTCATTGATCGCCGCGGCCAAGGGCGAACCGACCCCGGAAGACGGCTACGCCGGCGCCTACATCAACGACATCGCGGCGCAGATCCTGCAGAAGGCGCCCGACGCGCTGAGCCTGCCCGACGCCGACCTGCATGAGACGTTCCGGGAAATCGGCGTCGACTTGATGTTCACCCACATCAAGGAGTCGCTGCACGAGCTCGGGACCGACTTCGACGTCTACACCCACGAAGACTCGATGCACACCAGCGGGCGTGTCGATCAGGCCATCGCCAGGCTGCGCGAGACCGGCAACGTCTACGAGAAGGACGGCGCAACCTGGTTGCGCACCAGCGCTTTTGGTGACGACAAGGACCGTGTCGTGATCAAGAGCGACGGCAAGCCGGCCTACATCGCCGCCGACATCGCCTACTACCTGGACAAGCGGCAGCGCGGCTTCGACCTGTGCATCTACATGCTCGGCGCCGACCACCACGGCTACATCGCCCGGCTCAAGGCGGTGGCCGCCGCGTTCGGTGAGGACCCGGCCACTGTCGAGGTCCTGATCGGGCAGCTGGTCAACCTCGTGCGCGACGGCCAGCCGGTCCGGATGAGCAAGCGGGCCGGCACGGTGCTGACCCTCGACGACCTGGTCGAGGCGATCGGCGTCGACGCGGCGCGCTACAGCCTGATCCGCTCGTCGGTGGACACCGCCATCGACATCGACCTGGCGCTGTGGTCCTCGGCGTCCAACGAAAACCCGGTCTATTACGTGCAATACGCGCACGCCCGGCTGTCGGCGCTGGCCCGCAACGCCGCCGAGCTCGGCCTGATCCCCGACACGGCGCACCTCGAGCTGCTCAGCCACGACAAGGAGGGCGCGCTGCTGCGCTCGATCGGCGATTTCCCGCGCGTGCTGAAAACCGCTGCCGCACTGCGGGAACCGCATCGGGTGTGCCGCTACCTGGAAGACCTCGCCGGCGACTACCACCGGTTCTACGACTCCTGCCGGGTGTTGCCGCAGGGCGACGAGCAGCCCACCGACCTGCACACCGCGCGCCTGGCGCTGTGCCAGGCCGCCCGCCAGGTCATCGCCAACGGCCTGACCATCCTCGGCGTCACCGCCCCGGAGCGAATGTGAACGTCCATCCCGCCGGTCCCCGGCACGCCGACGAAGCGCGTCACGCCGAGAGTCCGCCGCGCCCGCAATCCCCGGAGGAGCTGCTGCGGCTGGCGCCGAACGTGTGGCCGCGCAGCACAACTCGCGACGACGATGGGGCCGCGGTCATCGGCGGCCTACCGGTGACGCACCTCGCCCAGGAGTACGGGACCCCGCTGTTCGTCGTCGACGAGGACGACTTTCGCTCCCGCTGCCAGGACCTGGCGGCGGCCTTCGGCGGCGGACACAACGTGCACTACGCCGCCAAGGCGTTCCTGTGCACCGAGATCGCCCGCTGGATCGACGAGGAGGGCCTGTCCCTCGACGTGTCCACCGGCGGGGAACTGGCCGTCGCACTGCACGCCGACTTCCCGCCGGAGCGGATCATCTTCCACGGCAACAACAAATCCGTCGCGGAACTGACCGCCGCCGTCAAGGCCGGGGTGGCGCACATCGTCCTGGACTCGATGACCGAGATCGAGCGCCTCGACGCCATCGCGGGCGAGGCGGGCATCGTCCAGGATGTGCTCGTGCGCCTCACCGTCGGGGTCGAGGCGCACACCCACGAGTTCATCTCCACCGCACACGAGGACCAGAAGTTCGGGCTGTCGGTGGCCAGCGGCGCGGCGATGGCCGCGGTGCGCCGGGTGTTCGACACCGATAACCTGCGGCTGGTCGGGTTGCACAGCCACATCGGCTCACAGATCTTCGACGTCGACGGCTTCGAACTGGCCGCGCGCCGCGTCATCGGCCTGCTGCACGACATCGTCGCCGAATTCGGCGTCGACAAGACGGCCCAGCTGTCGACGATCGATCTCGGTGGCGGCTTCGGCATTTCGTACCTGGCGCCCGACGACCCGCCGCCGATGGCCGAGCTGGCGAGCAAACTGAGCGCCATCGTGGGCAACGAGTCGGCGGCCGTGGGGCTGCCCACCCCCAGGTTGGTGGTGGAGCCGGGGCGCGCCATCGCCGGGCCGGGCACCATCACGCTCTACGAGGTCGGCACCGTCAAGGACGTCGACGTGAGCACGACGGCACACCGGCGTTACGTGAGCGTCGACGGCGGCATGAGCGACAACATCCGCACGGCGCTCTATGACGCGCAGTACGACGCCCGGTTGGTCTCGCGGATCAGCGACGCGCCGGCGGAGCTGGCCCGTATCGTCGGAAAGCACTGCGAGACAGGGGATATCGTCGTTCGCGACACCTGGGTACCCGGCGATTTGCAGCCGGGCGACCTGCTCGGCGTCGCCGCCACCGGAGCCTACTGCTATTCGCTGTCGAGTCGTTACAACATGATCGGCCGCCCCGCCGTGGTGGCCGTGCGCGGGGCGCGCGCACGGCTGATCCTGCGCCGGGAGACGGTCGACGATCTGCTGAGTCTGGAAGTGAGGTGACCCGTGCCCGGTGACGAAAAGGCCGTCGGCGTAGCGGTACTCGGGTTGGGCAATGTCGGCAGCGAGGTCGTCCGCATCATCGAGGACAGCGCCGAGGACCTGGCCGCCCGCATCGGGGCGCCGCTGGCGCTGCGCGGGATCGGGGTGCGCCGGGTCGCCGCCGACCGCGGCGTTCCGATCGGCCTGCTGACCGACAACATCGAGGAGCTGGTCTGCCGCGAGGACGTCGACATCGTCGTCGAGCTGATGGGACCGGTGGAGCCGGCGCGCAAGGCGATCCTGTCCGCGCTGGAGCATGGCAAGTCCGTCGTCACGGCCAATAAGGCGCTGTTGTCCGTCTCCACGGGGGAGCTGGCGCAGGCGGCCGAAAACGCTCACGTCGACCTGTATTTCGAGGCGGCGGTCGCGGGCGCGATCCCGGTCATCCGCCCGCTCACCCAATCGCTGGCCGGCGACACGGTGCTGCGGGTGGCCGGCATCGTCAACGGCACCACCAACTACATCTTGTCCGCGATGGACAGCACCGGCGCCGACTACGAGAGCGCCCTGGCCGACGCCGGCGCGCTGGGCTACGCCGAGGCCGATCCCACCGCCGACGTCGAAGGCTACGACGCCGCCGCCAAGGCGGCGATTTTGGCGTCCATCGCCTTTCACACGCGGGTGCACGCCGACGACGTGTATCGCGAGGGTATCACCAAAATCACCCCGACCGACTTCGCGTCGGCGCGGGCGCTGGGCTGCACCATCAAGCTGCTGTCCATTTGCGAGCGGATCACCGGTGACGATGGGCAGCAACGGGTTTCGGCCCGCGTCTATCCCGCGCTGGTGCCGCTGTCGCATCCGCTGGCCACAGTCAACGGCGCGTTCAACGCGGTGGTGGTCGAGGCCGCGGCCTCGGGGCGGCTGATGTTCTATGGGCAGGGGGCCGGCGGCGCGCCCACCGCCTCGGCGGTCACCGGTGACCTGGTGATGGCCGCGCGCAACCGCGTGCTCGGCAGCCGCGGCCCCAAGGAGTCGCGGTACGCCCAACTCCCCATCGCCCCAATGGGTCTCATCTCCACCCGCTACTACGTCAGCATGAACGTCGCCGACGAGCCGGGCGTGTTGTCCTCGGTGGCGGCGGAATTCGCCAAGCGCGAGGTGAGCATCGCCGAGGTTCGCCAGGAAGGCATGGTGGACGACGACGGCCGGCGGGTGGGAGCCCGCGTCGTGGTGGTCACGCACACCGCCACCGACGCCGCGCTCTCCGAAACCGTCCGTGCGCTCGCGGATTTGGATGTCGTGCAGAGCGTGACGAGCGTGCTGCGATTGGAAGGAAACGGCCTGTGAGCGCTGCCCGGACGGCCACCCACCAACCCTGGCCGGGAGTGATCGCGGCGTACCGCGACCGGTTGCCGGTCGGCGACGACTGGACCCCGGTCACCCTGCTCGAGGGCGGTACCCCGCTGATCGCCGCGGCCCGGCTCTCAGAACGGACCGGCTGCACCGTCCATCTCAAGGTCGAGGGCCTCAACCCCACCGGCTCCTTCAAGGACCGGGGCATGACGATGGCCGTCACCGACGCCCTGGCCCGCGGCCAGCAGGCGGTGCTGTGCGCCTCCACCGGCAACACCTCGGCCTCCGCCGCCGCCTACGCCGCGCGCGCCGGGATCACCTGCGCGGTGCTGATCCCGCAGGGCAAGATCGCGATGGGCAAGCTGGCGCAGGCGGTGATGCACGGCGCCAAGATCATCCAGATCGACGGCAACTTCGACGACTGCCTGGAATTGGCCCGCAAGATGGCCGCCGACTTCCCGACGATCTCGCTGGTGAACTCGGTCAACCCGGTGCGCATCGAGGGGCAGAAGACGGCCGCGTTCGAGATCGTCGACGCGCTGGGTGCCGCGCCGGACGTGCACGCCCTTCCGGTCGGCAACGCCGGCAACATCACCGCGTACTGGAAGGGCTACACCGAGTACCACCAGGAAGCGATCATCGACAAGCTGCCCCGGATGCTCGGGGCGCAGGCCGCCGGCGCGGCCCCGCTGGTGCTCGGCAAACCGGTCAGCCACCCGGAGACCATCGCGACGGCGATCCGCATCGGCGCCCCGGCGTCCTGGACGGCCGCCGTCGCGGCCCAGCAGCAATCCGACGGGCGCTTCCTGGCCGTCACCGACGAGGAGATCCTGGCGGCGTACCACCTGGTGGCGGCCTCCGAGGGCGTCTTCGTCGAACCCGCGTCGGCGGCCAGCATCGCGGGGCTGCTCAAGGCCGTCGACGACGGCTGGGTGGCGCGCGGGTCGACGGTGGTGTGCACGGTGACCGGCAACGGCCTCAAGGATCCCGACACCGCGCTGAAGGACATGCCGACGGTGTCCCCGCTGCCGGTGGACCCGGTGCTCGTCGTCGAACAACTGGGTCTCGCGTAAGCAATGAATGCCCAGATGCTGCCCGCCGGGCTGGTGGCGAGCGCCGTGGTGTCGGCGTCCAGCGCCAACCTCGGTCCGGGATTTGACAGCATCGGTCTCGCCTTGAGCCTCTGCGACGAAGTCGTCGTGGAGACAACGGATTCCGGCTTGGTCGTGGAGGTCGAGGGGGAGGGCGCCGGGCAGGTACCGCTGGACGCCGAGCACCTGGTGGTGCGCGCCATCCACCACGGGCTGCGCGCCGTCGGGGTCGGCGCCCCGGGCCTGGTGGTGCGCTGCCGCAACGCCATCCCGCATTCCCGCGGTCTCGGTTCGTCGGCGGCGGCCGTCGTCGGCGGCTTGGCGGCGGTGAACGGACTTGTCGCGCAAACGGATTCGGCAACCCTGAGCGTTGATCGGCTGATCCAGCTGTGCTCGGACTTCGAGGGGCACCCCGACAACGCCGCCGCCGCGGTGCTGGGCGGCGCGGTGGTTTCGTGGACGGACCGCACCGGCGCCGAGCCCCGGTATTCGGCGGTGCCGCTGCGGCTGCACCCGGACATCAAGCTGTTCTGCGCGATTCCCGAGGAACGGTCGCTGACGGCGGAGACCCGGGTGCTGCTGCCCAGCCGGGTCAGCCACGAAGACGCGAGCTTCAACGTCAGCCGCGCCGCATTGCTGGTCGTCGCGCTCACCGAGCGGCCGGATCTGCTGATGCCGGCCACCGAGGATGTGCTGCACCAACCGCAACGCGCCCCCGCGATGCGCGGATCGGCGGAATATTTGCGGGTGCTGCGGCGTCATAACGTCGCGGCGACGCTTTCTGGGGCCGGTCCCTCCCTCATCGCATTGAGCACGGAACCGGAGCTACCCACGGAAGCGTTGGAGTACGGGGCCGCACACGGATTCACCCTCACGAAGATGACCGCCGGCGAAGCAGTTCGTTGGAGCCCGGGCGTCACCGTCGCCGGTTAATCCACAGCGTGGCCGGAGGGTTTGCTTGCTTCCGTCAGGGATGCAGGCTATCCTCGGAGCCGTCCAGCAATCGCAGCATCTGCATCTGCACACATACTGCCTTGCCGCTAGGACAACACCAATTCTTCTCGTAAACGAGGTTCGCCGTCTTCTCCGATGATCCCGGGCGATCACCGTAAGCAGAGTCGATGATTGGGCGCACTCGCCAATTTGGCTGAATGCAACGACCCCCCGTATGACCTGATCAGCGGGGGAAGAAAGGAAATCCGTGACTGATACGGACCTCTTCACGGCTGGCGAGAGCACCGACAGCAATCCGGTGCCCGACGCCGTGACCACAGACACTCCCGATGTCAAAACCAACGCCTCGACCGGCTCCCTGTCCACCATGGTGCTGCCCGAGCTGCGTGCGCTGGCTAACCAGGTCGGCGTCAAGGGCACGTCGGGGATGCGCAAGAACGAACTCATCGCCGCGATAAAGGAAATCAGGGGGCAGGCCAACGGGACTTCGGCCCCGGCCGCCTCGGAGGACGGCGGCAAATCCAACAAGACCGACACCACCGCCGCCGAAGCGCCGGCCGACGCGCCCGCGGCGCAAGCCGAACAGAACGGCTCCACCGAGGCGCCGCGCCGGGAACGGCGCACCGCCAACCGCGACGCGGGCTCGCCCGGCGAGCAGGGTCGCGAGGACTCCGGCAACCGCAAGGGCGGCGGCAATCCCGACGCGGACAAGCGCCAAGGGGGCCAACAGGACACCAAGGGCGACGAGCGGGGTCAAGACTCCGGCGGCGACCAGGGTTCGGGTGGGCAGCAGTCGCGCGGCGGCTCCAACCAGCAGAACCAGCAGGACGACGACGGCGAGGGCCGTCAGGGCCGGCGTGGACGCCGGTTCCGCGACCGCGACCGCAGGCGCCGCGGCGAAAGGTCGGGGGAGGGCGGGGACACCGAACTCCGCGAGGACGACGTCGTCCAGCCGGTCGCCGGAATCCTTGACGTTCTCGACAATTACGCGTTCGTGCGCACCTCCGGCTACCTGGCCGGCCCGCACGACGTCTACGTCTCGATGAACATGGTGCGCAAGAACGGCCTGCGCCGCGGCGACGCGGTGACCGGCGCGGTTCGGGTGCCCCGGGACGGCGAGCAGCCCAACCAACGGCAGAAGTTCAACCCGCTGGTGCGCCTGGACAGCGTCAACGGCGGCTCCGTCGAAGACGCCAAGAAGCGGCCCGATTTCTCCAAGCTGACGCCGCTGTACCCCAACCAGCGGCTGCGCCTGGAAACCACGCCCGACCGGCTGACCACCCGGGTCATCGACCTGATCATGCCGATCGGCAAGGGCCAGCGCGCGCTGATCGTCTCGCCACCCAAGGCGGGTAAGACGACGATCCTGCAGGACATCGCCAACGCGATCACCAAGAACAACCCCGAATGCCACCTCATGGTCGTGCTCGTCGACGAGCGGCCCGAGGAGGTCACCGACATGACGCGGTCGGTGAAGGGCGAGGTCATCGCCTCGACCTTCGACCGGCCGCCGTCGGACCACACCTCCGTCGCCGAGTTGGCGATCGAACGGGCCAAGCGGCTCGTCGAGCAGGGCAAGGACGTCGTCGTCCTGCTGGACTCGATCACCCGCCTGGGCCGCGCGTACAACAACGCGTCGCCCGCGTCGGGCCGCATCCTGTCCGGTGGTGTCGACTCCACCGCGCTGTATCCGCCCAAGCGCTTCCTGGGCGCCGCCCGCAACATCGAGGAAGGCGGGTCGCTGACCATCATCGCCACCGCGATGGTCGAGACCGGGTCCACCGGTGACACGGTCATCTTCGAGGAGTTCAAGGGCACCGGTAACGCCGAGCTCAAGCTGGACCGCAAGATCTCCGAACGCCGGGTCTTCCCCGCGGTCGACGTGAACCCCTCCGGCACCCGCAAGGACGAGCTGCTGCTGTCGCCCGACGAGTTCGGCATCGTGCACAAGCTGCGTCGCGTGCTGTCGGGCCTGGACCCGCACCAGGCCATCGACCTGCTGATGTCGCAGCTGCGCAAGACGAAGACCAACTACGAGTTCCTGGTGCAGGTCTCCAAGACGACCCCGGGGTCGATGGACAACGACTAGCGTCGCAAGCTGTGGCGGACACGCTGCAGCAACTGCTTCGTGAGCGCGTAGACCAGGACACCCCGGCGCTGAAGTACGGCGACCGGGTCTGGACCTGGCGTGAGCACCTGGCCGACGCCGCCGCCACCGCGGCCGCCGTCATCCGGGCCGCCGACCCCGCCCGTCCGCTGCACGTCGGCGCGCTGCTGGGCAACACCCCCGAGATGCTGACCGCCATGGCGTCGGCCGCGCTCGGCGGCTACGTGCTGTGCGGCGTCAACGACACCCGCCGCGGCGCCGCGCTGGCCAGGGACATCCTGCACGCCCATTGCCAGATCCTGCTGACCGACCCGGCGCACAAAGCGCTGCTGGACGGCCAGGACCTGCCCGGTGTGCAGGTGTTCGACGTGTCCGGCGAATCCTGGGCGGCGTTGCTGGAGGGCGCCGGGCCGCTGATCCCCCATCGCGAGGTGGCCCCCACCGACACCTTCATGATGATGTTCACGTCGGGAACCAGCGGCGAGCCGAAGGCGGTGCAGGTCACCCACCTGACCGTGCTGTTCGCCGGCGCCACGCTGATCGCGCGGTTCGGTCTCGACGCCTCCGACGTCTGCTACCTGTCCATGCCGCTGTTCCACGCCAACGCCCTCTTCGCCGGTTGGAGCGTGGCGGTGGGCGCCGGCGCGGCGATGGTCCCCGCGACGTTCTCGGCGTCCGGCCTGCTCGCCGACCTGCGCCATTACGGGGCGACCTTCATGAACTACGTCGGCAAACCGCTGGCCTTCGTGCTGGCCACGCCGGAACGGCCCGATGACCACGACAATCCGCTGCGCGTCGCCGTCGGCAACGAGGCGAGCGACCGCGACATCGCCGAGTTCGGCCGGCGTTTCGGCTGCCTCGTCTGGGACGGCTTCGGGTCCACCGAGGCCGCGATCGTCATCACCCGCGAGGACGGCTGCCCGCCCGGGTCGCTGGGCCGCGGCTTCCCCGGGGTGGCCATCTACGACCCGGACACGCTGGCCGAGTGCCCGCCCGCCGCCTTCGACGGGGACGGGGCCCTGACCAACGCCGACGAGGCGATCGGGGAGCTGGTCAACACCACCGGCGCGGGCCTGTTCGCCGGCTACTATAACGACCCCGAGGCCACCGACGAGCGCCTTCGTCACGGCATGTTCTGGTCCGGCGACCTGGCCTATCGCGACGCCGACGGGTGGATCTACTTCGCCGGGCGCAGCGGCGACTGGCTGCGCGTCGACGGCGAGAACATGACCACGGCGCCCATCGAGCGGATCCTGCAGCGGTTGGCCCCGGTCAGCCACGTCGCGGTGTACGCGGTGCCCGACGAACACGTCGGCGACCAGGTGATGGCGGCGATCGTGCTGGCCGACGACGCGCGGCTGACGCCCGAGGAGTTCGGCGAGTTCCTCGCCGCCCAGCCCGACCTGTCGCCCAAGGCGTGGCCCCGCTACGTCTGGCTCACCGACCGGCTGCCGACCACGGCGACCAACAAAATCCTCAAGCGCGAGCTGGCCGCGCGGGGCGCCACCCCCGGCGGCGGCGTGGTCTGGACCCGCGGCGCAAAAAGCCGCGTCTACCGCGACACATAAACCGCGCGCGGTCCCGGGAATGCGCGGGGGCGCCTCCGCGTTTGGGCTGATGTTGGTTGACCTGGCATAATCGACGGTCGACTACCCCCGAGGACCAGTTCAGGTCCCAGGAGTTCGCGCCGGGGCGCACACGATCGAAAAGGACATCATGAAAGCTGATATTCACCCCGCCTACGGGGAGACCACCGTGCACTGCGGGTGCGGCAACACCTTCACCACCCGCAGCACCAAGCCGGGCGGTCAGATCCACGTCGAGGTCTGCTCGCAGTGCCACCCCTTCTACACCGGCAAGCAGAAGATCCTCGACAGCGGCGGCCGCGTGGCCCGCTTCGAGAAGCGCTACGGCAAGCGCAAGGCCGCGGCCGACAACGGCGAGTCGACCGACAAATAGCTGGCTTACCGACGCCCGAACTGTGCTCACAGCTGCACAGGCCGGGCGTCGGTTCGCGTATAGGGAAAGAGTGACATGACGCAGCCGGTGCAGACGATCGACGTGCTGCTGGCCGAACACGCCGAACTCGAGCAGCGGCTGGCCGACCCCGAACTGCACAGCAATCCCGACGAGGCGCGCAAGGCCGGCCGCCGGTTCGCCCGGCTGGCCCCGATCGTCGGCACCTACCGCAAGCTGTCGGCGGCGCGCGGCGACCTCGAGGCCGCCCGCGAACTCGCCGTCGACGACGAGTCCTTCGCCGACGAGGTGACCGAACTCGAATCGCGGGTGGCCGAGCTGGACACCCAACTCACCGACATGCTGGCGCCGCGCGATCCCCACGACGCCGACGACATCGTCCTCGAGGTCAAATCCGGTGAGGGCGGCGAGGAATCGGCGTTGTTCGCCGCCGATCTGGCCCGGATGTACATCCGATACGCCGAGCGCCACGGCTGGACGGTCACCGTGCTGGACGAGACTACCTCGGATCTCGGCGGTTACAAGGACGCGACGCTGGCCATCGCCAGCAAGGGCGACAGCGCCGACGGCGTGTGGTCGCGGATGAAGTTCGAGGGCGGCGTGCACCGGGTGCAACGGGTTCCGGTGACGGAATCCCAAGGGCGCGTTCATACGTCGGCGGCGGGCGTGCTGGTCTATCCGGAGCCCGAGGAAGTCGGCGAGGTGCAAATCGACGAGTCCGATCTGCGCATCGACGTCTACCGCTCGTCGGGCAAGGGCGGCCAGGGCGTCAACACCACCGACTCCGCGGTGCGGATCACGCACCTGCCGACCGGCATCGTCGTCACCTGCCAGAACGAACGGTCCCAGCTGCAGAACAAGGCCCGCGCCCTGCAGGTGCTGGCCGCGCGGCTGCAGGCCCTGGCCGAGGAGAAGGCGCTGGCCGACGCGTCCGCCGATCGGGCCAGCCAGGTCCGCACCGTGGACCGCAGCGAACGGATCCGCACCTACAACTTCCCGGAGAACCGGATCACCGACCACCGAATCGGTTTCAAGGCGCACAACCTGGATCAGGTGCTCGACGGCGACCTCGACGCGCTATTCGACGCGCTCGCCGCCGCCGACAAGCAATCGCGGCTGCAGCAGGCATGACCGGCCTGCGGCGCGCGATCGACTCGGCTGCGGCGCAACTCGCCGAGGCCGGGATCGATTCCGCCCGTTACGACGCCGAGGAGTTGGCGGCCCACCTGGTCGGCGCCGAACGCGGCCGGCTGACCCTGCTCGAGGCGCCCGACGACGAATTCTTCGGGCGTTACCGTGACGTCGTCGCCGCGCGCTCGCAGCGGGTCCCGTTGCAGCACCTCACCGGGACCGCGGCGTTCGGTCCGGTGATGCTGCGGGTGGGGCCCGGCGTGTTCATCCCGCGCCCGGAGACCGAGGCCATGCTGGAATGGGCCATCGCGCAGCCGCTGGGCGCCCGGCCCGTCATCGTCGACGTGTGCACCGGCTCGGGCGCGTTGGCCGTGGCGCTGGCCCGCCACCGGCCCGCCGCCCGGGTCATCGGCATCGACGACTCCGACGCGGCCCTGGCCTACGCGCGGCACAACACCGAGGGCACCGCCGTCGAGCTGCTGCGCGCCGACGTCACCGCCACCGAACCGCTCACCGAGCTCGACGGGCTGGTCGACCTGGTGGTGGCCAACCCGCCCTACGTACCCAACGACAGCGCCGTGGAAGCCGAAGTGGCCCAACACGATCCGCCGCACGCGGTGTTCGGCGGGGCAGACGGGATGGCGGTGATCGCCGCGGTCGTCCGCCACGCCGGACGGTGGCTGAGCCCGGGCGGCCTCTTCGCCGTCGAGCACGACGACACCACGGCCGCGCGGACCGTCGAATTGATCGAAGGCACAGGGCTTTTCGAGGACATCGCGGCGCGCCGCGACCTGGTCGGACGGCCGAGGTTCGTGACGGCCCGACGGGGGGAGCGGCCTTGACCGCCGTCTTCGACTGCGCGGACCCCGACCAGCGCGCGCTCGGCATCACCTCGGCCGTCGGGGCGGCGAAAAGCGGCCGGCTCGTCGTGCTGCCCACCGACACCGTGTACGGCATCGGCGCCGACGCGTTCGACAGCACCGCGGTGGCGGCGCTGCTCGCGGCGAAGGGGCGGGGCCGCGACATGCCGGTCGGCGTGCTGGTCGGCTCCTGGCACACCATCGAGGGGCTCGTCTACACGATGCCCGACGGGGCGCGGGATCTGATCCGGGCCTTCTGGCCGGGCGCGCTGAGCCTGGTGGTGCGGCAGGCGCCGTCGCTGCAGTGGGATCTGGGTGACGCCCGGGGCACCGTGATGCTGCGGATGCCGTTGCACCCGGTCGCCGTCGAGCTGCTGCGCGAGGTCGGGCCCATGGCGGTGTCCAGCGCGAACGTCTCCGGCCGCCCACCCGCGGTCGACGCCGCCGAGGCGCGCGGCCAACTCGGCGACCTGGTCGACGTCTATCTCGACGCGGGCCCGGCGCAGCAGCAGGCCGCCTCCACGATCGTCGACCTGACCGACGACGCCCCGCGCATCCTGCGCGCCGGTCCGGTGAGCGCCGAGCTGATCGCGGAAGTGCTTGGCATGGACGCGGGAAGCCTGCTCGCCTAGCGCACGCCGCCAATCCGGTCTCAGGTTGGTGCAGTACGGTCTCGTTGGTGTCCAGCCTTGCCGGTGGTCTGCTCGCCCTGTCCGATCGCGGCACCGGCGTCCCGCTGCGCGAGCTCGCACTGGTCGGCCTGACCGCGGCCATCATCACCTACTTCACGACCGGTCCGGTGCGGGTGCTGGCCACCCGGCTGGGAGCCGTCGCCTACCCGCGGGAACGCGACGTGCACGTGACGCCCACCCCCCGCATGGGAGGTCTGGCGATGTTCGTCGGCGTCGTCTCGGCCGTCTTCCTGGCCTGGCAACTGCCGGCGCTCACCCGCGGATTCGTCTACTCCACAGGCATGCCCGCCGTCCTGGTGGCGGCCGCGGTGATCGTGGGCATCGGCCTGATCGACGACCGCTGGGGCCTCGACGCCCTGACCAAGTTCGCCGGCCAGATCACCGCGGCCAGCGTGCTGGTCACCATGGGCGTGGCCTGGAGCGTCCTGTACATCCCGATCGGCGGCGTCGGCACCATCGTGCTGGACCAGGCCTCCTCGATCCTGCTCACCCTGGCGCTGACGGTGTCGATGGTCAACGCGATGAACTTCGTCGACGGGCTCGACGGCCTGGCCGCCGGGCTGGGACTCATCATGGCGATGGCGATCTGCATGTTCTCGGTCGGCCTGCTGCGCGACCACGGCGGGGACGTGCTGTTCTATCCGCCCGCCGTCATCTCGGTCGTGCTCGCGGGGGCGTGTCTGGGGTTTCTGCCGCACAACTTCCATCGGGCCCGGATCTTCATGGGCGATTCCGGCTCGATGCTGATCGGCCTGATGGTCGCCGCGGCCGCCACGACCGCCGCCGGACCGGTCTCGCAGAACGCCTACGGCGCCCGCGACGTGTTTGCTCTGCTGGCGCCGTTCCTGCTGGTGGTGGCCGTCATGTTCGTGCCGATGCTCGACCTTTTACTGGCGATCGTGCGCCGTACCCGCGCCGGCCGCAGCGCATTCAGCCCCGACAAAATGCACCTGCATCACCGGTTGCTGCAAATCGGGCATTCGCATCGCCGGGTGGTCCTGCTCATCTATCTCTGGGTGGGCATTGTCGCGTTCGGCGCGGCGAGCACCATCTTTTTCAACCCGCGCGACACCGGTGCGGTCATGCTGGGCGCAATAGTGGTCGCCGGAGTGGCCACGGCGATCCCGCTGATGCGCCGGCGCGACGACTACGAAGACGTGGACGTGGACTGACGAAGCGCCTACGACACCCGGTAGTAGCTGTGCCGATCGTATGGTACGGTGCAGGTAGAACCCCTAAAAGAGACCTTGAGGGTTGCCGGCCAGCCGGCCCGTCGGACGCCTGTCCGAGCGCGCCGATTCACGACCGACGTAGGGAGCTACCCCTTGGGTGATTCCCCTGTGACGTGCGATACGCTCGGCGGGCCACCGATCGGTCGGTCGGGGGTCTCCCGCTTCACTACCTGGGATTGAGGTGCTGCAGTGACGACACCAGCGCAGGACGCGCCGTTGGTGTTCCCCTCTGTTGCTTTCCGTCCGGTTCGGCTGTTTGTGATCAGCGCGGGCATCACCGCGCTGGCGATTCTCGGCGCCGGATTGTCCGGCCGCCTCATGCTCGGCGTGTTCTTCGGTGTCGGGTTGCTCCTGGGTTTGCTCAACGCGCTGCTCGTGCGGCGTTCGGTCGCGTCGATCACCGCGAAAGAGCACCCCCTGAAAAGCTCGATGGCAGTCAATTCGGCGACGAGGTTGGCGATCATTACCGTTGTCGCGCTGATCGTTGCCTACGTTTTCCGGCCGAATGGCTTGGGCGCGATGTTCGGTCTGGCGCTCTTCCAGGTGCTACTGGTCGTGGCGACCGCGGTGCCGGTGTGGAAGAAGCTGCGCACGGGCGAGCCGGTGCCGGCATCGGCCGTCGAGGCCCCGGAAGACACTGACGGAAGGAGCGCCGGCGATGATTGAGACGATCCTGGCCGGTTCCCAGATCGAGGTCGGCGAGCACACCACCGCGAAGTGGCTCGGCCTGACCGTCAACACCGACACGGTGCTGTCGACCGCGCTCGCCGCGGTGATCGTGCTCGCCCTCGCCTTCTTCCTGCGCGCCAAGATCACCTCGAGCGGTGTTCCCAGCGGAGTGCAACTGTTCTGGGAGGCGCTGACCATACAGATGCGCAACCAGATCGAAAGCGCCATCGGGATGCGAATCGCGCCGTTCGTGTTGCCGCTGGCGGTCACGATCTTCGTGTTCATCCTGATCTCCAACTGGTTGTCGGTGCTGCCGCTGCAGTACACCGACAAGTCCGGTCACACCACCGAGTTGCTCAAGTCGGCGGCGGCGGACATCAATTACGTTCTGGCGCTGGCCCTTTTCGTATTCGTCTGCTACCACGTGGCCGGGATCTGGCGCCGCGGCATCATCGGGCACCCGATCAAGGTCCTCAAGGGGCACGTGGCGTTCCTGGCGCCGATCAACTTGGTCGAAGAATTGGCGAAGCCGATCTCGTTGTCGCTCCGACTCTTTGGCAATATCTTCGCCGGCGGCATCCTGGTGGCGCTGATCGCGATGTTCCCGCCGTACATCATGTGGTTACCCAACGCGGTGTGGAAATCGTTCGACCTGTTCGTCGGGGCGATCCAGGCGTTCATCTTCGCGATCCTGACCATCTTGTACTTCAGCCAGGCCATGGAGCTGGAGGACCACCATGACTAGCCCACGGAACACCAGATAAGCCAACAAGATAGAGCTGGATAAAGGAGGAAAGAATGGACCCCACTATCGCTGCCGGTGCACTCATCGGCGGTGGGATCATCATGGGCGGCGGCGCAATCGGAGCCGGCATCGGTGACGGTATTGCCGGTAATGCGCTGGTTTCGGGTATCGCCCGGCAACCCGAGGCGCAGGGCCGGTTGTTCACGCCGTTCTTCATCACCGTCGGTCTGGTCGAGGCGGCCTACTTCATCAACCTGGCGTTCATGGCGTTGTTCGTCTTCGCCACCCCCGTCACGTAGTTCGCTGTGATGGGTGACCCGAACCCCATGGTGCTCGCCGCCGGCCAGGCGGTAGCAGAGGGAGGCAAGGGGGGCAGCAACTTTCTCGTCCCCAACGGCACATTCTTCTTCGTGCTGGCCATATTCCTCATCGTGCTCGCCATCATCGGCACCTTCGTGGTGCCGCCGATCCTGAAGGTGCTGCGCGAACGCGACGCCATGGTCGCCAAGACCGCCGCCGACAACAAGAAGTCGGCCGAGCAGTTCGAAGCCGCCCAGGCCGATTACGAAGAGGCCATGAAGGAAGCGCGCGTTCAGGCGTCATCGTTCCGCGACAACGCCCGCGCCGAAGGCCGCAAGGTTATTGAGGACGCGCGCGCCAGTGCCGAGCAAGACGTGATGGCGAGGGTGCAGCTGGCCGCCGAGCAATTGAAACGCGAAAGGGACGCCGTGGAACTGGATCTGCGCGCCAACGTGGGGGCCATGTCGGCGACCCTGGCCAGCCGGATCCTCGGCGTCGACGTCGCACCCGCCGCCGCGGCCACGGCCGCCACCGAGTCGTCCGGGCGGTAATCAGCACATGTGGACTTTTGTCGGACAGTTGTTCGGATTCGCGGTCATCGTGGCGCTGGTGGTGCGGTATGTCGTGCCGCCGGTGCGCAAGATGATGACCGCCCGGCAGGACCTGGTGCGCCAGCAGTTGGCCGATTCGGCCGCTGCCGCCGACCGGCTCACCGAGTCGACGACGGCCCACAGCAAAGCCGTCGAGGCCGCCAAGGAAGAGGCGGAAAGAGTCGTCGAAGAGGCTAAGTCGGACTCGGAACGCATCACCGAGCAGTTGCAGGCTCAGGCCGGTGTGGAGGCCGACCGCATCAAGGCGCAGGGCACCCGCCAGGCCGAGCTCCTCCGCGCGCAGCTGACCCGGCAACTCCGCCTCGAGCTTGGGCACGAATCCGTGCGCCAGGCAGGGGAATTGGTGCGTAACTACGTCGCGAACCCCGAACAGCAGTCGGCCACCGTCGATCGGTTCCTGGACGATCTGGAAGCCATGGCGCCGGCGCCCGCCGAGGTCGCCTACCCGTTGCTGACGAAGATGCGCTCGGCCAGCCGTCAGGCGCTGGGCAGCCTCTCGGAGCGGTTCGGCACCATCGCCAAGAACCTCGACAACAAAGCGCTTTCCACCCTCTCCAGCGAGCTGGTGGCGGTGGCGAAAATGCTGGACCGCGAAATCGTGGTCACCCGTTACCTCACCGTGCCCGCCGAGGACGCGGCACCGCGGGTCCGGCTGATCGAGCGGCTGGTGTCCGGCAAGGTCGGCGATGGCACGCTCGACGTGTTGCGGGCGGCGGTCTCCGAACGCTGGTCGGCCAACACGGATTTGATCGACGCCATCGAGCACATCTCGCGGCAGGCGCTGCTGGAGGTCGCGGAGCGCGAGGACAAGGTCGACGAGGTCGAAGACCAATTATTCCGGTTCTCGCGCGTTCTCGACGCGCAGCCGCGACTTGCCATCCTGTTGGGCGACTACGGTTCCCCCGCCGAAGGCCGGATCGGGCTGCTACGCAAGGTGCTTGAGAGTGCAAGCGCACGGGTGAACCCCGTCGCTTTGGCCCTGCTGACCCAGACGGTCGAGCTGCTCAGGGGCGAGCCGGCCGAGGTGGCCGTGAAGTTCCTGGCGGAAGTCGCGGTGGCGCGCCGCGGCGAAATCGTCGCACAGGTCAGCGCGGCGGCGGAGCTCAGCGATACCCAGCGCACCCGTCTCACCGAAGTCCTCAGCCGCATCTACGCCCACCCGGTGACGGTGCAGCTGCAGATCGAACCCGACCTGCTGGGCGGGCTGTTAATCGCCGTGGCCGACGAGGTGATCGACGGGACGCTCTCCGCTCGCCTGGCCGCGGCCCAGGCCCAGTTGCCCGACTGAACACAACATCGACAAAGCACACGCGAACGAAAATCAAGTAGGAAGACGAAAAGCCATGGCAGAGTTGACAATCTCGGCTGACGACATCCAGGGCGCCATCGAGGAGTACGTAGGCTCCTTCACCGCCGACACCTCGCGCGAGGAAGTCGGCACCGTTGTCGACGCCGGGGACGGCATCGCCCACGTCGAGGGCCTGCCGTCCGTCATGACCCAGGAGCTGCTCGAGTTCCCGGGCGGCGTCCTCGGCGTCGCCCTGAACCTGGACGAGCACAGCGTCGGCGCGGTCATCCTGGGTGACTTCGAGAAAATCGAAGAAGGCCAACAGGTCAAGCGCACCGGCGAGGTCTTGTCGGTCCCCGTCGGCGACGCGTTCTTGGGCCGGGTCGTCGACCCGCTGGGCCATCCGATCGACGGGCGCGGGGACATCGAGACCGACGTGCGGCGCGCGCTGGAGCTGCAGGCGCCGTCGGTGGTCGAGCGCCAGGGCGTGAAGGAACCCTTGCAGACCGGGATCAAGGCCATCGACGCCATGACCCCGATCGGCCGCGGTCAGCGGCAGCTGATCATCGGCGACCGCAAGACCGGAAAGACCGCGGTGTGCATCGACACCATCCTCAACCAGAGGCAGAACTGGGAGTCGGGCGACGAGCGCAAGCAGGTGCGCTGCGTGTACGTGGCCATCGGCCAGAAGGGGACGACCATCGCGGCCGTCCGTCGCGCGCTGGAAGAGGGCGGCGCGATGGACTACACGACCATCGTCGCGGCGCCGGCGTCCGACGCTGCCGGCTTCAAATGGCTTGCGCCGTACACCGGTTCGGCGATCGCGCAGCACTGGATGTACGACGGCAAGCACGTGCTGATCGTGTTCGACGACCTGAGCAAGCAGGCCGAGGCCTACCGCGCGATCTCGCTGCTCCTGCGCCGCCCGCCGGGCCGCGAGGCCTACCCGGGCGACGTGTTCTACCTGCACTCGCGGTTGTTGGAGCGCTGCGCAAAGCTTTCCGACGAGCTCGGTGGTGGCTCGCTGACGGGCCTGCCGATCATCGAGACCAAGGCCAACGACATCTCGGCCTACATCCCGACCAACGTCATCTCGATCACCGACGGGCAGTGCTTCCTGGAGTCCGACCTGTTCAACCAGGGCGTCCGTCCGGCGATCAACGTGGGTGTCTCGGTGTCCCGCGTCGGCGGTGCCGCGCAGATCAAGGCCATGAAGGAAGTGGCGGGCTCGCTGCGGCTGGACCTGTCGCAGTACCGCGAGCTGGAATCGTTCGCGGCCTTCGCCTCCGATCTGGACGCCACCTCCAAGGCCCAGCTGGAACGCGGCGAGCGGCTGGTCGAACTGCTCAAGCAACGGCAGTACCAGCCGATGCCGGTCGAGGAGCAGGTGGTCTCGATCTTCTTGGGCACCGGCGGTCACCTGGACTCCGTGCCCGTCGAGGACGTCCGGCGTTTCGAAACCGAACTGCTGGACCACATGCGCGCCTCCGAGGAGAAGTTCCTGGCCGGCATCCGCGACACCCAGAAGCTGTCCGAAGAGGGCGAGAACCAGCTCACCGAGATCATCAAGAAGTTCAAGAAGGGCTTCGCGGCTTCCGACGGCGGATCGGTGGTGCCCGACGAGCACGTCGAGGCGCTGGACGAGGAAGACCTGGCGAAGGAGTCGGTGCAGGTCAAGAAAGAGAAGCCGAAGACGGACGCCAAGAAGGACAAGAAGTAGCTAACAATGGCGGCAACACTTCGCGAACTGCGCGGCCGGATTCGTTCGGCAGGGTCGATCAAAAAGATCACCAAGGCCCAGGAGATGATCGCGACCTCGCGCATCGGTAAGGCGCAGGCCCGGCTGGAATCCGCGCGGCCCTACGCGTTCCAGATCACCGCGATGCTGACGACCCTGTCGGCCGAGGCCGCTCTGGACCACCCCCTGCTGGTCGAGCGGGAAGACCCGAAGCGGGCCGGCGTGTTGGTGGTGTCCTCCGACCGCGGTTTGTGCGGGGCCTACAACTCCAGCATCTTCCGGCGCTCCGAGGAGCTGTTCTCCCTGCTGCGGGAGGAAGGAAAGACGCCGGTTCTGTACACGGTGGGTCGGAAGGCGTTGAACTACTTCAAATTCCGCAACTGGGACATCACCGAGTCGTGGACGGGCTTCTCCGAGCAGCCCTCGTACGAGAATGCCGCGGAGATCGCGGAAACCTTGGTCGATACCTTCATGAAAGGTGTCGGCGACGAGGACGGTCAGCAGTCCGAGGACGTCCAGGGCGTCGACGAATTGCACATCGTTTACTCGGAGTTCAAGTCGATGATGTCGCAGGCGGCGATGGCCCACCGCATCGCCCCGCTGGTGGTGGAGTACGTCGAGGAAGAGCCCGAGCTGCATACCCTCTATTCGTTCGAGCCCGACGCGACAACACTTTTCGAGTCGTTGCTGCCTCGGTACGTGACGACCCGCGTATACGCGGCGTTGCTTGAATCGGCGGCATCGGAGCTGGCGTCGCGCCAGCGTGCGATGAAGTCGGCCACCGACAACGCGGACGACCTCATCAAGGAGCTGACGCTGATGGCGAACCGCGAGCGGCAGGCCCAGATCACCCAGGAGATCAGCGAGATCGTCGGCGGCGCAAACGCGCTCGCCGACGCCAAGTAGCGCACGAGGAAGAAGAAACATGACTGCTACTGACGAGAAGACCAAAAACTCGAAGGACACCGACACCAGCGGACGCGTGGTGCGGGTCACCGGGCCCGTCGTCGACGTCGAGTTCCCGCGCGGCTCGGTCCCCGAGCTGTTCAATGCGTTGCACGCCGACATCACCTACGAGGCGATGGCCAAGAAGCTGACGCTCGAGGTCGCGCAGCACCTGGGCGACAACCTGGTTCGCACCATCTCGCTGCAGCCCACCGACGGCCTGGTGCGCGGGGTCGAGGTCACCGACACCGGCAACTCGATCTCGGTGCCGGTCGGCGAGGACGTCAAGGGTCACGTCTTCAACGCCCTCGGCGACTGCCTGGACGAGCCGGGATACGGCGAGGACTTCGACCACTGGTCGATTCACCGCAAGCCGCCGGCCTTCGAGGAGCTCGAGCCGCGGACCGAGATGCTCGAGACTGGCCTGAAGGTCGTCGACCTCCTGACCCCGTACGTACGTGGCGGCAAGATCGCGCTGTTCGGCGGTGCGGGTGTGGGCAAGACGGTGCTCATCCAGGAGATGATCAACCGTATCGCCCGAAACTTCGGTGGGACTTCGGTTTTCGCCGGCGTGGGGGAGCGCACCCGCGAGGGCAACGATTTGTGGGTGGAGCTCAAGGAAGCCGACGTGCTCAAGGACACCGCGCTGGTGTTCGGTCAGATGGACGAGCCGCCCGGCACCCGTATGCGGGTGGCGTTGTCGGCGCTGACGATGGCCGAGTGGTTCCGCGACGAGGCCGGCCAGGACGTGCTGTTGTTCATCGACAACATCTTCCGGTTCACCCAGGCCGGATCCGAGGTGTCGACCCTGCTCGGCCGCATGCCGTCGGCGGTGGGTTACCAGCCCACTCTGGCCGACGAGATGGGCGAGCTGCAGGAGCGCATCACCTCGACCCGGGGCCGCTCGATCACGTCGATGCAGGCGGTTTACGTGCCGGCCGACGACTACACCGACCCGGCGCCCGCGACCACGTTCGCGCACCTGGACGCCACCACCGAGCTGTCGCGTTCGGTGTTCTCCAAGGGCATCTTCCCCGCGGTGGACCCGCTGGCGTCGAGCTCGACGATCCTGGACCCCGGTGTCGTCGGTGACGAGCACTACCGCGTGGCGCAGGAGGTCATCCGAATCCTGCAGCGGTACAAGGACCTTCAGGACATCATCGCCATCCTCGGCATCGACGAGCTGTCCGAGGAGGACAAGCAGCTGGTGCAACGCGCCCGGCGCATCGAGCGGTTCCTGTCGCAGAACATGATGGCGGCCGAACAGTTCACCGGTCAGCCGGGTTCGACGGTGCCGGTGAAGGAGACCATCGAGGCGTTCGACAAGCTGACGAAGGGCGACTTCGACCACATTCCCGAGCAGGCCTTCTTCCTGATCGGCGGCCTCGACGACCTGGCCAAGAAAGCCGAAGGCTTCGGCGCCAAGCTCGATTCCTGAAAGGCGCTCTGGCATGGCCGAATTGAACGTTGAGATCGTCGCAGTCGACCGGAAGATCTGGTCGGGTGAGGCAACGTTCCTGTTCACCCGCACCACCGTCGGCGAGATCGGCATCCTGCCCCGCCACATCCCGCTGGTGGCGCAGCTGGTGGACGACGCCATGGTGCGGGTCGAGCGCGAAGGCGAGGACGACCTGCGGATCGCGGTGGACGGCGGGTTCCTGTCGGTGACCGAGGAACAGGTCAGCATCCTCGCCGAGTCGGCCGAGTTCGAGTCGGATATCGACGAGAGCGCCGCCAGGGAGGCCGCCGAGTCCGACGATCCCCGCATCGCCGCGAGGGGGCGCGCCAGACTGCGCGCCGTCGGCGCGATCGACTAACGCCCCGATGAGCGCGCCCATGGTCGGCATGGTCGTGCTCGTCGTCATGCTGGGGGCCGCCGTCCTCGCGCTGAGCTATCGGCTGTGGAAGCTGCGCCAGGGCGGAACGGCCGGGATCATGCGGGACATCCCCGCCGTCGGCGGGCACGGCTGGCGGCACGGCGTGATCCGCTACCGCGGCGGCGAGGCCGCCTTCTACCGGTTGTCCAGCCTGCGCTTGTGGCCGGACCGCCGGCTCAGCAGGCGGGGGGTGGAGATCGTGTCCCGGCGCGCGCCGCGCGGCGACGAGTTCGACATCATGACCGACGAGATCGTGGTCCTGGAGCTGCGCGACACGACGCAGGACAGGTCCGGTTACGAGCTCGCACTCGACAAGGGCGCCCTGACCGCATTCCTGTCCTGGCTGGAATCCCGGCCCTCCCCGCGCGCACGCCGTCGCAGCGTGTGACTACCACGGGTTGACGGTCTGGCACCCATGTTCTTCGGGCGCGACGTCGCGCACCGTTTCGCTGAACTGCCAGCGATGCCCCGCGAGATCCTCGACGGTGCACTCCCGTTCGCCGTACTCGCGGTCGACGGGCGACTCGATCACCCTCGCCCCCGCCGCCCGCGCACGTTCGAACCGGCCGTCCACGTCGTCGACGCGCACCTTGATCTCGTGCGTGACGACGCCGGCCGTCGGTGGATGCCGCTCGCCGGCCACGTCCGCCACGATCACGGCGCCGCTCGCGCCGATGCCGAGCTGCGCCCGGTGACTTTCGCCGATCCGCGTTCGTTCGACGAAGCCGAAGGCCGCGGCCAACCAGTCCACGGCCGCGCGCACGTCGGGGTAGACCAGCACGGGGATCACCGCAAATGGCGGGATCGATCGGTTGTTTTTCATTGCCACACTTCAGCTTTTGGCCGGCCCGCCGCCCGGTTGCCAGAGCACGTCGCCGTCGGGGTTGGCCGCGCGGGCCAGGATGAACAGCAGGTCCGACAGCCGGTTCAGGTACTTTGCCGGCAGCACGCTGACGTCGTCGGGCTGCGCATCGATCGCGGCCCACGCCGAGCGCTCCGCCCGCCGCGCCACGGTGCGGGCGACGTGCAACAGCGCGGACAGTGGCGAACCGCCCGGCAGCACAAAAGAATTCAGCGCCGGCAGGGGTTCGTTGTATTTGTCGCACCACGCTTCGAGCCGATCGATGTAGGCCTGGGGGACGCGCAGCGGCGGATATTTGGGGTCTTCCACCACCGGGGTGGACAGGTCCGCGCCGGCGTCGAACAGGTCGTTCTGGATCTGCCGCAGCACGCCCGCGGTTTCCTCGTCGGGCCCACCGAGGGCGATCGCGACGCCGATCGCGGAATTGGCCTCGTCGCAATCCGCGTACGCGACCAGGCGGGGGTCGTTCTTGGAGACCCGTGAGAAATCGCTCAATCCGGTCGTTCCGTCGTCGCCGGTCCGCGTATAGATGCGGGTCAGGTGGATCGCCATGAGAAAACGGTACTCGGCTGGCCGCCCAGGCTGACTGACAAGCCCAAACCGCTTCACTAAACTGACCCGGGTGACCGAGCGATTCGTGGTGACCGGCGGCAACCGGTTGTCCGGCGAAGTCGCTGTCGGGGGCGCCAAGAACAGCGTGCTCAAGCTGATGGCCGCGACCCTGCTGGCCGAGGGCACCAGCACCATCACCAACTGCCCGGACATCCTCGACGTGCCGCTGATGGCCGAGGTGCTGCGCGGCCTGGGCGCCACCGTCGAGCTCGACGGCGACGTCGCCCGCATCACCTCGCCCGACGAGCCCAAGTACGACGCCGACTTCGCCGCGGTGCGGCAGTTCCGCGCCTCCGTCTGCGTGCTGGGCCCACTGGTCGGCCGCTGCAAGCGCGCCAGGGTCGCGCTCCCGGGTGGGGACGCGATCGGATCGCGCCCGCTGGACATGCATCAGGCGGGCCTGCGCCAGCTGGGTGCGCACTGCAACATCGAGCACGGCTGCGTGGTCGCACAGGCGGACACCCTGCGCGGCGCGGAGATCCAGCTGGAGTTCCCGTCCGTCGGCGCCACCGAGAACATCCTGATGGCCGCCGTCGTGGCCGAGGGCGTCACCACTATTCATAACGCGGCGCGCGAACCGGACGTGGTCGATCTCTGCACGATGCTGAACCAGATGGGCGCGCAGATCGAAGGCGCGGGGTCGCCGACCATGACGATCACCGGCGTCCCGCGGCTGCATCCGACGGAACACCGCGTGATCGGCGACCGCATCGTGGCCGCCACCTGGGGGATTGCCGCCGCGATGACCCGCGGCGACATCGAGGTGACCGGTGTCGACCCGTCCCACCTGCAGGTGGTCCTGCACAAGTTGCACGACGCGGGTGCCACGGTCACCCAGACCGACGACAGCTTTCGGGTGGCCCAATACGAGCGCCCCAAGGCGGTCAACGTCGCGACCTTGCCTTTTCCCGGGTTTCCGACCGACCTGCAGCCGATGGCGATCGCGCTGGCCTCGATCGCCGACGGCACGTCGATGATCACGGAGAACGTGTTCGAGGCCCGCTTCCGGTTCGTCGAGGAGATGATCCGGCTGGGCGCCGACGCCCGCACCGACGGGCACCACGCCGTCGTGCGGGGTCTGCCGCAGCTGTCGAGCGCCCCGGTCTGGTGTTCGGACATCCGGGCCGGTGCCGGCCTGGTGCTGGCCGGGCTCGTCGCCGACGGCGACACCGAGGTCCACGACGTCTTCCACATCGACCGCGGCTACCCGTTGTTCGTGGAAAACCTGGCGATTTTGGGAGCGGAGATCGAGCGGGTAGAGTAGTCAAAGTCAGTGCCCCACAAGGGCGGTCACCCTTCGAGGGGGGCCGAAACCGGGGCCTTGACTCCCTCGCCGGATCGGTACTAGCCTGGCACGGCTGTCCCGCAGCGGTCACCACGCAAGATGACCAAAACTGGGACTTGACGCCTCCGCCAGACTGGTATTAAGCTGGCAGGGTTGCCCGGAAGCGGGCGAAAACAAGCATGAGTGTTGTTTGAGAACTCAATAGTGTGTTTGGTCTTTTTAATTGTTGTTGTTTTTTGGCCATACTCTGCACTCCCCGTGTGTGGGTATGGCTGTTTTTTTGATGCCAGATGTTTGGCGTCTTTTTGTTAGGTCAGATTTTCTCTGATTGTAAATTCACCTCGTTTATCGAGGAGATTTTGTTTGGAGAGTTTGATCCTGGCTCAGGACGAACGCTGGCGGCGTGCTTAACACATGCAAGTCGAACGGAAAGGCCCCTTCGGGGGTACTCGAGTGGCGAACGGGTGAGTAACACGTGGGTAATCTGCCCTGCACTTCGGGATAAGCCTGGGAAACTGGGTCTAATACCGGATAGGACCTCGAGGCGCATGCCTTGTGGTGGAAAGCTTTTGCGGTGTGGGATGGGCCCGCGGCCTATCAGCTTGTTGGTGGGGTGACGGCCTACCAAGGCGACGACGGGTAGCCGGCCTGAGAGGGTGTCCGGCCACACTGGGACTGAGATACGGCCCAGACTCCTACGGGAGGCAGCAGTGGGGAATATTGCACAATGGGCGCAAGCCTGATGCAGCGACGCCGCGTGGGGGATGACGGCCTTCGGGTTGTAAACCTCTTTCAGCAGGGACGAAGCGCAAGTGACGGTACCTGCAGAAGAAGCACCGGCCAACTACGTGCCAGCAGCCGCGGTAATACGTAGGGTGCGAGCGTTGTCCGGAATTACTGGGCGTAAAGAGCTCGTAGGTGGTTTGTCGCGTTGTTCGTGAAATCTCACGGCTTAACTGTGAGCGTGCGGGCGATACGGGCAGACTGGAGTACTGCAGGGGAGACTGGAATTCCTGGTGTAGCGGTGGAATGCGCAGATATCAGGAGGAACACCGGTGGCGAAGGCGGGTCTCTGGGCAGTAACTGACGCTGAGGAGCGAAAGCGTGGGGAGCGAACAGGATTAGATACCCTGGTAGTCCACGCCGTAAACGGTGGGTACTAGGTGTGGGTTTCCTTCCTTGGGATCCGTGCCGTAGCTAACGCATTAAGTACCCCGCCTGGGGAGTACGGCCGCAAGGCTAAAACTCAAAGGAATTGACGGGGGCCCGCACAAGCGGCGGAGCATGTGGATTAATTCGATGCAACGCGAAGAACCTTACCTGGGTTTGACATGCACAGGACGCCGGCAGAGATGTCGGTTCCCTTGTGGCCTGTGTGCAGGTGGTGCATGGCTGTCGTCAGCTCGTGTCGTGAGATGTTGGGTTAAGTCCCGCAACGAGCGCAACCCTTATTTCATGTTGCCAGCGCGTAATGGCGGGGACTCGTGAGAGACTGCCGGGGTCAACTCGGAGGAAGGTGGGGATGACGTCAAGTCATCATGCCCCTTATGTCCAGGGCTTCACACATGCTACAATGGCCGGTACAAAGGGCTGCGATGCCGCAAGGTTAAGCGAATCCTTTTAAAGCCGGTCTCAGTTCGGATCGGGGTCTGCAACTCGACCCCGTGAAGTCGGAGTCGCTAGTAATCGCAGATCAGCAACGCTGCGGTGAATACGTTCCCGGGCCTTGTACACACCGCCCGTCACGTCATGAAAGTCGGTAACACCCGAAGCCAGTGGCCTAACCCTTTGGGAGGGAGCTGTCGAAGGTGGGATCGGCGATTGGGACGAAGTCGTAACAAGGTAGCCGTACCGGAAGGTGCGGCTGGATCACCTCCTTTCTAAGGAGCACCACGAAAAGCACCCCAATTGGTGGGGTGCAAGCCGTGAGGGGTTCCCGCCTGTAGTGGGCGGGGCCGGGTGCGCAACAACAAGGCGAAAGCCAGACACACTATTGGGTCCTGAGGCAGCACTCGGGTTGTTTCGAGTGGTGTCCCCCCATCTTGGTGGTGGGGTGTGGTGTTTGAGAACTGGATAGTGGTTGCGAGCATCTAAATGGATGCGCCGCCTCCGTGGTGGTGTGTCCATTAAATGTGTAATTATTCTTTGGTTTTTGTGTTTGTAAGTGCTTAAGGGCGCATGGTGGATGCCTTGGCATCGAGAGCCGATGAAGGACGTGGGAGGCTGCGATATGCCTCGGGGAGCTGTCAACCGAGCGTTGATCCGAGGATTTCCGAATGGGGAAACCCAGCACGAGTGATGTCGTGTTACCCGCACCTGAATATATAGGGTGCGGGAGGGAACGCGGGGAAGTGAAACATCTCAGTACCCGTAGGAAGAGAAAACAATTGTGATTCCGTCAGTAGTGGCGAGCGAACGCGGAACATGGCTAAACCGCACGCATGTGTAACCGGGTAGGGGTTGTGTGTGCGGGGTTGTGGGATTGATATGTCTCAGCTCTACCTGGCTGAGGGGTAGTCAAAAAGTGTCGTGGTTAGCGGAAATGGCCTGGGATGGTCTGCCATAGACGGTGAGAGCCCGGTACGCGAAAACCCGGCACCTGCCTTGTATCAACTCCCGAGTAGCAGCGGGCTCGTGGAATCTGCTGTGAATCTGCCGGGACCACCCGGTAAGCCTAAATACTTCTCGATGACCGATAGCGGATTAGTACCGTGAGGGAATGGTGAAAAGTACCCCGGGAGGGGAGTGAAAGAGTACCTGAAACCGTGTGCCTACAATCCGTCAGAGCCTCCTTGTGGGGTGATGGCGTGCCTTTTGAAGAATGAGCCTGCGAGTCAGGGACATGTCGCGAGGTTAACCCGTGTGGGGTAGCCGCAGCGAAAGCGAGTCTGAATAGGGCGCATCCCCTTTGGGGTGTAGTGGCATGTTCTGGACCCGAAGCGGAGTGATCTACCCATGGCCAGGGTGAAGCGCGGGTAAGACCGCGTGGAGGCCCGAACCCACTTAGGTTGAAGACTGAGGGGATGAGTTGTGGGTAGGGGTGAAAGGCCAATCAAACTCCGTGATAGCTGGTTCTCCCCGAAATGCATTTAGGTGCAGCGTTGCGTGTTTCACCACGGAGGTAGAGCTACTGGATGGCCGATGGGCCCTACTAGGTTACTGACGTCAGCCAAACTCCGAATGCCGTGGTGTATAGCGTGGCAGTGAGACGGCGGGGGATAAGCTCCGTACGTCGAAAGGGAAACAGCCCAGATCGCCGGCTAAGGCCCCAAAGCGTGTGCTAAGTGGAAAAGGATGTGCAGTCGCAGAGACAACCAGGAGGTTGGCTTAGAAGCAGCCACCCTTGAAAGAGTGCGTAATAGCTCACTGGTCAAGTGATTGTGCGCCGATAATGTAGCGGGGCTCAAGCACACCGCCGAAGCCGCGACAACCGCAAGGTTGGGTAGGGGAGCGTCCCCCATTCAGCGAAGCCGCCGGGTGACCGGTGGTGGAGGGTGGGGGAGTGAGAATGCAGGCATGAGTAGCGATAAGGCAAGTGAGAACCTTGCCCGCCGTAAGACCAAGGGTTCCTGGGCCAGGCCAGTCCGCCCAGGGTGAGTCGGGACCTAAGGCGAGGCCGACAGGCGTAGTCGATGGACAACGGGTTGATATTCCCGTACCCGTGTGTGCGCGTCCCTGACGAATCAACGGTACTAACCACCCAAAACCGGATCGACCATTCCCCTTCGGGGGCATGGAGTTTCGGGGCTGCGTGGGACCTTCGTTGGTAGTAGTCAAGCGATGGGGTGACGCAGGAAGGTAGCCGTACCAGTCAGTGGTAATACTGGGGCAAACCTGTAGGGAGAGCGATAGGCAAATCCGTCGCTCATATTCCTGAGAGGTGATGCATAGCCGGTTGAGGTGAATTCGGTGATCCTCTGCTGCCAAGAAAAGCCTCTAGCGAGCACACACACGGCCCGTACCCCAAACCAACACAGGTGGTCAGGTAGAGCATACCGAGGCGTACGAGATAACTATGGTTAAGGAACTCGGCAAAATACCCCCGTAACTTCGGGAGAAGGGGGGCCGGAATACCGTGAACAGCCTTGCGCTGGGAGCGGGATCCGGTCGCAGAAACCAGCGAGAAGCGACTGTTTACTAAAAACACAGGTCCGTGCGAAGTCGCAAGACGATGTATACGGACTGACGCCTGCCCGGTGCTGGAAGGTTAAGAGGACCCGTTAACCGCAAGGTGAAGCGGAGAATTTAAGCCCCAGTAAACGGCGGTGGTAACTATAACCATCCTAAGGTAGCGAAATTCCTTGTCGGGTAAGTTCCGACCTGCACGAATGGCGTAACGACTTCTCGACTGTCTCAACCATAGACTCGGCGAAATTGCACTACGAGTAAAGATGCTCGTTACGCGCGGCAGGACGAAAAGACCCCGGGACCTTCACTACAACTTGGTATTGGTGTTCGGTACGGTTTGTGTAGGATAGGTGGGAGACTGTGAAACCCCAACGCCAGTTGGGGCGGAGTCGTTGTTGAAATACCACTCTGATCGTATTGGACACCTAACGTCGAACCGTATATCCGGTTCACGGACAGTGCCTGGCGGGTAGTTTAACTGGGGCGGTTGCCTCCTAAAATGTAACGGAGGCGCCCAAAGGTTCCCTCAACCTGGACGGCAATCAGGTGTTGAGTGTAAATGCACAAGGGAGCTTGACTGCGAGACCTACACGTCAAGCAGGGACGAAAGTCGGGATTAGTGATCCGGCACCCCCGAGTGGAAGGGGTGTCGCTCAACGGATAAAAGGTACCCCGGGGATAACAGGCTGATCTTCCCCAAGAGTCCATATCGACGGGATGGTTTGGCACCTCGATGTCGGCTCGTCGCATCCTGGGGCTGGAGCAGGTCCCAAGGGTTGGGCTGTTCGCCCATTAAAGCGGCACGCGAGCTGGGTTTAGAACGTCGTGAGACAGTTCGGTCTCTATCCGCCGCGCGCGTCAGAAACTTGAGGAAACCTGTCCCTAGTACGAGAGGACCGGGACGGACGAACCTCTGGTCCACCAGTTGTCCCACCAGGGGCACCGCTGGATAGCCACGTTCGGACAGGATAACCGCTGAAAGCATCTAAGCGGGAAACCTTCTCCAAGATCAGGTTTCTCACCCTTTTAGAGGGATAAGGCCCCCCACAGAACATGGGTTCGATAGGCCAGACCTAGAAGCTCAGTAATGGGTGTAGGGAACTGGCACTAACCGGCCGAAAACTTACCAACACAAATCGCAACCACAATCCAGCGCCTGACAGTAATGTCGTGGCGCACCACACCCCCCACCAGAACACTTGAATGAAAAATAAATAGAGTTACGGCGGCCACAGCGACAGGGAAACGCCCGGTCCCATCCCGAACCCGGAAGCTAAGCCTGTCAGCGCCGATGATACTGCCCTATTCGGGTGGAAAAGTAGGACACCGCCGAACATATACAAAAACACCCCCGGCAACGGGGGTGTTTTTGCACTTACCGTGTCGCCGAACGTCGAGTTCTTGCCCGCGATACCGGGGAATCATCACATCAACTCGACGTTGGACCGCCTCAGTCGAACAATGTCAGATCCGCCGGCGCGCGCTTTTTCTCCAATTGGAGGAGCGTGCGCTTTCGATCCAGCCCGCCGCCGTAGCCGGTGAGGCTTCCGCTGGCGCCGATCACCCGGTGGCAGGGAACGACGATCGCGATGGGATTGTGGCCGTTGGCCCAGCCCACGGCGCGGGCGGATCCCGGGGCGCCGATCTGTTCGGCGATCTCCCCGTACGACCGCGTCTGCCCGTAGGGAATCGTCAGCAGCGCCTGCCACACGCGCCGCTGAAATGCCGTGCCGCGCAGCTCGAGCTCGAGGTCGAAGTCGGTGAGCTCGCCGGCGAAATAGGCGCCGAGTTGTTCGACGACCGCCTCGAACGCCCGCGGGTCGGGCGACCAGTCGGCGCGGTTCGGCTCGTAGGTCTGGTCGACCATCCGCAGGTTCGTCAGGACCCGGCCGTGGCCGGCCAGGGTCAGCAGCCCGATCGGGCTCTCGATGGTGCGATAGCTGATCATGCGACCTCCTGTGGTGGCCAATGGTTTACCGGATGCTCGAGGGTGGTCCACAGATGCTGGGTGGCGTACGAGCGCCACGGCCGCCAGCGGGCGCTGCGTTCGACGAGCTTTCGCTGATCCGCGGGCAGCCCGAGTTGCCTTGCGGCCAGCCGGAGCCCGAGGTCGCTCGCGGGAAAGGCATCCGGGTCGCCCAGGGCGCGCATCGCGATCACCTCCGCGGTCCAGGGGCCGACACCGGGCAGGGCCAGCAATTGTGCGCGCGCGGCCTCCCAATCGCTGCCGCCGTCCAGGACGACGCTGCCGTCGGCGAGGCCGGCGATCAGCGCGGTGAGCGTCCGCCGTCGGGCCTCGGGAACCGCGAGGTGGACGGGGTCGATGTCGGCGAGCTCGTCGACCGACGGGAAGGCACGCGTCAACGCACCCTCGGGGTCGCGCACCGGGGCGCCGTAGGCCACGACCAGCCGGCCCGCGTGGGTCCTGGCGGCCTTGGTCGAGACCTGCTGGCCCAGCACCGCGCGCACGGCCAGCTCGGCCTCGTCGACCGTGCGCGGAATGCGTTGCCCCGGCGCCTTTTCCACCACTGCGGCCAGCTCGGGGTCACCGGCCAACGCGTCGACCACGGCTTCGGGGTCGGCGTCGAGGTCCAGCAGCCGCCGGCATCGGGCGATCGCGGTGGTGAGGTCGCGGAAGTCGTCGAGCGCGAGCCGGCAGCGGACGTGGTCGACGGCCGGTGCCAGCGTCACGACCGCGCTGCCATGCGGAAGCCGCAGGCTGCGCCGGTAGGCCCCGCCGCGCACCTCCTCGCAGCCGGGCACGACGCCGGCGGCGAGGTGGCCGAAAACACCCTCGTACGCGAACGGTGTGCGCACGGGCAGCCGAAGGCACAGCGCGCCAGCGGGATTCGTTTCGGTGCCGATGTGCACGGCCGGCCGCCGGCGTAGCGCCGACGGCGTGGTCTCGAACACCGAGCGCACGGTGTCGTTGAACTGGCGGATGCTGGAGAATCCGGCGGCGAACGCGACGTCGCCGAACGGCAGCTCGGTGGTCTCGATGAGCAGCCGCGCGGTCTGGGCGCGCTGCGCCCGGGCCAGCGCCAGCGGGCCGGCGCCCACCTCGGCTTGCAGGAGCCGCTCCAACTGCCGGGTGGTGTAGCCGAGATGGGCCGCGAGGCCGCCGACGCCCTGCCGGTCCACCGTGCCGTCGGCGATGAGCCGCATCGCCCGCGCGACTACGTCGCCGCGCACGTTCCATTCGGGGGATCCCGGGGACGCGTCGGGACGGCACCGCTTGCACGCCCGGAACCCCGCCCGCTGGGCGGCCGCCGCAGTCGGATAGAACCGGACGTTGCGCGCGAACGGCGGCCGAACCGGGCAGCTGGGCCGGCAATAGATCCGTGTCGTCAGCACGGCGGTGACGAACCAGCCGTCGAACCGGGCGTCCTTGGACTGGACCGCGCGGTAACACCGTTCGAAATCGTCATGCACGGTTCCACAGTTACACCCGCCCGCCGACAAAACTGGCGGAAAAGCGACATCGATGTGTCGCTGGGCTACGGCCCCCGATGGTGCAGGGCCGCCGTGGACGCGATGAAGTCGCGGGCCGGGCGCGACAATGGCCGCGCGGAATTCCAGATCACCCCGACGTCGCGGTAGGCGTCCGCGTCGGCCAGTGGCAGCACGCTGACCCCGGGTGCCTGCTCGCTGCCGTCGATCGGCATCAGGCTGATCCCCAGTCCGGCAGCCACCAGGCCGGCGGTCGACGTGAGGGTCGCCGACTCGAGGACGATCCGCGGCTGAAATTGCGCGGCGGCGCACAGCTCGTCGAGCAGCCGCCGCATGCCGAAGCCGGGCCGCATAGCCACAAACGGCTCGCCGGCCAGATCCGTCATGGACACCGCCGCGGCGCCCGTCAGCGCGTGGTCGCACGGGAACGCGACGCCAAGCCGCTGACGGAACAGGCTGCGCCAGGCCAGGTTTGGCACCCGCGGTCGTGGCGAAACCACGCCGAGGTCGATCGCCCCGGACTGCACAAGATCGCCGATCGCTTCGGCGGCACCCTCGTCCAGCGTGAACGTCACTCGCGGTGACGTTTGCCTGAACCCGGCAATCAAGCGCGGCACCACCGATGGCCCGAACGAACCGAGAAAGCCGAGACGGATCTCGCCGACGGCCGGGTCGGCCAGGTCGTCGATCGCCCGCCGCGCCGAATCGAGCTCGGACTGGGCCCGGCGCGCGTGCTCGTAGAAGATGCGGCCGTAGGTGTTCAGCGCGAGTCGTTTGCCGCGGCGATCGAACAGCGCGACCCCCAGTTGCCGTTCCAGGCGCGCCAGCATCCGGGTGAGCGTCGGCTGCGCGATGTGCAACTGTCCGGCCGCGGCCGTGACGTTTTGCAGTTCGGCGAGTGTGACGAACCACTCGTAGTCGCCCTCGGGCACGCCTGTCACCTCCGCTTATTCGGCTTTTGCATCATAATCCAGCAATTAATTCATTTCCTTTCCTATGCCCCAGGGCCGAGCATTATCGCCATGCCTATCGCTCACCAAGCCGGAAGCCGCGGGTATCGGCGCGTGACCGCGGCGCTGTACGGCGCCGGCCTGGCCAGCTTCGCCGCGATGTACTGCACGCAGGCGCTGCTGCCCGCGCTGTCGGCGTACTACCGGATCACCCCGGCCACCGCGGCGCTCGCGGTCTCGCTGACGACGGGCATGCTCGCGCTGTCCGTCGTTCCCGCGAGCGTGCTTTCCGAGCGCTATGGGCGCGTGCCGGTGATGCTGACATCCGGGGTGGCCTCGACCGTCATCGGTTTGTTGTTGCCCTTCAGCCCGTCGCTCGGCGTCCTGCTCGCCGGACGGGCGCTGCAAGGCGTCGCGCTCGCCGGGATCCCCGCCGTCGCGATGGCATTTCTCGCCGAGGAAGTCCACGCGTCGTCGCTCGGGTCGGCGATGGGACGGTACATCGCCGGGACCACGGTGGGTGGGCTGGCCGGCCGGATCGTCCCGGCCCTGGTCGTCGACGTCAGCACTTGGCGGGTGGCGCTGCTGGTGTGTTCGTTGGCCACGCTGGCCGGCACGGTCGTCTTCGCCGTCGTGGTGCCCCGGTCGCAGTTTTTCACCCCGAGGGCGGCGGGCGCGCGGGCCACGGCGTGCAACCTGGCGGCTCACCTGCGAAACCCCGTGCTGCTGAAGCTCTTTGCGCTGGGCTTCGCGCTGATGGGCGGATTCGTCACCGTATACAACTACCTGGGGTACCGGCTGACCGCCCAGCCATTCGGGCTGGCCTCCTCGGTCGTCGGGCTGTTGTTCGTCCTGTATCTGGTGGGCACCTGGACATCCATTGGGGCGGGCCGGCTGGCGGACCGCAGGGGACGCGCGCTCGTGCTCGGGGGTGCCTTGCCGATCACGGTGGCCGGATTGCTGTTGACCATCCCGCACGCGCTGGTCGCGATCGTTCTCGGCGTCGCGTTGTTCACCGGCGGTTTCTTCGCCGCGCACACGGTGGCCAGCGGCTGGGTGGGCGCCGCGGCGCACCGGGATCGCGCCGAGGCGTCCGCGCTGTACCTATTCAGCTACTACCTGGGCGGTTCGGTGGCCGGCGTGTTCGGCGGCATCGTTTACGCGGCCGGCGGCTGGCCGGCGACGGCGTGGTTCGTGGGCGCGTTGCTGCTGGCCGCGTCATTACTGGTGGCGCTGTTGGTGCGGGAAGGGTCCCCGATCCCTCAGGCGCCGAACAACTGGGTGATCTTCGAAAAGAGTTGCCAGACGCCGTAAGCGAAGGGCAGGGCCACCCACAGCCAGGTCAGCGCGATGGGGGCGGGGCGGACCGCCGTCGTCGGGTTCGTCACGGTTGCCTCTCCGGTTGCCGGTCAGGAATCGCCTCGGGCGCCACCGCGGCGCCGTCGGGCTCATGGAATCTGGCGGCCACGGGCCTGATCAGCTCGTTGCAGATCAGGCCGACGGCCAGCAGCGCAATCATCGCCTCGAACGACACGAGGTAAAGGTCGGGGCCGTGCTTGCCGGCCGTCTTCTGGGAGTCGGCAATGGCGTTGACGATGAGCGGCCCCAGCACACCCGCGACGGACCAGGCCGTCAGCAGCCTGCCGTGGATGGCGCCGACTTCGTAGGTGCCGAACAGATCCCGCAGATACGCCGGAACCGTCGAGAAGCCTGCGCCGTAGAACGACAGGATCAGCACGGTGCACAGCAGGAAAGCGACCTTGTTGGTGTTCGTCGTCAGTACCAGCGTGAAATAGAGGAGTGCGCCGCCGCCGAGGTAGAGCCGATAGATGTTCTTGCGGCCCAGCGCATCCGACAGCGAGGACCAGCCGATCCGGCCGAGCATGTTGGCCAGCGACAGCAGGGCGACGAACCCGGCGGCCGCCGAAGCCAGCACGGCCGCGCGCGGCGCCCGCGGGAAGAAGTCCTGGTAGATCGGTGCGGCCTTCTCCAGGATGCCGATGCCGGCGGTCACGTTGAAGCAGAGCACCACCCACAGGAGCCAGAACTGGGGCGTCTTGATCGCGTTGGCCGCCGAGACCCCGGCCGTATTGACCAGCGCAACCGCCTTGTGCGGCTTGGGTATCCAGCCCGCCGGCGCCCAGCCCGGCGCCGGCACCCGGATGAGCAGGCACCCCATCGACATGAACACGGCGTAGCTGGCGCCCGTCACCAGGAAGGTCCGCGCGACGCCGGCGGTGCTGGTGCGGCCGAACGCGTCGAGCAGGCTGTTGGTCCACGGCGACGCGATCAGTGCTCCGCCGCCGAAGCCCATGATCGCCAGGCCGGTCGCCATTCCCGGGCGATCGGGGAACCACTTGATCAACGTGGATACCGGCGAGATGTAGCCGATACCGAGGCCGACCCCTCCGACGACCCCGTAGCCCACCACAACGAGCCAGTACTGGCGGACGGAAACTCCGAAACCCGCGATGAGCAGCCCGCTGCAGAAGCACACGGTGGCGACGACCATGGCCCAGCGCGGCCCGTAGTGGTCGACGCGCGTGCCGAACGCCGCGGCCGAAAGGCCCAGCGCCACAATGGCGATGGTGAACGGCATCGCGCTCGCGGTTCCGGAGACGTGCAGCGACTTCTCCAGCGGGATCTTGAAGACGCTCCAGGCGTAGACCGATCCGATGGCGAGGTGGATGGATAGCGCGGCCGGCGGAACCAGCCAGCGGCTCCATCCGGGTCGGGCAACGATTCTCGAACGGTCCAGCAAGCCAACGCTTGTCACGATGCACCCTTCTCCCGCGGGCGGAGCTCCGTCCCGCCGCCACTATTTGTGGGGTGCTACCTTGCCGTCAAGGCACGTCTTCTATTGTCCGATAAGGGATTTCTATCGACCACGCTCATCGGCGTTGACCACGGGCGTTGTCAGCGCGGATTAGCGATCGGAGCGGGCGGCCTCGACCGGGCAGGCCAGCCGGGTGGGGCGCTCGTGCCCGCGAAGGGTCACGGTGTCGCCCAAAGACCAACGGGCACACTCTTCTTCGCTGGCGCCCTCGAGCGCCCCTGCGGTCGCAAGCAATTTGCCCGGGCGCGACTTGGCCAGTTCGCACAGCCGCGCCGCCTCGTTGACCGGCTCGCCGATGACGGTGTATTCGAACCGTTCCTTGGCGCCCACGTTGCCGGCGACGACCTGGCCGGCCGCCACGCCGATGCCGGCGTCGAGCTCACACATCTCGCCGGCGAGCCGTTCGGCAATGCGGCGCGCCGCGGCCAGCGCCTCGTTTTCGGGCGAGTCCAGGTGGTTCGGGGCCCCGAAGATGGCCAACGAGGCGTCGCCCTCGAACTTGTTGACCAGGCCGCGATGGCGGTCCACTTCCTCGACGACGATCGCGAAAAACCGGTTGAGCACTTCGACGACCTGGGTCGGCGGTTGAGTGGTCACCAATTGCGTGGAGCCGACGATATCGATGAAGACGACCGCGACATGGCGTTCTTCGCCGCCCAGTTTCGGTCGCTCGCGTTCGGCGGCCAGCGCGACCTCCCGGCCGACGTGCCGGCCGAAAAGGTCGCGCACGCGCTCACGCTCGCGCAGACCGTCGACCATCGCGTTGAAACCCCGCTGCAGCTCGCCGAGCTCGGTGCCGTCGAACACCACCAGGTCGCCGCGCAGGTTGCCCTGCTCGACGCGGCGCAGCGCCGCGCGCACCACCCGCACCGGTGTCGCGGTCAGCCAGGCCAGGATCCACATCAAGGCGCAACCGAAGATCAGCGTGGCGACGCACAGGATGAGCACGCCGACGGCGAACTGGGTTTGGGTCAGATTCCGCAGCAAGATCTCGAACATGGCCAGCAGACCGATGCCGATGACTGGCACGCCCGAACCCAGGAACCAGACCACCATGGTCCGGCCCATGATGCCCGACGACAACCGCCGCGGCGGAGGCCCCGCCTCGAGCGCCTGGGCGGCCACCGGTCGCAGCGCGAACTCGGCCAGCAGATAGCTGCCCGTGGCCACCAGGACCCCACCGAAACCGACCGCGACGGAGAACCGCGGGATGAACAACGTGTTGATGAGGCCGTACAGGGTGGTCAGCACGACCGTCCCGATGCCCCAGAGGATGAGGTCGAACGCGGCGATGCGCCACGGGGCCAGAAAGGTGTTGCGCTCGTCGTCGCTGGTCGGGGCGCGCTCGTCGATCGCCCAGCGCAACGCGAGGACGGTCCGCCGCGTGATCCAATAGGTGCCCACCGCCAAGGCCAGCGCGATGTAGGCCGGCACGACCCCGAACGTGAGCCACGCCGGTGCGTCCTCGAACACGCTCGGTTCGGGAACCGCCACCGCCACGATCAGCAACACCGCGGCGATACCGATCAGGTTCGCCCCGAGGACCAGCACGGTCATGATGACCTGGATGCGGATGCGGCGACGCCGCTGGCTTTCCGACACCCGCCCGAGGAGCAACGACCCGTACGCGGGCGTTTCGGGCAGGCGCCCGCTCTGCCGGGTAACCCGCTCGAGCACCCGGCCGATACGTTGTGCCACGCTCTTTTCGGCCAACATCGTGGCGCAAGCCTAATTTGTGCGGCTCGCTCTAAGGTGAGTCGGGTGCGCCTCGTCATCGCCCAATGCACCGTCGACTACGTCGGCCGGCTCACCGCACATCTCCCGTCGGCGCGTCGGCTGCTGCTGTTCAAGGCCGACGGGTCGGTCAGCGTGCACGCCGACGACCGCGCCTACAAGCCGTTGAACTGGATGAGCCCGCCATGCTGGTTGACCGAAGAACTCGGTGGGGACGTGCCGCTGTGGGTGGTGGAGAACAAGGCGGGCGAGCAGCTGCGCATCACCGTCGAGGAGATCGAGCACGACTCCAGCCACGATCTGGGCGTCGACCCCGGCTTGGTGAAGGACGGCGTCGAGGCGCACCTGCAGGCGTTGCTCGCCGAGCACGTCCAGTTGCTGGGCGAGGGATACACGTTGGTGCGCCGCGAGTACATGACGGCGATCGGTCCCGTGGATCTGCTCTGTCGCGACGAGCGCGGGGGTTCCGTCGCGGTGGAAATCAAGCGCCGCGGCGAGATCGACGGCGTGGAGCAGCTCACCCGCTACCTCGAGTTGCTCAACCGCGACAGCGTATTGGCGCCGGTCAAGGGAATCTTCGCCGCTCAGCAGATCAAACCGCAGGCGCGCACGCTGGCCGTCGACCGCGGGATCCGTTGCGTCACGCTCGATTACGACAAGATGCGCGGCATGGACAGCGACGAGTACCGGCTGTTCTGACGTACCCAACTAGACTGTCGGACATGCCTCGGCGCCGCCCACCGCCCCGCCGGCAGCGCCCGGTGTCGCTCCCGCCGGTTCCGCACCGGGTGGAGACGGGGCCCGACGGCTACGAATACGAAGTGCGCCCCGTCGCCGCGGCCCGGGCGGTCAAGACCTATCGCTGCCCCGGTTGTGATCACGAAATCGCTTCCGGCACGGCACATCTGGTGGTGTGGCCCACCGAAGGTCCGCAGGGCGCCGATGACCGGCGGCATTGGCACACGCCGTGCTGGGCCAACCGCGCAACTCGCGGGCCCACCCGAAAGTGGTCTTGACTGCCGCGCTTAAGAGGCCGGCTCGACCAACTCGATCAGGACCCCGCCGGCGTCCTTGGGATGGATGAAGTTGATCCGCGAGTTTGCTGTGCCGCGGCGGGGCGCCTCGTAGACGAGTCGCACGCCCTGCTCACGCAGCTGCTCGCAGATGGTGTCGAGATCGCTGACCCGAACGGCCATCTGTTGGATGCCCGGTCCGCGCTTCTCCATGAACTTCGCGATCGTCGACGAGTCGTCGAGCGGGGCCATCAGCTGGAGCTGGGCGGTGGTCCCGGGGACGGCCAGCATCGCCTCGCGAATGCCCTGGTCGTCGTTGACTTCCTCGTGCACCAGGATCATGCCGAGGTGGTCGTGGTACCAGGTGATTGCGGCGTCCAGGTCGGCGACCGCGATGCCGACGTGATCCAGGCCGGTCACCAAGGAGGTGGCCAGGAGGTGACGGGCGTCAACTTGATCGGTCGTCATCACGTAACGGTAACCTGACGGCAAAGATTGCGCTTCTCCAGGATGCCGAATCGGCCGTCCGGGCACGCTTAGGAGGTACTCATGACGACGTCGGTAATAGTTGCTGGGGCGCGGACGCCCATCGGGAAGCTGATGGGCTCGCTGAAGGATTTTTCGGCGAGCGACCTGGGCGCGATCGCGATCGCCGGGGCGCTGGAGAAGGCGAAGCTCCCGGCCTCGGCGGTCGAGTACGTGATCATGGGCCAGGTGCTGACGGCCGGGGCCGGTCAGATGCCGGCGCGTCAGGCGGCGGTCGCGGCGGGCATCGGCTGGGACGTTCCCTCGCTGACCATCAACAAGATGTGCCTGTCCGGCATCGACTCCATCGCGCTGGCTGACCAGCTCATTCGCGCCGGGGAGTTCGACGTGGTGGTGGCCGGCGGCCAGGAGTCGATGACGAAGGCGCCCCACCTGCTGATGGACAGCCGGGCGGGCTACAAGTACGGCGACGTCACGGTGCTGGACCACATGGCTTACGACGGCCTGCACGACGTGTTCACCGACCAGCCGATGGGCGCGCTCACCGAGCAGCGCAACGACGTCGACAAGTTCACCCGGGCCGAGCAGGACGAATTTGCTGCACGGTCCCACCAGAAGGCGGCCGCGGCGTGGAAGGACGGTGTCTTTGCCGACGAGGTGGTGCCGGTCAATATCCCGCAGCGCAAGGGTGATCCGTTGCAGTTCAGCGAGGACGAGGGGATCCGCGCCAACACCACCGCGGAGTCCCTGGCCGGCCTCAAGCCGGCGTTTCGCCGCGACGGCACCATCACGGCCGGCTCGGCGTCGCAGATTTCCGACGGCGCGGCCGCGGTCGTGGTGATGAACAAGGCGAAAGCGCAGGAACTCGGGCTTTCCTGGCTGGCGGAGATCGGCGCGCACGGGGTGGTGGCCGGACCGGATTCGACGCTGCAGTCCCAGCCGGCCAACGCGATCAAGAAAGCGCTCGGCCGCGAGGGCATCGCCGTCGACCAACTAGACGTCGTGGAGATCAACGAGGCGTTTGCCGCGGTGGCCCTGGCCTCGACCCGCGAACTGGGTGTCGATCCCGAGATCGTCAACGTCAACGGCGGCGCGATCGCGGTCGGTCACCCGATCGGCATGTCGGGCGCCAGGATCACTTTGCACGTGGCCCTGGAATTGGCGCGGCGCGGTTCCGGCTACGGCGTCGCGGCCCTCTGCGGGGCCGGCGGCCAGGGGGACGCGCTGATCCTGCGGGCGGGTTAGCCCCCCGCCGGCGTTGCTGGAGTTAGCTGGGGGCGAAAGTTTGTGACCTTGGTCATAATGGCCGATCAGGGCCGCTAGTGCGGCGCCGCGACCGGGTGGCTGGGTGTCCGGAGCGCATGACAAACTTGACGGCGTGACGCGTCCGCGACCCTCGATCGGGCCCGCACTTGCCGGTGCGGTCGACCTGTCCGGCCTCAAGCAGCGAGCCCAGCAGAACGCTTCTGCCGCCGGCCCGGGCGGCCCGGCGGCGCCTCCCACGCCGGGTGGCACGGAGGTCACCGAGGCCAATTTCGAAGAACAAGTTATCGTCCGGTCCGACGAGGTCCCGGTCGTGGTGCTGCTGTGGTCGCCGCGCAGCGACGCCTGCGTGCAAATCCTCGAGACTCTGTCCGACATGGCCGTCCAGGACGACGGCACGTGGGCGCTGGCGACGGTCAACGTCGACGTGACGCCGAGGGTGGCCCAG
>NZ_LZIS01000259.1 GCF_001667015.1 Mycobacterium sp. E3198 | reverse complement strand
CGACGGGCCGGGCCGCGTCCGGATCGTCGACGATGTCCGACAGGGTGCCGTCGAAGTCGTAGAACACCGCCGGCCTGCGCTCGGCCAAGGCGCCCAAGGCCTCTGAAGCGTCGGGCAGCCGGGACATCCGGCGGTCGCCGGTCCGCACGGCGACCTCGTTCGCATCGGCGATCACCGCGTCGGCGCCGCAGCGGCGGAGTTCGTCCGCGTCCCCGACGCCGATGACCATCGCGAAGCCGCCGTCGCGTGCCGCCCGCGCGATTCCCGGGTCGCCGGTCACGACGGCAGATCGCCCCGGGCGAATCGCCGACTCGTCACCGCCCCAGGAGAAGACGCCGACGCCGGCGTCGCGCAGCCGCCCGGCCAGCGCGGGCTCGACCGAGGCGGCGTCGAACAGTACCGCGTCGTGGCGGCGCGGGTCGATCGTGACCGGCATGCACCCACCTTCTCACGGTGCCGGGCGCGGCCGGGTCCGGGTCAATAGCGCGCCGACGGGTGCGCTCGATACGCCTGGCTCGGGTGCCTGCGCGCCGCGCGCCGGCGCCGGTGAGCTCGGCGATGCTGCCGTATCTGCCCGTCGAGCACGAGGACCCCGTCCAGCAGCTGCGCACGG
>NZ_LZIS01000258.1 GCF_001667015.1 Mycobacterium sp. E3198 | reverse complement strand
AATATTTGGGCGGCCAATTTGGCGGCCAACCGGGAAAAGGCCATAGCGATCCAGTCCGAAGAGGTCTATGACCGCTATATGCACTATTTGACGGGCTGTGAGGACTTTTTCCTCAAGGGCATCAGCAACGTCGGCCAGTTCACGCTGGCCAAGTAGCCTCGGGCGCGTGCGCCCGGTTACTTCTCACACGTGAACTGGTTGACGTCGGTGTAGCCCTGGCGGAACAGCTTGGCGCAACCCGTCAGGTACTTCATGTAGCGGTCGTAGACCTCTTGGGACTGGATCGCTATGGCCTTTTCCCGGTTGGCCGCCAAATTGGCCGCCCAAATATTGAGGGTGCGCGTGATCTTGAAGCCGACCTCCTCCGCGTGCTCCTCGACCGACGGGATCGTCGGTAGCCAGCCGCCCGGGAAGATCTCGGCCAGGATGAACTGGGTGAAGTGGACCACTTCGTGGGTGAGCGGATTGCCCTGCGCCCTGGCCTCTTTGAACGTGGGACGCGTGATGGTGTGCAGCATCATGACGCCCTCGGCCGGCAGCACCCGGTAGGCCATCTTGAAGAAGTGGCCCCAGCGCTGGCGGCCGAAGTGCTCGAAGGCGCCGATGGAGACGATGCGGTCCACCGGCTCGTCGAACTTCTCCCAGCCCTGCAGCCGGACCTCGACGGTGCGCTCGGTGGGGATAGCGGCCAGCCTCGCCTTGCTGTACTCGAATTGGTTGCGGCTGAGCGTGATTCCGATGACGTTGACATCGAACTTCTCGATCGCCCGTTGCAGCGCTCCGCCCCAGCCGCAGCCGATGTCGAGCAGCGTCATCCCGGGCTCGAGGTTCAGCTTGCCCAGCGCCAGGTCGAACTTGGCGTTCTGCGCCTCCTCGAGGGTCATATCGTCGCGCTCGAAATACGCGCAGGTGTACCCCATCGTCGGGTCTAGGAAGAGCGCGAAGAACTCGTCTGAAACGTCATAGATCGATTGCGACTCTTCGTAA
>NZ_LZIS01000257.1 GCF_001667015.1 Mycobacterium sp. E3198 | reverse complement strand
CGTCGTCGGGGACTCTCGGGACGTCAGCATGCGCAGCCGGCGGGATCTGCTGCTCGATCGGCGGGTGGGACCCGGTCTTGGGGCCGATGTCGGAAACCTGCCAGCCATTGCCCACCTTGTTGACGGTGACCTGCAACAGGATGATCGAGACCTTGGGCGTCGGGTTCTGCAGATTGCGGGTGGTTTGGTGGGCCGACACCACCACCTGGTAGACCCCGCCGGGCTGCGCGACCGGGTCGACGGCCAGCACCTCACCGGTGGAGGTGACCTGGGCCTGCAGCATCACGCTTTTGAGCAGATCGCTGGCGTTGACGTATTTGTCTTTGAGCTGCTGCGACACACCGTCTTCGACGGAGCGGAAGAAGGCATCGGGGTCTTCGAAGGTATAGGTCAGCGACTTCAGCGCGTAGTCCTTGGCCAGCTGCGACACGGTGTCGCGATCGGCCTGCTGTCGACGGAGCTCCGCGAGCTGGCCGGTCACCTGGCGATACTTGACGAACCCGACCACGCCGCCGGCGAGCGCCGCCGCCACGAGTACGGCCGCGCCCCATCGCTTCGGGCTGTTCGGCCGCAGCCTGAACTTCGGCGACCGGTCGGGGCGCGCGTCGTCGTCGGGGGCCGCCACGTCGTCGCCGGCCGCCTCCCGCTCCCGCCCCGGCCCAGCCGACGCCGAAACGGTAGGTGCGCGGCTGTGCAGCGGCTGCCGGTCCTCATCGCGATCGTGACGATGGCCACCGCGGGTACGGTGTGCCCCACCGCGGCCGCCGACACCGCGCTGCCGCCGTGCCCGCAGAGCGGCGCACCGATCAGCCCGCAGGCCACGTCGCCGCATTCCGATTGCCGAATGCATTCCGGCGCCCTCGATTTCGCCGTCACCTACTGGTCCGTGCCCGAGCTTTCCGGACCCGGCGCGGTGAAGGTCGTCGTGACCGATCCGTCGGGCGAGGTGGTGCAGACGATCGATGAGCTCCTGGAGCCCTCGAGCCCGGGGGGCGTCGCCTTGAACGACGTCGACGGCGACGGCCGCGACGAGCTGATCATCCCGATCGCGCGACACCCGTTCAATGGCAGCCCCAACACCCGGTTCGCGGTGTGGCGCGCGCCGGGTGACCGCAACCATTACGAACGCACCCAGATGGTCGGGCAGGCCGTCTATCCCAGCGGCGACGGCTATCTGGTGACCAACGGCGGCGCGCTGGACAGCCGGGACCTCACCTTCTATCTGCCGACCGGAGCCGGGTACACGCTCGTCGTGGTGTTGACGATCGAGGCCGAGGAGGTGGACCCGGACACGCACCGGGTGCTGACCGTTGTCTGCCGCGCCCACCAGGAAGACGGCCTCCACGCCGTCGACATGAGCCTGCGCCAGGCCGAGGAGACGTTCTGCGCGTCACCGGCCGCCAACGCCATCTGGCCCGGCGCCGAGCGCATCCAGATTCGGAAGTGGAGACGGGGGCAGCAGTAGCTACGGCGCGCAGTAATCGCGAGCGACGGCCAGCTGTTGTCGCGCCTTGGCGAGGTCGCCGGCGAGTTGCTGCGGGCTGGCCGGTCGGTAGGGGTCGCTCGCGTCGATCTGGGAGGCCAGCATGTCCGAGCGGATTCGGAGGTCGACCGCGGCCGCACTCTTCAAGCCGTGCAGCGGGGCCAGGGCGTTGCGAACCTGGCTTGCCACGTAAGCCGGTGTTCCGGCGGGAGAGATCAGGGCGAACGCGCTCTCCAGCCGATCGGCCGCCGGCACGATGACGCCGCACTCCGCGTCGACGGCGGCCGCCGCCGGCCCCGCCGCCGGGCACATCATGACCGCGACGACCGCGAGCGGCACGCAGAGAACTCGTCGATCCATTGGACCTACCTTTGCACCGCGCGGTCGTTCTGTCGCGAACTTCGCCCGATCCGGCGGTGGTCAGGCGTCCGGCTCCGGCGCCCACCGCGGCGGGCGCACGTCCGGCCGGTGCGGCGAACGCGCCGCCGCCAGTGCCGCCGCCCGTTGCCCGTTGACTGCGGTCTGCGGCGGCGGCTGGCCTTTGCGCAGCGTGGTGATCAGCTCGCGATACGGGCCGATGATGTAGACGGTGTCGCCGGCTTTCAGTCGCGCGTCGCGGCGGGGACGCAACCTGACCGGCCCTTCCGGTCGGGTGATCGCGATCACGCGGGTTTGGGTGGACAGTTCCACCATCCGCAGCCCGTCCAGCTCGCTGCCCGGCGCCACCATCATTCCGCCGACCATGAAGGAGCGCTGCCCGACCCAAAACGTTCCGAGCACTTGCAAACCCATCGCCGCACCGATGAACCAGGGGGCCGCGAGGTCGACGATCGACCGCACGTTTTCGAAGCCGAATTGCCGATTCACCGCCGCGCCCAGCGCCCGGCCCTGCACGCGCATGACGATCGGCACCTTGGTGTCGGAGCCCAGGATCTCCAGCAAGACGATCCCGGTCTCGATGTTCGCCATGTCGTCCTGGTTCACCACCGCCACTCCGCGGGCGCGGTCGACGCGCGCCGATTCCAGCGTTTGGCGCATCGTCGGATCCCCGAAGATCACCGGCACGTCGAGGTCCGCCACGGCCGGCAGGAAGCGGTTGTTCTCGTCCGGCTCGATGACGAGGACGTCGTATCCGGCGGCGCTCAGATCGCTGACCACGCGGACGCCGATGGAACCCAGCCCGACGACGACGACATGGTTGCGCATGTGGCGCGCCCGAAGCCGGCCGGCGGTTTGCACGAAGCGGCGTGACAGCATCAGGTCGGCGAGGAACGCGACGAGGATGGCGGTGACGATCGCGCCGCCGAACATCAACCCGACGACGAACAGTCGCAGGGCGGTGGGCTGTTGGGCGAAGCTGAACTCGCCGTAGCCCACCGTGGTGATGGTCTCGGAGGTGAAATACAGGGCGTCCAGCCACGACATCTGCGGGTCGTGAAAGGTCAGGCGCATCACGGTGGTCGAGACGAGCACGAGTACCAGCGCAAATACCAACGACGGCAACAGCATCGGGTTCATGTCGTCGCGCATGGCGCGCGCGGCATCGATGATCCGCCGCAGCCGGGAGTGGCGCGAGCGCGTCGCGGTCGCGGGAGGCACCCGTATCCCGCGGGCCTCCAACTCGTCCTTGACGCCGATCATCGAGGTCCAGTCGCCGGCGTAGACCCGCAGGTCCCGCCCCGGGCACGGCACCACCTCGCCCGGATTGGGCGAGTTCTTGCCATGCACCACCGCGACCGGCGCCAGGTCGGCGTAGATCTCGCGCAGCGTCGCGCCGTACGGCGCCTCGGCTCCCCAGACGACGAACTCGATGCCGGCCGTCTCGAACTGGTGCGCGTTGCGCGACAGCACGGCCTCCACGAGGGATGGTGTCGCCAGGTCGGCGACGTCCAGGATCGCGCCCGGGCCGCTGACGGCGGTCACCGCCTCGCGCAGCACGTCGTTGGCCAAGCGGGCCACCACACGGACAGTTGGGCTGTATTCCCGTGCCAACAGGGCGATTTCGAGGTTCAGAGCGTCATTGGGCCCGGCGCAGACAACGGCGCGCGCGCGATGCACACCGGCGCCCAGCAGATCGGCGGCGGTGTCGATCCTGATGATCCGCGCGCCGGCGCCCCTGAGCTCCTCGGCGATCGTCTTCGACAGCGGGTCGTCGCCGGCGACGATGATCTCGCGATGGAACTGAAAAATCTCGGCCATCGAGGTGGTCTCGCGCGTTTGTTACTTCGGGGTGTCCGGCATAGGGAAACTATCGGCCACCGGGACGGAAAGTGCCACCCGAGAACCCGGGTCTTCCTGCGACGCAACAGGTTCGACTCAAGCTCGTCACGCGGACGAAATAGTCGTGGCGTAGAGAGAGCCATCGCAACACTGCGGCCCACGTGAAAAGCCTTGCGCAAAGGAGCATCTGTGTCCGAAAAGACGCCCGACGACATCTTCAAACTCGCCAGGGATGAGGACATCGAGTATGTCGACGTCCGGTTCTGCGACCTGCCGGGCACCATGCAGCACTTCACGATTCCGATCTACGCGTTCGACGAGAACGTGTTCGAAGAGGGCCTGGCCTTCGACGGCTCCTCCATCCGCGGGTTCCAATCGATCCACGAGTCCGACATGCTGCTGCTTCCCGATCCGGAAACCGCGACGATCGACCCGTTCCGCGCCGCCAGGACGCTGAACCTGAACTTCTTCGTGCATGACCCGTTCACCCTCGAGGTGTACTCGCGCGATCCGCGCAACGTCGCCCGCAAGGCGGAGAACTACCTGATCGCCTCCGGCGTTGCGGACACCGCGTACTTCGGCCCGGAAGCCGAGTTCTACATCTTCGACTCGGTCAGCTTCGACTCGCGGACAGACACCTCGTTCTACAAGGTGGACGCGACGTCGGGCTGGTGGAACACCGGCGCGGAGGCCGAGTCGGACGGGGGGCCCAACCTCGGCTACAAGGTCCGTCCCAAGGGCGGGTACTTCCCGGTGGCCCCCACCGACCACTACGTCGACCTGCGCGACGAGATGCTCACCCACCTGAGCCGGGCCGGCTTTTCCCTGGAGAAGGGTCACCACGAGGTGGGCAGCGGCGGTCAGGCCGAGATCAACTACCAGTTCAACACCCTGCTGCACGCGGCCGACGACCATCAGATGTACAAGTACATCGTCAAGCAGACCGCGTGGCAGGCCGGCAAGACCGTGACGTTCATGCCCAAGCCGCTCTTCGGCGACAACGGCTCCGGCATGCACTGCCACCAGTCGCTCTGGAAGGACGGCTTCCCGCTGATGTACGACGAGACCGGCTACGCCGGCCTGTCCGACCTCGCGCGGCACTACATCGGCGGTTTGCTCTACCACGCGCCGTCGTTGCTGGCCTTCACCAACCCCACGGTCAATTCCTACAAGCGCCTCGTTCCCGGGTACGAGGCCCCGATCAACCTGGTCTACAGCCAGCGCAACCGCTCGGCGTGCGTGCGCATCCCGATCACCGGCAACAACCCGAAGACCAAGCGGCTGGAGTTCCGTTGCCCCGACGCGTCGGGTAACCCGTATCTGTCCTTCGCGGCACAGCTGATGGCCGGGCTGGACGGCATCAAGAACAAGATCGAGCCGCCCCCGCCGGTCGACAAGGACCTCTACGAGCTGCCGCCGGAAGAGGCCGCGGAAATCCCGCAGGCGCCCACCACTCTGTCCGCGGTGATCGACCGCCTGGAGGAAGACAGCGAATACCTCACCGAGGGGGGCGTTTTCACACCCGACCTGATCGACGCGTGGATCACCTATAAGCGCGATTACGAGATCGCCCCGGTCAATTTGCGGCCAACGCCATATGAGTTTGCTCTGTATTACGACGTCTAGCCGAACGTTAATCGGGACTCGATGTGGGTAGGCCAAGGACTGACTGTCGACTTACCGAAAGAACCCATGACCACCCAGCCGAAAAACTCAAGCCCCGAACCGTACCGAAGCGTCCCGCCGTTGCGCCGCCCGGTGGAAGCCACCGAACTCACCGCCCAACAGCGGGCATGGCTCGACCAGGCGTCGCGCCGCGAGGTCGACGGGTGGATCCACATCGCGGTCAAAGGATCGCCGGCGGCGCGCGGCTTTCAGTACGGCTACCTCGTGGCCGCCGAGTACGCGGAGTCACTGCGCGTGCATCGTGAGATGACTTACCAGCACACCGGCATGGATTACGAGTTCTTCGTCGACAAGGCCGGCGAATTGCATGCCGACAAGGTCCCCGGCGAGCTGCGCGAGGAGATGGAGGGGATCGCCGCCGGCCTGACCGCGGCCGGAGTCCCGGCGGGGTTCAATGACGTGCTCGGCATGAACGACTGGATGGAACTCACCGGATATTGGTGGCCGAAGCACTCCGGTCGGTACAGCGCCTTGGCGCCCACCGGCAGCCAAGGCACCCACTGCAGCGCCTTCGTCGCCGCGGGCAGCGCGACCGTCGACGGATCAATCGTGATGGGGCACACCAGCTTTACCGACTTCTGGCAGGGACAGATCGAGAACGTCATCTTGGACCTGACGCCCGAAGACGGCAACCGGATGGTCCTGCAAACCGCGCCGGGCTGGGTTGCGAGCATGACCGATTTCTGGGTGACCGGCGCCGGGCTGGCCATCTGCGAGACGACGATCAGTGGCTACGACGGGGCGAAGGGTTATGACGAAACTCGCGCACCGGAGTTCGTTCGCGCGCGCAACGCGGCTCAGTACGCTCGTGATATCGACGACTGGGTCGAGATCCTCAACACCGACAACAATGGGGGTTACGCCTGTTCGTGGTTGATCGGTGATGTCAAGACCGGTGAAATCGCCCGCTACGAACAGGGTTTGCTGTATCAGAGCCTGCTACGCAAGACGGACGGCTACTTCTGGGGCGACAATGCGCCGTGGGACCCCCGGATCCGCAACCTGGAATGCCGAGCGACGGGATTCAGTGACATTCGGTCACCGGATGGCGCGCGGGAGGTTCGCTGGCAACAGCTCCTTGCCGGGCACGACGGCCACATCGACGTTGATGTCGCCCGCCGAATGCTCGGTGACACGTTCGACCCGTATCTGGGCCACGTGCAACCGTCCGCCCGGACAATTTGCGCGCATTACGACGTCGATCCTTGTCAGTTCAACAACGTGACGGCGTTCGTCCCGCACGGATCGGTGGACGGCAAGGTCGTCTCAGCCGCTGATGTCGAGTCGATGAGCATGTGGGCGAGGTTCGGTCGGGCCGACGGCGCCGAGTTCGTCGCCGAGGACTTCCTTCGCATGCACCCGCAGTGGAATTGGCAGCGGGGCTATTTGAAGGATCGACCTCACCAGCCTTGGTCGCATATCAGCGCGGCCGGCCCGTCCGGCTCCTGACGGCTCAGGACCGCTCGAAATGCTGGTAGTCGAGGGGAGCCGTCCAGGCGCCGCCCCACCGCCAGCCGCGGTCGGTGAAGACGCGAACGGCCGGGTCCCCGTCGTGGAGGAGTCCCGGGTCGGTGCGGCTGCGGTCCACGTAGGGCGCTGCGTTCGCCGGTACGAATGCGCCGCCGGAGTAAACGCACGGGTTAACGAGCGGGTTCAGGTCGATCGCCCGGCCGTACGCGTGTGGAGACCATTGATCGGATCCGGGGATGCCGCGGCAATTGAACGCCGACGTGTTGTTGTCCGCCATGGATAGTTCGTCGTCGGCGGCCGGGTAGTGGTCGAGCGTGCGGATCTTCCCGATGGGAAAGCGCAGCCGGTAAAGCTGCTCGAAGATCGTGATGACCTCCGGCACCAGGTCTTCGTGCACGATCAATGCGCCGCGGTGAGTCTGGCCGTCAAAACCGAGGTGGTCGACGTCGACCCGCCGGAGCTGCGCCGGTTGGACCGGACAGCCCGGCCGCCAGCTCGCGCCGAGTTCCGCGGGAGTCACCGGCGCAACGGTCGCGGCGGCGGGGGACGTGGCCCCAGGCGCGGACGGCGTGGCGGTCGGCGGTGGCGGTGCGGCCACCCGCGGTGGCGGCGTGGGGGCGCACTGCGCCAGCACGACGGCGGCTGCCGCCGTGAGGGCCGGCGCCAAAAGCCTCCGGCGCCGGGTCGTGAATGGGGATGCCACCGCGCATCAACTATAGGACTGCGCGCGGCCAAGCCGCCGACTTAGGCTTGCGGCATGCCCGGTAAGCACTCGGTGCGCAAGGTCCTTGCCGTCGGCGCCGTCCTGCTTGTCCTCGCCACGGCTTGCTCGCCGGGCGACGCGGCGCACACGGCGGTCAGCGAGACACCGCCGGCGTCGCCGGTCCTGCCGGTGTCGCCGGCGCCGCCGGTGCTGCAGCCCCCACCCGAACCGCCGGCACCCGAATTCGCCGCCGTCTCCACGTTGATGAACGACGCGATCGCGGCGCGGCGACTGCCGGGTGCGGTGGTGCTGGTCGGGCACGGCGGCAAGGTCGTCTTTCACCAGGCTTATGGGGAGCGCAAGCTGGCCGGCGAGATGGGGCTGGACGGGTCGCCCGCGCCCGCGGAGCCGATGACCGAGGACACCATCTTCGATTTGGCCTCGCTGACAAAGTGTCTCGCAACCGCGACTGCCGTCATGCAGCTGTACGAACAGGGCAAGGTGGCGTTCGACGATCCGGTACAGAAGTATCTGCCGGACTTCAACCCGGCGAACGACCCGCAGCGCGCCGAGGTGACGGTCCGGATGTTGCTCACGAACACATCGGGCGAGGGGATCGACGTCAACCTGGGCGACCCGTGGGGACTGGCCGGCGCCGACAAAGCAGAAGGCATCCATCGCGCGCTCAGCACGCCGCTGCAGTCGGGCCCCGGCGCGACCTTCCGCTACTCCGACATCAACTACATCCTGCTGGGCGCGCTGCTCGAAAAAGTCGCCGGCGAGGCCGAAGACGTTTACGTTCAGCACAACGTCTTTGCGCCGCTTGGGATGAACGAAACCCGCTATCTTCCGGCGGCCAAAGCCTGTGGCCCACACGGGCTTCGAGGGGCCGCGGTGGCGTGGGTTCCCCCGCCGACGCGACGCGAGCCCGAAAGTTGCCCCCCGGAGGCATGGAACGCCGGTCTCTTGCCGCGCATCGCGCCGACAGCCCTCGACGAGGAAAGCCGGGCCGATCCGAGCAAGAACCCGGATTATGGCTACCTGCTTCGCGGCACCGTGCATGACCCGACCGCGCGTCGCATGGGGGGAGTGGCCGGGAATGCCGGTGTGTTCGCGACGGCGCACGATGTCGGCAGCTATGCGCAGGCCCTACTCGATCGGCTTGCGGGCCGGCCGAGCAGCTTTCCGCTGCAGACCGCGACCCTCGCGCTGATGACGACTCCCCAGCAGCCCGGTCATTCCGCGCGCCAGGTCGAAGCGGCCAATGAAGCCGTCCGGGCCGGCCACTACCCGGCGATCGGGGGGCAAAACCTGTTCGGCTTCGGCTGGGACATCGATACGGGCTTTTCCAGGCCCCGCGGCACCGTCTTTCCCGTCGGCAGCTTCGGCAACACCGGCTTCACCGGAACCACGTTGTGGATGGACCCCGGCTCAGATACCTATGTCGTGCTGCTCTCCAATTCGATCCACCTGCGCGGCAGCCCACCGATCTCGGATCTGCGTGGTGAAGTGGCCACCGCCGCGGCCCAGGCATTGCGCCTGTACGGCAGTGCCCCGCGGCGCAGATAGGGAAGCCGCCCCAGACCTACTTCTGCGCGCTCGGGCAATACGCGGTGATGGCGGACTGTGCCAGGTGCTCCGCGTCGTCGTGGGTGAAACGCATCGGCCACCGATTGCCGGCGGCGGTGTCCTGGTCCTGGGCGGACAAGATGTTGTTCACCGTCAACTCGAGTGACTGCGGGCGCGGCGGCAACAGCAAAAAGCAGGTGTGGTGGCCCAGCTCCATGAACCGCTGCCGGATCGCGGCCTTGCCGTTGTCCTTGATGCCGTAGCCGTCCAGCAGGGACAGGAATTGGGCGTCCGCTCCGTCGGCCGGGGCAATCGCCGCCGACGACGCGCTGATCGTCACGGTCTGCGGACCCGGCGAGGTCGCCGTCTTGTCGCGCGACAGGTATACGCCCACGGAAATGAGGCCGGCCAGGCCGGCCGCGGCGAAGGCTGCCGCCGCAACCAGGACACCGGCGGGCGTCTGCCTTCGGCGAACTGGCCGTGGCACGTGACGAGGCGCCGATCCAGTCGGGACATCGCGGCCCTCGACAGTCATCCGCCGCCTCCTATGACTCCCGGATGCGCGGCAAGGGTGCTGCCACTTCGCGGACCACGTCTACCCCCTGCCGGGCTTCCCCGGGTAATGCCACGTCCAATCAATATCGCACCGTTTGCATTCCTCGGTTTCAACGACACGTCACTAGTCGATGTCGAAGTGTGTCACTTCTGCGGCGGTCCGTACAGGATATCGGCGCCTTGCTACGGCCCTCCGCCGACGAGGTTGGCGTTCTGCGGACAGTAGGCGTGCACGGAGATGCTCACGTACGTCTCGGCGTCGAGCCCCGGGTTGCTCTCGTGAAACGCGCTGACGATCTGGGGCACCGGTACCCCCCGACCGATGTCGGTGCACACCGTCTTGCCGTTGGAAATGGCCGCCTCGGGATTGGCGAACGAGATGCCGTGGTCGTTCAGGTTCTGCACGTACTTGTTGTCCTGGTCCGGCGTGGAGACGATGGACGACGGCGCGGCCGAGGCCGACGGGGTGGCAGGCGTGGACGCCGCGCTGCCCTTGGGCGCGGCCGGCGAAGCGCCCTTGGGGTCCGGGCTCAGCAGCCAAAAGGTGAGAATGATCGCCCCCGCGAGGGCGAGACCACCGACGAGCAGCGCACCGGCCTTGCGCCACGTGGCGCTCCAGGATTGGCGGTCGCTGCCCGCGTCACCCCCGGCGTCGTCGTCGTTGTCGTGCGGGGAGGTGCGATCGGCGGCATCCGCTGCTGGGTTGTTGGGTACGGCAACCGTCTCCGCGCGGTTGAGCGCGAACGTTTCGTCGCCAGCCGGGGACGGCTCGGCCATGACGGCCATGGTAGCGAATCCCCAACCGCCTGTGAGACCCTCACATCTCGATGGACCTGCTGCGGCGCGTGCTGCAATACGAGGTCAGCGTCGGGGCGCTGATCGAGGTTGCGTTGTGGCTAGCGATTCCCTACCTGGCCATCGGCTTCGGCTGGGCCGTCCTGCACACCGAGGAAACGCAGCGAATGCAGACGCGGCTGGAAAGCGTGCTGCCCGCAGGATCCGACGTCGCGGCCTTCGGTTTGACGGTGGCGTTGTGGCCGGCGTCGCCGCAAATCGCCGCGGCCTGCCCGGCCAAGTAGAACGGCCTGCGCTCAGCCGGCTCCGGTGCGCCGCCCGGTGACCTGTTCGATCCGGTGCTGCGAAACGCCCAGTCCGCGCAGGCAGAACCGCAGCGCACGTTCACGAACCACGGTGCGGTCCCAATGATGTGTGGCCCACTGCCGCTGCGTGCCGGCCCACACCACGCCGTGGATGGATTTCGCGGCGGTCGTCGGGACGATGTCTTCGAACACGCCGAGTTCGAGGCCGCGCTCCAGCTGCTCGACGAGCGGTTCGAGTATCGCGCTGTAGGCGGGGGCGACCATCTCGGGAGAGGACACCCCCTTCGAGTGGGCGTCCAGGGTCAGGCGGCGGCCGCCGTTCTCGGCGCCTTCGCCGAAGGCGAGTTCGAGTCGCCCGTCGACCCACGCGACGACCGCCTCGACCGGGTCGGCCGTGGTCGCCATTTTCCCTCGCAGCCGCTGCGTTTCGTGCCGGGCCAGCTCCAAAAAGACGGCCGCGACCAACTGGTCCTTGGAATCGAAGTGTCGGTAGAACGCGCGGGTGCTCAGCTGCGCGTGTTCCAGCACGGTGGCGACGCTGAGTCCGCGGACGCCGTGCTCGTGCATCGATCTCGAAGCGGCAGCCACGATGGCGCACCGCACGTTGGGGTCGGGATCGAGCTTGTTCCGTCGTCGCGTGAGGGGGGCGCTCATGGCCGTCAGTCGAGGCTGGTCCGGTTGCACAGACGTGTCATAGCGCGTAGGTACCCCGTTGAACCGTTAACGGAAACATTAATTTCAGGAGAGGTGCGTTTCCGCTAGCTCGCGGCTTCGTTACGCGCGGTGAGCTCTTCGATGATGTGGGGCGCCACGCCCAGCCCGCGCAGGCAGAACCGCACCGCTCGTTCGCGGACCTCGTTGCGGTCCCAGTGATTCGTCGCCCACTGCCGCTGGGTGCCGGCCCACACCACGCCGTGGATCGATTTCGCGGCCGTCGCCGGAATGATGTCCTTGAACACGCCGAGCTCCAGGCCGCGCTGCAGCTGCTCGACGAGCGGTTCGAGGATCGCACCGTAGGCGGGCGTCACCATCTCGGGAAGGGAGAACGATTTCGACTGGGCCTCCAGGGATACTTGCCGCAGTTCCGCTTTGATCTCCTCGTCGAACGCGAGGTCGAGCCTTCCGTCGATCCAGGCGGCCACGGCCTCGACGGGGTCGGTGGCTTCCGACATCCTGGCCTTCAGCCGCGACACCTCGCTGCGCGTCATCTCGAGAAAGACCGCGGCCACCAACTGGTCCTTGGAATCAAAGTGTCGATAGAACGCCCGGGTACTCAGCCGGGCGCGTTCCAGAACCGTGGCGACGCTGAGCCCCCGAACCCCCTGCTCGCGAACCGATTTCGACGCGGCGTCCACGATGGCGCGGCGCACGTCGGGGTCGGGCGCGAGCTTCTTGCGCCGAGGTGTGACTGTGTGGCCGACGTATTGCTGCGGACGTGCTGCCGGATCCCCCTGTCCCGTCATAGTTAACAAAAATAATCCGCTGATCGCTCGTCCACACCGCTTTCGAGAAGCCCGCGCCGGGGCAATCGTCGTCACCGAATGCGCCGGAGCCACCGCAATGTTCGCGGGCGCCCTATTAGACCAATGCGCAATTGTCTGGCTGCGGGATCGGCGTGCAACGCCCACCGCAGGTCTCGGGGTTGTGGTTGGTGGCGTGTGCAGGCCGTAGGGGCGATACGGTCAACAGTTGCTGGCGGAATGTGTTTGCTGAGCGCGTGCGACGGGGCCGGATATTTTTTGCCGGAATCCGGAGGATACGGGTCGTCTGAAAACGGCAATTTCAGTGAACTGTGGTTCACCAGGTCGATCGGCCCTAGGCTGCGGCCATGTCGATTGATCGTGCAGCTCTTTTGGCCGGCAGCATCCGTCTCGCGTCGGGCATCTCCTTCCTCGTCGATCCGCTCCGCGCGAACCGGTGGTGGGGCGATCCGGAAAAGCCGACGCCGACGGCGCAACTGCTGCTGCGCTCGATGGGCTATCGGGATGCGTTGATCGGGGGGCTGCTCGCGGCGGCGGCGCTGCGCGGCAAGAACACCCGCGGCTGGTTTCTGGCCTCCGGCGGCGCCGACGCGGCCGATCTGCTCGGCGGGGTCAGCGTGCACGATGAATTGAAGCCCTCGCAACGGCTGATCGGCCTGGGCGGCGCCGTGGTTGGCGTCGGTGTCGGGCTCTGGGGCGCGACCCGCCGGACTCCGCGAGGGGAGAACTCGCAATGACGACGGGAGCAAGCGTGCGGTTGGGTGTACTGACGTTCATCACCGACGAGGGCATCGGCCCGGTCGAGCTGGCCCGGGCGCTCGAGGAGCGGGGGTTTGCCTCGCTGTTCTTGGCGGAGCACTCGCACATCCCGGTCAACGCCAAGACGCCGTATCCCATGGGCGGCCCCGTCCCGCGGAAGTACTACCGCACCTTCGATCCGTTCGTCGCGTTGACGGCGGCGGCGGTCGCGACCGAGCACCTTCTGCTGGGGACCGGGATCGCGCTGGTCCCGCAGCGCGATCCGATCCTGACGGCCAAGGAGGTCGTGTCGCTTGATCTGGTCTCCCGGGGACGATTTCGCTTCGGCGTGGGGGTGGGCTGGCTGCGCGAAGAGATCGCCAACCACGGCGTCGACCCCAAGGTTCGTGGGCGGGTGGTCGAGGAACGGCTGCGCGCGATGATCGAGATCTGGACGCAGGAGGAGGCCGAATTTCACGGCGACTTCGTCGATTTCGATCCGATCTACAGCTGGCCGAAGCCGGTCACGCGGCCGTACCCGCCGCTCTACCTGGGCGGGGGGCCGGCGAGCTTTGAGCGCATCGCCCGGCTCAAGGCCGGCTGGCTTGCCATGAGCCCGTCGGCGGATGCCCTTTCGGGTCAGATCGCCGAACTGCGCGCCGCCGCCGGCCACGACGTGCCGGTGATCGCAACCCACATGGGGAGGCATTCGGCGCAAGAACTCGAGGGCTACCGTGCACTCGGGCTGGAACAGGTTTTGGTGGAACTGCCCACCGAGCCCCGCGGCGAGACTCTGCGCCGCCTGGATGAGTTGCAGGCCGAGTTCGCGACACTGGCCTAGCGCCGCGCCGTCAGCTCACCGCGGTTTCGACCAGCGACCAGTACTTCGCTTCGCGCCCGGTCAGCTCGTTCGACGTGATCGCACCGAAGGCTGCGGCGTCGCGCGCGAATCGAGTTGGCGCGGCGGCCAACGCGTCCGGGCCGTCGAGGCGAAAACAACTGGGTGCCAGCGGACCGAACAGCAGGGCCCGCCGCAGCCGCGGCCAGTCGTCCAGATGTGGCTCCACCCCGGCGGCTCGGGCAAAAGTGGTTGCCGCGAGGTTCATTTGGGTTTTCTGCGGTAACCCTCGCCGCGCGCGATATGCACCGATCGATCTGCGCTGGTCGTCCTCGGCGGTGGCCGGGATGGCGCCGCCCCACGCGTACGCGATCCACCGGGCTTGAAGTTCCAGCGGCACAAAGTATCCGCCCGACTGGTCCCACATGCCGACGAAGGCCATGCCGGGCAGATCGGGGTGGAACGTGTAGCGGTCGGCGTCCATATGCACCGTGTCGAGGTCGAGGATGGCGCGGACCTCCTCGCTCAAGAAGGGCAGGGACAAGGTGAACCCGGTGCCGAACACGATCCCGTCGAAGTCCTCGGCATTCCCGTCGGCGAAGGTGACGCGCGTGCCCGCGATGGCCTTCATCCACGGCCGCATTGTGATCCGCCCCTCGGCGACGAGCGGCAGGTAATGCTGATTGAGCGTCACGCCGGCCGCCAAGAGCGACGGGTCGGGCGGCGGCGCCCCGTACTGCTCGGGGCTTCCCGCCGCCTCGACGACGATCTCCCTCAGCTGACGGTCGATCTCGGCCGCCGGAAGGCGCTCGCTCGCCAGGGCGCCGTATCGCGTGTAGATCCGGCTATCTGAGGGCACGCCAGCGGCGAACTTCGGCAGGACATACCTTTGCCGCCGCTGGGTCACCACCACCCGCGCCGCGCCCAGGTGCGCCAGGTCCGCGGCGATCTCCAGGGCGCTGATCGCGCAGCCGGCCACCAGAACGCGTTTGTCGCGGTACGGCGCGGGGTCGCGGTACTGGTAGCTCGCGATGGCCCCGGCGGCCCCGGCGAACGTCTCGAGACCTGGCACCGCGGGGATGGCGGGCGTGTGGAACCTGCCCGTTGCGACCACCACCCGCGCGAAGACCTCGTCGGCGCCGCCGTGACGGACGATCCACCCCGCGCTGTGACGTCCGATCAGGTCGACCCGCGTGTCGAGCCGGATGCGGGGGGTGAGGCCGAACTTGTCGGCGTAGCGATGCAGGTAGCCGAGGATTTCGCGGTTGGGCGGGTAGACGAGGTCGGTCTCGGGCTCGAGGTCGCCGAAGGCGGTCAGGACGCGACTGCTGTTCGTGTGCATGCCCGGCCATACGCCGCTCAGCCCGGGCAGGCCCGTCCACTGCCCGCCCAGCATCGGCGCCTTCTCGAAGATCGTCGGCTCGAAGCCCTGCGCCAGGAGCCAGCGCGCCGTGGCCAGCCCACCCGGGCCCGCGCCGATCACGGCGACGCTTCTGGTCACCCTGGAACTGTAAACGCTTCAGCCCATGCCGATACGGATGTTCTTGACTTGCAGGAATTCGTAGAGGCCCTCGAGGCCGCCGGTGCGGCCGAAGCCGCTCTGCTTAAAACCGCCGTAGGGGCCCTGCGGCGAGATGTCGCTGAACGTGTTGATCCAGACCGATCCCGCCTCGAGCCGGCGTGCCATCCGATGGGCGCGGGTGAGGTCGCGCGTCTGCACGAAGGCGTTCAGGCCGTAGGGCGTGTCGTTGGCGATGCGCACCGCCTCGGCTTCGCTGCCGAACTTCATCAGGGACACGACCGGCCCGAAGGTCTCCGTCTGGGCCAGGCTGGAGTTGTTGTCAACCCCGCCGAACACGGTCGGCTCGATGTAGTAACCCGCGGCCAGCTCGCCGCCCAATCTTCGTCCGCCGGTGAGCAATTCGCCGGACTTACTGTCGGCCGCCTCCTCGATCTCGGCGACGATGCGGTCCGCAGCGGCCTGGCTGATCACGGGCCCGAACACGACGCCGGGGTCGAAGGGGTCACCGACCGTCGCGCCCTCGACCACCGCGAGGAACCTCTGCGTGAACGCGTCGTAGACGGATTCATGGACCAGGACCCGGCTCGCGCAGGCGCAGCTCTGCCCCGATTGGATCAGTGGGCCCTGGTGCGCCGCCAGCATCGCCGCGGCGTCGAGGTCGGCGTCGTCGAAAACGATGCTCGCCGACTTGCCGCCGAGCTCGGTGACCACCGGCGTCAGGTTGGCCGCCGCGGCCCGCAGGACGTTGCGGGCGGTCGCCCCGCCTCCGGTGAAGTGGATCTTGCGGACGCCCGGGTGGCGGACGAGCGCGTTGCCGCCCTCCGGCCCCGCCGGCACCACGTTGACCAGGCCGGGCGGCAGCCCGACGGCGGTGCACAACTCGCCGAACCGCAGGGCGGCAAACGGTGCCACCTCCGAGGGTTTCAGCACGACGGCGTTGCCCGCGGCCAGCGCCGGGACGACGCAGGATCCGATCACCACCAGCGCGCCGTTCCACGGCGTGATGACGCCGACGACGCCGTACGGCTCGCGCTCCACCAGGTTGACGTCGAACGATTCGGCCACCGGCGTGCTGATGCCGTGCGGCTTGTCGACGTAGCCGGCGAAGTGACGCAGAAATCGTTCGAGGAGAATCCCGTTGTGGGCGAACGAGATCGGGACGGCGTAGTCGTGCACGTTGAGCCGCGCCAGCTCGTCGAGGTTGTCGTGAACCGCGTCGGCGAGATCGATCAACAGATCGCGGCGGCGGTCGGCGGTGTGCGACATCCATTCGCGGTGGGCGTTCCACGCGGTGGCGACCGCCTCGTTGATCTCGGCGGCACCGGCCAGCGGCACGCTGGCATTCGGTTGGCCGGTGGCGGGATAGATGTGGTCGTGGGTTCCGCCGGACGACCGGGTGATGCGGTCGCCGGCGATCAGCAGCCCTCCGGACAGGTTCATGCCGTGGTGGCCTCCGTGCGCCATTCGGCCGAGACGCGCCGCTGCTGTTCGCCGATCACCTGGGCCAGGTGGGCGGCCTTCGGCCAGCCGTAGTACGCGGCGAAATGCAACGCCAGCTCGTCCATCTCGTCGAAGGAGACGTCACGGCTCTTGAGCGCGGCGTAGACGTGGCTCAGGATCGGGATCGGCGCGCCCTGGATGGCCACGCAGGCCACCGTCACCAGCCGCCGCTCCTTCATCCCCAGCCCGGGCCGCAGCCACATCTCGCCGAACACGAAGTTCAAAATGCCCGCGCCGGAGTAGGGGTTGTCCCGGATCGGCGCGAAGGGAATGCAATTGACCGCCTTGAAGCATTGCTCCCCGGTGGCCAGCCGACTCTCCGGATCGCTCGGCGTGGCCAGGGGGAGCAGCGGCTCGGGTGCCGGCACGTCGTGGCCCCGCTCGCGGTGGATGCGTTCCCACTGCGCGTCGACCGCCATGTTGAACCGGGAGGCCTTGGGCCACCCGCCGTACACCGCGAAATGCAGGACGGTTTCCCGCATCTCGGTGATGCTCAGGTCGCCGCTGTTGAGCGCCGCGTACACGTGATCCTGCAGCGGCCCCTCGGCGTCGGCGGCCGCGACGCAGGGCAGCGTGACGAAGCGCCGGTCTCGTCTGCTCAGGATCCGTCGCGACCAGATTTCGGCGAAGACGAACTCGATCAGGCCGCTGGCCGTCGTGGGGCTGGGATCGTCGGGCGGCGGCGCCGTCATCACCTCCGTGAACAGGCGCCTGCCGCGTTCGGTGCGTTCCATCATCGAATCCGCTCTCTGCGTTGGGTTCTGGCGGCCGGTCACCGCAGGGTGACGCCGGCGTCCACCTTGAGCTCGAGCCCGGTGACGAATCGGGACTCGTCGGACACCAGGAACAGCACCGCGTTGCTGATGTCGATCGGTTCGGCCATGAGGGTGGGCAGGGCGTTGAGGAAGATCGGGATCAGGTCGGGCCGTCCCTCGGCCAGCAGACCCTGCAAAGACTCCGGGCGCATTCCCGTCTCCACGCCGGTGGGGTGCACGGTGTTGACGCGAACGTTCTGTGCGGCAAGCTCGTTGGCCAACGCGCGGCTGAGCCCGACGACGGCGTGCTTGGACGCCGTGTAGGGCAGGTGCAGCGGGGTGCCCTTCAGGCCGGCGGAGGAGCTGATGAGGACCAGGCTGCCGCCCTCGTGCACCAGATGGGGGAGCGCGGCGGCGCAGGTGTTCCACGCGCCGATCAGGTTGATGTCCACCACGGTGCGCCACTGCTCCGGCGTGGTGGTGTCCCAGGTGCCCACGGTCAGCACGCCGGCGTTGGCCACGGCGGCGTCGAGGCCGCCCAGTTCGGCAACGCCCTGCGCGACGGCCGACGCCAGCGCCGCGGCGTCGCGGACGTCGACGACGTGGGTGATCGCGCGGCGGTCATGTTTTTCGACCAGTCGCGCCGTCTCCTCGAGGTCCGCGCGCGACGAGAGGGGATACTCGATCTCCGGCAACGAGGCACAGATGTCGACCAGGATGAGGTCGGCGCCCTCCTCGGCCAGGCGCACGGCGTGGCTGCGGCCCATGCCCCGCGCGGCGCCGGTGACCAGCACCCGCTTGCCGCCGACTCGGCCCGTCGCGGCGCTCATAGCTTGTTGCAGAAGCCGGCGTCGACGGGAAACGTCACCCCGGTGACGTACTTGGCCGCGTCGGAGACCAGGTAGGAAATCGCGGCGCTGATGTCCTCGGGCTCCAGGAGGCCGACGGGCATCGGATTCTGCAGATGCGGGCCGCCCTCGGGATAGTTCTCCAGGAATTCGGTCATGGCGGGATTGACGGCCATCATGGTGTTGACCGCCGTCGGGTGCACGGTGTTGACCCGAATGTTCATCGGCGCAAGGGCGTTGGCGAGTGTGCGCATCAGCCCGACGATGCCGTGCTTGGACGCCGCGTAGCCCAGCCCCCCGCCCTGCAGACCGCCAAACCCCCGCAGCCCGGCCGTCGAGCTGGTGAAGACGATCGCGCCGCCGCGGTTCCCGGCGAGCAGATGCGGGATGGCCGCCCAGGCGGTGTGATACGCGCCGTCCAGGTTGACCGCGGTCGCCGCCCTCCACTGCTCGAGTTCCTCCTCGATCGTCAGCGCGCGAAACGCCACCGGAGCGATGCCCGCGTTGGCCAGCACGATGTCGAGGCGGCCGAACTGCTCGACACCGGCGTCCACGGCCGACTTGACCTGATGGAAGTCGCGGACGTCGGCCACCAGGCCGAGCATGTTGGCGCCCTCGGCCTCCACAAGCGCCACCGTCTCGTCCAACTCGTCGCGGCAGGCCATCGGATAACCGTTCGCGGGGATGTCGGCGCAGATGTCGATGCCGACGATGTTGGCCCCGTCGCGGGCCAGGCGGATCGCGTGACTGCGCCCCTGACCGCGCGCGACGCCGCTGATGAAGGCGACCCTGCCGTCCAGTTGACCCATTGTTCTGCCCTTCGGTAACCTCGTTACTCGAAACGGTAGAGTAACATGGTTACCGTGGTTGCAGAAGGGGGCCTCCCGCCGGATCCGATCATCGAGATCGTGGTCGAGCTGTTGGACACGCGGGGCTACGAGGCCGTGCAGCTCCGCGAAGTGGCCAAGCGGGCGCGGGTATCGCTGGCGACGATCTACAAGCGGTACGCCACCCGCGATGAGCTCATCGTCGCCGCGCTCGAATGGTGGATGGACGCGAACCGCTACGCGAACCTGCCGTCACCGGCCGCGGTCGCGAGCGGCGAATCGCTCTACTCGGAGCTGATGCAGGTATTCCGGACGATCTTCGAGCCGTGGGAGCGGCATCCCACCATGCTCCGGTCGTACTTTCGGGCACGGTCGGGGCCGGGCGGCGAAAGGTTGATTCAGCGGGGCGCGGACGCCGTGGTTCCGATCGCCAAATCCATCCTTGCCCAGGTTGATTCGGGCTATGCAAACGATCTCGAACTGATCCTGACGGGTGTGATCTTCGGTTTTCTCGGGCGCTTTGCCCAGGGCGAAATCGAGGTCACCGAGATCGTCCCCGGCGTCGAGCGCGCCGTGTTCTGGCTGACGGCCGCCTACGAGAGCCGCGCCGTCGCGCAATAGCGGAACCTTAAGTGCCGCAGAACGTTTGGTATTTTCCGAAATCTTCGGGCGCGGGTTCGGCGTAGCGCTGCAGGCCCGGCCGCTCGTGATACGGGGCGGTGACGGCGTCGAGGAGCCGCATCAGCGGATCGAGATCGCCGGCCGTCGCCGCGTTCAGGGCCTCCTCGACGAGGTGGTTGCGCGGGAGGTAGATCGGGTTGGCGCGGTCCATCGCCTCGCCGTCGGGACCCAGGGCCCGCCACCGTGACAGCCAGTCGTCGAAGCCGGCCAGATCGGTGAAGAGCCCGCGGGCGGGCTCGGCGTCGCCACGAGCGGCGTGGGCGAGGTGGCGGAAGAAGGACGTGTAGTCGACGTGGCGCTCCTTGAGCAGGGCGAGCAGCTCGTCGGCCAACGGTGTGAGCCGTTGCGCCGCAACGTCGTCGGGCAAACCGAGCTTGGCGCGCATGCCGGAGGACCACACGGCGTCATAGGTCGGTCGGAACGCCCCGAACGCCTGCTCCGCCAGCGCGACGGCCTGCTCGGCGTCGTCGGAGAGCAAGGGAAGCAGCGCCTCGGCGAACCGGGCGAGGTTCCATCCCGCGATGACGGGCTGGTTGCCGTAGGCGTAGCGCCCCCAGAAATCGATCGAGCTGAACACCGTGTCCGGGTCGTAAGCCTCCATGAAGGCGCACGGGCCGTAATCGATGGTCTCCCCGGAGATCGTCATGTTGTCGGTGTTCATCACGCCGTGCACGAACCCGACCAGCATCCAGCGCGCGATCAGCGATGCCTGGACCGTGACCACCGCTTCGAACAGCGCCAGGTAGGGCCGCTCGGCCGTCGCCGCGGCGGGATGGTGGCGGGCGATCGCGTGGTCGGCCAGGCGTCGCAGCAGGTCGAGGTCGGCAGTCGACGCGGCGTATTGGAAGCTCCCGACGCGCAGGTGGCTGCTGGCCACGCGGGTGAGCACGGCGCCGGGCAGCAGAGTGTCGCGCTGCACCGGGCGCCCGGTGGCGACCACCGCCAGCGATCGCGTGGTCGGCACCCCCAGGGCGTGCATGGCCTCGCTGACAATGTATTCGCGCAGCATCGGCCCCACCGCGGCCAGGCCGTCGCCGCCGCGTGCGAACGGCGTGGGTCCGGACCCCTTCAGGTGGATATCGCGCAGCCGCCCGTGGTCGTCGACGAGCTCGCCGAGCAGCAACGCGCGCCCGTCGCCCAGGCGCGGCACGTAGCCGCCGAACTGGTGTCCGGCGTAGGCCTGCGCCACCGGAGCGGCCCCGTCGGGCACCAGGTTGCCCACCAGGAAGCGCAGCCCGTCCGGGCTGCGCAGCCAGGCCGCGTCGATGCCGAGCTCGGCGGCCAAGGCGTCGTTCACCACGAGCGGCCGCACCTCCGGCGCCGCGTCGGCCTGCCAGCGGACGGCCAGCTGCGGCAGCTCGCGGAAGAACCGGTCGGCAAGGGCGACGGTGGTCTCCGGTAGGACGCTCACTCCACCGACACTACGGAAAGCCCGGCGCTAGCCGATGGCTTGCTGGATGAGATCGCGGGCGCGGTCGAGCATCGAGGCGAACGGCCCGACCGCGAAATTCAGCTTCGCCGACTCCACGCCCGGGTGCGGGCGCGTGGGGGCGATGGCCTGGGCCGCTCGCACCGCCGACCCCATCCGCTTGAGATCGTTGTCGTCGACTTTGCGCTCCAGCACGGGGAATTCCTCGTCTTCCTCGTGGCGGGCGTGGTCGAGCACGGCGTCGCGCAGCTTGGTGACCTCGTCGATGAACTGCTGCGAGGTGATGTCGAGTTTCTCGATCTGCGAGAGCAGTTCCTTGGCCTCGTGCTCTTCCTGCAGCCGCGCGTCGACGATGCTGTCGCCCGAATCGGCCTCGCGGCGCACCCGGGGGTGCACCACCATCTCCTCGGCCGTTTCGTGCACGGCCAACAGCTGGCGCAAATCTATGAAGGGCTGTTCGCGCGCTTGGGGATCCGAAGCGTGCAGCACTTCCTCGAACATGTCCTCGATGAGGTTGTGCTGCGCTTTGAGGAACGCGACGACCTCCTCCGGTGATTGAACAAGCATGTCGGCCATCGCCGATACCTCCAGTGATAGGGGAAGTGAAGAAATACCCGGTGGGAGAACCCATAAACGCGAGCCCCCGTCAGACGCCGCGGCGCCTGACGGGGGCTTCGGCGCGGGACGGCTAGACGCCGCGCCCGGGGTTCGTGGTGGTGCCGATACCGGTGACGGCGTCGGTGTCCCTGCGGCGCTTCAGTCCCAGGAGCCCGCCCAGACCAAGCAGGCCGAGCAGCCCCCACAAGCCGTTGTTGTCGTTGTGTTGGTCAGTGGTGGTGTTGTTGTCCGCCAACGTCGTTGTCGTCGGCGACGACGCCGGGGCGCTGTCGACGGCGGCGTTGGCGACGCCTGCGCCACCGAACAGCAGTGCACCGGTGGCAGAAATGACGGCAATGGTCTTACGCATGTTTGCTCCTTGATTGGTTGTCTCGACCGATGGATGACCGAGAACGAGGTCGGGACCAGTCGCCTCTAGCCCTTGCGACACGCGACGCGAGACAACGTCCGCAGCGTCGCAAGGCATGGGCTACCCCGCGCGACGGCGTCGAAACCAATGCGATCATTTGCTGATGGATGAGTCCCAGCAGCGCATCGCCGAGCTGGAGCGGCAGCTCGCGCAGCAGAAGCGCATCGCCGAGCTGGAACGTCAGCTGGCCGAGGCCAAGGCGGCCGCGGGGCCGGACCAGGCCGCCGAGCAGCCGCCGCCGGTCTCCGCCGCGCAGCTGGGAGCCATCGACGAGCACGCGCGCCGGTTGGCGCAGGCCCTGCAGGCGGAGCGCGGTAACCCTTTCGCGCCGGGGCTAGCGCCGGCCCGCGAGGCGCTCTCGCGCGCCGTCGTCGACGCCGGTTTGTCCCAGCAGCAGTATCGGGACGTCCTGGCCCGCGCGGGTTTACGGGCCGGCGGCACCATCAAGGTCGGGAGCCAGGTGGTCTTTTCGCGGTGCGACCCGTCCGATCCCGTTTTCCTGGAGCCGGGTGTGCACACGGCGTACGCGGCGGCGCCGCGCAAGCGTGGCGGGGCCGGTTGGATCGGGCCGGCCATCGCGATGCTGGGCGGGGTGATCGGCCTCTGCGTCGGTGGTGCGGCGGCGGTGACCGCGGTCATCCCGTCGACCGCGCTGTGGATGAGCCCCATCGTGTGCCGCGGCGGGTATGAGATGGCGTACAACACCTCGCACTACAGCTACAAGCCGGGCCAGTCGGGCACCAGCGTGAGCTTCCAATGCGTCGGCGACGGCGACTATTACGACGTCAACGACTTCGCGGTGTTTGTGCTGCAGTCCCTGCTCTTCGCGGTCGTGCTGTTCGTCGCCCTGGCCGTTGGTCGGGTGCTCTGGCGCCGGTCGCACAAGCCCGGCTGACCGGCCGTTCGACATGCGGCTACGGTTTAACAAAACACCAGCTAGCACCCACGGAATGAAGATGGCGACAGATCAGACGTATGAACAGGTCGGCGAGCAGGCGCCGGATCCCTCCGACATCGGCTGGCGCATCGATCCCGTACTCGCGCGCAGTTGGCTGTTGGTCAACGGCGCGCATGCCGACCGGTTCCAGGCCGCGGCGCATTCCCGCGCCGACATCGTCGTCCTCGACATCGAGGATGCGGTCGCGCCCAAGGACAAGCAGGCCGCGCGCGAGAACGTCGTGCGCTGGCTCAGCCCCGAGAACACCGACTGGGTCCGGATCAACGGCTTCGGCACCCCGTGGTGGGCGGACGATCTGGCGGCGCTGGCCGGCACGCCGGTCGGTGGGGTGATGCTGGCGATGGTCGAGTCGGTGGACCACGTCACCGAGACCGCCCAGCGGCTGCCCAACGTGCCGATCGTGGCGCTCGTCGAAACCGCCCGCGGCCTGGAGCGCATCACCGAGATCGCCGCGGCCAAGGGCACCTTCCGGCTCGCGTTCGGGATCGGCGATTTTCGCCGTGACACCGGTTTCGGGGAAGACCCGAGCACCCTGGCGTACGCCCGGTCCCGCTTCACGATCGCCGCCAAGGCGGCCAACCTGCCGAGCGCCATCGACGGGCCGACGATCGGCTCCAACGCGTTGAAGCTCATCGAGGCCACGGCGGTTTCCGTCGAGTTCGGCATGACGGGCAAGATCTGCCTGACCCCGGACCAGTGTGCGGTGGTCAACGAGGGCCTGTCGCCGTCACAGGACGAGATCTCTTGGGCCAAGGAGTTTTTCGCCGAGTTCGAGCGCGACGGGGGAGAGATCCGTAACGGCTCCGACCTGCCGCGGATTGCGCGGGCGACCAAGATCCTCGAGCTCGCCCGCTCTTATGGCATCGAGGTGTCCGAGTTCGACGACGAAGAACGGGTGCACTCGCCCGCGCCGTCGGACACCTACCACTACTAGCCGGGGAGCACCTCCGATGAGCGACGTGCTGGATTTTCACTTCGACCCGATGTGCCCGTTCGCCTATCAGACCTCGCTGTGGATCCGCGACGTGCGCGAGCAGCTCGGCATCACCGTCAACTGGCGCTTCTTCAGCCTGGAGGAGGTCAACCGGTCGGAGGGCCAAAAGCACCCCTGGGAACGGGAGTGGTCCTACGGCTGGTCGCTGATGCGGATCGGGGCGCTGCTGCGCCGAACGGACATGTCGTTGCTGGACCGGTGGTACGCCGCGATCGGGCGTGAGCTGCATACCCTGGGCGGGAAGCCACACGATCCCGCGGTGGCGCGAAAACTGCTGGGCGACATCGGTGTCGACCCAGCGTTGCTCGATGCGGCGCTGGCCGATCCGACCACCCACGATGAGATTCGCGAGGAGCATCGGCGCGTCACCGACGCCGGCGGATTCGGTGTGCCGACGCTGTTTTTGTCGGGTCAGTGCCTGTTCGGTCCGGTGCTGGTGGACCCGCCGACCGGCCAGCCCGCCCTGACGCTGTGGAGCATCGTGACCGGCATGGCCGAGCTGCCGCACGTCTACGAATTGCAGCGGCCCAAGGCGCAGGCCGATCTCGAACTCATCGGCCGAAGCCTGCGTCCCTACCTCGACGGACGCGATTGGGTCAGCATCAATCGCGGCGAGGTCATCGACGTCGAGCGCCTAAGCGGCGTGCCGAGCCAGCGTGACACCGATTCGTAGTTCGACCTCGCTGACCGTGATCGCGGGCGCCCGCGGCGGGGCGGTCGACCGGTAGGTGTGGCCGGTCGGTGTCGTGAACTCCGCTGTGTGGGTGTGATTTTCGTCGACCGTCGTGCGCACCCGCCAGCCCGCGGCTTCCTTCGCGTAGTTGCAGCATTCGCAGCAGCCCATGCCGTTGTCCGCGGTGGTGGGCCCGCCGTCGGCCCAGGGCTGGGCGTGGTCGCGGTGGCGGATGGGCGCGTCGCAATAGGGGGTTCGGCACTGTTGGTCTCGCAGCTCGATGAAGCGGGCCAGGCCGCGCGGAAACAGCCGTGCCCGTGACTCCATGGCGACCAGCGCCCCGGCCGCCGGGTGGGCGTAGAGCCTGCGCAGCGTCGCCCGGGAACGCCGGTCGTTGACCGCGTCGGTGACCATCGCGCGCGCGACGGCCGCCGGGATCGGTCCGTAGCTGGCGATGTCGGCCGGCGCGTCCGCACCGCCCAGCAGCGTTTCGTCGGTGAGCACGAGATTGACCGCGATGGGCGTCGGCACGGCCGCGTCCCGGCCGGTGACCCGTTCGACGAGGGTGTCGGCCATGACCTGCCCGCGGGAGCGGTCGTCGAAGGTGGTGTCGGCGGCCCGCTTGAGCGCCGCGAACACCGAAACCCCTTGGGTGACCGGCAATAACGCGGTCACATACGTCATCGTGTCGGGCGCCGGCCGGATGGTGACCGTACGTTCGTTCTCGGCTTTGGCCGCCCGGTCAACGACGGCGTGCGGGTCCAGCCGGTAGGCGATCGCTTTGGCCGCCGCGGCCACCCGCTTGTCGCCCATCCCGTCCAGCCCGGCGGGGTCGGCGCACATCTCGGCGTCCAGTTTCCGGCGGTCCTCGACGTCCAGGCAGGCACTCTCGCGCACGATCAATGTGGCGCGCCACTCCGAGAGCGCCCCGCAGTCCAGCGCGGACAGCGTGTGCGGCATCTCGTACACCAGCGCCTTGGCGAAGCCCAAGTGCCGCCCACCCCGGGCGGGCGAATCCCGTCGCGCCAGCGCGACCTCGCTGGCCACGCCCCGCCCCCGCTGCGCCGCCGGGACGCCGGCGGCCGCCTCGGCGGCGCGCCGCGCGGTGTCCAGCGCGACCGCCAGCCGGGCCTGGTCCGCCGCCGCCGCTGACTTCACCCTCTCCAGCTCGGCGATGCGCTCTATCAGCGCCGATTGATGTTGATCGAACATGTGTTCGAATATAACACACTCCACCGACGGGCTTGATTACGCTGGTCGTGTGAGCATTCGCGTGGCGCGGGTGTACCAGGACGCCGGCCCCGACGACGGGCAGCGCGTGCTGGTCGACCGCATCTGGCCGCGGGGATTCCGCAAGGACGACCCGCGAGTGGGCACGTGGTGCAAGGACGTCGCGCCGTCGAAGGAACTTCGTGAGTGGTACCACCACGACCCGGAAAAGTTCGATCAGTTCGTGGCTCGCTACCGCGAGGAACTGCGCGACAGCCCAGCGCTGGCGGAGCTGCGCAAGCTGGCGGGGCGCGGCGTCGTCACCCTGGTGACGGCCACCCGCGAAGTCGACGGGAGTCATGCCGCGGTGCTGGCGAAGTTTCTCAAAAACCGCTGATCGCCGTGAGACGATTCGGCCGTGCGCCTCGGATTGCACGCGTTGGGAATTGGGGCCGGTGCTGATCGGGCCGTGATCGACGCCGTCGCGTCGACCGCGGATGACTGCGGCTTCGCGACGCTCTGGGCGGGTGAACACGTCGTCATGGTGGATCGACCCGCGTCCCGATACCCGTATTCCGACGACGGCGTCATAGCCGTTCCGGCGCAAGCCGATTGGCTCGATCCGATGATCGCGCTGAGCTTCGCGGCCGCCGCGTCCTCCCGGATCGGCGTCGCGACTGGCGTCCTCCTGCTCCCCGAGCACAACCCCGTGGTGGTGGCCAAGCAGGCCGCGAGCCTGGATCGGTTGAGCGGCGGGCGCCTGACGCTCGGCGTGGGCGTCGGGTGGTCGAGGGAGGAATTCGCCGCGCTCGGGGTGCCGTTCGAGCGGCGCGGGTCCCGCACCGCCGAATACGTGGCCGCCATGCGCGCGGTGTGGCGCGACGACGTCGCCTCGTTCGACGGGAATTTCGTCGCCTTCGACGCGATCCGTGTCAACCCCAAGCCGCTGCGCGATCGTCGCATCCCCATTGTCGTCGGTGGCAACAGCGACGCCGCGCTGCGGCGCGTGGTCGCATGGGGCGACGGCTGGTACGGGTTCAACCTGGACGGGCCGGCCGCCGTGCGCGACAAGACGAGCAGGCTCGACCAGCTGTGTGCCGAGTCCGGGCGTGACCGGGCTGGGCTGAATGTGTCAGTGGCACTGCGCAATCCCGGCGTCGGCGATATCGGGGCCCTGGCCGAGTGCGGTGTCGATGAACTGGTCCTGGTGGAGGCCCCACCGGACCGCCCCCGGGCCGCCGAAGACTGGGTGTCCGCGCTGGCCGACAAGTGGATGGGGGCGGCTCGGTAGGCTGGCGGTTGACATGAGCGAACCCGAAGTGATCCTGCCGCGGGAACTGACCGACATCACCGACGAGGTGCGGAACGTGCCGCCGCCACCGGGCGTCGCGGAGGTCCCCCCGCCGTACGCTTTCCGGCTCGCCGATCCCGACGCCGACGCCGAAATGGTCGCCGAGTGGATGAGCCGGCCCGCCCTCGCCGAGGCATGGGAATCCGCCTGGCCGGCCGAGCGTTGGCGTCGGCACCTGCGCGCGCAACTCGACGGCAATTATTCGCGGCCGTTTTTTGCCAGCCAAGATGGCGAGGACCACGCTTACATCGAATTGTACAGGGCTGCAAAGGATTCCATCGCAACCCGGTACGAAGCCGACCCATACGACTTGGGAATCCACGCCGCCATCGCCGACGAAGAGTTCGCGAACCGTGGTATCGCCGGATATGTGCTGCCCCACTTCGTGGCCAGTGTGCTCAGCCAGGATCCACAGTGTCGGCGGATCATGTTCGATCCCGACTACCGCAACAAGACGGCACGGCGATTCTGCGAGCGCGCCGGTTGCGTGTTCCTCGGCGAGCACGACATGTCGAACCGGCGAATGGCCTTGTATGCGTTGGCCCTCGACCCCGGTGACGTGCCGAAGCTTCGCGACACCTGATCAGCGCTGGGCGAGCCATTGTCCGAGCGCCGCGGCGGCTATCCCGAGCGCGACGCTGACGACGATGTTGGCCAGCGCCGTCCACGTCTGGCGCTCCTCGCCGAGGCGCTGGGTTTCCAGCATCCAGGTGGAAAAGGTGGTGTAGGCGCCGACGAACGCCGTCCCCGCCAGCAGCGCCGCGTCCTTGCTCAACACCAGGCCCGCGAGGAAGCCCAGCAGCACGGCGCCGCTGACGTTCACCGCGAGCGTCCCGAACGGGAAGGCCCGCGCCGCCCGGCGGGCCACCGCACCGTCGATCACAAAGCGCATGACCGACCCGAAGCCGCCGACGATCGCTACGCCGGCCCAGACCAAGATCGTCGTCATCGGCGCACTCTCACCCGGCGAACCAGAACGGTGGCCAGGTGGACGGCCAGCAAGCCCAGCACGATGCTGCTGGTGCTGTAGGCCGCGGCTGTTGCCCAATGCCCGTGCCGGATCATGGTCACGGTTTCGACCTGCATGGTCGAGAAGGTGGTCAACCCGCCGCACAGTCCGGTGCCGAGCAGCGGGCGGCGGTAGCTCGACAGCGGCAGCCGCTCCAGCAGTCGCGTGGTGAAATAGCCGACCAGAAACGCGCCGACGATGTTGACGATGAAGGTGGCCCACGGCCAGTGCTCCGGGTCGTGGACGGCGACGGCTTGCAGGCCCGCGCGGGCCAGGGTGCCGAGCGCCCCGCCGACGAAAACCGCGGCCAGCTCGCGATAGTCGCGGTGTGCCACGGTTGGCTTCCCTTCGAGTCGAGAGTGGTGCGCTTAGCAGCGTAGGGGGTCGGCTTGCCAGAAGGTGAACCCGGGAAGTACCTGAGAAGTCCGGGGCGACGGGGCGCGTCGGGCACGGGCAGAATTGGTAACCATGGCCCACCCGCGCGCCGGTCAGCCGGCCCAGCCCGAAGACCTAGTCAACCTGCCGCACCTGGTGACGGCCTACTATTCGATTCAGCCTGATCCCAACGACGTCGCTCAACAGGTGGCGTTCGGCACGTCGGGTCACCGCGGGTCGGCTCTGGGCGGCGCGTTCAACGAGGCGCACATCCTGGCCATCACCCAGGCCATCGTCGAGTACCGCGCCGCGCACGGCACCACGGGGCCCTTGTTCATCGGCCGCGACACGCACGGCCTCTCCGAGCCCGCGTGGGTGTCCGCGCTGGAGGTGCTGGCCGCCAACGACGTCGTCACGATGATCGACTCCCGCGACCGCTACACCCCGACACCGGCGGTCAGCCACGCCATCCTCCGCTACAACCGGGGCCGTACCGATGCGCTGGCCGACGGGATCGTGGTGACGCCTTCGCACAACCCGCCGCCGGACGGCGGCTTCAAGTACAACCCGCCCAACGGCGGGCCGGCCGACACCGACGCCACCAACGCAGTCGCCAAGCGCGCCAACGAGATTCTGCGCGACGGGTCGGGCGTGCGGCGGGTGCCGCTGGCCCGCGCGCTGGATGCCGTCCAGCGCTACGACTATCTCGGCACCTACGTCGACGACCTGGCAGGCGTGGTCGACGTCGACGCGATCCGCGCGGCGGGGGTGCGGATCGGCGCCGACCCGCTGGGCGGCGCCAGCGTGGACTACTGGGGCGAGATCGCGCAGCGGCACGGGTTGGACCTGACCGTGGTCAACCCGCTGGTGGACGCCACATGGCGGTTCATGACGCTCGACCACGACGGCAAGATCCGGATGGACTGCAGCTCGCCGGACGCGATGGCCTCGCTGATCGCCAACCGCAATCGCTACCAGATCGCCACCGGCAACGACGCCGACTCCGACCGCCACGGCATCGTCACCCCCGATGCGGGGCTGATGAATCCGAACCACTACCTGGCGGTGGCCATCGACTACCTCTATACGCACCGCCCGTCCTGGCCGGACGGGATCGCCGTCGGCAAGACGGCGGTCAGCTCGTCGATCATCGACCGCGTCGTCGCCGGCATCGGCCGCAAGCTGGTCGAGGTGCCGGTCGGGTTCAAGTGGTTCGTCGACGGCTTGATCGGCGGCACGATCGGCTTCGGCGGCGAGGAGTCGGCGGGGGCGTCGTTCCTGCGTCGCGACGGGTCGGTGTGGACCACCGACAAGGACGGCATCATCCTGGCGCTGCTGGCCTCCGAGATCCTGGCCGTCACCGGCTTGAGCCCGTCGCAGCGCTATCAGGAGTTGACCGCCCAGTACGGCACGCCGTTCTACGCGCGCGTCGACGCGCCCGCCGACCGGGAGCAGAAGGCGCGGCTGTCCAAGCTGTCGGCCGAGCAGGTGAGCGCAACCGAGGTGGCCGGCGAGCCGATCACCGCGAAGCTGACCGCCGCGCCCGGCAACGGCGCCCCGCTGGGCGGGCTGAAGGTGACGACCGCCAACGCGTGGTTTGCCGCCCGCCCGTCGGGCACCGAGGACGTCTACAAGATCTACGCGGAGTCGTTCAACGGCCCCGAGCACCTGGCCGAGGTGCAGAAGGCCGCGCGCGAGGTGGTCAATTCGGTCATCGGGTAACCGCCTGGCCAGCGACTTTGAACGCGTCTGGCCAGTGGTGTAGCTTCGATTGGCACGACTTGGGGCTATGGCGCAGCTGGTAGCGCACCACACTGGCAGTGTGGGGGTCAGGGGTTCGAGTCCCCTTAGCTCCACCCTTAGCTCCACCAATGGATAATCGATCGCGGCCAGGCCTTATTCTTTAATTTGACGTTAGCTGTCCGCGTCGTCTGTGGATTTTTGACGACAACGAGCGGTTGGGGTGTCGCCACATTCCAGGTATGGGGACATGGTCCAGGTTCCTGGGCGGGATCCCTTCCTGGATATTGGTGTATCGCCCGCGGTTGCCGGGATGGGTGAATCAGCCTGTCGAAAACGGTGAGTATGGACGCTCGAAAACGGCTAGTGCGAGGGCAGCCCCGCGCGATCGAACTCCAGTTGGAGTCGAGGCCGGCGGTGGTATCGATGGCGGAGGGTGGCGATCAACTCGTCGACCTCGGCGGCCTGATCCGACCCAGCTGCGAGCTTGCGCATCCTCTTGAGCCGTCGAGCGGCGCTTCGATAGCGCTGGGCATCGGCTTCGACCAGCTCGCTCTCCGCCAGCGCGGTCTGCACCGGAAGTACGGCGAGAGGGTCGAATTTCTCGTATGCCTTGGCGAGGTCACTCCAGGTGCGGTCGTCATCGAGGCCAAGGTTGTGTGCCAGGTTCCAAGCGAGGGGAACGTCTTTGAGGTGAGCCAGCGCAAAGACCACGGTGTCGCGCGGCGACATTGCTGCCAGGCGCGCGAACACTTCTTCGCGGTAGTCGGGCCACGCTGCGCCGGCGGCCTGATAGAGGTCTGCGGCCGTGGTCGACGATGGCCAGCGGCGGAATACCTCCGCCCGAGCGGCCAGGAGGTTGTCGGGCCTATACCTAGCGAGGAGTTCGCACCAGTAGTTTGCGGCCCGTCGCGACTGGTGGCCGGAGTCGAAATCGGTTGCCTGCTTGGCCCAGTCGATCGCTAGGTCGATCTGGCCGATTTCCTCCAGTGCCTCGGCGGTGTTCTGATGCCACGCCGCGACCCGCCGGTCTCGGGCATGGGTACGGATGATCGCGTCAACGTCTCTATCGAGAACGGCCAGGCGCTGCGCGTTCCAGTCGAGGGTCAGCCAATCACCGGCGTGCGGTGCTGTCCATCGTTGATCGTCCGATGGGCGGGGGCCGAGACTTGCTGCAATCGCCTCGAGTTTCGCTCGGTACCTGGCGATGCCCCGCTCCCCGAGAGCGGGCGCGTACGCCACCGGGTCGATCGTGAAGTAGTCACAGTCGTTCTCGAACTGGAACTTAATCATCCAGTCGATCAACTGGGCGGTGGCAGGACGGGCTAATTCCGCCAACCGGGGGTGAAGGTCCAGCAGATCGCGGCAGGCGTCACCGATGATTCCGCTGGAGTCATCGGCGCGCATGATGACCTTGAGCGCCGACGCGATCGCCTTCTGAGTTACGGCGAACACAACGGTCGGGTCTTCGGTATCGGCGGCTTCGCGTAAGGCCGTAACGGCCTCATGCATCCGGGCTCCCTGGGCATCGGCGACGTTCCACCGCCATACTTCCGCGCGTGTCCTGATCAGCGGAAGGACGGCATCGGCGAGGGCAGTCACAAAGTCATCTTGATGAAACGCTGTCCGAGACCGCAAGGACGTGACCTCGCATCTCGGTCCCGAGTCGCTACGATTTCGCCGCGATCGATCGGGAACCAGCGCATACGCTGTGTTCTTGCCGGACGATCTCGGTCAAATCGATTGCCGCATAACCGGACAACGACTTCGAAACCGATACCGTCGAGGACCGTCGGTCGGTACGTCGTTGGTTACCCGACTTATGCCGGGTGGCGAAGTTCGTGTTCGACCGCGCGGCGAATCCACGAGGAGACGGAGCGGTCGTCCGCAGCCGCTGCGGCGCGTACTTGCTCCAACAACTCGGGTGGGAAGCGAACGGGAACGGTGGCGCTCAACCGACGGCGCCCTGGCCCCTGGGGTTCCTGGTTCTCCGGGCGCGCGTAGAACTCGTATTCTTCGTCGGGGGTTATGGGGTGGTTCATCTGTCTCTCCGGTATTGGTCGGCGAGCTGTTTGGAGGCCCGATAGCAGCCGATGGGCCGACATCGTCGTGGGTTGCCGTCGCGGGCGGGGGCGAGGGGCACTATCAGGACGGTGCCGTCCACTTCGGCGACCATCAGCCAGTGGGCTGGTGGTTTGGCGGGGTAGAACATCGGGTCGGAAGACCAGACTTCGCGGATGTCCTCGATGCCCAGGCGTGGGTGCTTGAACAGGTGGGCGGCTTGAGCGTCGATCTCGAACGGATCCTCTTCGTCGAGAAGATCCAGATCGAACAATTCGCCCGCGACATCCCCCAAATTGTAATACAAACGGATACACGCGGCCGGCTCGCGGGGGCTTTGCCCTGGCAGGGTGGGATCAGGGGTTCGAGTCCCCTTAGCTCCACAAATTTGACGCAGTTCTCAGGGATGCAGGTTCCACTGACCGCAATCCCCGGCGAGGACGTCGTTGACGTCGACTTCGAGTCCCCCGACTACCGGGCCAGGATTCGACGCCGTGCTCACCACCCGTTGATACAGGACCGCGGCGGGCTCGATCCGACCGCCGGACCAGGACCGAGTCTGCCAGGCCCACCGGTGGCCGGGGATGCGCGAACTCCCTATAACGCCGTCGGCGGCGGCCCACCGGCACACGTCGATGCCGCCGTAGACACCGGTGCGCTGCACTCCCAGTACGGAATTGATTCCGCGAAACCACTTGAGCGCCAGATTGTTCCAGGTCTCGCGGTTGATGTCCTCGTCGACGCTGAAGAAGATCGGCGCACTCTGACCGCCACCCGCCGCGGTATGCAGCTGCCAGGCGGTGCGAGCGTCGGCGACGCCGCCCTCGAACCCGCGTCGGAAATCCGATGGCGCCGTCCCGCCCGGCTTGCCGTATTGGTAGTTGCTGACGATGACCAGCCCGGCGGCGGTCAGCTGCTCGGCGTAAGGGCGGGTGATCGGCTTGGCGCCCATGGACGAGCCGGGACGCGAGAGCGAAACGTAGTTGATGACGCCGGCGTAGCCGGCCGCTCGAATGTGCTCCGCCGGAATTTGGCGCATGGCGAAGTCGATCAGTCTGGGAGTGGCGGCAGCGGTGGTGGGGACGGCAGCCGCCTTGGGGACGGCGACGCTCGCCGATCCCGCATATAATGCCGGCAGGGCAGACATAGCGACGGCGTAGCGCAATACGTCGCGCCGGGGAATAGCTTCCTGCATCGCGTGATGCTAAGTATTTGACTTTCGTCAACAGAAGTAGCGTGCGGCAGTCGATATCAAATTGGTCTTTGCGGTTCACCGTGTCGAGTCAATAGCGGGAGCGGAGACGACGGTTCCTGCGTGTCGCGCGGTGCAGAGTTACGGAATCTCGTAGACCACCATCTTGTCGGCGATGCCGCGCAGCGCGGCCTCCTTCCGAATCGGCCGGATCGCCTCCTTGTCCAAGATGGCGGCGACGCCGGGGGCGTCGATCACGGGACCGGTGATGTGGATCTCCTGTGCGGTCGACAGGCTCTGCACCCGCGCCGCGATATTCACGGTCTGGCCGAAATAGTCCTGCCGCTCGTTGAGCATCACCGCGAGACAAGGCCCCTCATGGATTCCGATCTTCACGATCAGATCGGACTTGCCGCGCTCGGCGTTGAGCTTGTCCATTGCGGCCCGCATCCGCAAGCCCGCGACGAGCGCTTGGTCCGGCTGGGTAAAGGTGGCCATCACGGCGTCCCCGATGGTCTTGACCACGGCGCCCTTTTCGGCCGCGATGATTTCCAGGAGCGCCCGAAAGTGCGCGCGCACCAAGTCGAATGCGGCGAGGTCGCCGACCCGCTCGTAAAGGGCGGTGGACCCCTTGAGGTCGGTGAACAGAAACGTCAGCGAGGTGATCTTCAGGCGCTGATCGATGTTGAGATTGTCGGCCTTGAACACCTCGCGGAACGTCTGGTTCGACAGCATCCGTTTCGCGGTGAGGAACGGCCGACGTTTGCCCAGCAGATGGTGGAGCTCGTCGGCGACAAAGACGGTGGGCAGCGTGCGCAGGGGGGACTCGTTGTCGAGTGCCAGTCGCAACGGGCCCGGACGCAATGTGACGGACCCGGTCGGCGGATGCGCTTTGTTGAAGATGAGCCCGAGCTGCTGAGGTTCCGCGGTCGGCCCGCCCTGGACGTCGATGAAATGCGCGGAATGCGTCACCGGCTCGAAAACGATGATGAATTGCGGCGGAAGCCGCATCGACAGCACCGCCTTGTCCCCGGCGGGCAGCTCCAGCGCATCCAAGGTCACTTCCCCGGTCAGCGCGGCAAGGGAATCCTTGCCCATATCGATGCCCGAGCTCCAGAACACCTGCTTGTAGTAGTCCCACAGCGGCAGCGTGTTGGGATCGTGGGCGGCGATCCGCCTGACCTTGGGGCTGACGGTGAAGGCCACCTCGACCTGCTCGTCAACGGAAGGCTCGTAGCCGCAGGCGCACAATCCGCATTGATAGTCGTCATCACGCAGCGATTTCAGCGTGGCATGCGCGTCCAGGACGCCGCTGCAACCGGGGCAAAGCACGTTCCAGCTGAGGTCGAACAGGCCGAGCCGCGCGGCATGCAGGAAGCCGGAAATCACCTTCTCTTCGTCGAGGCCGGTGCGCTTGGAAAAGTCCAGGGCGTTGATTCGATTGAGCTCATGATCTTCACCGTCCTCGATCAGCCGCGCGATCGCATCCGCGACGGCCGAATCGGCAGCTCGCCTCAGGGCCGAAAATTGGGACTCAAGATCGCTCATCACTTCAAGCTAAACGGCATCACCGGCCTCGATCATTTCCTTTAGGGTTAATTCATGGGTCGCGAGTTCGTCGAGATCCGGATAACTCACCCGTGGGAATCTCTCCAGTCGACGCCCGAGGCGATCCGCCCGCGGCTGCTGGACTGGCGGGTTGACGCCAAGGGCAGGCATGTCGCGTCGCGTTACCGGATAACCCGTTACGAGCAGGACGGCCAGCCGAGGTGGTGGTTGGACGGGACCGGCCAGCACCCGTGGACCAGCGACGACGTGGAATACCTGAAGGATGTTGCCGAGCACCACGCCGGTCGATTGTTGCGCAGGCAGCGATGGCACCCCGAGAGCATGTACAACGGCCAGGAGCCGCCGCTGTGGTTAGGCGGTCGCGGATGGTCGTCATGAGACTTCTCGACATTAGCCGCTGATCTCGGCGCCGCGTCGACGCATCGCCTCCAGCCCGTCGGATTCCGTCGCGGAAATCGTGGTGCGCACCATGGAGCGCGGCTCCGACGCCGGCCAGGGCCGGCCGCGATGCATGGTCGCGCGGTTGTCCCACATCACCACGTCGCCCTCGCGCCACGAGTGCAGGTAGCTTGCACCGGGGGCGGTCGCCGCGTCGATCAGCTGGGCGAGCAGTTCCTGCGCCGCGTCACGCTCCATGCCCTCGATCGCGTAGGCGTGCGAGGCGATGTAGAGCGCCTTGCGGCCGTTGACGGGGTTCGTCCACACCAGACGCCAGCATTGCGGCGGCAGCGCCGCCCGCTCCGCCGGGCTGGCGAGGTCGGGCGCGATCTTGCCGCGCGAATAGGCGTATTCGTGCCAGGCGAAGGAGTTCTCCAGCCGCGATTGCTGCGACGGATCGAGGCGCTCGAACGCGAGCCGGGTGGAGACGTACTCGGTCTCGCCGCCCCGGCCCGGAATGATGCGTGACGACAGCACCGACGCCAGCGCCGGCACTTCCTTGAAGGGACTGTCGGTGTGCCAGAGCTGGTTCGCCTTGTTTTCCAACGCGATCCGGTGCTCGCCCGGCACCACGTTGCCCGCCTCGTCGAGGGTCTGGAGGACCACGAGGTTGCTGCCGTAGCCCGCCGAACCCACCTTGGTGACCTCAAGCGGTCCAAACCGGCGCGAGAACGCGAGCTGCGCGCCATCGGTGACGTCCTGGTCGCGCAGGACCAGGACCGAGTGCTCCTCGAACGCCGCGCGCACCGCCGCGTATGCGGACTTGCTTTCCGCGACGTCCTGCATGGTCACGCCGCGCAGTTCGGCGGCAAAGCCCGGGCCCAACGGCACGATTTCCATCGGCGAACTCCACGCGTTCCGCTCAATGGGTCGCACCCTACGCGGGCCGACGCGTTCCTCCTATACTCCACATACCTTTGGAGGTGCGATGGCTACTTGGGACACGTTGGATCGCTACGTCGTCATTTCGACGGACACGCATGCCGGGGCGGATCTGCTCGACTACAAACCGTATCTGCCGACGCGGCTGCACGATGAGTTCGACGCGTGGGCCAAGGCCTACGCCAGCCCGTTCGACGACCTGGTCATCGCCACCGCCAACCGGAACTGGGACCACGAGCTGCGGGTCGCCGAGATGGACGCCGACGGGGTGGCCGCGGAGGTGCTGCTGCCCAACACCATTCCGCCGTTCTTCCCGACCACCCCGAACATCACCATCAGCCTGCCCCGCACCCGGGACGAGTTCGAGAAGCGTTGGGCCGGCGTGCAGGCGCACAACCGGTGGCAGATCGACTTCTGTTCGCTGGCCCCGGCCCGACGCCGCGGGTTGATCCAGATCTTCCCCAACGACATCGAGCTGGCGCTGGAAGAAATCCGGTGGGGGGCCGAGCAGGACTGCTTTGGCGGCGTGCTCATTCCCGCGGTCTCGCCCGGTGACCCGCAGGTGGCCCCGCTCTTTCACACCCGCTACGAACCGATCTGGGCGCTCTGCGCGGATCTGGACCTCACGGTGGTGCAGCACGCGGGCGCCGGCAGCCCGGAGATGCCGATGGACCAGCCCGCGTCCAACGCGGTGTTGATCACCGAGATGGCGATGTGGGCCCAGCGCACCCTGGGACACCTGATCCTGGCCGGGGTGTTCGAGCGGTACCCGACGCTGCGGTTCGCGCCGACCGAACAGGGCACCTATTGGGTGCCCGGGCAGATCGGCATGCTCGACGCCATGGTGCCCACCATGAAATCGGAAGCTCACAACCGCACCTACGGCATGTTCGGCGGATCCTCGGTCGACCAGCTGACCATGGCGCCGAGCGAATACGTCAAGCGGAACTGCTACCTGGCCACCGAGCTCACCCCGATCGACTCGGGGATGATCGATTTCATGGGCCCGGAGCACATCATGTGGGGCAGTGACTACCCCCACGAGGAGGGCTTTACGCCCCACTCCAAGTTGGCCATTCGCTGGGCCCTGCACGACAGGCCGGAGGACGTGTGCCGAAAGATCTTGGGCGGCAACGCCGGTCGGCTTTACCGCTTCGACCTCGACGCGCTGGCGCCCGTCGCCGCCAAGATCGGGCCCACGGTCGCCGAGGTGCATGAACCCTTGGAGGACACGGGCTATCGCGCCCCCGCCGCGTTCGGCTTCCGCCCGTTCGAAGGGGGACTGGCCCTCAAGCGGCTGGCCCCGGAACGAAGCTAGGACTCTTCGGTCAGGGCGGCGCTGAGCCGGCGGGTCGCGGCGGCGAGCTGCTTGCCCAGGCGGGTCACGGCCGCGCCGCTCATCGGCTCGGCGCTGGGGACCAGGCTGAGCATCAGGGCGATGCGCGACCCGTCGAGTATCGGGGAGTCGATGTGGCTCACCTCGTAGCTGCGGTCCGGGTCCAATCTGACCGGGAACCACTCCTCCTGGTGGATGAGCTCGTCGGTCAACTCCTGCGCCAGCCGGCTCAGCCGGGTGGACCGCACCTCGGCGCTGCGCACGATCTGCGCCAGTTCCCGCAGGCGCAGATCGGGCAGGATGTGCAGGCCGACCGCGTAGCCACGACGCTTGGCGGCGGTGAGGGCCCCGCGATAGCGATCGCGCACGTCGTCGGGCAGGGCAGCCAGCCAGCGCTCCCGAGCCTGGGTCCCATCCCAGGCAACGATCGACGCCCCGTACGGCGGGCGGTGCGGGAACTGGGTGCCGACCGGCATCGGGTGACCGCCGCCGTGCCGGCTTCGGACCTGATCGACGACGGTCGAGAAGTCCTCGCTCACCGAGAAGGCGACACAGTGCGCGCCCGTCGCGGCCGAGAGTTCGGCCATCGCGGAGCGCGCCAACACCAGCGCGGGATAGCGGCCGGCCGCCTCCCGGCCGAGCCGGACCAGGGCGGGACCGAGGTGGTAGGTCTTGCGCACCGGGTCGCGCAGCAGCCAGCCGGCCCGGAGCAGTTCGGACAGCATGGAGTGGCAGCTGGATTTGTGCACGCTCAGCCGGCGCGATACCTCGGCCAGCGTCATGCCCCGGCTTCCCTCCGCCAGCTGCTCGAACAGCTTCACCACCCGTTCGGTCTGCGGCGACGGGCGGGGTGCCATAGGGGCAATGGTCGCATAGTGCGACTCCTTGCGGTGTCATGCGCGACCATGTGACGATGGCCACGATGACTGACCTTCAGGGCAAGGTGGCGGTCGTGACCGGGGGAGCCGGAGGCATCGGCCAGGCCATGGGCAGGCGCTTCGGCCGCGAGGGCATGAAGGTGGTGCTGGCCGACGTCCTCGCCGAACCCCTCGACGAGGCGACCCGCGCGCTCACGGACGAGGGCATCGACGCGATCGGGGTCCGCACCGACGTCACCGACTATTCCTCGGTCTCCTCGCTCGCCAAGGAAGCGCTCGACCGGTTCGGCGCGGTGCACGTGGTGTGTAACAACGCCGGCACCGGCGGGGTCTCCGAGGGCTACATGTGGGAACACGACCTGGCCGACTGGCGCTGGGGCATCGACGTCAACGTGCTCGGCGTCATCCACGGCATCAAGGCCTTCGTGCCCCTGCTGCTCGAACAGGGCGAGGGACACGTCGTCAACACCTGTTCGGGCAACGGGGGATTCGCGCCGATCGCCCGGGGCGCCATGGGCGGACCGGCCAACGCGGTGTACCCGATGACCAAGGCCGCGGTGCTCTGCCTGACCGAAAGCCTCTACACCCACCTGGAGATGACCGGGACGCGGGTGCGCGCGCACGTCCTTTTCCCCGGCGGCTTCTTGAACACCGGCATCTGGGAGTCGTGGCGGCACCGCCCGGAGCGCTACGCCGCGACCCAGAAACGCCGCACCCCCGAGACGACACTGGCCAACGTGGTGGCCCGCTTCGAGTCCGCGGGCGCGCGAGTCGAGTTCACCCCGCTCGAGACGGTCGCCGACCTGGTCGTGGACGGGATTCGCGCGGACCGATTTTGGATGATGGGGCCGCCCACCCCGGCCGATCAGGTCGTGGGCAACAAGGCGGCATCGATCCTCGCCCGCGGCGAGCCCAACTACCTGGTCGACGTCCTCGGAAAGCATGCCGAGAAAACCGAAGGAGGAACACGTTGAGCACCAACGAAATTCGCTACGGTCCTCGTCCACCCGAGGCGCAAGTCGACCACGAGATCGACGCCACCAAGGCGCCCATCGCCACCGAGGCGATCACCGTCACCTACCGCACCGATCCGGAGATCGTCGCGGCCGTGTTGCCCAAGCCGCTTCAGCCGGCGGCCGAACCGGTGGTGCGCATCCAGCTGCAGCGGGTCCAGATCGAGGGCAGGCCCCCGTTCGGGTCGGCGGTGTTCTCGGTGACCGCCCGGCACGGCGACCTCGCCGGCGACTACCCCCTCTTCATGCCCCAGTCCACCGAACAGTCGGTCACGGGCGGGCGCGAAACATTCGGCGAGCCAAAGAAACTGGCCCACATCGAGGTGGAGCGCGACGGCGACCGCGTCACCGCCGCCATCGACCGGCTGGGCTATCAGCTCATCCGGGTGACTGGGCGGATCACCGGCCCGGCGGAGTTGCCGCCCGACCAGGTGAACACCGAGTTCTACTTCAAGTTCCTGCGCGCCCCCGACGGCAGCGGCATCACCGACCCCCACCTCGTCTACGGCGAATACCACCGGCACTACGAGCTGCTGGAAAACATCGACGGCACCGTCGAATTGGGGGAGTCGCCGCTGGACCCGGTGGCCGACATCGTGATTCGCGAAATACGCTCGATCACCTGGTGCCGCCGGCGCACCATCCAGGTCGGGCGGATCGCGGAGCGGGTGCCGCACGAGTGGCTGCTGCCGTACGTGCACCAGCGCTACGACGACGTGGCGCTACTCGCGGCCCCCAGGCCCGAGCCGGCGCGGGCCTAGCGCGATGGACCGGTACACGGTCATTTCGGCCGACTGCCACGCCGGCGCCGATCTGCTGGACTACCGCGAGTACCTCGATCCGCAGTACCGGGACGAATTCGACGGCTGGGCAAAGACATACGTCAACCCGTTCGGCGACCTCACCGAGGCCGACGCCGAACGCAACTGGAACAGCGCTCGACGCGACTCGGAGCTCGACGTCGAAGGCATCGCCGGGGAGGTCCTCTACCCCAACACCGTGCCGCCGTTCTTCCCCCAGGCGAGTCTGGCCGCCCCCCAACCGGTTACCGCCGGCGAGCTCGAGCTGCGCTGGGCGGGCCTGCGCGCGCACAATCGCTGGCTGGCCGACTTCTGCTCGTTGTCACCCGAACGGCGCGCCGGGGTGGGCCAGATCCTGCTCGGGGACCTCGACGAGGCCGTCGCCGAGGTCGCGCAGATCGCCAAGCTGGGCCTGCGCGGCGGTGTCCTGCTGCCCGGGATCCCGCCGGGTGCCGGCATCCCCCAGCTCTACGCCGAGCACTGGGAGCCGCTCTGGGCGGCGTGCGACGACGCGGGCGTGGTGGTCAACCACCACGGCGGCAACGCCGGACCCAACCCGACGGACGGTTGGGGCAGCTCGTTCGCGGTGTGGGTGTACGAGACACACTGGTTCGCGCACCGGGCGCTATGGCACCTGATCTTCAGCGGCGCGCTGGATCGCCATCCGGACCTCACCGTGGTCTTCACCGAGCAGGGCGCCGGATGGATACCTGCGACGCTCGACTCGCTCGACGTGGCGGCCGCGCGTTACGGGCGAGCGAATTCCGCAATCGCCCGCTTCGCCGGGCCCACCGCCGGCTCGCTGAGCCTGCAGCCCAGCGAGTACTGGTCCCGCCAGTGTTACGTCGGCGCCAGCTTCATGCGACCCGTCGAATGTGCCGAGCGGCACCGGATCGGCGTCGAGAAGATCATGTGGGGCAGCGACTATCCGCACCTGGAGGGCACCGCCCCCTACACCCGGGAGGCGTTGCGCCACACGTTCTCCCGCGTGCCGGCCGACGAGGTGGCGGACATGGTCGGGAGGACCGCGGCGGCCGTCTACGGCTTCGACCTCGACGCCCTCGCGCCCTTGGTCGACCGGATCGGCCCGACCGTCGCCGAGGTGGCCGAGCCGCTGGCCACCGTGCCCGCCGACGCGAGCAGCACCGTCTTCGAGCCCGACCCCATCCGTGCCTGGTAGCGAAAGGACTCGTCATGAAGCCCTACGTCATCATCTCGGCGGACTGCCACGCCGAGCTGCCGACCGAGCGGTACCGCGAATACGTCGACCCGGAATACCGGGAGGACTTCGAGGTCTACCTGGCCGAGAAGACCGCCGCGGCGCAGGCGGGGGGATTCATCGACGAGGAGTTCGCCGAGCAGTGGTTCTCCGAGCACGGTGAGGGCATCGCCGGCGGCTGGGATGTGGGCCTGCGGGACAAGGAATTAGACGGCGACGGGGTCGTCGGCGAGGTCATCTTCCCCGACGCCGACGCCGTGACCGGGGTCGCCGGGGCCCCGTTCGGGGCCGGCCTGGGCCAGTCCGGCGATCTCGACCCGGGGCGCGCCATGGCGGGGGCGCGAGCCCACAACCGGTGGTTGGCCGAGCTGTGCAGCCACAGCCCCGAGCGGCGCGCCGGGGTCGCGGTGGTGCCGATTCTGGCGGACGTCGACGCGGCGGTGGCCGAGATCACCCGCGCGGCGGAGTCCGGGCTGCGGGGCGGGATCCTGATCCCGGCGCGCTGGGTCGGGTATCCGCCCTACCACGACCGTCGCTACGACAAGGTGTGGGCCGCCTGCCAGGACCTGCAGATGCCCGTGCACACCCACTCCGGTCCCGCGCCGCAGGAGGAGTACGGCGGGCACTTGGGCATCTATGTCACCGAGGTGCGCTGGTGGGGAGCCCGGCCGCTGTGGTTCGCGCTGTGGTCGGGCGTGTTCGAGCGCTTCCCCCGGCTGCGCTGGGGCGTCACGGAGTGCGGCGCGTTCTGGGCCAATGACCTGCTCTGGCTGATGGACACCCGGTACCTGCGGGAGCATTCGGCCAAGAAGATGAGTCATCAGATGGAGGGCGATCTGACGATGCCGCCGTCGGCCTACTTCGACCGGAACTGCTTCATCGGGGCCACCACCACCGAGCGCAGGGAGCTGGCGCGACGCTACGAAATCGGTGTGTCGAACATGCTGTGGGGCAACGACTTTCCCCATCCGGAGGGGACCTGGCCGCACACCCGCGACTGGCTGCAGCGGTCCTTCTGGGACATCCCGGTCGAGGAGACGCGGCAGATGCTCGGCCTGGCGGCGGCCGAGGTGTACAACTTCGACCTGGATGCCCTCGCCGGGCTGGCCGAGCGCATCGGCCCGACGCCTGCGGACCTCGGTCAGGACGACGGCGTCAGCATCCCCAAGTGGGAGGCCGCCCGCCGGACCGGCCGCCACTGGCTGACCGACGCCGAGCCCATCCCCGACCTGGTGGAGAACTGACAACGCCCGCGCGGCGGGCTAGCCGTGGTGCGGGGGTCGCTCGTCGCGCAGCCGGCGCTCGTCCGACGCGGCGCGCGCCTGCTCCTCGTCGCCGAACCTGTCCAAGTCCTCGGGCGTGAGGTGTGCCCTCGGCGGTTTCGGCGCGGGGCGCGGCGGCGGTGGGGGTTCGTTGGACACCACGTGATTGTCCCTCTGGCCAGGTAGCGTTGCGCGACATGTCACCACTACAGGGCAAGGTCGCGTTCGTGACCGGCGCGTCGTCGGGGCTGGGGGCCGATACGGCCCGGCTGCTTTCCCGCCAGGGCGCAACGGTTTTCGGCATCGGCCGGGATGCCGGACGCCTGGCCGAGGTGTTCGCCGACGTGGAACGGGGCGCCTACGCATCGGTGGACGTCGGTTCGGCGCAGGCCTGCCGGGATGCGGTCGGGCAGTGTGTCAGCGAGCTCGGCGGGCTCGACGTCCTGATCAACATCGCCGGGCGGCACCAGATGCGACGCACGGAGTCCATGAGCGACGACGACTGGGCCGAAGACCTCGCGGTCAACCTGAACGGGCCGTTCTATCTGTGCCGGGCCGCGCTGCCCCATCTGCTGGAGCGCGGCGGCAACATCGTCAACGTCAGCTCCATCGCCGGCGTGGAGGGCCAGGCCTATTCGGCGGGCTACTGCGCCGCCAAGCACGGGCTGATCGGTCTCACCCGCGCGCTGGCGGTGGAGTACACCGCGGACCGGTTGCGGGTCAACGCGGTGTGCCCGGGCGGCATGCTGACCCCGCAGATCGAAAAGTTCAGTGCGCCGGACAATCCGAATTACGACCTGATCCTGCGGACGGCCTCGCCGCGCGGCATGATGGCGCCCCTCGACGTTGCGAACGTGATCGCGTTCCTGGCCAGCGACGCCGCGGCCGCCGTCCACGGCGCCGTCTATCGCGTGGACAACGGCAAGGGCGCCGGCTAGCGGGCGCTCAGTCGAGCTCCGCCCAGAACCGCGTGAGAGCCGCGGCTCCCCGCGCCGGGTCCTGCAGCATCCACCAATGCCCGAGCCCCTCGAGCACTTCCGTGTGGGCCCCGGCTCGCTGCGCCGCCCGGCGCCGCATGGCTTCCGAGCCGACGTAGCCGTCCTCGGTGGCCAGGATGGACAGCCCCGGTCGGGCCGCGGCCTTCTCCAGGTCGCGACCGGCCTCGGCCATCCCCGGCTGCCGGGCCGAACGGTAGAGCGCCAGGACGGCCCGGCCCATCTCCGGGCCCTGCGCCGCCGCGACCGAGGCCGCGATGTCGGCGGGCATTCCGCCGATTTCGACCATCCGGGCGGCGCGCTCCTCGAGCGTCCCGCCCACCAAGGCGTCCACCAGCTTCTCGCCCTCCTCGGCTGTCTGCCATACCTGCGCCATGTCGTGCCAGACGTAGTCGGGGTCGAAACAACCAAGGATGTCGCTGACCCAGCTGCGCACCAGCTCGGGTCGATGCATCACCACGTTCACCACGTGCCCGCCGCCCCAGTCGTGGCCGACGAGGTCGACGGGCTCGCCGATGCGCTCCAGCTCGCCCTCGAGCCAGTCGCGGTAGGCGAGGTAGGTCGCCGGGAAATCGTCGGGCAGCGGCGCCCCGAATCCCGGGGGAGAAAGCCGCACCACGTCGGTTCGCCCGAGCGCGTCGACCAGCGGGTCCCAGATCGCGTCGGCCTCCGGATTGCCATGCACCAAAACGACAGTCACGGCGCTCTCCTCTCAGGGGGTCACGTCGGCGCAGCTCGACTCTGCCAGCAACCGTGGGCCCCTGCATAGGCCGATTAGGTTCTTGGCGCAAATCGGACTACTCTTGCCCGCGGCCCATTTCTGACCCAGGAAAGCGGACATGCCCATTCAGCCCAGTCTGCGGCACCCAAACGCGTTGCGCCGCAGCCGTACGCGACGTGCGGCTCCCCGTGTGAACTGCCCAACGGTCGGTCAGTGCTTCGACATCGAAGTCGCCCGAGACGCCGACGGGTGGATGATCCGGATTCCCGAGATCGGTGGCCTCGTCCGCGTCAGCCGTCGGGCCGAGGTGGACGTCGCGGCGCGGCGGTGCATCGCCACCCGCACCGGCATCCCGATCGGCTACGTCTCGGTCTTCGTCGCGCGAGAGACCGCAAGCACCAGCTGATTTGGCCTCAACGCTGCGGTAGCGGGCGCGACCGCACCAGCGTCGGCCACCAGAACCACGGGCCGAGGATCCGCAAGATGCACGGCACGACGAACGACCGCACGATCAGGGTGTCGAGCAGCAGGCCGATGCACACGGTCGAACCCACCTGACCGATGGTCCGCAGATCGCTGGTGAGCATCGCCAGCATGGTGAAGGCGAACACCAGACCCGCGGACGTCACCACGCCACCCGTGCTGCCCAGCGCGCGGATCAGCCCGGTGTGGATCCCGGCGTGCAACTCCTCTTTGACACGGATGATCAACAGCAGGTTGTAGTCCGAACCCACCGCCACCAGGATGATGAACGTCAGCGGCAAGATCAGCCAATGCAGGGGCAGGCCGATGAGGTGCTGCCAGACCAGTATCGAGAGCCCGAACGCCCCCGCGTACGAAAACGCCACGGTGCCGGGAATGACGAGCGCGGCCATCAGGCTTCGCGTGAGCACCAACATGATCAAGAAGATCAGCACGAAGGCGGCGATCGCCACGATGAGCAGATCGGACGCGGCGTATTCCTTGATGTCCTTGTTCGTCGATCCCGAGCCGCCGATATAAACGCGGGCGCCGGCCAGCGAGGTTTCCTTGAGCGCGATGGTGATCGCCGAGGGGAACTGTTCGACGTGCTGCACGCCCTCCGGGCCGTTGGCGTCGCCCTCGTGCGTGACGATGATGCGGGCGGCCTTGCCGTCCGGCGACATCAGCAGCTGCATGCCCGTCTTGACGTCGTCGTTGTCGAAACCTTCATGGGGGATGTAGAAGAAGTCGTCACTGCGGGCCTGGTCGAAGTCCAGTCCCACGTTGACCTGGTCGTCGAACGTCTGGGCGGTCTGGGTGGACTGCAGGGCCGACTGCCCGTAGCTGCTGACCAGCAGCCCGGCCAGCGCCTCGGAGTCGTCGGCGGTGAGTTTCAGCTGCGTGATCACCTGCGGCAAGATCTTGTCGATCGCCTCGAGGGAGGTCTTGGCGTCGGTGATGTCGTCGGCCAGCTTGTCGATGTTGTCGAGCGCGTCGAACAGCGATCGGAACGACCAGCAAATCGGAATGTCGAAACAGTGCCTCTCCCAGTAGAAATAGCTCTTGATCGGCCGGAAGAAATCGTCGACGTTGGAAATTTCCTGATTCATCTCGGCGGTGAGCCGTTGCAGATCCTCGACTGTGAGCACGGTCTTGTGCAGCTCGTCCGACATGTTCTGGAAATAGACGATCTCTTTGCGCAAGACCTCGACGGAATGCTGCGTGATCTGCGCCTGCTGGCTCGTATTGGCGTTCTGCTGCCTGGTGAACGGGAGCTGTTGACCGCTGCCGCTGCCCTGCGTCGTGAACAGGTAGGGGATGGTGGCGTGTTCCAGGGGCCGGCCCAGCGGGCGGGTGATGCTTTGCACCATCGCGACGCCGGGAAGCCGAATGAGGGCCTTGGCCGCCCGGTCCAGCGAGATGAAGTCCGCGGAGTTGCGCATGTCGTGATCGGTCTCGATCATCAGCATCTCGGAGAACAGCTTGCTCTTCGGGAAGTGCCGATCCGCCGCCGCGAAACCCAGGTTGGCGGGGGAATTGTGGGGCTGGTATTGGCGGTCGTCGTAGTTCTGCCGGTACGTCGGCACGAAGACCGCCCCGAACACGACGGCGCCGGCGCTGGCCACCAGGATCGGCACCGGCCACCGGACAACGCTGGTGCCGATCCGCCGATACAGCGTCGCCTTGGCCTTGCTTTTCGGGTCGAAGAGCCCGAACAGGCTGCCCACGGTCAAGAAAGCCGGGCCGAGCGTCAGCGCCGCCGCGATGGTGAACAGCATGGAGATGGCGACGGCCGGCCCCATGGTGTGGAAGTAGTTGAGTCGCGCGAACGTCAGGCAATAGCACGCGCCCGCGATGGTCAGCCCGGAGCCGAGGATGACCGGCGTGACGCTCTTGTACGCGGTGTAGAACGCGTCCTCCCTGCTCTCGCCGGCCTGGCGCGCCTCGTGATAGCGGCCCATCAGGAAGATGCCGTAGTCCGTCCCCGCCCCCAGGGTCAGCGCGACGACGATGTTCACGGCGAACGACGAGAGCTCGATGTAGCCGAAATGCCCGAGGAATGAAATGACACCCTTCGCGACCAGCATCTCGAACAAAACGCCGGCCAGGGGCACAAACAGCGTGACGATCGAGCGGTAGACCAGCAGCAACATCCCGATGATCAGGAAGATCGTCACGATCGTGATGTCGTTCAGGCTCGAATTCGCGATGGCCACCGTGTCCGACGCGAGCGGAGCCGCGCCGCTGACATAGACCTTCAGCCCGGGCGGCGGCGTGTCCTTCGCGACCACATGCCGCACGGCGGCGACGGACTCGTTCGCCTGCATCTGGCCGATATCGCCCGCCAGGCGCAACAGCACGTACGAGGCCTTGCCGTCGAGGCTCTGCGCCCCGGCCGCCGTGATCGGCTTCCCCCACAGGTCCATGACGTACTGCACGTGCCTGGGGTCCTGTTTGAGGCGGCGCACCAGGTCGTCGTAATAGCGGTGGTCCGCGTCGCCCAACGGCCGGTCGGACTCGAACACGAGCATGGCCAGGCTCGTCGAATCGGACTCGTGGAACTTCGCACCGATGGCCAGCAAGGCCCGCTGCGACGGCGCGTAGTGCGGCACGACCGGCCCGGCGAGTTCTTCGGCGACCCGTTCTACCTGCGGCATAAAGGTGGTCGTCGACACCGCGAGCAGGGCCCAGAAGGCGATGATCGGGATCGCGAAGATCCGAACCATTCTGGGGACGAAGGGGCGTCGCGGCCGCTGCTCCGCCGGCTGCTCGCTCATGCGGACTTCACCAGGCAGAAGACGTGCGCATCCTGATGGTTATCGGAATGTTCGTCGCGGACAACGCCGTTCACCAGCACCCGGCAGCCGACTTGACCGCCATGCACCTGCGCCGAGATGCTGCCCGACACCACGGTCAGCGTGGTCGTTTCGGTGTGCGACCACGGCAGGGCCGTGAGGTCGACCTGGTGCGGGTGCCCGTCGACATCGACATAGACGAGCATCCCGCCTTGCCCGACGGAGCCGGACACCTCGAAGGTGAGCCGCTTGAGGTTGAACTCCGGGGGCGCCGCGGGGCCGTTGACCGTGACGACGGGCGGGGGAGCGGAGAACTGGTGCACCTTCCACATGCCCACCGCCCCCACGGCGAGCGCGACGACGGCCACCAACGGCATCCAGACCCGTGCCAGGATCGTCCTGCCGACCGAACGAGGGCTCATTCGTCACCTCTCGAAGCTCGGTCCGGACATCGTCTTCTCCCCGCTCCCGCCCACAGGCCCATGCAGATAGTAGACGGTCATGTGCCCAATGGACATCGTGCAAAGAGTAACGGCCCTGGTCCGGGAGCGCGACCCGGGGGGCCCGTTGGCGTGCCTCGGCTGCGTCAAGGCATCTTCCGCAGTCGCCGTTTCAACCGGGCGCTGCGGAGGATCTGGGTCGTGAAATTCATCGAGGCCAGCATGGGGAAGACCCCGAGAAAGGTCCGCTCGGAGGGCGTGGCCCCGTGCAAGTGATAAAGACTGCCGAACACATAGAAGCAGCCCACCGAGAACAAGGCGCCGGGGATGCAGAGCGCCATCGGTGAGCTCCGAACGCCAACGAGCTGCCTCGCATAAGCCAACTCTTCGTCCGACATGGGTTGGCGTTTGCGAACTTTGGTCACCACCCTTTTGGCGCTTCCCACTTCGTCGCTGATCGGCAGAGTCTCGCGATCCCCCAGCCGTTTGACGTATACGCCGGCAATGGCGATGAACACCAACGCCGCCGCGAGGCTGACCACGGTCAGGAGGCCAAACAATGCGGTGTCCATTTCCGTTCTCCTTACCGCCAGCCCGCCGGCAGGTCGATGATGTGGTTGGGGCAGTAGTCGTGGGCGCCCTCGGACATGGCATTGCGGGCGTCCTCGGCCGACATCTTGGCACGCAGCCGCATGAATGCGTATTCGGCTGGCAGGTAACCCGATTCGGGACCGGCCGGATCGTCCATCAGCTGGCAGGCCTCCTGCTCCTGGCCGCTGTCGGCTCGCGCTATGCCCGGGCCGATGCCCGAGCCGAACAGCGAGGCCAGCCCAGCCAGCCCGCCAGCGGCGATTTTCGTGATCCTCACTGGTGTTCACCTTCGCTCGCACGCCTTGCGGGCCCAGTGTAAATCTCGGCGCCGCCCGGGCGCCCAGCCCAGCTTCGTCAAACGGGTCGCGGCCCCGCCCGTCATTGCCCAGAATGTTCCAGATGGCGGTCATGCAGGTTATGCCTGGCGAGCTGGCGTCGGCCGCGCAGGACGTCGGCAGGATCGGTGCCGCGCTCGACGAGGCCGCTGCGGTCGCGGCGCTGCGGACGGGCGGCGTGCTGCCCGCCGGGGCCGACGAGGTCAGTGCGGCGATCACCCCGCTGTTCATCGATCAGTCGAGGATCTACCGGGAACTGGCGGAACAGGGCCAGGCTTTCGAGCAGCGGTTCATGCAACTGCTGAACGAGGCGGGCGTCGCCTACGTCGCGACCGAGCAGGCCGCGGAGCAGGCGCTGCGGGACGCGGTCGGTGCGTGGGAAGCGCCGCTGGTCTCACTCGCCACGCAGGCCGAGAACCCCGCTCCGACGAGCATCCCGCCGCTGATCGTGCCGTCGAACAGCTCGGTGGCGCTGATCGTCGGGGGGACCACGTTCCCCCTGCCGGACGCCAAGTACGTCGGCAACATCATGGCCACCTTCCTGAACAACCCGACGCTGTCGCCGCTCACGGGGGCGCTGGGGCAGTCGCTCTACACGCCCGAGCAGTTCTGGCCGTTCACCCCGCAACTCGGAAACCTGACCCTGGGCCAGTCGGTGGCCCAGGGCGTGCAGCTGCTCGACACCGCCATCAACACCGAGCTGGCGGCGGGCAACAAGGTGGTCGTCTACGGCACCTCACAGAGTTCGCTGGTGGCTACCAACGAGATCCGCAACCTGATGGCCATGGCCAATCCGCCCGACCCCAGCACGCTTTCGTTCTTTTTGACCGGTGACCCCGGCAACCCCAACGGCGGGTTCTTCGAACGCTTCCCGGGCCTCTACATCCCGCTCTTCGACGTCCTGATGAACGGCGCGACGCCCCCCAACTCGCCGTATCCCACGGTGATCTTCACCAACCAGTACGACATGGTGACCAACCTGCCGCGGTACGTGCTCAACCCGGTCAGCGACCTGAACGCGTTCATGGGGTTCGCGCTCTACCACGGGACGCACGACTACGTCGATCTGACACCGGGGCAGGTCGGGGGCGCGATCCAGCTGCCGACCTCACCCGGCTACACCGGTTCCACCCGCTATTACGAGCTGCTGACGCAGAACCTGCCGCTCGTCGCGCCGCTGCGCCTGTACGTGCCGGCGCCCTTCGGCAACGCCCTGGCGGACCTGCTGCAGCCGGATCTGCGGGTGATCGTCGACATGGGCTACGGGTCGGGGGAGTACGCCGACATCCCCACCCCCGCCAGCCTGTTCGAACTGCCCAACCCGTTCACGATCGTGCCGGCCCTGGCGCACGGCGCGGTGCAGGGCCCGCAGGCGGCGCTGGTCGATCTCGGGCTGCTGCCGCCGTCGATGATGCCCACCGGCTACCCGTTCAATCCGGCCCTCGACCCCGGGCTGAACTTCCCGCTGCCGCAGTCGTCGGTCACCGAGGTCTCGCTGCTGACCGGGTTCGAGGGCCAGTTGATGCGCGCGCTGGGCCTGGTCCCGAGTTGGGACGGCTGATGACCGACGGCCCCAGCCCGTTTCGGCCCGACCTCCTGCGCGGGCAGGTGGCGCTGGTGACCGGCGGCGCCACCGGGCTCGGCCTTCAGGTCGCCCGGGTGCTGGGCGGTCACGGCGCCCGCGTCGCGATCTGCAGCCGCAAGGAGGCCAACCTGCAAGCGGCGGTTGCGCAGTTGCAGGGTGCGGGGATCGAGGCGATCTACGGTGTCTGCGACGTGCGCCGCTACGACGAGGTCACTGCGGTCGTCGAGGAGGTGGTGCGCACCTTTGGCCGGCTGGACGTCGTCGTCAACAACGCCGCCGGAAACTTCCCCGTGCCGATAAGCGACTTGAGTGCCAACGGATTCAAGGCCGTGGTCGACATCGACCTGCTGGGCACCTTCAACGTGTCGAAGGCGGCCTACGAATGCTGGCTGCGCGAGCACGGCGGCGCCGTGGTGAACGTCAGCGCGGCCACCCACTACCGCGGCATGGCGCTGCAGGCGCACGTGGTGTCCGCGAAGGCCGGCATCGACGCGCTGACCCGCACCTGCGCCGTCGAATGGGGCCCCGACGGGGTGCGCGTGAATATCGTTGCGCCCGGCGCGATGTCGGGCACCGAGGGGGTGCGGCGGATCACCGGGGACAATCAGCACCGGACCACCCAGAACCCGCTGCGGCGCCCCGGCTCGACCACCGAGGTCGCCCAGGCCGTGCTGTTTTTGGCCAGTGACGCGGCCTCGTACGTCACGGGCGCGACGCTGGTCGTCGACGGCGGGGGCTGGCTGACGGCCAGCGGCGTGCCGGATCTGCCGGGCTACCGCTAAATTTTTTACGCCCAGCGGAGGCCGAACAGGAAGAAGTTCTCGGGCCCGACATGGCGAAATCCCAGTCCGGGTGTCGATGGCGGCAATCGAGCGCCGCCCGTCCTGAAGCGTGGGGCGGCGCGCCGCGAATTTCGAATAGATTCCGGTGATGGCATCGACCCACTGGGATGTCGACGGACGCAAGGTGTTTGGGGTGACCACCGGCAGCGGCGAGCCGGTGCTGCTGCTGCACGGCTACCCGCAGAGCGCCTCGTGCTGGCGCCACCAGATCGCGGCGCTGGCCGAGGACCATCACGTCGTCGCGCCCGACTGGCCCGGATTCGGCCGGTCCGATCCGCCATCAACCCCGCCCACCTTCGACAACGAGATCGATCGGATCGAACGGTTCGTGCAGCGGTTGGGGTGGCAGCGATTCAACCTTTTCGCCCACGACTACGGCGGCTTCATCGGACTCGGCTACACCATTCGCCACCCCGACCGGGTGCAACGGCTCGCCTTGCTGAACACCCGCGCGCACGGCGTCTTCCGACCGTGGTTCTACCGGTTCTCGTTGGGGCAGCACCGGATCGCTACCCACCCCGTGTTGTCCGCGGCCGCGCGGCGCCTGCCACTGGGGTCGCTGCACCACTTGGCTTTGGCGCGTTACCGCAAGCTTGGCTGTTTCGACACCGCGGTCGAGGCCGAATACCTGGGGTGGATGGACACGGCGCGAGGCCGGCGCACGTTTTGGGAGTTTTTCGCGCAGTACCCGGTGCCCGCGGTCCGGTGGTTGACCGACGGGCTCGCGGGCATACGCCGCCCCGTCGCGGTGATCTGGGGCGACCGCGACCCGTACGTCCCGTTCGACACCGCACGCGAACTCGCCGACCGCATTCCCCACGCCACGCTGACCCGCCTGCGCGGCGCCGACCACTACGTCATGGAGGAGCGTCCCCGCGAGGTGACCGATGCGCTGGTGAGCCTGCTCAACGTGGCTCCCGTCGCTAATCCGTGACGGTCATCTGGTCGTCGCTGGTGGCCCACGATTGCGCGAAGACGTCGATCGGCACCTGTTCGTCGCGGCCCTGCTCGAGACCGCTGTCGTTGAGGTGCACGACGCCGGCCGCGGTGTCCACGCCGGTCACCACGACGGCGTGGTCGGCCTCCGGCCGGCCGTCGGGCGTCTTGTCCTCGACGGGCTCGCGCCAGATGAGCTCGGAGTTGACGCCGACGATCACCTTGCGGCCCTTGGCCAGGTCCTGCTCGAGTGCGTTCAGTCCCTCGGGCGTGCCCGCGTTCGCGGCGCGTGCCTTGTCGGTGGACACCGCGCGGACGCCGTAGTGGGCGAGCAGCGCCGGCTCGTCGTCGAACGAGGTGCCGCTGCCGGGCTTGCGCTTCTTCGGCTTGGTGTAGACCGGCCCGGGGTGCACGGTGCTGGGGGTGTATTGCGCCACCTTGACGATGGCCTGCTCGGAGGGCTGCCGACCGGTCAGCTCACCCACCACGTCGGCGACCGCCATTTCCACGCAGTCGTCGTCGTATCCCTGGTAACGCCAGAACTCGGCCGCCGCCGCGGGGTTTCCGTACAGCATGCCCTCGCCGCGCGGTGGGGCCGGCGTGGCGCGCGCGGTGCCGACCGCGAGGAGCAGCGCGGCGGCACCGGCCAGCGTGGCAGCGCCGGCGGCCCGGGTGACCATCATGGTGTGAATGTCTGAGAACGGGCGCCCTGCGTTACCTAATGCGCGCCGGCCACGTTCAACGTGACCACGCCGGCGATGATCAACCCGACGCCGACGACCTTCGCCACGGATATCGGCGAGCCGAGGAACAGCACGGCGATCAGCACGATCGCGGCCGTCCCGATCGCCGACCACAACGCGTAGGCGACGTCCGTGCGCATGCCGCGCGAGATCGACACCGCCAGCAGCGCGAAGGACACGGCGTAACCGACCAGACAGGTGACCGTCGGCCACAACCGGGTGAATCCCTCGGTGCTCCCCAGCAAGCTGGTCGCGACCACCTCGGCGAAGATCGCGCCCAGCAGCAACAGGTAGGTCAACGCGCTAACCCGACGTCGACTTCTCGGGGTCCTCGGCCAGCGCCTCGTCCGCTACGGCGTCCAGGTGACTGTCGTGCGCGGCCTGCCAGTGCTGGTCGGCCGCCTGCTGCAGCCGGGTGGGGGAGCCGCGCCCGTCCATGGCGGCGCGCTGGTAGGTGTTCGCCGTGCGCTCGTGCACGCGCGCCAGCTCCTCGTGCCGTTGGGCGGCGGCGTGGTGGGCGGCGGTGGCGAACTGCAGCGATTCCTCGGCGCGGTGGCGCGCGACACTGACCGACTCCTTGGATGGCGGCTCGCCGGCGGCCAGTTCGGCCCTTCGGTCTCGAAGCTCTTTCACCCGCTGCTCCACCTGTGCAGCGCGTTCCGCCGGGCTCGGGTGCCCGGTTGCGGGCTGTTCAGCCATTTCCCACTCCCCACCTCACCGCGCGGTTCAATCTGAACCAACTATGACGCTACGACGGAAGGCGCGCCATGACCGCTTCCCCACGACCGATGCGCTTCGACGTCAGCGACGTGGTCGGCGAGCGGGCGTCGTTGGCGGCGACGTACTACCCGTCGCGGGGCGCCCCGGGCGCCGTGCTCGTCTGCCTCCCGGGCGGCACCTACAGCCGCGAATACTGGGACCTCAACATTGCCGGCCGTAGCGGCTACAGCTTCGCCGAGTTCGCCACCGGGAACGGGTACAGCGTCGTCACGATCGACCCGCTGGGCACCGGCGAAAGCTCCAGGCCCGTGCGCGATTTCGGCTTCACCGACATCGCCGCCGCGCTCGCGGGGGCCGTCTCCGCGCTGCCCGGCGTCACCGACGACGACGCGCCCGCCGTGGCCGTGGCGCATTCGCTGGGCGCCTACCTCGCGATCGTTCAGCAGTCGCTGTTCTCCAGCTACGTCGGCCTGGCGGCCCTCGGCTGTACCAATCAGCACGTGGCACCGCTGAACCTCGATCCGGCGTTCATCGCCCGGGCGGCCACCCCGCAGGGCCGCGAAGAGCTGGCCCGGCAGATCCTCGCCGCCCTGCCCGAGCCTTACGCCGAGGGTCCGCGCGAGTACCTGCAGAGCTGGTTTCACCTCGCCGACGTACCCGCCGATGTGGTCGCGGCCGACTGCGTCACGGCAAAGTCGGTGGTGCCGCGCGTCTTCGGCACGGCGATGGTCCCCGGCGTCGTCGCCGAGCACGCGGCGCAGATCGGCGTTCCGGTGCTCCTCGGCTACGGCGTCGTCGACGTCTCCCCGGACCCGCGCGCGGAAGCCGCCCTGTTTCGCAGCAGCCCCGACATCACCACGGTCGTCCTGGCCGACAGCGCGCACTGCCACAACATGGCGTCGAGCCGCCACCGGCTGTGGCGCCGCCTGCTTGGCTGGGTGGCGACCGTAACCTCTGGGGGATGACGAACGTTCTCGACCGGTTTGCGCCGGCCGTGCTGAGCCTTTATCGGCTGGTCTATGGGTTGCTCTTCGCCGCGTACGGCTCGACGAGCGCGTTGCGCTGGCCCGTGCGTCCCGGCTGGCGCGTCGAGTTCGGAGTCTGGCCCGGCTGGTACGCCGGCCTGCTCGAATTGGTCGCGGGACTGCTGATCGCGACCGGATTGTTCACCCGCGCAGTCGCTTTCATCGCGTCCGGGGAAATGGCGGTCGCCTACTTCTGGATGCATCAGCCGCGGGCGCTCTGGCCCATCGGTGATCCGCCCGCGGGCAATGGCGGTGCTTTGGCGATACTTTTCTGCTTCGGTTTCCTGCTGCTGGTCTTCGTCGGCGGCGGGAGGTACTCCCTCGACGCCCTACGCGGCAATGCCGGGGGCTGACCCTACATTTCGCAGTGGGCGTGCGGTGCCGGGTCAAAGCACGTCACGGTCCCGTACGGGCAGCAGGGCAGTTCGGCGGCGCCGTCGTTGCGCCAGCCCTTCCGGACGAGTTGTCGGGCCAGGTAGCGCGACGCCGTGATCGCCTTCGCCTTCTCCGGCGCCGGGTAGAGGCGCGGGCGGTCGTAGGCGTCGTAGATGTCGAAGGCGAGCGCATCGATCAACTCGACGACCTCTGGCGGTGTGCTCATTCGCCGGGGATTCCCGTTCAGTTGTCGCAGGAATCCTGGCCGCCCTTCCACTCGGGCGACGATAATGGCATTCTCTCTTTTCGAGAAGCCGTTTCCGCGGCGGGATTTTCGAGGAGGTAGACGATGGGCGCAGACCCGCGGTGCGACGGGATGGTTGCCCTTGTCACCGGCGCCAGCCGGGGCCTGGGCAAGGCGATCGCGGCCCGGCTCGCCGCCCGCGGGGCGACGGTGGCGCTGACCGCACGCACGATGGACCCCGATCCCAAATACCAGGGATCGCTGAGCCAGACCCGCGACGAGATCGTCGCCGCCGGCGGCCGCGCGGTGGCGATTCCGGCGGATCTTTCCCAATCCGAGGAACGCGAACGGCTTTTCGCGGAGGCGGTGGGTGCCGTCGGCGCCCCCGACATTCTGGTCAACAATGCGGCGGTCACCTTCCTGCGGTCGCTCGACGGGTTCCCGGAACGGCGGGCCCGGCTGATGATCGAGATGCACGTCCTGGGGCCGCTGCACCTGAGCCAGTTGGCAATTCCCGCGATGCGCGAGCGCGGGCGGGGCTGGATCCTCAATCTCACGTCGGTGGGCGGCGACCTGCCGCCCGGACCGCCGTTCTCCGAATTCGACCGGAGCGCCGGCTTCGGCATCTACGGAACGGCCAAGGCCGCGCTGAACCGGCTCACCAAAAGCCTTGCCGCCGAACTCTACGGCGACGGCATCGCGGTCAACGCCGCCGCTCCGTCCAACCCCGTCGCAACGCCCGGAGCGGGCACGCTGGACCTGGCCAAGACCGACACCGAGGACATCGAACTGATCACCGAGACCGCCCTGAGGTTGTGCACCTGCGACCCGAAGACGATGACCGGGCGCATCGCACACACCCAACCCTTCCTGGCCGAGGTCGGCTGGGCCGGCTGAATGCCCGAGCTCGATCTCGAACAGCTGCGCCGGCGACTCGCGGCCGCGGACGTTGCCGGCCTGGCCCCGCTGGCCGGGGGAGCCTCCAGCCTCACGTTCTCCGGCGAACGGGACGGCCGGGGGGTGGTGATCAAGGTTGCCCCGCCCGGCGTCGAACCTGTCGGGCATCGCGACGTGCTGCGTCAGGCGAGGATCATGAAAGCGCTTGCGCCGACACATGTTCCGGTGCCGGAGGTGGTGTGGGAGGATCCGGGCGAGCCGCCCGATGTTCCGCCGCTGTTCGTGATGTCCCACGTCGAAGGCGACTGCGTGGAGCCGCTGTTCGACGGTTGCCCGCCGGACGTCGAGCTTGCCGAGCGCTACCGCAACGCGTGCCGGGCGATGGCGGCCCTGCACCGCCTGTCGCCGCGCGAGCTGGGCCTGGACGCGGAACCGGTCGTCGATCCCGGAGCCGAGGTCCAGCGCTGGTCCGACACGCTATGCACCGTCGACGCGGCGCTGGTCCCGGGCTGGCGTGGCGTGCGCGACGCCCTACTGGCGTGTGCGCCAACGGCTATGGGGCCCAGCGCCGTGCACGGCGACTTCCGGTTGGGCAACCTGATGGCCGTCGGGACCCGGATCACCGCCGTGATCGATTGGGAGATCTGGTCGATCGGTGATCCGCGCATCGACGTCGGCTGGTTTTTGATCAACGGCGACCCCGCGACGTACCAACGCTTTCCGGACTCCGCGGGTGTGGCGCCCCCGACCGCTGAACTCGCCGAACTCTATGGGCGCGAATTGGGTTGCGACGTCGACGACTTGGGCTGGTTCAGCGCACTGGCGTGCTTCAAGTCGGCGGCGACGTGGTCGCTGATCGTCAAGCACAACCGCCGCAGGCGCTCACCGCGAGCCGAATGGGAAGCCATGGCCCCCACGCTGCCGCGGTTGCTCGAGCGAGCGCGGTCCGTGCTGGGCTAGTGGCACTTGACATACAGATTCTGGCAATACATGCCGGCGCCGCCCCAGGCCATCGACGGGCCGCCCTCGTCCGAGGGGTCCACGAACAGTCCCGGGCTCTCCGTCGTGATCAGATCGACTACCCCGGGCCCCGGTGTGAAGGGATCGGAGTCGGCGTTCGCCACGGCCGAACTGGCCGCGAGAGCCAGCGCGCTCATCGCGATGGCCACCACAACGCGCTTCATGCCCGCCCTCTCCGTCGCCCGCCTATTCTAGCGGTCCGGCAAACAAACCGATACAGGATCGGCGCAGCGATCTGGGCCCGTATCGCGGATCTGTCACGAACGCACAACGACTTCGGCCGGTTGCCCAGCAAATTCCCTGACCCGTTTCACTCCGCGCCTACGGTGTCGCGCGTGAGGCCGATAACCGTGGTCGTTCGCCGCGTTGCGGTTGTCGCGGTTTGTCTCGTCATGGCCGTCGTCACGGCGCCGTCGGTAGGCGCCGATCCGGATGCCGACCCCGCCGCCGTGACGGTGCCCGCACCGGACGGCGCCGTGGCCTCGAACCCGCCGGCAATCCTCAAGACCCCGGACGGCTGGACCCTGGGCCTCGGCGCCAAGGACGAGTCGCAGATCCCGGTGGCGCCGCTGACCACCGCCGTCTCGTCCCGTGAATACCTGGCCAGCGGGACGTTCGTCGGCTCGCTGATCGGACCGGAGCAGCCCCGGGGCACCCTCGAGGTGGGCTACGAGATCGGCTGCGGCATCGACATGAGCACGTCCAACGGCGTCACGATGGGCGGCAGCGCCGGCGTCACCCCGGGGCTCGGCCTGGCGGGCGTGTTTGCCGGCGCTCCGACTCCTATCCCGTTGATTACGGTCCCGGTGAACGGTGTCATCACCGTGGGCCTCAAGCCGGGGCTGGTGATCGTGGTGCCGGTGGTCAAGAAGGCGTTCAAGGGTGCGAGCCCCTGGGTGATGATCAGCAACTTCCACGTCAAGATCGACGGCTGCGTGGGGCAGTCGTTCATCCGCTCCTACGCGACGCTGACGCGCGAGACCGATCAATCCGACGTGGTGCTGTCCTACGTCGGCGTCACCAAAGCCGTGTGACCAGCGGGGCTATCCGCGCGGGATGCCCGCCAGCCGGTCGGCGAACTTGGCCTCGGCGGCCGCGCGCAATCGCAGCAGGTGCTCGGAGGGGAACAGGTCGGGCGCGGGTGGGCGGTCTTTGAGCAGCAGGCGGGCCAGCGTCACCTTGTGCACCTCGGTCGGGCCGTCGGCGAGGCCGAGCACGAACGACTCGACCAGGTACTGGACGAAGGGCATCTCGTGGGTGGTGCCCAGCGACCCATGCAACTGCAGCGCCCGCGCCGACACGTCGTGCAACACCTTCTGCATCATCGCCTTGACCGCCGAGATGTCGGCGCGCACGGCCTTGTAGTCGTTGAATTGGTCGATCTTCCAAGCGGTTTGCAGGGTCAGCAGCCGGAAGGCCTCGATCTCCATCCACGAGTCGGCGACCATCTCCTGGACCAATTGCTTGTTGGCCAGCGCCTCGCCCTGCGTGTACCGGGACACCGCCCGCTCACAAATCATGTCGAAGATGCGCCGGACCAGCCCCACCGTGCGCATGGCGTGGTGAATTCGCCCGCCGCCCAGGCGCGTTTGGGCGACGACGAAGGCCCCACCGCGCGGGCCCAGCATGTGATCGGCGGGCACCCGCACGTTCTCGTAACGGACGTACCCTTCCCGCCCGCTGCCGGACGGCTGATACCCCAGCCCGACGTCGCGCAGCACGTTGATGCCGGGGGTGTCGCCCGGCACGACGAACATCGAGTAGCGCTGATAAGGCGGCGCTTCGGGATCGGTCATCGCCATCACGATGATGAACGACGCCATCGAGGCGAACGACGAAAACCATTTCTCCCCGTTGATGATCCAGTGATCGCCGTCGGGCACCGCGGTGGTGCGGAACACCTTGGGGTCCGCTCCGCCCTGCGGCTCCGTCATCGAAAAGCAGGAGACGATGCGGTTGTCCAGCAGCGGCTCGAGGTAGCGCGCCTTGAGCTCGGGTGTGCCGTAATGGGCGAGGATTTCGCTGTTGCCCGAATCGGGGGCCTGCGAGCCGAAGACGATCGGCGCGCACTCCGAGCGGCCGAGGATCTCGTTGAGCAGAGCCAGCTTCACCTGGCCGTAACCCGGTCCGCCGAGGTGCGGCCCGAGGTGAGTGGCCCACAGGCCGCGCTCCTTGACGATTTCCTGCAGCGGTGGGATCAGGGCCTGGCGCACCGGGTCGCTCAGGTCGTGAGACTCCTTGACGATGAGGTCGATCGGTTCGCACTCGCTGCGCACGAACTCCTCGACCCAGTCCAGTTGCTGCGCCCATTGCGGGTCGGTGGAGAAGTCCCACGCCATTTATCGTCCCCTCTTGCTCTGTGCCACCACGCCGGTATCGACGAGTTCGGTGATGGCTCGGGTGTCCAGTCCCAGCTCGCGCAGCAGTGCGCGCGTGTGGTCGCCCGGCAGCGCGGGGCCCGACGGCGCCGCGGGCCGGGTGCGCGAGAAGCGTGGCGCGGGCGCGGGTTGCGTGACGCCGTCGACCTCGAGAAGGCGCGGCGCGCGGCGGCGTGGGGATGCAGGGGCGCCTCGTGCAGCGAAAGCACCGGCGTCGCACAGCATCCCGGCGAATCGAGAATCCGCTCCCACTCGTCGCGGGTCTTTTCGGCGAAGCGCCCGGCCAGCTCGGCGCGGTGGGCGGCCCACGTCGCCGGCCGGTCCTGATCCTGGGGCACGTCGACGCCGAGGCGATCGCACAGCTCGGCGTAGAACTTTCGTTCCATCGCGCCGACGGCGACGTGGCCCCCGTCGGCCGTGGCGTAGGTGCCGTAGAAGTGGGCCGCGCCGTCGAGCAGATTGTCCTGCCGGTGATCGCGCCAGGTGCCCGCGGCCACCATCCCGAAGTACGGCGCCATCAGCGTCGCGGCGCCGTCGACCATCGCCACGTCGAGGACCTGACCCGCACCGGACTGGCGGGCTTCGAGGATCGCGCTGAGCAGCCCCACGGCCAGGAGCATGCCGCCGCCGCCGTAGTCGCCGACCAGATTCAGTGGCGGCAGCGGCGATTCGGCGGTGCCGATGCCGTGCAGGGCTCCGGCCAGCGCGATGTAATTGATGTCGTGGCCGGCGTGCCCGGCCAGCGGCCCGTCCTGGCCGTAGCCCGTCATCCGGGCATACACCAGGCGAGGATTGCGCTCCCGCAAGGCGTCCGGCCCGATGCCCAGCCGTTCGGCAACGCCGGGCCGGAAGACGTCGACGAAGGCGTCCGCGTCGGCGGCCAGGGTGTGCACCAGTTCAGCGCCCCGGGGATCCTTGACGTCGGCGGCCAGCGACCGCTGGCTGCGCCGGACCGTGTAGTCGATGGGCAGCGCGCCGTCCACACCCGAGACCGGGTCCACGCGAACCACGTCCGCACCCAAGTCGCCCAACAACATTCCGCACAAGGGGGCCGGCCCCAGGCCGCCCATCATCACGATGCGCACGCCGGTCAGCGGGCCGGTCACCGGGACCACTTCGCGCGGCGTTCGGCCGCTTCCTCGGTGGCATGCGCGATCACCTGGTTACGGTTCTCGAGTTCCAGCGCCGCGGGCAGGCCCGCCGCGTCGGTATTGACCTGGAGCGCGCGCTTGGTGAGTTGCACGCCGAGCGGCGCGAGCCCGGCGATCAGCGACGCCAACTCGACGGCGCGGCCGGCCAGGCGATCGGGTTCGACGACCTCGCTGACCAGCCCCCGCCGATCGGCTTCGCCGGCCGATACCGTGCGTCCGGTCAGCATCCAGTCGGCCGCGACGCTGGTGCCGACGATGCGGGGGAGGTGATAGCTCATGCCCATCTCGGCGCCCGACAGGCCGAGCAGGATGGCCCCGTTGCCGAACGAGGCTTGCGCCGAACAGATTCGGATGTCGGCGGCCAGGCACAGCGCGAAACCCGCGCCGACGCACGGGCCGTTGACGGCGGCGATGACGGGCTGCGGCACCTCCCGGATGCGTTCGGCGAGCGCGGCCATGCCCTCCTGGAAGCGCATCCGGTCCAGCGCCGGGGCCGTTGCCTCGGGGACGTCGGGCCCGAAGTCGCGGACGTCGATCCCGGCGCAAAAGCCGCGACCGGCGCCGGTGAGCACGACGGCACGCGCCGAGGAATCGCCCGCCAAATCGCCGAGGGCGGCCGCCAATTCGGTTTGCATGGCCGCGTTGACGGCGTTCAGCCGCTCCGGACGGTTCAGCCGGACGACGACGACGCCGTCGCGGGGCCGGTCGAGTTCCAGCGTGGGGGGCACCCACCGATCGTAAGGTGTCTCTCGGTTCAGGAGAACAGCCTTCTCCTAAATAGCGAAGGGATTATCGTCGGGGCGGGGATCGGTCTCGGGTGGCGGCGCGAGGCATAAGCCACCGCGCAGGGGGTAGCCCGCCGCCATGACCAAGTTCGGATATTTCCTGTCCAGTGAGCAGTTCGGCCCGAAGGAACTCCTCGACCAGGCCAAGCGCGCGGAGGCCGCCGGGTTCGATGCGCTGTGGATCTCGGACCACTTCCATCCGTGGAACGACGAGCAGGGCCAGAGCCCGTTCGTGTGGGGAGTGATCGGCGCGCTGTCGGAGGCGACGTCGCTGCCCGTCAGCACGGCCGTCACCTGCCCGACCGTGCGGACGCATCCGGCAATCGTCGCTCAGGCGTCGGCCACCGCGGCCGTGCAGCTCGACGGTCGTTTCGTGCTCGGGGTCGGCAGCGGCGAGGCGCTCAACGAGCACATCCTGGGCGACAGCTGGCCGTCGGTGGCGGTACGCCAGGAAATGCTGGAGGAGGCGGTCGACGTCATCCGGTTGCTGCACCGGGGCGACGAGGTGAGCCACCACGGCAAGCACTACGAGGTCCAGGAGGCGCGCATCTACACCCGGCCCGAGCGGCCGGTGCCGATCTACGTGTCCGGGTTCGGTCCGCAGGGCGCGGAGCTGGCCGGGCGCATCGGCGACGGCTACGTGCTGGCGATGCCCGAGGCCGATCTGGTCAAGACGTTCCGGGACTCCGGTGGGGGCGACAAGCCGGTGCAGGCCGGCACCAAGGTGAGCTGGGACGCCGACGCCGACGCCGCGCTGAAGGTCGCGCACCGGTTGTGGGGCAACGAGGGGCTGCCGGGGCAGACCTCGCAGATCTTGCCGCGGCCCAAGGACTTTGCCGCGCTCATGTCGCTGGTGCCGCCGGAGACGGTCGCCGAGAGCGTCGCGTGCGGGCCGGAGCCCGACAAGCACATCGCCCAGGTCCGCAAGTACGTCGACGCCGACATCGACGAGGTCTACGTGCAGCAGATCGGTCCGGACATGGACGGGTTCTTCGCGGCGTGGGAGCGCGACGTGCTGCCCGCGGTGCGCGGCTGAGGCTCAGTCGAAATTGGTGCCGCTACTCAGCCCTTCCCATTTCGCGATCTCGCCGGCGCGGGCGTCCGCGACATGGCGGTAGAGGGCCAGGGCGTCGGGGCCCAGCAGCAGGAACCCGGGCGGCTCGCTTGACTCGACGGCCGTGATGATCGCGGTGGCGGCCTTGGCGGGGTCGCCGGCCTGGTTGCCGTGCATGGTGTCGTTTTCCTTGCGCCGCTGCCCGGCGGTGGCCGCGTAGTCGTCGATAACCGCGGCCGACTGCGCCAGCGAGCGACCGGCGAAGTCGGTGCGGAAGGCGCCGGGCTCGACGACCGTGACCGAGATGCCCAGCGGCGCGAGCTCACCGCGCAGGGCCCCGCTGATGCCCTCCATGGCGGCCTTGGCCGCCGCGTAGTAGCCGGATCCCACCGGGGTCACCGTCGCGCCGATCGAGGAGATGTTGACGATCGCGCCGCTGCGGCGCGCCCGCATGCCTGGCAGCACCGCCTTGATCATCGCGACGGTGCCGAAGAAGTGCGTCTCGAACAACTCCCGGATCTCGGCGTCGTCGCCCTCTTCGACGGCGGCGCGGTAGCCGTAGCCGGCGTTGTTGACCAGGACGTCGAGCCCGCCGAACCGCTCGTGACCCCGCCGCACGGCGGAGGTGACCTGCGCGGGCTTGGTGACGTCGAGGGCGACGGCCAGCACCCGCTCCGGCGTGGTCTCGGCCAGGTCGGCGACCTTCGCGACGTCGCGCGCGGTGACGACGGCGTTGTGGCCGGCCGCGATGACGGCCTCGGCGAGCGCGCGGCCCAGCCCCGTCGAGCAGCCGGTGATCAGCCAGGTGGACATGAGGATGCCTCCCTTCGGTCAGTCCGTCAGCGCGCGGCCCACGATCTGCGGGTCCGGCTCGCCCACGACCTCGTCGTCCTTGTCGTCATAATCGGACTTGGCGAGAACGTAGCGCATGGCGTTGATCCGGGCGCGCTTCTTGTCGTTGCTGCGCACCACGATCCACGGGGCGACATTGGTGTCGGTCGCCTCGAACATCGCCTCCTTGGCCTCGGTGTAGTCGTCCCAGCGGTTGATCGACTCCAGGTCCATCGGCGAGAACTTCCACTGCCGGACCGGGTCGACCAACCGGACGGCGAACCGGGTCCGCTGCTCGGCGGGTGACACCGAGAACCAGAACTTGGTCAGGCTTATCCCGTTGTCGACCAGCATCCGTTCGAAGGGCGGCGCCTGCTCCATGAATTCGGCGTACTGGCCCGGGGTGCAAAAGCCCATCACCTTCTCGACGCCGGCGCGGTTGTACCACGAGCGGTCGAACAAGACGATCTCGCCGCCGGCCGGCAGGTGGCCGATGTAGCGCTGGAAGTACCACTGCGTCCGTTCGCGTTCCGACGGCTTCTCGAGGGCCACCACCCGCGCGTTGCGGGGATTGAGGTGTTCCATGAATCGCTGGATGGTGCCGCCCTTGCCGGCGGCGTCGCGTCCCTCGAACACGATGACGTGCCGGGCGCCGGTGCGCTTGCTGTGGTTTTGCAGCTTGAGCAGTTCGATCTGCAGGCGGCGCTTGAGGTGCTCGTATTCGTCGCGCGGCATGCGCTGGTCGTAGGGGTATCGCTCGCGCCACGTGTCGACGTGATTGCCGTCCCGATCGAGCAGGACCGGGTCGTCGTCGTCCTCGTCGTTGACGGTGTAGCCGTGTTCGGGGGTGGACAGCGCGTCCAAATCGATCTGTGCCATAGTCCGACGCTATCGCCGCGGCGGAACAGACTCACTAACTCGCCACCGCACACCGCTCCAGCCGGAACGTGCGCTCGAAGCCGGCCGGGTGCGTCGTCAGCGTCACCTCCACCGCGCCGCCGGGGGCGACGACGTAGCGCTCCTCGACGTCGGGTCCGTCGCTGAAGCGGCCGACCGTTTGCCGCCCGAGGTCGTCGCGGTCGTAGAGGGCGGGGTCGAAGGGAAACAGGACCGGATCGTAGGGCGTCACGTCGCCGTCAGGGCGCCCGTCGACCAGCCGGCTGCACTCCACGAACCGGAAATGCCCGATGTTGTGCGCCGCCCGGTAGGTCCGCCGGACGACCAGTGGGGTGTCCGCGGGGAGCGAGGCGTCCTTCGGCACGATCGGGTCGAACACCACGTCGGTGCCGGCCTGCGCCTCGCGGAAGACCCCGAAGTGCCGCGAAAAGCGTTCGGACAACTCGAAACCCGCCTCCTTGTCCAGGAAGACCGCCAGGCCGATGGCCGTCGCGGCAAACGGGTGCGGCGAGCGCTTCACCCGCTTCTCGCCGAATGCCGTGCGCAGCATCCGGGAAATCAGCGGGAAGCCGCCCGCCCCGCCGACCACGTAGATGCCCGCCACCTCCGACCACGTCACGCCGGGAGCGGGACCGTGCAGGACGCGGTGCAGCAGTTCGGTCGTCGTGTCGACGAGCGGCGCGCAGACGGAGTAGACGTCGTCGATGCCGCAGGAGAAGGGTGGCCGGTCGACCGCGTCGACGCCGGTGAGGTCCACCAGGAAACGGCGGGTCTGCGGCCCGACGGCCTCCTTGCGGGCGGCGCACTCCTCCCGGAGTAACTCGCGAATGGCGGGGTCCACCCCCGGCAAGTTCAGCCGGGCGAGGACGAGATCCGCGATCGCCTCGTCGAAGTCGTCGCCGCCGAGGCGCTGAATGCCTTCGCTGACGACGACCTCGTTCTCGTGCCCGGTCATCTTCAGCAGCGACGCGTCGAACGTGCCGCCGCCGAGGTCGTAGACGAGGACGTACTCGCGTTTGGCGGTGATGGTGGAGCGGTACCGGTGCGCGTACTCCAGGCTGGCGGCCGACGGCTCGTTCAGCAGCGCGACGACGTGGAAACCTGCGGCGACGAACGCGTCGAGCGTCAGCAGCCGCTGCGCGCTGGAGGCGTTGGCGGGCACGCTGATCGCCGCCTCGATGGTTTCGCCCGGCGCCAGGGTGGCGTTCGAGCGACGCTGCAGATCGCGTTTGAGTTGGGCCAGAAAGCCGGTGAGCAGGTCGGCCAACCGGTGGCTGCGGCCGGCCAGGGTCACCTCGGTCTGCGGTCCGGCCTCGTTGAGGAGGCGTTTGAACGACCGCAGCACCGACCAGCCCGGCTCGTGCCGGACGGCGGCCGCGTCCGCCCCGAACCGCAGCTCCCCAGCGGCGTTGGCGGCGATGACCGAGGGCCAGGCGTCCAGCCCGTCGAACGAGATGACCGGATAATTACCGCGGTCGACGGCCGCAACGACGGTGTGGGTGGTGCCAAAGTCGATGCCGACCCTCATTCCGCACAATTCTAGGAGGCGCCACGGGATTTCGGCACGAACTCTTTCCTCGGCGTGCCGCCGCGGCAGCCGTCCGGGCGCGGGCGGTCAGTCCTCGAAATGACGGATGTAGTCGCTGCGCTCGAGCCACCACTGCAGGCTGTAGATCCCCTTCGCGATCATCACCATCAACATCGCGGACGCAAGTGCGACGATAACGTTCATAATCTTTCCATTTCGCGTGCCATGAGGGCGTTCTCGAGGAACCCGTAACGCTTCGGGTAATGCCGGCGCTCCGGGACCGACGCATCGGTCGCGGTGGTGAGCATCCGCCGCGCGGTGGCGACCAGCCGGCCGCCGATGCTCGTGCGGCGCGCCCCCAGCGCGGCCGCGGTGCCGAACACCACCTGCTGCGTGCTGATCAGTACCTCGGTGGATGTCACCTCCACCGACGGGGCAGCCGGGGGCTGTCGGTTGATGGGCTCGTCGAGGCCCGTGGGTGATCCCAACATCGTCTTCCTCTTTTCCGATGTGGCGCCTTGACCGGGCAAGCGGTGGTTGGCGCACCAACCGTAAGGCCGACGATGGCCCCGTGGCATGCGTAGTCGACTACCTCAGTCGCGCGCGGGGCGTGCGGGGCCGTCGGCGCTCCGAAATAGCTGCCAGCGGTCGCATGTTCCGATGACTTTGGCCCCTAGGCGGCCACGTTCGGCGCGGAGACGATGACCCCACCTGCGATTTGTCCGGTGAGGAGGCTTCGTGATCGAGATGCTCCGGGATTTCCCCGACGACGTCGCCGCGTTTGCTTTCCACGGGCACGTGACCAAGGCGGATTACGACGAGGTGCTGATACCCGGCTTCGAAGACAAGCTGGGCCGGCACGAAAGGGTGGGCATCTATCTGGAGATCGCGCCCGACTTTGCCAGCTTCGGTCCCGGCGCGATCTGGGCGGATTCCAAGTTCGGTATCGGTCACTACTTCGACTGGGATCGCTGCGCGATCGTCAGCGATGCGGAATGGGTGAAGCACATGGCCAAATTCAGCGAGCTCTTCGGGTTTCTGTGGCCCGGGCGGTACCGCACGTTTGACGAGGCGAAAGCCGATGATGCGCGCCAATGGATCGCGCAGCCCCACGGCAAGCGCGCTGGCGGATGAAACCGCACCACGCCGCGTGGCTGCCGATACTGACCATTGTCATGGGTCAAACCCTCGGCAGCGCGCCAATTGTGAAGGCGGACAACAAGCGGCTCAACGACGGCGTCGTCGCGAACGTCTACACCGTCCAACACAACGCCGGTTGCACCAACGATGTGAAAATCAACCCCCAGCTGCAATTGGCGGCGCAATGGCACACCGACGACGTGCTCGGCAACCGCTCCCTCGACGGTGACGTCGGATCCGATGGCTCGACTCCGCAGCAGCGGGCAAGCGCCGCCGGCTACCGCGGGGGTGTCGCCGAGACCGTGGCGATCAATCCGGCGCTGGCCATCAACAACGTCGAGGTGATCAACCAGTGGTACAACAACCCCGCCTACCTGGCGATCATGCGGAACTGCGCCTACACGCAGATGGGTGTGTGGTCTCAGAACAGCCTTGACCGCAGCGTGCTCGTCGCCATGTACGGCGCGCCGGCCGAGCGGGCGCCCCGATGAACGGTCGGGTTGTTGTCGGGCCGCTGGCGGTCGCGGGCTTTCTGTGGACCGGCCCGCCTCCCGCGCATGCGGATGTGGTGGCCTACCTCGTCAACGTGACGGTGCGACCGGGCTACAACTTCCCCGATGCCGAGGCCGCATTGGCTTACGGGAACGGCATCTGCGACAGGGTGCGGGCCGGGGAACGCTACGCGCAAATCCTGACCGGGGTCAAAAAGGACTTCGGCACGTCGGATGAGTATCAGGCCGGCTATTTGGTCGGTCAGGCCGTCGGCGAATTGTGCCCTGCACAAATTTGGCAGTTGCGGCAATCGGCCGCCGGGTATGTTCCCACCGCGGGGTCGTGACTGCGATGTCTTATGACGCGGCAATCAAGCCCCTCCGTTCGGTAGGTGAATTCTTTGCCATGTCACTGGACACCTTCGTGGCGATGTTCAAATTGCCTTTCCCGTGGCGCGAGTTCTTGCTCCAGACCTGGTTCGTGGCGCGAGTATCGGTGATTCCGACTCTGCTGCTTGCGATTCCGTTCACCGTGCTCGTCGTGTTCACGATGAACATTCTGCTCGTCGAGTTCGGCGCCGCCGACTTCTCCGGCACCGGCGCCGCGACTGCCTCGGTCACCCAGATCGGGCCGGTGGTCACGGTCCTGGTCGTCGCCGGCACGGGAGCGACCGCGATGTGTGCCGACCTCGGCTCGCGCGCCATCCACGACGAACTCGACGCGCTGCGCGTGATGGGGGTCGACCCGGTTCGTCGGCTCGCCGCACCGAGGGTGCTGGCGGCCACCGTGGTTGCGGTGTCGTTGGTGTCCCTGGTGACGTTGGTGGGCCTGGCCGGGTCGTTTTTCTTTTCGGTGTTCGTCCAGCACGTCACTCCCGGCGCTTTTGCCGCGGGCCTGACACTGCTCACCCACCTGCCCGATCTGGTGCTGGGTCTGGTCAAGGGTGCGCTGTTCGGAATGGCGGCCGCCCTCATCGCCTGCTACAAGGGCGTCTCGGTCCGGCGCGGTCCGCAGGGCGTGGGCAACGCGGTGAACGAAACCGTCGTGTACTCGTTCATCGCCCTGTTCGTGATCAACATCATCGCGACGGCCGTGTTCTACACGGGGCCGCAATGACGAGCGCGGCGGAGCGGCGATTCGCGTGGCTCGGTCGCGCGGCGAGCGGCGCGGCCGCCGGCTGGAATCGCGTTGGCACTCAAGTGGCTTTCTACGCCAGAACGTTGACCGAGATGCGGACGGCCTTCGGCCGCTACGGCAGGGAAATCCTGCGACTGGTGGCCCAGATGAGCCTGGGCACCGGCGCGCTGGCCGTCATCGGGGGCACCGTGGTGATCGTCGGCTTCCTCACCTTGTCGACCGGCGCGGTCATCGCCGTGCAGGGCTATAACCAGCTGTCGGGCATCGGCGTCGAGGCCATGACGGGCTTCATCTCCGCTTACGTCAACGTGCGCATCATCTCGCCCGCTGTCGCCGGCGTCGGCCTCGCCGCGACCATCGGCGCGGGCTCAACCGCGCAACTGGGCGCGATGCGGATCGCCGATGAGATCGACGCGCTCGAGGTGATGGCCGTCCGCTCCGTCGCGTACCTGGTGTCCACCCGGGTCGTGGCCGGGGTCGTCGTGGTGATCCCGCTGTACTGCGTGGCCGTGGTCTGTGCCTTCCAGGCCGCCCGGTTCGGTACGACCGGGATCTACGGCCAGTCCACCGGCGTCTACGACCACTACTTCCGCACGTTTCTCAATTCGACCGACCTGCTCTGGTCGTTCTTCACAGTGATCACCGCAGCCGTCGCGATCATGCTGGTGCACACGTATTACGGCTACAACGCGAAAGGCGGACCCGCCGGGGTGGGCGAGGCGGTCGGCCATTCGGTGCGGACCTCGCTCATCGTGTTGACGCTCATCGTGCTGTCGATCTCGCTGTCCGTCCACGGCCAGTCCGGCCACTTCAACCTGTCGGGGTAGCGATGTCGGAATCGCGCTCGGCGGGAATGCATCCCGCATGGTGGACGCTCATTTCGGTCGTCGCGGTCGGCGTGCTCGTCGCCCTGACGTCCGCGCTGTTCAGCGGCTCGTTCACGTCGTACGTCGCGGTGACCCTGATCTCCGACCGGGCGGGCCTGGTGATGGACCGTGGCGGCAAGGTCAAGATGCGGGGCGTGCAGGTCGGCCGGGTCAGCGAGATCGCCGCCGAAAACGATCGGGTGCGCCTCACGCTGGACATCTACCCGGACGAAATCAAATACATCCCGTCCAACGTGCGGGCGCGCATCCGCGCCACCACGTTGTTCAGCGGCAAATATGTCGACCTGGTCTATCCCAGCGACCCCAGCCGCAAGCCCCTCGCCGCCGGAGCGGTGCTCAAGGCCGAGAGTGTGGGCACCGAGGTGAACAACATGTTCGCCAACCTGGTGAAGATCTTGAATCAGATCGACCCGGCGAAACTGAACGGGGTGCTGTCCGCGCTCGCCGACGGTCTGCGTGGCCGCGGTGCCATCATCGGGCAAAGCATCACCGACGCCAACCAGGTGCTGCGCGAGCTCAATCCGCGCGCCGAGACGATCCGGGCGGATACGCGGGCCGCCAAGGGGTTCGCCGACACGTACAGCGCCGCCGCGCAGGACATCCTGCGCGTGCTGGACGCTTCCGCCGTCACCAGCGCCACCATCACCGGTGACGCCCCGGCGCTGGACTCGCTGCTCGCCGACATGATCGGGCTCTCGCGCAGCGGCATCCGGCTCGTCGGCCCGAACAAGGACAACCTCGTCCGGGCCGTCAGCCTGCTCGACCCGACGACCAGCCTGCTGATGAAGTACAACCCGATGCTGACGTGCATGCTGGTCGGGGCCAAGACTGCGCTCGATACCGGGTACCTGGACGCCACGGGCGGCGCCAACGGGTACTCACTGATCATCGACAGCACTCCGCTGTTCGGCGCCGACCAATACCGCTACCCGCAGAACCTGCCCATCGTCGGGGCGAAGGGCGGACCCGGCGGCAAACCGGGCTGCGGATCGCTGCCCGACGTCGCAGCGAACTGGCCGCTGCGCCAACTGGTTACGAACACCGGATGGGGAACGGGGCTGGACCTGCGGCCCAACCCCGGAATCGCATTCCCGGGCTACGCCGACTATCTACCGGTCACCCGGGGCACGCCGGAACCGCCCAGCATCAGGTATCCGGGTGGGCCCGCGCCCGGACCCATCCCGTTCCCCGGCGCGCCGCCCTACGGCGCCCCGCAGTACGCGCCGGACGGAACCCCGCTCTACCCGGGCCTGCCGCCGGCACCGCCGCCGGGCGCGCCGCGCGAATCGGGCCCTGTCCCACCGGGATCCGAGCCGTTTGTCCCCCCGGCGCCGGCGCAACTGCAGCCCACCCCGACACCGTCGCCCTGACATGGACGCCAGGCAGGAGAAGCCAGGATGAGAGAGAACTTGCGGGGCGCCATCTGGCGCCTGGCGATTTTCATGGCGGCGTGCGCGCTGGGCCTGTTTGCCATGCTGGCGATATTCGCTCAGCTGCGGTTCGGGGAAGAGACCGCGTACAAGGCTCAATTCAGCAACGTGTCGGGGCTCGAGGGCGGCAACTTCGTTCGCATCGCGGGGGTCGAGGTCGGCCAGGTCCGCAAGATCTCGATCGGGGACGACGGCACCGCGCTCGTCGAGTTCAGCGTGGACAACTCGGTGGTTCTGACCGAGGGCAGCAAGGCGGTCATCCGCTACCAGAATCTCATCGGCGGGCGCTATCTGGCGCTCGAGGAAGGCTCCGGCAGCACCAGACGACTCGACCGCGGCGGCACCATTGGGCTGGACCGGACGGCGCCGGCGTTGGACTTGGACGCCTTGATCGGGGGCTTCCGGCCGTTGTTCCACGCGCTCAATCCCGACCAGATCAACTCGTTGTCCAGCGAGCTGATCAAGGCATTCCAGGGCGAGGGCGCGACGATCGGCTCGTTTTTGGTGAAGACCGCCGCGCTGACCAACACGCTCGCGGATCGCGACCGGCTGGTCGGGCAGGTCATCACCAACCTGAACACCGTTCTTGGCTCACTCGGTGGCCAAAGCACCCAGTTCGCAAAGTCCGTCGATTCGTTGTCCCACTTGCTGGCAACCCTGGCGGACCGGAGGCAGGACATCAGTACCGGCATCGCCTACGCCAACGCGGCCGCCGGTTCGGTCGCCGACCTCGTCGCGCAGGGGCGCGCGCCGCTGGCCAAGATCGTCGAAGAATCGGATCGGATAGCGGATTTGATACTGGCCGATCACGACTACTTCGACAACCTGATCAACACGCTGCCCGATGCCTATCAGATGCTCAACCGGCAGGGCCTGTCTGGCGATTTCTTCAGCTTCTATTTGTGCGAGCTGCTGTTCAAGGTGAATGGCAAAGGGGGCCAACCGGTTTACGTCAAGGTGATCGGCCAGCCCTCGGGGAGGTGCACGCCGCGATGAAGTATTTCTCCGAACGCAATCCGGTCGCCGTCGGAGCGGTCGGCGTCGTGGTCGTCGCCGGCCTGGTGGGGGCGTCGCTGACCTACAGCAAGCTGCCGCTGTTCAACGACGACAGGGACTATTCGGCGTATTTCGCCGAGGCCGGCGGCCTGTTGACCGGCACCGCGGTCCAGGTTTCGGGCTTCAAAGCCGGCAAGGTCAACAGCGTCTCGCTGGACGGGCCCCGGGTGCTGGTCACCTTCGAGGTCGACAAGCACATCCGGCTGGGCGATCGCACCGAGGCGGCGATCAAGACGAAGAGCCTGCTGGGCGCGAAGATCCTCGAGATCACGCCGCGCGGCGACGGCAGGTTGTCCCGGCCTATCCCGCTCGAGCGCACGACGGCTCCCTACCAATTGCCCGACGCACTCGGCGACCTCGCCACCACCATCAGCGGGCTCGACACCGAACGGCTGTCCGAATCGCTCAACGTGTTGGCGGGCACGTTTTCCGATACCCCATCGGACCTGCGAATCGCGATGGCCGGTGTCGCACGGTTCGCGAAGACGCTGAACGACCGCGACGCGCAACTGCGAAACCTCTTGGCCAACGCCAATAAAGCGACGACGGTGCTGTCGGAGCGCAGCGACCAAATTGTCCGCCTGGTCGCCGACAGCAACGCGCTGCTGGCCCAGCTGGAAAGCCAAAGCCGCTCCCTGGACCAGATTTCCGGCAACATCTCCGCCGTGAGCCGCCAGCTCAAGGGATTCATCGCCGATAACCGGCAGGCGCTCAAGCCGGCGCTGGACAAACTCAACGAGGTCATGGCGATCGTCGACCACCGCAAAGAGCGGGTGCAGTTGGCGATCAAGAAGTTCAACACCTACGCACTGTCGCTGGGTGAGTCGATGTCCTCGGGCCCATGGTTCAACTTCTATATCGCCAACCTGATCCCGGGGCAGTTCATCCAGCCCTTCGTCGATGCCGCGTTCAAAGACCTGGGTCTGGACCCCAACGTGCTGCTGCCCTCGCAGCTCACCGATCCGCAAGTCGGCCAGCCGGGCACACCGGCGCTGCCCGTGCCGTTCCCACGCACAGGTCAGGGCGGCGAGCCGCGGCTGACCCTTCCCGACGCCATCACCGGAAGTCCGGGCGATCCGCGCTACCCCTACCGCGAGCCGCCGCCGGCGCCGCCCCCGGGCGGGCCGCCGCCGGGCCCGCCGGCCCCGGGCCCCAAGACGGCGGGCCAATGATGAACCGCGCCAACGTCCGTATCGGTGTGGCCGCCATGCTGGTGCTCACCTTTGCCGCGGGCCTTGCGGTGGCGTGGCACTCGGTTGCCGCGGGCCGCCGCACGACGGTCATCGGCTACTTCACCAACAGCAACGGCATCTTCGTCGGCGACGAAGTGCGCATCCTCGGCGTGGCCGTCGGCAGGATCGACAAGATCGAGCCGCAGGCCCGGCAGGTCAAGATCGCTTTCTCCTACGACGGCAAATACCAGGTGCCCGCGGACGCCAAGGCCGTGATCCTGTCGCCGTCCTTGGTGACCTCGCGGGCCATCCAGCTCACGCCGGCCTACACCGGTGGACCGCAGCTGCAAAGTGGTGCGGTGATTCCGTTGCAGCGCACCGCCGTTCCGGTGGAGTGGGACGACCTGCGCAAGGACCTCGAGAAGCTCACCCAGATGCTGCAGCCCACGCAGCCCGGCGGGGTCAGCGCGCTGGGGTCGCTGGTGAACACGGCCGCCGACAACCTGCGAGGGCAGGGAGCGACCATCAGGGACACCCTCGTCAAGCTGTCGCAAGCGGTTTCGGCACTCGGTGATCACAGCAACGACGCCTTCAGCGCGTTGAAGAACCTGTCGATCCTGGTTTCGGCGCTGCAGAGCAGCACCGACCTGATGCGGCAGCTCAACCAGAACCTGGCCTCGGTGACCGGGCTGCTCGCCAACGAGCCGAACGAGGTCGGCAATGCCGTCGCGGCCCTCAACGAGGTGGTCGGCGATGTCGCGGGCTTCGTGGCCGACAACCGCGAGGCGCTGGGCACGACATCGGACAAGCTGTCGTCGTTATCCACCGCGCTGGCAAGCAGTCTCGACGACATCAAGCAGGCGCTGCACATCGCCCCGACCGAGCTGCAGAACTTCATGAACATCTATCAGCCCGCCCAGGGCACACTGAGCGGTGCGCCGGCCTTCAATAACTTCGCGAACCCGATCGCGTTCCTGTGCGGAGCGGTTCAAGCGGCATCGCGCCTGGGCTGGGAGCAGTCGTCGAAGCTGTGTGTCCAGTATCTGGCGCCGATCTTCAAGAACCGCCAGTACAACTTCCCGCCGCTGGGGGAGAACCTGATCGTGGGTGCCGCGGCACGGCCCAACGAGGTGACCTACAGCGAGGACTGGTTGCGACCGGATTACGTTCCGCCGCAGCCGAAGAGCAACCCCGCGGACGGCCTGCGCGGCTTGCTGTTGCCCGACGGGGGCGGGTCATGACGGCCCGGTCTCGGCGGGCCGGGGCGGGTCTGCTGGTGGCGCTGGCTGTGGCCGGGTTGGCCGGCTGTGGTTGGCGGGGCCTCAACTCCGTCGCCCTGCCGGGCACCGCGGGCCGGGGGCCGGGTGCGTTCACGATCCAGGCCCAGCTGCCGGACGTGGGCACCATCGAACAGAACTCCCGCGTACAGGTGGGCGACGTCACGGTGGGCAACGTCACCAGGATTCAGCGGCAGGGGTGGCATGCGCTGCTGACAATTCGGCTCAACGGCGACGTCGATCTGCCGGCCAATGCGACCGCGACGATCGGCCAGACCAGCCTGCTGGGCTCGCTGCACATCGAGCTGGCCCCGCCGACGGGCGTCCCGCCCAGGGGCAGGTTGACAGAGGGATCGCTGATCCCGCTGGCCTCGGCCGGCAGTTACCCCACGACCGAGCAGACCCTCGCCGCGATCTCGTTGCTGCTCAACGGCGGTGGCATCGGGCAGATTCAAGACGTCACGGAGTCGCTGAGCACGGCATTGGCCGGGCGCGCCGACGACCTGCGCAGCCTGATCGAACAACTGGACATTTTCACCGGCCGCGTCGGCGACCAGAGCGGTGACATCATCGCCGCGACCGACAGCCTGAACAATCTGGTCGGCCAGTTCGCCGACCAGACCCCCGTGGTGGACCGGGCGCTGCAAACCATCCCGGATGCGCTGCGGACCCTCAAGGACGAGCGGCAGCAGCTGGTGGATGCGCTCGATCAATTCGGCAAGTTCAGCGCGTTGGCGGCCGACTCCACAAACCAGACCAAGGAAGCTCTGGTCAAGGAGCTCAAGGACCTGGCGCCGGTGCTGGAGTCACTGGCCAACGCCGGTCCAGCCCTGACCCGCGCGCTGGGCCTCCTGCCCACCTACCCGTTTCCCAAGGACACCATCAGCAAGTGGGCGCGCGGCGACTATGCCAACTTGACGGCCATCATCGATTTGACGCTGAGCCGCCTCGACGCATCGTTTTTCACCGGCACTCGCTGGGAGGGCAATCTGACGGAGCTGGAGCTGCAGTGGGGACGCACCATCGGCCAGATGCCGAGCCCGTACACCGCGGGCAATCCCCTTGTCGCGCCCTACCATTGGGATCAGGGTCGTTGACATGCCGCCCTTGACGAGACGAATCCTCATCCAGTTGGCGATCTTCGGGGTTGTCGCGCTGATCGGCGGCGGGGTGATGGTGTTCGGCTACATCCAGTTGCCGGCCATGTTCGGGATCGGGCGCTATCGGGTCACCGTCGAGTTGCCCCAGGCCGCCGGTCTCTACGCCAGCGGGAATGTGACCTACCGCGGAACCGAGGTCGGCCGGGTGGAGAGCGTGCACCTGACCAACGACGGTGTCGCGGCGGTTCTTTCGTTGAAGTCCGGCATCAACATCCCCTCGGATGTCGAGGCCCAGGTGCACAGCCAGTCGGCGGTCGGCGAGCAGTACGTGACGCTGCTGCCACGCCGAGATTCCCGGCCCCTCAAGGACGGTGACATCATCCCCGTCGACCGCGTCTCGGTGCCACCGGATCTCGACACGCTGTTGGATTCGGTGAACAAGGGCATGGAGTCGGTGCCGCGCGAAAACCTCAAGACGGTTGTCGACGAGGCGTACACGGCGATCGGCGGGTTGGGGCCGGATTTGTCCAGGCTGGTGGCCGGCACCAGCTCGCTGTCCATCGACGCCCGCAAGAATCTGGGGGCGTTGCTCACTCTGATCGACCAGTCCAAGCCGCTCCTGGACAGCCAGACCGGTTCGCGTGATGCCGTGCAGGCGTGGGCCGCTCACCTGGCCGACATCACCCGAGGGCTGAAGGCGAACGACCCCGCCGTCCACGGCGTGCTGCAGCGGGGAGGCGCCGCCGCCGCGGAAGTTCGTCAGCTTTTCGATCGGGTCAACCCGGCGGTGCCGGTGTTGCTCGCCAACCTGATCAGCGTCGGGCAGGTGGCGGTGGCCTATCACGCCGGCCTCGAGCAACTCTTGGTGCTGCTGCCCCAGGCGGTGGCCACCGTCCAGGCGATCGGCGTGCCGAACCGGAACACCAAGCAGGGCTACAAGGGCGTCTTCCTGAGCTTCAACTTGCGCCTCAACCTGCCGCCACCGTGCACCACCGGCTTCTTGCCCGCCCAGCAACAGCGGGTGCCGTCGTGGCAGGACTACCCGGATCGACCCGATGGCGACTTGTACTGCCGGGTGCCCCAGGACTCGCCGCAGAACGTCCGCGGCGTCCGAAACACGCCGTGCGTAGGCCATCCCGGCAAGCGCGCCCCTACGGTCCAGATGTGTGAGAGCGACGAAGACTACGTCCCGCTCAACGACGGCTACAACTGGAAAGGCGACCCGAACGCCACGCTGTCCGGCCAGCTCAAGCCGTGGGAGGTGATCTCCGCGCGGCTGGCCGCCGCCGCGGCCGCCGATCTGGTGCTG
>NZ_LZIS01000256.1 GCF_001667015.1 Mycobacterium sp. E3198 | reverse complement strand
TCCGCAGCACCCGGGCCGGACGCGCCGCCGCCATGAGCCGGTTGAATGCCAGACCCACCACGTGGCCCAGCGGGGCCGGCGGCACCGGCGGTAACGGCGGCAACGCCGGGGACGGCGGGCTTGGCGGCGCCGGCGGAACGGCCACGCACGGCACCGCGGGCGCAAATGGTGCCGGCGGAGCCGGCGGCTGGGGCGGCGCCGGTGGGACCGGCGGTGTGGGCCAGGCCGACGACGGCAGCAACAACGCGGGCACCGGCGGCAACGGCGGGGCGGGCGGCACGGGGGGCACCGGCGGCTACGCCGGCACCGGCGGCATCGGCGGCCTAGGCGGCAACGCGGGCGTCGGCGGCAACGGCGGCAACGGCGGCGCCGGCGGTATCACCGCCACCCCCGGTGACACAGCGGGGACGGGCGGCAACGGCGGCGCCGGCGGCCAAGGCGGCACCGGCCGCGTCGGCCCGGCCAGCGGCTTGGGCTCCAGCGGCGGCATCGGCGGCCTGGGCGGGACCGGCGGCGCGGGCGGCAACGCTACCGTTTCCACGGCAACCAACGGCAGCGGCGGCGCCGGCGGCCAAGGCGGCACCGGCGGCACCGGCGGCGCGGGCTACGCCGACGACGGCAGCAACGACGCCGGCACCGGCGGCGTCGGCGGCCTGGGCGGTATCGGCGGCATCGGCGGCCTGTCCGGGGTCGGCGGAACCGGGGGCACCTTCGGCGCCGCGGGCACCGGCGGCACCGGCGGCGCCGGCGGCGCCGGCGGCGCTACCACCACCCTCGGCCACACCGCCGGTACGGGCGGACAGGGCGGACAGGGCAGCGCCGGCGGCGTCGGCAGCTTAGGCGGCTTCCCCGGCGACGGCGTACCCGGCTCCAACGGCGGCACCGGCGGCCAGGGCGGCACTGGCGGCGTCGGCGGCGACGGGGGCTCCGCCGTCGCCGGCGCAATCAACGGCAGCGGCGGTCGGGGCGGCACCGGCGGCATCGGCGGCATCGGCGGCACCGGCTACTTCGACCTCACCGGCGCCGACGACGCCGGCGCTGGCGGCGCCGGCGGAACCGGTGGGACCGGCGGCGCCGGCGGCGCGACCGGAACCGGCGGCATCTTCGGCACCGGCATCGGAGGCGTCGGCGGTAGCGGCGGTCTTGGCGGCAACGGGGGCTTCGGCGGCGTCACCACCGCGCTCACCGGCACCGCCGGAAACGGCGGCGCCGGCGGCGCCGGCGGCACCGGCGGCAGCGGCGGCACCGGGCCCACCGGCGGCAGCGGCGGCGCCGGCACCAGTGGCACCAGTGGCACCGCGGGCACCGGTCCCATCGGCGCCATCGGCATCATCGTTGGTATCGGCACCGTCAGTCTCGGCGGTATCGGCGGCTTCGGCGGCTTCGGCGGATTCGGCGGTCTCGGCGGTCCCTAAGACGACACTGCTGTAATGGCCCGCGCGGCATCGGTGTTGACGACGTACGACGTTGCGCACCTGACGGCGTCTGGAAATCGACCGTTTCACATACCCGCGCTTCCGCACTTCTGATCGCTTCGGCGGCGGTCGCGAACTCCTGCCGCGGACCGAACACCACCTCGGCGGCCACACCATTTCGTCCAGACCAGGTAGTCGGTGCGCAGGTCGACGACGGAATGGACGCGGTCCGCCCGCTGCAGCGCGGATCGAATTGCTCTGCACTGGTTGGCCGTTGCGCCCTCGCCGATCAACAGGCTATGGGTCTCGACGATCAGTCTGGCAGCGATCCCGCCGAGCAGTACGCCGATGCCCGGGGTGCCTATGGCATCCCGCCAGGGACGCACGAGTTGCGGATGAACGCCCACCGGCTGTCAGAACCCTTGAGCCGCTTGGATTGTGTCCAGACGGTCCGCACGCTGTAGTTCTCCAGCAGCGCCGCGATCACCAGGATCGACAATCGAAACCCCCGCCGTGCACGAAGACGAAGGGTGCCACCACCACCGCAACGAATTGATCCCGCAACTGTGGAGCGGCGCACGAATATCCTTCGCCGGTCGCTACTTTCAGACGAATTCCTTGAAGCTCTACGACGTCCCGGGCGCTGCGCCGCCGATCTTCGTGGCCGCCAGCGGCCCCAAGAGCGCAACACTGGCCGGTCAATACGGCGACGGCTGGATCACGCAGGCCCGCGATGTCACCAATGCGAAGTTGTTGGCCGCGTTCGGCGCCGGGGCGCGGGCCGCCGGGCGCGATGCCGCCAACCTGGGCAAGCGGGCGGAGCTGTTCGCCGTGGTCGGGGACCACGACCAGGCCACCCTTGCCGCCACCCTGTGGCGCTTCACCGCCGGGGCCGTCGATCAACCCAACGCCGAAACTGCGCTAAGTCAAGGCCTTCCCTACGTGCGGCTGGATGTAGACCACCCGCACGGAGGGCACCGTTTCACGTACCCGCGCCTCGGCCTCCCCGATGACAGCGGCGGCGACGGCGAACTCCGGCTGCGGACCCAGGAGCACTTTGGCGGCCACCACCAGTTCATCCGGCCCCAGGTACTCGGTGCGCAGGTCGACGACGGAGTGGACATGGTCCGCCCGCTGCAGTGCGGATCGAATCGCCTTGCATTGATTGGCCGTTGCGCCCTCGCCGATCAACAGGCTATGGGTCTCGACGATCAGTATGGCAGCGATCCCACCGAGCAGCACGCCGATGCCCAGGGTGCCGATGGCATCCCACAAGGGGTCCCCCGTAACGGCGGTCAGCGTGACGCCCGAGAACGCCAAACCCAGACCGACCAGCGCGGCGCTGTCCTCCATAAGCACGACCGGCGGCTCGGGGACGCGCGAGTTGCGGATGAACGCCCACCAGCTGTCAGAACCCTTGAGCCGCTTGGATTGTGTCCAGACGGTCCGCAGGCTGTAGCCCTCCAGCAGCGCCGCGATCACCAGGATCGCAATCGCAACCCCCGGTGCCGTCAGCGCCTCGGGATGGATGATCTTGCGATACCCCTCGTACAGCGCAACGACGGCGCCGAGCACGAAGACGAGCAGCGCCACCACGAACGAATAGAAGTACCTGCTGCGCCCATAGCCAAACTGATGCAGGGCATCCGGGCTCCTGAGGGCCCGGCGCTTACCGACCATCAGCAGTAGCTCGTTGACGCTGTCGGCGAGCGAATGCACCGATTCGGCGAGCATCGCCGAACTGCCGGTGATCAGAAAGCCGAAAAATTTGGCCACTGCGATCGCGACGTTGGCCCCGAACGCCACCAAGACAGACCTGGTTGTACCGTCAGCCGCCACCGATGTAGAGCTACCCGCGATCTGAATGGGCAAACACCGGTGGACTCCGTTTCGGCGCCACTATCCCGGGTATTCGCAGGCCACTTCGAGTGACAAGCCCGAATGGAAGGCAACAGCATGGACGCGATCACTTTTCTTCGCCAGGACCACCAAAGTGTGCTCGGCCTGCTGGAGACCCTCGACGGGGCACCGTCGGGAGCGGGCGCCCAGAGCAGTGGGTTGGAGACCATGGTGAACAACCTGATCATCGCCGAGTCGCAGCACGAAGCGATCGAGGAGCAGTTCTTCTGGCCCGCGGTGCGCAACGCGATCGGAGATTCGCTCGCCGACAAGGCGATCGAGCAGGAGCAGGCCGGAAAGAAGCTGCTGCAGCGGCTGGAGGACGGCAAGCCGGGAGATTCCGACTACCACGAGGCGCTACAAGAGTTCGTGAAGGCGGGCCGCGAGCACATTGCCTACGAGCAAGAGGTGGTGTGGCCGCAGGTCGAGGTGGCGATCAGCCGAGAGGACCTGGAGAAGATCGGCGAAAAGCTGGAAACCGCAAAGAAGATGGCGCCCACCCGGCCGCATCCGCACACCCCGCCCGACCCGACGGTGCTGAAGACGGTGGGGATGGGGGCCGCGGTTGCCGACCACGTCCGCGACGCGGTCACCGGTCGCAGTGAGGACAATCCACCGGACCCGCAGGTGCACTGAGGGCCGAAAGCTGAGGGGCGGGCGTCGACTGGTCGACGCCCGCCCCTCAGCATCGGATCAACTTGTGGGAGTTCGCTGTTCGTGGGTGAATGGCTTCTCGGCGTTGATCGCGGGTGAACCCGACGGGTTCTGCTCGGCACCCTTGTTCTGGCGAGCGGTGCCGCCCAGCCACTGCTGCTCCGGCTTCGCCACGTACTCCCATTCCATGCCTTTGGGCCACGGGCCCTGTCCCTGGTTCCAGGGTCCGCGAATCGACTCGCCGCCGCCGTCGGACATGTTGAACGCCACGTTTTGGAAGCGGGGGTCCGCCGGCAGCTGCCCCGGTGGGAAGTTCACCGGGAGTTCGTTGAGCGCGGCGGTGAACTGCTGGTAGTGGGTGACTTCACGGGTCATCAGGAATGACAAGGTGTCCTGCACACCGGGGTCGTCGGTGAACTGCTTGAGGTACTCGTAGACGATCTTGGCCCGGGATTCGGCGGCCAGGTTGCTGCGCAGGTCCACCGTCGGATCGCCATTGGCATTGACGTAGGACCCCATCCACGGCACGCCCTGCGAGTTGCTCACGTCCGGCGTGCCCCCGTTCAGGGCGAAATACAGCGGGTTGACCGCGACTTGATGAATGATCTGCTCGCGACCGTCGTTGCTGGCCACCGCGGGCATCCAGTCGCATTTCTCGTTGGCGATCTTCAAGTTGTCGTTGAGCCCGTCGAGCAACATCGTGATCATGGAACCGACCATTTCGAGGTGGCTGAGTTCCTCTGTGGCGATGTCCATGAACAGGTCATACATCTTGGGATTCTTGCCCCGCAGGGCGAACGCCTGGGTGAAGTACTGCATGGCGGCCTTGAGCTCGCCGTTGGCGCCGCCGAACTGCTCCTGCAGGAGCGTGGCAAAGCGCGGATCCGGCCGGTCAACCCGGACCTCGAATTGAAGATCTTTGTTGTGCACGAACATTGGGCCTCCCCGGCGGTTTTGCGATATTCCTGGTCGACGGCGGGTACCCGTCGGCTATGTGGTGAAACGCTGGCCGCAGCGAATTTTCGGACCCGACGATTTTTGCCGCGACATCGATCCGTGTCTAGATTGGGCGGGGTCAAAGCCGAGACAAATCAAACAGAATTTGGACTCATGGATCTTTCAAATCCGAACTTCACGCACGAACTGGCCGAGCGGATGGCGCAGCTTTCCCGCGAGATGGCCGCGCCCCGCCCGCTCGAGCAGGTCCTCGCCGATGTGACCGCCGCGGCGGTGCAGGTCGTCCCAGGGGCGGACGTCGCCGGTGTGCTGCTGGTGAAAAAGGGCGGGGAGTTCCGGTCTTTGGCGGACACCGACGGCTTGGTCGCGAAGCTCGACAAGTTGCAGCACGAATTCGGTGAGGGTCCATGCGCCGACGCCGCCCTCAAACAGACGGTGGTGCGGACGGACGATCTTCGCAACGAACCGCGCTGGCCCCGATACGCGCCGGCGGCCGTGCAGCACGGCGTCCTGAGCAGCCTGTCGTTCAAGCTGTACACCGCGGACCGCACCGCCGGTGCCCTGAACCTGTTCAGTTTCAAGACCGGCGCGTGGGACACCGAGGCCGAGACCATCGGGTCGGTGTTCGCCGCGCATGCCGCCGCGGCCATCATGGCCGGGCGGCACGGCGAGCAGATGGAGTCGGCGCTGTCGAGCAGGGACCGAATCGGTCAGGCCAAGGGCATCATCATGGAACGTTACGGCGTGGACGACTTGCGCGCCTTCGAGATGCTGCGGGCGCTGTCGCAGGAGGGGCAGGCGAAGCTCGTCGACATCGCCGAACGCGTCATCGAGACCCGCGGCAACCGCTGACCGTCGGCCGCCGCCCTCTACGATGAGGTGGCGTTATCAGCGAGTCCGGTGCGGCGCTGCGCCGGGGAACGGTTGGCCACGGTGTGGGACTTCGAAACGGACCCGGAATACCAGGCGAAGCTGGACTGGGTCGAAAAATTCATGACCGACGAACTCGAGCCGCTCGATCTCGTCGCCCTCGACCCGTATGACAAGAAGAACGCCGAGATGATGGCCATCCTGCGGCCGTTGCAGCAGCAGGTGAAGGACCAGGGGCTATGGGCCGCGCACCTGCGGCCCGACCTCGGCGGCCAGGGCTTCGGTCAGGTCAAGCTCGCACTGCTCAACGAGATCCTCGGGCGCTCCCGCTGGGCGCCGTCGGTCTTCGGCTGCCAGGCCCCGGACTCCGGCAACGCCGAGATCCTCGCGCTGTTCGGCACCGACGAGCAAAAGGCGCGCTACCTGCAACCCCTGCTCGACGGCGAGATCACCTCGTGCTATTCGATGACCGAACCGCAGGGAGGTTCGGACCCCGGGCAGTTCGTCACCGCTGCCACCCGCGACGGTGACTACTGGGTGATCAACGGGGAGAAGTGGTTTTCCACGAACGCCAAGCACGCTTCGTTCTTCATCGTCATGGCCGTCACCAACCCCGAGTCGCGCACCTACGACAAGATGTCACTGTTCATCGTTCCCGCCGAGACCCCGGGCATCGAGATCGTGCGCAACGTGGGCGTGGGCGCCGAGTCCAGCAAGCGCGCCAGCCACGGCTACGTCCGCTATACCGACGTCCGCGTGCCCGCCGACCACGTGCTGGGCGGCGAGGGCCAGGCTTTCATGATCGCTCAGACCCGGCTCGGGGGTGGCCGCATCCACCACGCGATGCGCACGATCGCGTTGGCGCGCAGCGCTTTTGACATGATGTGTGAGCGCGCGGTATCGCGGAAGACCAGGCATGGTCGGCTGTCCGATTTCCAGATGACCCAGGAGAAGGTCGCCGACAGCTGGATCCAGATCGAGCAGTTCCGGCTGCTGGTGCTGCGCACCGCGTGGTTGATCGACAAGCACCACGACTACCAGAAGGTGCGCCGCGACATCGCGGCGGTGAAGGTCGCGATGCCCCAGGTGCTGCACGACGTCGTGCAGCGGGCCATGCACCTGCACGGCGCGCTCGGCGTCTCCGACGAGATGCCGTTCGTCAAGATGATGGTCGCCGCCGAATCGCTGGGCATCGCGGACGGCGCCACCGAGCTGCACAAGATGACGGTGGCGCGCCGCACCTTGCGCGAATACCAGCCCGTGGCAACGCCTTTCCCGTCTCAGCACATTCCGACGCGGCGCGCCGAAGCCCAGGCCCGCCTCGCCGAGCGCCTCGAGCACTCGATCGCCGAGTTCTGACCGCGAGCCGGGGGCGCCCAAACCTGCTCGCGCTTTCAGGAGATGTAGCGGACGATGCTTTCGGCCACGCACGCCGGCTTGGCGCCACCCTCGATCTCGACGGTGGTCGACACGGTCGCCTGCACGGCGCCGTCGCCGAGGTCATCGACGCTGACGAGGGTGCTTTGCGCGCGCACCCGGGAGCCGACCGGCACCGGCGCGGGGAAGCGAACCTTGTTGAGGCCGTAATTGATTGCCAGCTTGATGCCCTTGACGGTGTACATCTCGTGCTGCAACCGCGGCAGCAGCGCCAGGGTCATGAAACCGTGGGCGATGGTCGTGCCGAACGGACCGGCCGCGGCCCGTTCCGTGTCGACGTGGATCCATTGGTGGTCGCCCGTCGCGTCGGCGAACAGGTTGACGTCTTCCTGGCTGATGGTGACCCAGTCGCTCTGCCCGATCGTTTCGCCCGCCGCGGCGGCCAGGTCGGATACTGATTCGAAGGTGCGCATTGGTCCTCCTCGGGACGCTGACGGATGCCCGCTTGCACCCTATCGGAGCCGGATCGTGCCGGTTTCGAGCGCCGCTGCGTGGGAAACCTGAATCCCATGCCGGAAAACAAGGGCCACAGGGCCGAGGAAGATGTAGAACCCGAAGTGCACGAGGCCCGATCGCGCGCCGCCGAGGGCGAGGACGGCTCGTACGTGGGCGCGGCCGGCTCGGACGACTCCTTCGACGCCGGCGAGACGGGCGCCGAGGCCCGCAGTCAGGCCGGCGAGCGGTAGCGCAAGATGACGGGGTGAGGCTGCTGCTGATCGCCGACACCCACGTCCCCCGGCGGGCCCGCGACCTGCCCGCGCGGGTATGGGAAGAAGTCGCAGACGCCGATGTCGTCGTGCACGCCGGCGACTGGGTCTCGCCCGAGTTGCTCGACGCGCTCCGGGCCCGATCCGCGCGGCTGATCGCATGCTGGGGCAACAACGACGGGCCGGCATTGCGGGCGCGGCTGCCCGAACGGGCCGACGCGACGCTGGACGGCGTGCGCCTGACCGTCGTCCACGAGACGGGCGCGGCAACCGGCCGGGATGCGCGAATGTCGCGGCTGTACCCGGACAGTGACGTGCTGGTGTTCGGCCACAGCCACATCCCATGGGACACCACGACGGCAACGGGCCTGCGTCTGCTCAATCCGGGTTCGCCGACGGATCGTCGCCGGCAACCGCATTGCAGCTATATGACCGCGCAGGTCGAAAACGGGCAGCTGGCAGACGTCGCCCTGCACTTCCTCGACAAGTAGCTGGGAGCTAGCCCCCACACAGCCTGCACACATATTTAGCTCGTAAACAGAGGTATATGGCTGCGGTGCAGGCCGGCGCGGATCTGGTTACCGAGGTGTTCGGCGTCGTCGGCCGGTTTCGCCGGCAACTTCGCCGGTCGGCCGGTCGCGGGCTGGATTCCGCCCGCCTGTCCGAGGCGCAGGCGGAGCTGCTGTGGCTCGTCGGCCGGCGACCGGGGATCTCGGTCAGCGTCGCCGCCGCGGACCTCGGCCTGGTGCCCAACACCGCGTCCACCCTGGTTTCCAAGCTCGTCGGCAACGGCCTGCTGATCCGGACCGTCGGCGAGACGGACCGCCGCGTCGGCCAGCTGCGGCTCGCCGAGCCCACCCAGCAACTCGTCGACGCGTCTCGGGCCGCGCGGCGGGCGTTGCTGTCAGAGGTGCTCGACGAACTCGATGACGACGAAATCGAGTCCCTGGCAAAGGGATTGGAAGTCCTTGACACGATGACCCGACGACTACAGGAGCGGCGATCATGAGCGAACGGCTGCCGATGGCGATCGACTGCCAACACCTGACCTACCGCTACGGCCAATTCACCGCGGTCGACGACGTGACGCTGCAGGTGCGGCCCGGCGAGACCATGGGCCTGCTGGGCCCCAACGGCGCGGGAAAGACGACGCTGGTCCGCATGCTCACCACCCTGACGCCGGTGCAGCAGGGCGAACTACGCATTTTCGGGATGGACGCCCGCGATCAGACCGCCGACATTCGTAGCAATATCGGCTATGTCCCGCAACAACTTTCGATCGAGCCATCGTTGACGGGGCGGCAGAACGTGGAATGGTTCGCGCGGCTCTACGGGGTGCCGCGGGCGTGCCGGGCCGAACGGGTGGCGCAGGCGCTGGACGCCATGGAGCTGCTCGACGCGGCCGGCCGGCGGGCCGGAGCCTATTCCGGCGGGATGGTGCGCCGACTCGAGGTGGCCCAGGCGCTGGTGAACCGCCCGTCGCTGCTGGTGCTCGACGAACCGACCGTCGGGCTGGACCCGATCGCCCGCGACGGCGTCTGGCGACAGGTGCAGAGCATGCAGGCCCAGTTCGGCATGACCGTGCTGCTCACCACCCATTACATGGAAGAGGCCGACGCACTGTGCGACCGCGTCGCGCTCATGCACCGAGGCAACCTGCGCGCCGTGGGCACGCCCGCCGAGCTGAAATCGCGGGTTTCGCCGGGTGCCACGCTCGAGGATGTGTTCCGCCACTACGCGGCATCCGACCTCGCCGACCAGCCGGCAGCCGCGGTTTCCTTCCGTGAGATCCGTTCCAGCAGAAAGGTTGCCGGCCGTGCCAGTTGACAGCGTCCGCAACGCCCCCGCGGCCACCCTGGTGCGCGCCCCGCGCGGCTGGCAACGGGTCCAGGCAACCCTGGCGCGCATCGGCGCGTTCGCCATCGTCGAGCTGCAGAAACTGCAACACGACCGGACCGAGCTCGTCACCCGCATGGTGCAGCCCGCGCTGTGGCTGCTGATCTTCGGCACGACCTTTTCCAAGCTGCACGTCATCCACACCGGGCCGGTGTCCTATCTCGCCTTCCTGGCGCCGGGTATCATCGCCCAGTCGGCGTTGTTCATCTCGATTTTCTATGGGATACAGATCATTTGGGATCGCGACGCCGGAGTGCTGGCCAAGCTCATGGTGACGCCGGCGCCGGCATCCGCGCTGATCACCGGGAAGGCGTTCGCGGCCGGCGTGCGATCGGTCGCGCAGGTCGTCGGCGTGATGGCGCTGGCCTACCTGATGAACGTCGGCCTGACCGTCAATCCGCTGCGGATCCTGGCGGCCATGGCCGTGGTCATGCTCGGCGCGGGGTTCTTCGCCTGTCTGTCGATGACCCTGGCCGGCCTGGTCCTCAGCCGCGATCGCCTGATGGGCATCGGGCAAGCCATCACCATGCCGTTGTTCTTCGCGTCCAACGCGCTGTACCCGGTCGACGTGATGCCCGCCTGGCTGCACGCGCTGAGCAAGGTCAACCCGCTCAGCTACGAGGTGGACGCGCTGCGGGCGCTGTTGATCGGCACGCCGTTCAATCCGGTCGCCGTCGTGGTGTTGGCGGTGGCGGCGGTGGTTGGAATCGCGTCGGCCGCAACGCTTTTGCGCCGCCTCGTCGCCTAGTTGCCGCAATCGCCAATCGTGACCGGAATGTGACGATTCCGGGCCGAGGCCCAATCGTTAGCCAACCGCGATCTCAGACCGCGGCCACGACAGACGAATTACGCCCTCCCCCTGTGTTTCACTGCGCTGGCGAACGAAATCGCCCGCGTCATGCGGCAGATGAAAAGTTGGGATGGGTAGAGAGCTATGTCGTTCTTCGAAGAGGTGCGGAAGTTGCGTGGCGCAGCAGCGAGTGCGCCGCGCCGGCTGGCTATCGCGGCTGTTGGCGCCGCCCTGTTGTCCGGCCTGGTCGCCACCGGCGGCGGCTCGGCTACCGCGGGGGCGTTCTCGAAGCCCGGTCTGCCGGTGGAATACCTGCAGGTGCCGTCGCCGTCGATGGGCCGCAACATCAAAGTCCAATTTCAGGGGGGCGGACCGCACGCGGTCTACCTGCTCGACGGCCTGCGGGCGCAGGACGATTACAACGGTTGGGACATCAACACCCCGGCCTTCGAGGAGTTTTACCAGTCCGGCCTGTCGGTGATCATGCCGGTCGGCGGCCAGTCCAGCTTCTACAGCAACTGGTACCAGCCGTCGTCGGGCAACGGCCAGAACTACACCTACAAGTGGGAGACGTTCCTGACCCAGGAAATGCCCGCGTGGCTGCAGGCCAACAAGCAGGTGTCGCCGTTCGGCAACGCCGTGGTGGGCCTGTCGATGTCGGGCGGCTCGTCGCTGATCCTGGCGTCGTACTACCCGCAGCAATTCCCCTACGCCGCTTCGCTTTCGGGCTTCCTCAACCCGTCCGAGGGCTGGTGGCCGACCCTGATCGGGCTGGCGATGAACGACGCAGGCGGCTACAACGCCAACAGCATGTGGGGCCCGTCGTCGGACCCGGCGTGGAAGCGCAACGACCCGATGGTGCAGATTCCGCGGCTGGTCGCCAACAACACCCGCATCTGGGTCTACTGCGGTAACGGCACGCCCAGCGATCTCGGCGGCGACAACATGCCGGCGAAGTTCCTGGAGGGCCTGACGCTGCGCACCAACCAGCAGTTCCAGAACAACTACGTGGCCGCGGGCGGTCGCAACGGGACGTTCAACTTCCCGGCGAACGGGACGCACTCGTGGCCGTACTGGAACCAGCAGCTGGTCGCGATGAAGCCCGACATCCTGCAGGTGCTCAACGCGGTCAACGCGACCGCCCAGCCGGCACAACCGGCGGCACCGGCGGCACCGGCGGCACCGGCGGCACCGGCGGCCTAAACCCTCCAAGCCAGCAGCGGCAGTAGCGCACCGGTCAGCGCTGCTGCCGCTGCTTTTTGGCCGACTCGGCTGCCAGCAGCGCGCGGCGGTCCTGGTGGAAGTACGTGTAAGCGGTTGTCAACGCGGACACAGCCGTGGCGACCACCAGCATCCAGGTGCCGTTGACGACCAGGCTGATGCCGCCGCCGACGATGGCCCCCAGGACAAAGCTGGTGAACAGCAGGAAGTAGCCGAGCCAGTCCGCCGCCGTTCCCCCGGCGATGTGGCGCTCGATGCCCTGACCCATCTTGACCAGGGTGCCGGTCACGTAGCTCAACGGCACCGACACCTCGCCATCCTTGACGAACGAGGTGTTCAGCGCGCCAATCGCGAAGGCCACCAACATGATCGGGGCGAAGTCGAGGAGGTTTTCTTCCCATCCCTCGTCGAGGACGTCCACCACGGTGGCGGCCAGCAGGCTGAACGTCGTGAGGACGGTGGGGCCGTGCGGATGCGCGACCCAGAAGTGCCGGCGACACACGGACGCGATCACCACGCCGGCGACGAAGCACACCAGCAGCAGCGCCGCCGTCATCGAGAGCAGCACGTCGCCGCGGAAATAGCCCAGCGCGGCCCGCTGGGCATTCCCCGTCATGAACGTGACGAAGTAACCGGCGGAGTGGGTGAACGCGGTCGCCCCGAGCACGCCGGCCAGCCCGGCCAGCACCCAGGACAGCCTCGCCTCGCTGTTGAATATCCGACTCCCCACGCCGGACATGTTGTCAGAAGCGGCCCGCCCGCGCAGCCGCATCTGGCTACGCGGCGATCAGCCGCGCGATGGAGCGCAACGGGATCGGCAGCCAGCCGGGCCGGTGCCGCGCCTCGTAGCCGGCCTCGTAAACCGCCTTGTCGAGTTCGTAGGCTGCCAGCAGCTGCGCCGAATCCCGCGGGTCGACCCCCGACACGGCCGCGTAGCCGTCGCAAAACGCGGCGCAGTTGCGCTCGATCCATTCCCGGGCTCGCGCGGCGAGCTGCTTGTCGCCGCCCTGATCGAGCAGCGGCCCGTAGGCGGCGTACTCGAAGGAGCGCAAGACGCCGGCGACGTCGCGCAACGGCGAGTCCGGCGCCCGCCGCTCGTCGAGCGGCTGCCCCGGCTCCCCTTCGAAGTCGATCAGCAGCCAGCTCTCCGGCGTCCTCAGCACCTGCCCCAGGTGCAGGTCGCCGTGCACGCGCTGCACGGTGACCGTCTCGTCGGCGAGCTTGCCGAATCGCTCTTCGATCGTTGCCGCGTACTCCTCGAGTTCTGGAACCTTCGCGACGGTCGACGCCAGCCGTGCCAGCACCGTGTCCACCGGGAAGCTGGCCTCGGCCGTGCCCAGGCACTCGGCCAGCGTGGCGTGCACGGAGGCCACGGCTTCGCCCAGCCGGTTGGACTCGGCGGCGAAGTCGCCACCGACTTCGTGGGCATACAGATCGCCCTCGGCGAACAGGTCCCGGATGCTGGCACTGGCCATCGCCCAGCCTTCGGCGGCATTCGACGCGAACTCGGTCACCATGCCCAGGGGCCAGGCGTCATCCTCCTGGCCGGCCATCTCGTAGGTGCCGAGCAACCGGGCCACGTGCGGGTTGCCCGCGCGGGCGAGCACCCGGTTCAGTTCGATGTCGGGGTTGATGCCGCTGCTGACGCGACGGAACACCTTGAAGATGGCGCGCCGATCGAAGATGACGCTGGTATTGCTCTGCTCGGCGTCGGAGACGTGCGGCATCGCATCCAGCGGCAGCTCGACGCCGGGCTCCTTGGCGAATGTCACCTCGGTGCCGGACGCGCCGCGGCCGGCCGAGGAGTCGACCAACGACAGCAGGAACCGCGGGGCGTCGACGTCGTAGAGGGCGTCGAAGCCGGTCCGATCGTCCGCCGCGCCGATCGTGGCCACGGTGCTGTACTCCGAGACCGGCGCGGAATCCCACTCGACGATCACCTGGTAGCGCTCCGACGAACCGTCGGCGTAGTCGACGTCGACCAGCACCAGGTCGAGATCGTCCCGCAGCGGGACGACGACGGCGGCCCGGGCGCCCGTCAGCTCCCGGTTGCGTCCGGCGTACCAACGCTGTTGCGGCAGCCAGTCCGACCAGGGCAGCTTGGCGGGGCCCCCAGCAGGGACAGTCATGCGTTCTCCTCACTAGCGGGGGACAACTGGAACCAGTAGAACCCGTGTCCCGGCAGTGTCAGCAGGTAGGGCAGGTGACCAACGCGGGGAAATTCCACGTGCCCGGTGAGTTCCACCGGCGTACTGCCGCTCCAGTGCTGCAGGTTCAGCTCGATCGGCTGGGGGAACCGGGACAGGTTGTTGACGCACAGCACGGTGTCTCCGTCGTCACCGGCTTGGCGCACGAACGCCAGCACGGACGGGTTCGAGCCGCCCAGTTCCTCGAAGTTGCCGATCGCGAAGGCTTTGTGCCGCCCCCGCACCGAGAGCATCATCCGGGTGAAGTTGAGCAGCGACGTCGAGGTGTCGCGCTGGGCCTCCACGTTGACGGACTGGTAGCCGTAGACCGGGTCCTGGCTCGGCGGCAGGTACAGCCGGCCGGGGTTGGCCGTGGAAAACCCGGCATTGCGGTCGGGTGTCCACTGCATCGGGGTGCGCACCCCGTCGCGGTCCCCCAGCCAGATCACGTCGCCCATGCCGATCTCGTCGCCGTAGTAGAGGACCGGCGAGCCCGGCAGCGACAGCAGCAGCGCGGTGAACAGCTCGATCTGATTGCGGTCGTTGTCGAGCAAGGGGGCCAGGCGGCGGCGGATTCCGACGTTGGCCTTCATCCGCGGGTCCTTGGCGTACTCGGCGTACATGTAGTCGCGCTCTTCGTCGCTGACCATTTCCAGCGTCAACTCGTCGTGGTTGCGCAGGAAGATCCCCCACTGGGCCATATCGGGGATGGCGGGCGTCTGCGCGAGAATCTCCGAGATCGGAAACCGCGATTCGCGGCGGACGGCCATGAAGATGCGCGGCATCAGCGGGAAATGGAACGCCATGTGGCACTCGTCGCCACCGGTGCTGGGGTCACCGAAGTACTCGACCACGTCGCCCGGCCACTGGTTGGCCTCGGCCAGCAACACCCGGCCGGGGAACTCGTCGTCGACGACCTTGCGCACCCGCTTGAGGAACGCGTGGGTCTCGGGCAGGTTCTCGCAGTTGGTGCCCTCGCGTTCGAACAGGTACGGCACCGCGTCCAGCCGAAATCCGTCGATCCCGAGCCCGAGCCAGAAGCGAATGACGTCGATCATCGCCTCCTGAACGGACGGGTTGTCGTAGTTCAGGTCGGGCTGGTGGGAAAAGAATCGGTGCCAGTAGAACTGGCGACGGACCGGGTCGAAGGTCCAGTTCGATTCCTCGGTGTCGACGAAGATGATGCGTGCGTCGGTGTACTTCTCGCTGGAGTCGCTCCACACGTAGTAGTCGCCGTACGGCCCGTCGGGATCGTGCCGCGACTCCTGAAACCACGGGTGGGACTCCGAGGTGTGGTTCATCACCAGGTCGGTGATCACCCGGATCCCCCGCTCGTGGGCGGCGTCGAGCAGGGCGACGAAGTCCTCGACGGTCCCGAATTCGGGCAGCACCTTGTAGAAGTCCCGGATGTCGTAGCCGCCGTCGCGCAGCGGCGAGTCATAGAACGGGGGCAGCCAGATGCAGTCGATGCCGAGCCACTGCAGGTAGTCCAGCCGGTCCAGCAGGCCGCGCAGGTCGCCCTGCCCGTCGGCGTTCGCGTCGCTGAACGCCCGGACCAGGACCTCGTAGAAAACCGCGTGCTTGAACCACGTGGGATCCGCGGGCAGCGCCGCGGCGTTCTCGAAATCCTCGGCATCCGGATGCTCGACCACGCCGTCCGCGACGTGGCTTCCCGCGGCTGGATCGTGCTCGACAGCTTCTCGTGCGTCGTTCATCAATTCCACGATGCCACGTGTACCCGACGCGGCACATCGGGAATCACCGCCGCTATCAGGGGACAAATTGCGCTGTGCCGCAAGCGGATTGGATGGGAGGCGGGCATTATCCGCGCGGATATCAGGCCGGCGGCCCGTCGGCCAGCGTCACCGGTCCGCTGCGGTCGCCGCCGGCCTTGGCGCGCCACTGCAGCATGACGGTGTCGCCGGGGTGGTGCGGGACCAGCACATCCGTCATCGAGGTTGCCCCCGTGATGGGCGTGTTGTCGACCGCGGTGATGACGTCGCCGGCCGAGACTCCTGCCGCCGCCGCGGGACCGCTGCCGACCACGCGTTCGACCCGGGCGCCGTTGCCGCCGTTGTCCGTGACGCCCAGGCCGAGGAACGCCGTCGGGCCGATGTGCACCGTGTTCGACGCGGCGCCGGACCGGATCTGCCCGGCGACCCCCATCGCGGTACCGATCGGGATGGCGAAGCCCTGGCCGCCGGACA
>NZ_LZIS01000255.1 GCF_001667015.1 Mycobacterium sp. E3198 | reverse complement strand
GCACCCGCCATCCGATCTCCGTGTGGTGGACCGAGATCCGTCGGGTGCTGCGGCCGGGCGGCACCTACTTTGCGCAGCACATCGGGCCGGCCACGATGGGCGAGCTGGTCGAGTACTTCATCGGACCGCAGCCCGAGAAATGGGCCGAATTTCACCCGGACGCCGTGCGCGCGCAGGTGGACGCCGCGGGCCTGCAGGTGGTGGATCTGCGCGCGGAGCGGCTGCGGGCCGAGTTCTTCGACATCGGGGCCGTCGTCTACTTCCTGCGCAAGGTGGTGTGGACGGTGCCGGACTTCACCGTGGCGCGCTACCGGGACCGGCTGCGGCAACTGCACCAACGGATCGAGGCCGACGGGTCGTTCGTCGCGCACCCGACGCGGGTGCTGGTCGAGGCCCGCAAGGCGCGGTGATCAGCCCCCAATCATCCCCGAGCCTGTAAATCTGCAGAGGAAGTGCGAGAGAAGACCTGCAAAATTACAGGTTCGACGAACGTGCGAGCAGGCGTCAGCCCTCGGCGCGCAACACGTCCAGCGCGTGTTGCAGGTCGGGCGGGTAGGGGCTGACGATCTCCATCCGCCTGCCGTCGGCCGGGTGGGCGAAGGACAGCGCACGCGCGTGCAGCCATTGCCGTTCCAGCCCAAGCCTTTTCGCCAGCACCGGGTCGGCGCCGTAGACGAGGTCACCGCAGCACGGGTGGTGCAGCGCGGAGAAGTGCACCCGGATCTGGTGGGTGCGACCGGTTTCCAGGTGCACGTCGAGCAGGCTGGCGGCATGGAACGCTTCGATGGTGTCGTAGTGGGTGAGGCTGTGCCGGCCATCCCTGGTGACGGCGAACTTCCACTCGCCGCCGCGGTGCCGCCCACGCATCGGTGGGCTGGACCGGTCCCACGGTGCTCGGCGGGTTGGCCGCCGCCGGTTACCGGATCACCACCTCCGGCGTGCCCGAGCGGCAGGGCATCGTCCATCGCCTCGACGTCGGCACCTCCGGGGTGATGGTGGTGGCGCTGTCCGAGCGCGCCTACACGGTGCTCAAGCGGGCGTTCAAGCAGCGCACCGTCGACAAGCGTTACCACGCGCTGGTGCAGGGACATCCGGACCCGTCCAGCGGGACGATCGACGCGCCGATCGGGCGGCACCGCGGCGGCGAGTGGAAGTTCGCCGTCACCAGGGATGGCCGGCACAGCCTCACCCACTACGACACCAT
>NZ_LZIS01000254.1 GCF_001667015.1 Mycobacterium sp. E3198 | reverse complement strand
GCCCACGTTTCGAGGGTCGTCGCGTAGTGCAGCCGCAGCGACTGGGTGCGCGTGATCTTGAAGCCGACCTCCTCCGCGTGCTCCTCGACCGACGGGATCGTCGGTAGCCAGCCGCCCGGGAAGATCTCGGCCAGGATGAACTGGGTGAAGTGGACCACTTCGTGGGTGAGCGGATTGCCCTGCGCCCTGGCCTCTTTGAACGTGGGACGCGTGATGGTGTGCAGCATCATGACGCCCTCGGCCGGCAGCACCCGGTAGGCCATCTTGAAGAAGTGGCCCCAGCGCTGGCGGCCGAAGTGCTCGAAGGCGCCGATGGAGACGATGCGGTCCACCGGCTCGTCGAACTTCTCCCAGCCCTCCAGCAGCACCCGCGTCGAGCGGTTCGTGTCCATCTGGTCGAACATCTTCTGCACGTGGTCGGCCTGGTTCTCCGACAGCGTCAGGCCGACGACGTTCACGTCGTACTTCTCGATGGCGCGGCGCATCGTGGCACCCCAGCCGCAGCCGATGTCGAGCAGCGTCATGCCCGGCTCGAGCCCGAGCTTCCCCAGTGACAGGTCGATCTTGGCGAACTGGGCTTCCTCGAGCGTCATGTCGTCGCGCTCGAAGTATGCGCAGGTGTACCCCATCGTCGGGTCTAGGAAGAGCGCGAAGAACTCGTCTGAAACGTCATAGATCGATTGCGACTCTTCGTAA
>NZ_LZIS01000253.1 GCF_001667015.1 Mycobacterium sp. E3198 | reverse complement strand
CTTGAGCGAACCCGGGCAGTATCTGCAGCGCCTGCGCCATGGGCGTCAGCTGCGCGGCCACCGCCGACGCCCCGCCGTGATAGCCCACCATCGCCGACACGTCGGCCGCCCACATCTGCTCGTACTGCGCCTCGGCCGCCGCGATCGCCGGCGCGTTGAACCCCAACAGGTTAAACCGCACCAACGACACCAGCTCGCTGCGGTTGGCCGCCACCACACCCGGATGCACCGTCGCCGACACCGCCGACTCGAACGCCGACGCCGCCGCCCTCGCCTGACCCGCCGCGCCCTGCGCCTGCTCCGCCGCCGCCGACAACCACCCCACATACGGCGCCGCCGCGCCCACCATCGCCGCGGACGCCGGGCCCTGCCACGCCGCGCCCGCCAACCCCGACGTCACCGACCCGAACGAACTCGCCGCCGAACCCAGCTCACCGGCCAGCCCCTCCCAGGCCGCCGCCGCCTCCAACATCGGACCCAGCCCCGCACCCAGATACATCCGCGCCGAATTGATCTCCGGCGGCAACACCAAAAAACTCACCGCGACAGTCCTTAGTTGAAGAAGCCCGACTGCGCGTCGCGCTTGTTGAAGAAGCCGGAGTCGTCGTTGCCGGAGTTGCCGATGCCCGAGTTGAAGACGTTTGAGTTGCCGATGCCGATGTTGTCGAAGCCCGTGTTTGAAATGCCGCACAGGAAGCTGCCCGTGTTGTTGAACCCGACGTTGTTGCCGTTGCCCGAGTTGCCGAAGCCCGACTCGAAGGCGAGCCCGGTGTTCTGGAAGCCGGAGGTGTCGCCGCCCGAGTTGAAGAAGCCCGACGAGTCGAGGCCGGTGGTGCCGAAGCCGGAGTTCTTGACGCCGACCGGGGTGATCGTGCTGCCGAAGCCGGTGTTCAGGTTGCCGGAGTCGAAGCCGCCCGTGTTGCTGGCGCCCGAGTTGCCCCAACCGGTGTTGATGGAGCCCGCGTTGAAGTCGCCGGTGTTCAGCGAACCCGCGTTGCCGCTGCCGGTGTTCTGGAAGCCGGAGTTGCCCATCCCGAAGTTTTGGGAACCGCCGTTGAGCATCCCCATGTTGTTGGACCCGCCGTTGCCGACACCGAAGTTGCTGAAGCCGCTGTTCAAAAAGCCGGTGTTGCCCTGCCCCGCGTTCGTGAAGCCGGTGTTGAAGCTGCCCGAGTTCTCGAAACCGAAGCTGTGGTTGCCGGAGTTGAACAGGCCGACGTTGCCGGTGCCGGAGTTGAAGAAGCCGATGTTGCCGGTGCCCGAGTTGCCGAAGCCGATGTTCCCGGTTCCCGAGTTCAGCGCGCCGAAGCCGATCTGGTTGTCCCCGGTCAGCCCGAAACCGATGTCGTTGTTGCCCGTATTGCCGAAGCCGAAGTTGTGGCTGCCGGTGTTGGCGATGCCGACGTTGTTGCTGCCGCGGTTGCCGATGCCCATGTTCGAGTCGCCGCGGTTCCCGCTGCCCACGTTGCCGCTGCCCAGGTTTCCGTTGCCGACGTTGGTGTTGCCGAGGTTTCCGGCGCCCATGTTCCCAATGCCGGCGTTGCCGAAGCCGGTGTTGTTGTTGCCCGCGTTTCCGCTGCCCAGGTTTTGGTTGCCGCGGTTGCCGCTGCCGATGTTGCCGACGCCGTTGTTGCCGTTGCCGACGTTGGTGCTGCCGATGTTGCCGCTGCCCACGTTCTGGCTGCCGCTGTTGCCGCTGCCCAGGTTCTGGTTGCCGTTGTTGCCGCCGCCCACATTGCCGCCGCCGACGTTGCCCGCGCCCAGGTTGAAGGTCGCCAGGGCCGCCTGCACTTGACCCAGTGGCCCGGGCAGGGTCTGCAGCGCCTGCGCCATGGGCGTCAGCTGCGCGGCCACCGCCGACGCCCCGCCGTGATAGCCCACCATCGCCGACACGTCGGCCGCCCACATCTGCTCGTACTGCGCCTCGGCCGCCGCGATCGCCGGCGCGTTGAACCCCAACAGGTTGGACCGCACCAACGACACCAGCTGGCTGCGGTTGGCCGCCACCACCCCCGGATACACCGTCGCCGACACCGCCGACTCGAACGCCGACGCCGCCGCCCTCGCCTGCCCCGCCGCGCCCTGCGCCTGCTCCGCCGCCGCCGACAACCACCCCACATACGGCGCCGCCGCGCCCATCATCGCCGCGGACGCCGGGCCCTGCCACGCCGCGCCCGCCAACCCCGACGTCACCGACCCGAACGAGCTCGCCGCCGAACCCAGCTCACCGGCCAGCCCCTCCCAGGCCGCCGCCGCCTCCAACATCGGACCCGGCCCCGCACCCAGATACATCCGCGCCGAATTGATCTCCGGCGGCAACACCAAGAAATTCATCACAACCGTCCTTCGCCGTTAGTCGTGGCCGCCGCGTTTGCCGCGCCCAGCGCGGAGTCGACGTTCCCCGGAACCGCTGACGCCGCCGCCGGCGTCGGCGGGGCCGCTATCAGGTACGACATCGCCGTCCTCCCGCTCCCAAGCCGTCCGGGCGATCGGTGCAAGCGCAGCGAATTGCGATCCCGCCCCGGATTCTCGTTCCAAGCGAGTCAAATATGCGGGGTCCGGCGTCGAACTAACGTCGGTCGAATCGCGTAGATACTCAGCATGAGGGGTCGTAAATGCAGCGGGGCCCGGGGTCGTAGGGCGGTCCCCGGCAAAGGGGCGGCCCGGGTGCCGGGGCCGGCGCCGGTAGGCTCCCCCGCCCCGGTGACCTCCATAGTTTTCGGCTGGTATTCGACCCTTGGTGGCTGGCATGAGCGAAACTGATGTGCGCGGGGATTTGCGGTCATGTAAAAGGCATGGCCATCGCGTGAGGGAGCGTATGCCCACAGGAACGGTGACCCTGCTGCTCGCCGATTTCGAGGGCTCCGAGCGACTGTGGCAGAGCCAGCCGGAGCAAACGACGGCGGCGCTGGCGCGACTCGGCCGCGCCGCCTCCGAGATCGTCCCCGCCCACGACGGCGTGCTGGCGGCCGGACCGGGCGCCGGCGACGGCTTCATGGCCGCATTCGCCCACGCGACCGACGCCGCGGAATGTGCTGTGGCGTTGCAGCGGGCGCCGCTGGCGCCGATCCGGCTGCGCATCGGCGTGCACACCGGCGAGGTTCAGCTGGGCGCCGCCGGCGAGTACGTCGGCTCGACCCCCGAGCGGGCGGCCGCCCTGCGCGAGCTGGCGCACGGCGGCCAGATCCTGCTCTCGGGCATCGCCCGGGACCTGGTGATCGACCAATTGCCGGCCGACGCCTGGCTGACCGATCTCGGCACCCACCAGCTCGGCGACCTGCCCCGCCCCGAGCGGCTGGCGCAGCTCTGCCACTCCGACCTGGACGTCGAATTCCCGCCGCTGCGCACCACCGGAAGCGTCGTCCCCCACGGCCTGCCGGTGCAGCTGACGCGGTTCGTGGGTCGCGTCACCCTGACGAACGACGTCGTCAAGGCCCTGTACGAGAACCGGCTGGTGACCCTGGCCGGGGCCGGCGGCGTGGGCAAGACGCGGCTGGCGGTGCAGGTCGCCGCCCAGGCGGCGGCCGAATTCGACGGCAACGTGTGGTTCGTCGACCTGACACCGGTCACCGACCCCGAGGTGGTGCCGGTCGCGGCGATGCGCGCGCTCCGCCTCCCCGACCAGCCGGGCCGCTCGGCGACGGAAACGCTGGTGCGGTTCCTCGGTGACCGCCCGGTGCTGCTGGTTCTGGACAACTGCGAGCACCTGATCGACGAATGCGCCGAACTCGTCGTCGCGCTCCTGGCCGCCTGCCCACAACTGACGATCCTGACGACCAGCCGCGAACCGATCGGGGTGCCCGGCGAGGTGACCTGGCGGGTGCCGTCGTTGTCCCTGGCCGACGAGGCGATCGAGCTCTTCGTCGACCGTGCGCGCTTGGCCCGGCCCGATTTCAGCATCGCCGTCGACGACGGCGCCGCCGTGCGCGAGATCTGCGTCCGCGTGGACGGCCTGCCCCTGGGCATCGAGCTCGCCGCGGCGCGGGTGCGGATGATGTCGCTGACCGAGATCCTCGACGGCCTGCGCCACCGGTTCCGGCTGGTGACCGGTGGACGGGCCGGGACCCGGCGCAAGAAGACCCTCGGGGAGTCGGTCGACTGGTCGCACGCGCTGCTGACCGAGCCGGAGCGCATTCTGTTCCGCCGGCTGGCGGTTTTCCGGGCCGGCTTCGACCTCGATGCGGCGCGGGTCATCGGCGACGGCGACCCGGTGCAGCAGCATCAGGTCCTCGACCGGCTCGCCCAGTTGGTGGACAAGTCGCTGGTGGTGGCCGACTACGCGGGCGACCGCACGCGCTTCCGGCTGCTCGAGACCGTGCGCCATTACGCGGCGGAGAAGCTGGCCGAATCCGGGGAAGCCGACGAGGTGCACGCGCGGCACCGCGATTACTACGCGGCGCTGGCCGCCCTGCTGGACAGCGCCGCCGACGCCGACCACCAGCGCCGCATCGAACAGGTCGAGATCGAGATCGACAACCTGCGGGCGGCGTTCGCGTGGAGCCGCCAAACCGGTGACATCGAGAAGGCCCTGGAGCTGACGTCGTCGCTGCAACCGCTCTGGCAGACGCGGGGCCGCATCCAGGAGGGGCTGGCCTGGTTCGACGCCACTCTCGCCGAGCACGACGCGCAGCGCTCCGACATCTCGGCGGTGGTGCGCGGGCGCGCGCTCGCCGACAAGGCGGTCCTCGACGCGTCGCGCAGCATCGGCGACAACCTCGAGCAGGCGCAGCAAGCCGTGGCGATCGCCCGCGAGATCGACGACCCCGCGCTGCTGGCGCGCGCGCTCACCGCCTGCGGCGCGATCGCTTCCTACAGCGCCGCCGCGGCCCGCCCGTACCTGGCCGAGGCGATCGGCATCGCCCGCGCGCTCGACGACCAGTGGCGGCTGACGCAGATCCTCACCTGGCAGGCCAACGGCGCGTTCTACGCCGGTGACCCGATCGCCGCGGAAGAGACCTCCCAAGAGGGGTGGGAGATCGCCGACGCGATCGGCGACCGGTTCGACGCGCGCTCGTGCCGCTGGACCCTTGGCCTGGCGCAGATGATGAAGGGCGATCTGGCCAAGGCCGTCGAGCAATTCGAGGCGGTGACCGCCGACGCGGACGCGGCGCACGACGTCCTGTTCAGGTGGGGCGCCCGGCTGAGCCTCAGCCTCGCGCTCTCCTTCCGGGGCGATACCCGCGCGGCCATGGCCACCGCCCGCGCGTCACTGGATGCGGCCGGCGATCTGTGGCCCTACAACGAGGGATTCAGCTATGCGGTCCTGGTCACCGCGGCGGCGGCGGCCGGCGACCTGGCGGCGGCGGCCGAGGCCATCGAGGCGGCCCAGCAACGCCTGAGCCCGCAGGGCGAGCTCGGCGCGGCGATCGTCAACCCGATGGCCGACGTGGCGCTGGCGCGCGGCGATCTCGTCGAGGCCCGGCGCTGGGCGGACCAACAGGTCGCGGCGTCGGCGGGCTGGCACCTGGCCCGGGCGCTGACCACGCGGGCACGCATCTCGATCGCCAAGGGCGAACCCGACCAGGCGGAGCGCGACGCGCACAAGGCGCTCGGCTGCGCCGCCGAGGTCCGGGCCCATCTGGCCGTCCCGGACATCCTCGAATGCCTCGGGCGGCTGGCCGCGGACGGCCTGAACCAGCGCGACGCGGCGCGGCTCTTCGGCGCGGCCGACCAGATTCGGCGGCGGATCGGCGTGGTGCGGTTCCGCATCCACGACGCGGACCACGAGCGGACGGTCGCGGCGGTGCGGGACGCCATGGGCGAGGAGGACTTCGACAGCGCGTGGGCGGAGGGGGCCGGGCTGTCGCTCGACGAAGCCATCGCCTACGCGCGCCGCGGCCGCGGGGAGCGCAAGCGGCCGGCCAGCGGCTGGGCCTCGCTCACCCCGACCGAGCGCGACGTCGCGCGGCTGGTGGCCGAGGGGCTGGCCAACAACGACATCGCCGCCCGGCTGTTCATCTCCCGGCGCACGGTGCAGACCCATCTGACGCATGTGTACGCGAAGCTGGGCATCAACTCCCGCGTGCAGCTGGCCCAGGAAGTCGCCGGCCACAGCTGAGCACCGCCGGGGCGCGAATCTACGACCCCCCGCGACGCGCTATTACGAGCTTTGACCGACGTTTCGTCGCGCCGATGCCTCCCATCCTTGAGTCGATTGCTCGATGACGACCGGGAGGACAGCGATGTCGTTGGTAATAGTGGCCCCCGAGCTCGTGACGGCGGCGGCGACGGACATGGAAAGCATCGGCTCGGCGCTCAGCGCCGCGCACGCGGCCGCCGCGGCCCCGACCACCGGCATCCTGGCGGCCGGCGCCGACGAGGTCTCGGCGGCGCTGGCGTCGCTGTTCTCCGGGCACGCCCAGGCCTACCAGGCGCTGAGCGCCGAGGCGGCCGCGTTCCATCAGCAATTCGTCCAGACGATGAGCGCCAGCGGTGCGATGTTCGCCGCCACCGAGGCGGCCAACGCGTCCCCGCTGCAGGGCCTGCTCGACGGGGTCAACGCACAGGTCCAGGCGGCGACCGGGCGCCCGCTGATCGGCAACGGCACCAGCGGCTCTCCCGGGACCGGGCAAAACGGGACGCCCGGCGGCTGGTTGATCGGCAACGGCGGCAGCGGCGGATCCGGCAAGCCCGGCACCGACGGCGGGGCCGGCGGAGCGGGCGGCGCGGCGGGCCTGATCGGCGCCGGCGGCGCCGAACAAACC
>NZ_LZIS01000252.1 GCF_001667015.1 Mycobacterium sp. E3198 | reverse complement strand
TGGGAGATTCGCGGTCAGCCGCAACCCGATCTACGTCGGCTTCTTCGTGTTCCTGGTCGGCCAGCGGGGTGTTGTGGTCGAAGAACAACAGCTGCTGCGGTGTCGACTCGCTGGCGATGGTGGGGATGATCTGAACCCAGTACAGGCGGCACTTGTTGGTGTGCCCCCTTGCGATTTCGACCCAGTTCGAGCCCGGTACCTCGACGGGAACCGACGCGATGGCCCGGCGCACCGTGTCGGCCGTCGGCCCGTCGGAGTCCTTGCACACCTCGGCGTGCGGCGCCGGCGGTGCCGAGGGTTTTCCGCCGCAAGCCGTAACCAACAAAAGCAGCAGAATCACAAACTGGCGACGCACATTGTGAGCTTAACGAAAACTGTGAATGTCCCATCTGTTTCGTCGGAACCCCTATTCCGAGGCGCAATTCGGGCGGCCCATGGGTAATCTGGGCGGCGTCGCGGATCGGCGTTGACCTGCGATTACCCGATTGGCATCGGGTTTTCCGGACACTTCACAGTCGGCTCCGGATCCGATGAGAGGAAGCCGTAAAGCGGCGGAAACATCGGGCGCCCGATGCCGAAACATCCTTGTCGCACCATTTAGCGCGATAGGCCCTTGCGCGCTCGAGGAGGGAAGTAGGCGTGGCTACCGAGCCTCGCGGCGCCCGTACCGACGCCGTGAACAGCATGTGCGCCTACTGCGGCGTCGGCTGCGGCATGGTGTTACAGGTCACAACGGATCCGCAGAGCGGCCGTCGTCACGTCGCGAAATCCGTTGGGAACAGCAGCCACCCGGCCAACTTCGGCCGGTTGTGCACCAAGGGCGCGACCACGTCGGACATGCTGGCCGCGCCGGGCCGGTTGGAGGCCGCACACGCTCGGGCCGACCGCGGCGAGGCCCTCGAACCGCTCGACATGGACGACGCGATCGCCCGCAGCGCCCAGTGGCTGCGGTCGATCATCGACCAGCACGGCCCCGACGCCTTCGCGATGTACGTGTCCGGCCAGATGTCCCTCGAGGCCC
>NZ_LZIS01000251.1 GCF_001667015.1 Mycobacterium sp. E3198 | reverse complement strand
GCGCGACGTCGCGCTCGGTCGGGGTGAGCGAGGCCCAGCCGCTGGCCGGCCGCTTGCGCCGCCGGCGGCGGCGGCGGGGTCGGCGGCGCGGGCGGCGCCGGGGGCATGTCGGCGCCGGCGGCTCCGGTGGCAGCGGCGGCCACGGCGCAACCGCCGGCGGGGCCGGCGGGAGTGGCGGCAACGCCGGCATGCTCAGCCTCGGCGCCGCCGGCGGCGCCGGCGGTATCGGCGGCGAGGGCGTCACCCCCGGCGGCATCGGTGGGGCGGGCGGCGCCGGCGGCAGCGGCGGCATGTTCTTCGGCGACGGGGGCGCCGGCGGCGCCGGCGGGTTCGGCGCCCTGAACGGCGGGCGCGGGGGCGCCGGCGGTCAGGCCGGCATGCTCGCGGGCTCCGGCGGGGCCGGCGGCACCGGCGGCGCCGGCGGCACCAGCATCGGCGGCCTGGGCGGCGCCGGCGGCGGCGCCGGGATGATCGGTGACGGCGGCAACGGCGGCAGCGGCGGCGCCGGCGGAACCGGTGCGGGCAGCATCGGCGGCGCGGGCGGCGCGGGCGGCAACGCGGTGCTGATCGGCGACGGCGGCAACGGCGGCAGCGGTGGGACCGGCACCTTCAACCCGGGCAAGGCCGGAGCGGGCGGCAGCGGCGGCCAACTGTTGGGCCTCGACGGCTTCAACGCGCCCGCCAGCGCCAACCCGGTGCACACGATGCAGCAGCAGGTGCTCAGCACCATCAACGCGCCGACCCAGGCGCTGACCGGGCGCCCACTGATCGGCAACGGCGCCAACGGCGCTCCCGGAACCGGCGCGGCCGGCGGGGACGGCGGGTGGTTGTTCGGCAACGGCGGCACCGGCGGATCCGGCGCGCCCGGCGCCGCGGGCGGGCACGGCGGGGCCAGCGGGCTGCTCTTGGGCTCCGGCGGGGCGTCGGCGGTGGCCGCGCAGCTGACGCCCATGGCGCAGGCGCTGCAGATACTGCCCGGGTTCGCTCAAG
>NZ_LZIS01000250.1 GCF_001667015.1 Mycobacterium sp. E3198 | reverse complement strand
CCATCCGGTGGCCGGGGAGACGGTGGAGCTGACCGGCCTGGACGCCGACGGCCTGTTGGATTCGTCGCTGCGCTGGCCGGAGCTGGTGTCCGCGTTCACGGCCGCCACTCGCGCCGAGGAGGGCAACCTCTGGTTCGAGTGGTCGCGCAGCCTGGACAACCCGGCCGAGTACGTTCTCGTGGAGGCCTTCCGGGACGACGACGCGGGCGGCATCCACGTCAACAGCGACCACTTCAAGCGGGCGATGCGGGAGCTCCCGCAGGCGCTGACGTCCACGCCCAAGATCATCAACCAGACCATCGACGGCATGGGCTGGTCGGAGCTGGGCGAGATGTCGGTCGATTAACCGGCGACGACGGCGATTTCGTCGCCCAGCCGGTACCCCGGGGCCAGCGGGAGCACGTCACCGCTCCAGAACTTCCCCGGGTCAAACCAATTCGTGTCCTTGTCCGTGTCGAGCAAGCCCATTTCCTCGTAGGTGATCGCCACCGTCTCCGCGCAATACGCCGTCTCCAGGCTCATCTTGCGCGCTTGCCGACGTCGCTGGGATTGCTCGCGAACCTTCCTGTCCACCAACGGGATTCCGCGCACCCAGTCGTACGCGGTCGGCAGCCGGCCGCGAAACCACCGCCCGGTCAGCCGGGCGGTGGTGGGGAAGGCGGTGCCGTCCATCCGCGCAATGACCCGCAGCAGCTTGTTCTCCTGCTCGCGGGTGGCATACGGCGTCAGCTGGCGCAGCCAGCACCGCTGCCCGTAGCGCTCCATCCATTGCCGCACCGCCTCGCGAAGGTCGTTGAGCTGCACGCCGCGGTGGTTGGTGCCGGTCCACACGTCCACCAGTTTGTCGCCCAGTTCGGCGTGCCAGATCAACGGGGGCAGGTCGTCGATGGCCACGGTCATGCCGACGTGATTCACCGGACTGTTCGTCAAGGTCTGGATCGCGCGGTCGGGTCGCGAACGGCCGCGGAACAGCCACAGGTCTCCGGTCCGCGTCTCTTCCAGCGCCTGGTCCAGTGTCAGCATTCAAGCCAGCCTACGAGCGCCGAAGGACTTCGCGTGCGACCCTGCGCGCGTTGACGGCCGCCGGGTAACCGGCATAGCCCGTCATGTGGTAGATCACCTCTTCGATCTCCTCGAGGCTCAACCCGTTGTGCAGGGCGATCTGGAAATGGAGCTTGAGCTCGTCGCTGGCCCGCAGGGCGATGAGCGCGCCCAGGGTGACCAGGCTCCGCGAGCGCCGATCGAGGCCGGGGCGCGTCCACAGGGCGCCGAAAACGTGATCGAGGCTCATGTCACCGAGTTCGTCGGCAAGGCCGCCATCGCTCAGTCCGGTGGCGCCGTCCGGGACGACGCCGGGCAACATCTCCTTGAGCGCATCCAGTCCGCGGGCGCGGGTGTCAGCCATCGCTGTCTGCCTTTCATTTTCGTGGTTCACGGGAGATCTGGTAGTCGATGTATGCGTCCCAGTCGTCGACGCGGCGGCGCAACTCGTCGACGACACCGGAGTGGGTGGGCACGAGGAATCGGTTGCGCAGGATCGCGTCGGCGACCAGCTCGCCGACGGGCGCGGGGTCGAGCAACTCGAACTGTTCACCGGGAATCCGCAGCGGCGCCCCGCCTCCGAACGTCGGCACGACGGCGGCGATGTTGGTCAGCACCGGCCCCGGGCACAGCAGGGTGACGCCGATGTTCTTGGGCCGCAGATAAATTGCCAGGCCCTCGCTAATCTGCACGATGGCGGCCTTGGTGGCGGCGTACGGCAGCCGGTCGTAGGAGTAGGTGAAAAGCCCGGCGAAGGAGGCGGTGTTGACCACATGCCCGCTGCCCTGGTCGAGCAGCAGCGGCAGGAAGGCGGCGTTGCTGCGCACCACCGACATCAGGTTGACGTCGAGGATGCGTTGCCACTCGGCGACCGGAATGTCTTGGGGCAGGCCGTTCGTCAGCACTCCGACGTTGTTCACCACGATGTCGACCCGGCCGAATCGCCGCAGCGCGGCGTCCCGAACCCCCTCGAAGGCAACCGGATCCGAGACGTCGGCGCGCTGCAGGAGCACGCCGGCCTCGGTGAGATCGGCGGCGACGGCCGTCAGGCGGGCGTCGTCGATGTCGACGGCCACGATGTGCGCGCCGCGGCCGGCGAGCGCGCCGGCGATAGCGCGGCCGATGCCGCTGCCCGCCCCGGTGACGACGGCGACCTTGCCGCGAAGGGTTTCCATAGCGGTAATAGCCTGTCAACCATGCGCAGCGTTTGGAAGTGGATCGGCCTGGCCGGTGTGGCCGGCGTCGTCGCCGGGGGAGTGCTGGTGGCCCGCGACCAGCGCAAGCGACGCGCGTACACCGCCGACGAGATCCGCGCGCGGCTGCATCAGCGGCTGGCCGAATCCGACGGGGAGGGGTTTCAGTCCGCGTCGGGGTCGGCCTCGGGTTCGACGGCGAACAAGCGGTAGCTGCCCGAGAAACCTTTCAGCTCGACGTCGCGGCCCTCGTCGAATCGAATGCCGTCACAGTCGGTGACGGCGTCGCGCACCGGTTCGCTCACCAGGATCTGGCCGCCGACGGCCTCGGCGGCGACCCGCGCGGCCATCGCGACGTTGCGCCCGAACAGGTCGTCGCCGCGTCGCACCGAGCGGCCCATGTGGATTCCGATGCGCACCCGAATGTCCTCGCCCCGCTTGCGTTTTGCGTCCTTGTGCAGCGCCTGCTGGACGTCGATGCCGCACCGCACCGCCTCTTCGGCGCGCGCGAAGGCGATCATGTAGCCGTCCCCCTGGCTTTTCACCACGTGTCCCGACCGCTGCTTCACGAGTCCCGAAATCAGCTTGTCGTGCGAGCCGATCAGCCTGACCCAGGCGCGGTCGCCGATCCGTTCGTTGAGCGCGGTCGACTCCTCGATGTCGGAGAACAGGATCACCACCCGGCCATCTGGGGTGACGCGGGCCAGGTCGGGACGCTCCACCTCCGCCCAGTCGGCGAGGTCCTCGATCGAGCTGCGCACCGCGGCGCCGAAGCCCTCCTTGCGCATCAGGTTGGCCGCGTTCCACACCCGCTTGACGGCCTCGCGGCCGCCCGACAGCAGCTGGGTGCGCGCGTCGGTCCGGTGCTGCAACTCCTCGATCTCGCGGCGGGCGCGCACCAGCAGGACCGACAGAACGGCGATCGCGCCGGCTTCGATCGCGGCGATCCCGGCCAGGACGTAGAGCGCGATGTGCAGGAGGTCACCCACGCTTGGCATCCTGCCAAAGGCCGGGTCGGCTTCGGGTTGTCGGGCCCAAATGCAATGTTTAGGGTTGAGCACGGGTTGCCGCGGGTAGCGAATCTCGAGGGAGGTGCGCGTCTTGGCCGACGGTGAGAGTTCGTCGAATCTGCTGGTGATCTTCGGTATTACCGGCGATTTGGCCCGCAAGATGACGTACCGAGCCCTGTACCGGCTCGAGTCGCGCGGCCTGCTCAAGTGCCCGATCATCGGTGTGGCCAGTGACGACATGTCGGTCGAGCAACTGGCCAAGCGGGCGCGCGATGCCATCAAGGTTTCCGGCGAGGACCTCGACGACGCGGTGTTCGACCGGCTGGCGGGCCGGCTGTCCTACCTGCACGGCGACGTCACCGATCCCGCGCTGTACCGAGAGCTCGCCCAGCGGATCGGCGAGGACCGCCGCCCGCTTTACTACCTCGAGATGCCGCCGTCGCTGTTCGCGCCGATCGTCGAAAACCTCGCGAAGGTCGACCTGCTGGAGTGCGCGCGCGTCGCGGTGGAAAAGCCATTCGGCCACGACCTCGCCTCCGCGCGCGACCTGAACTCCCGGCTGCGCGCGGTGCTGGACGAGGACCAAATCCTGCGCGTGGACCACTTTTTGGGCAAGCAGCCCGTCGAAGAACTGCAATACCTGCGCTTCGCCAACAACGGCCTCGCCAAGGTGTGGGATCGCGACAGCATCTCCGAAATCCACATCACCATGGCCGAGGACTTCGGGGTCGAGGACCGCGGCAAGTTCTACGACGCGGTGGGCGCGCTGCGCGACGTGGTGCAGAACCACCTGCTGCAGGTGCTCGCGCTGGTCGCGATGGAGCCGCCGGTCGGCCCGACCGACGACGACCTGAACGACAAGAAGGCCGAGGTGTTCCGGGCCATGCCGGCGCTGGACCCGGAGCGCTGCGTGCGTGGGCAGTACCGCGGCTACACCGACGTCGCCGGGGTGGCCAAGGATTCGCAGACCGAGACCTACATCGCGCTGCGGACCGAAATCGACAACTGGCGCTGGGCCGGCGTGCCGATCTTCCTGCGCGCCGGCAAGGCGCTGCCCGAGCGGGTCACCGAGGTCCGGATGTTCCTGCATCACGTGCCCGGGTTTTCGTTTCTGCCCAACCGCCGTCCGCCCGACCCCAATCAGATCGTGCTGCGCATCGACCCCGACCCGGGGATGCGCCTGCAGCTGTCGGCCCAGGTCGGCAACTCGTGGCACGACGTTCACCTCGATTCGTCCTTCGCCGAAGACCTCGGTGAAGCGGTGCGGCCCTACGAACGGCTCCTGTACGCCGCGTTCCTCGGGGATCGCCAGCTCTTCGCCCGAGAGGACGCCATCGAGCAAACCTGGCGGATCGTGCAGCCGGTGCTGGACAGGCCGGGCCGCATCCATCACTACGACCCGGGCTCCTGGGGACCGGAAGCCGCGCAATCGCTGTTGCACGGCCACCGCAGTTGGCAGGAGCCGTGGCTGCCCCACGCCAAGCAGACGAAAGAATAAGGAGACGAGACACGATGCAGCTAGGGATGATCGGCTTGGGCCGCATGGGCGCCAATATCGTGCGGCGGGTCGCCAAGGGCGGCCACGAATGCGTGGTCTACGACCGCAGCCCCGACGCGGTGCAGGCGATGGCCGGCGAGGACAACACGACCGGGGTGTCGTCGCTGCGGGAGCTCGCCGAGAAACTCGCCACCCCGCGGGTGGTCTGGGTGATGGTGCCGGCCGGGACCATCACCACCGGAGTGATCGACGAACTGGCCAAAACGCTGGAGCCCGGGGACATCGTCATCGACGGCGGGAACTCCTACTACCGCGACGACATCACGCACGCAAAGACATTATCGGAGAACGGCATTCGCCTGCTGGACTGTGGCACCAGCGGCGGGGTGTGGGGCCGCGAACGCGGCTACTGCCTGATGATCGGCGGCGACACCGACGCGTTCGAGCGCGCCGAGCCGATCTTCGCCACCGTCGCGCCCGGGGTGGACGCGGCGCCACGCACCCCGGGCCGCGACGGCGCCATCGCGCAAGCGGAAAACGGCTATCTGCACTGCGGCCCGTCCGGGGCGGGGCACTTCGTGAAGATGGTGCACAACGGGATCGAGTACGGCATGATGGCCTCGCTCGCGGAGGGGCTGAACATCCTGCGCAACGCCGACATCGGCAAGCACATCCAGCAGGGGGACGCCGAAACGGCGCCGCTGTCGAATCCGGAGTTTTATCAATACGATTTCGACATCCCCGACGTCGCCGAGGTGTGGCGCCGCGGCAGCGTGATCGGCTCGTGGCTGCTGGACCTGACCGCGATCGCGCTGCACGAATCGCCCGAGCTGAAGGAGTTCTCCGGGCGGGTCTCGGATTCCGGGGAGGGCCGGTGGACCGCCATCGCGGCAATCGACGAGGGCGTCCCGTCGCCGGTGCTGACGACCGCGCTGCAGTCCCGCTTCGCCTCGCGTTCACTCGACGACTTCGCCAACAAGGCGCTGTCTGCGATGCGCAAGCAGTTCGGCGGGCACGCCGAGAAACCGGCTAACTAACCTCGCTCGAGGGTGCCGAGCAGACGCAAAATCGCACGATCGAGCCAGGGAAAATGCGATTTTGCGTCTGCTCACGCCATCCAGAGTTAGCTCCGCTCGACGAAGGCGACGACGGCCTCGCTGAACGCGTCGTTGTCGTCGCCGGCCGCGGTATGCCCGGCGTTGGACAGCTCGACGAACTCGGCGCGCGGCACCTGCGTCAGGAAGTGCTCGACGCCCTCGGGGCTGACGACGTCGGACAGCTTGCCCCGAATCAGCAGGACCGGGATCGTCAGGTTGGTCGCGGCGTGCTCGAACTTTTCGGTGCGCAGCTCCGGGTCGTCGCCGGGCTTGGTCATGAACGCCGGGTCCCAGTGCCAATACCAGCGCCCGTCGCGCAGCCGCAGGTTCTTTTTCAGCCCCTCGGGGCTGCGGGGCTTCTTCCGGTACGGCAGGTAGGCGGCGACGGCGTCGGCGGCCTGCTCGAGCGTTTCGAACCCGTCGAGGCCGCTGAACATGAAATCGCGGATGCGGGCGCTGCCGCCCTTCTCGAATCGGGGCACGACGTCGACGAGCACCAGTTTGGTCACCCGGTCGGGGCCGGCCCGGTCGGCGGCGAGGATGCCGGTCAGCCCGCCCATGCTGGCGCCGATGATCGCCACCGGCCGGCCGATGGCGTCCAACACGCGGATGACGTCGGCGGTCAGCGTCTCGACGTCGTAGTCGGCGTCGGGCGCGCGGTCGCTGTCGCCGTGGCCCCGGGAGTCCAGTGCCACGACGTGAAACCCGTCGTCGGCCAGGATCTGGCCCGTGTTTTTCCAGGAAAACCGGTTCTGGCCGCCGCCGTGCAACATCAGGATGGTGGGCCGGTCGGCCGCCCCGGCCGCGCCGCGATTCCACTCGTCGGCGACGAGGGTGATCCCGTTGTGGCCGGAAAACTCGACCGTCTCATTGGTGCTGCTCACGGCGCTCACGGGGGTCCTCTTTCGTAGATCGCCCCTCGACGTTACCTAGGCAAGCTATTCACCGCGGACCTGGGCCCCCGGTGGCAGGGGCGCGTCGGGAAAAAGCTCGGCGAAGCTGCCGAACAGGACGCGGTCTCGGGTCTTGGCGTCAACGCCGTCGAACAGCTGGTGCAGCGTCGCCTGGGTGTGGCCGAAGGTCCCCTCGATGTGCGGATAGTCGCTGCCCCACAACACGTTTCTGAAACCCATCGCCGTCACCGCGGCGACGGCCGAGGAGTCGTGCTGAAACGACGCGTACACCTGCGAGTAGATGATTTCGCGCGGGCTGCGGGAGAGCTTGGGCCGCACCACCATTGCGTGCTGCCGATAGCCCTCCTCCATCCGGTCGGCGATGAACGGCGCCCAGGTGGCACCGCCCTCCGACACCAGCACCCTGAGTTCGGGGTGCCGATCCAGGGCGCCGGACGCGACCAGCTTCACCACCGCGCGCTGCCCGCCGAACGACGTCTCGGTGTAGTTCAGCACCGCGCCGCCCGGGCCGTGATACGTCACGCCGATCGAGTCGCCCGCGGCGAAATCGATTGGCTCGGTGCCGATGTGGAACGCGATCACCAAGCCGGCGCCCTCGGCGGCCGCCCAGAATGGCTCCCACTCCTCGCGGTGGTAGTCGCGCTGGGCCGGATGGGGTGTCACCGGGAGGAACACCGCCTTGAATCCCATTGCGGCGCAACGGTTTAGCTCGGCGACGGCGTCGTCGATGTCCATGGTCGACACCTGCGCCGTCGGGATGAGCCGCGGCGACCGATCCATCAGGGCTTCCCTGGCCCAGTCGTTGGAGGCCCGCATCGCCTCGCGCAGCAGCTCGGGCGTGCGAAAAGAGCCGGACCACATGCCCAGGGACGGGAAGACCAATTCAGCCCAGATGCCTTCGTCGTCGAGGTCGGCCAGCCGCTTGTCGACGTCGCGCGAGCCCGCCGCGGCGACCGTGGCAGCCATGAACTCCTGCTGGGCCAGGCTGGGCAGGCGCCGCCGGAACACCTGGCCGTCGACGTGGATGGACTCCCACCGGCCGTCGGGGTCCTTCTCGGTCCGCGGCATCAGCTCGGCCAGCCGCCGCGGCAGCCGCGAGCGCCACAGGTCGTCCGGCTCGAGGAAGTGCGAGTCGCCCGAGTTGGCCCACAGCTTCGGGGCGGTCATCTCCCGAATATTAGAATTGCGTTCTATTACTGTCAATGATCTGTAGTGCCGCGATGAGTTCCCGCCGCCACCGCGGTCTATCACTGAGACCGCCCACCAACGAACGCCAAAGGAGTTGCCATGCCATCGATCACGCCGTCGCTGTGGTTCGACCACAACCTGGAGGAGGCGGCGGAGTTCTACACGTCGGTTTTCCCGAACTCGCGGATCGAGGGCTTCAACCGGACCACCGAGGCCGGCCCGGGGGAGCCGGGAACGGTCCTGTCGGGCAGTTTCGTGCTGGACGGCACCCGGTTCATCGGGATCAACGGTGGGCCGCACTTTTCGTTCAGCGAGGCGGTGTCCTTCACGATTCACTGCAAGGACCAGGACGAGGTCGACTATTACTGGGAGCGGTTGACCGACGGCGGCGAGGAATCGCAGTGCGGCTGGTGCAAGGACCGCTTCGGCCTGAGCTGGCAGATCGTCCCCGACCGACTCTACGAGCTGATCGGCGACCCGGACCGCGCACGCGCGGCCGCGGCCACGCAGGCGATGTACGGCATGCGCAAGATCGTCGTGGCCGACCTGGAGCGGGCCGTCGCCGGCGAGCTCACTCGGTAAGCCGGCCGATCCACTCGAGGGTGGCGTCGGTGATGGCCGGCACCTCGTCGGGGTCCTCGCACGCCGCGACCATCAGCGACGACTCGGCCATGGTCGCCACCAGGATGCGGCTCAGGAGTTGTCCGCGCACCGATGTGTCCAGCTGAAGCACCGCCATCCAGCGGCGGAAGGCGGCCTGCATGCGGTCGCGGCGGGCGACCTCGAACCCCGGCGGCGTGTCCCCGGACGTCAGCACCCGGGCCAGCCGCCGGTTCTCCCACATCGCCTCGAGGTAGGCCCGCACATGCAATTCGAAGACGCGCCGCGGGTCGGCCGCAGCACCGGCCTGCCGCATCGCCTCGTCGATGCGGCGATCGACGGCAGTGGCCATCCGTTCGAAGATCGCCAAAAACAGCTCGTTCTTGCCGCCGAAGTGGTGGTAGATGCTGCCGACGCTGGCGCCCGAACCGGCGACTACGTCGGCCATCGTCGCGGCGGTGAATCCCCTGGTCGCGAAGACGTCGGTGGCGGCGTCGAGGATCCGCTGCTGGGTGGCGCCGGTCTTGGCCCACCGGCGGGCCGGCGTTGCGGTCGCCATACCCAGACGCTATCAGTAGGGCGCGTTGGGTGCGAAAAATGTTGCCGCCGTGGTGATCTGGTGACTTCGGCGGTGCGGTCGGCGCCCCTCGAGTGAACAGGCGTTAGGTTGGTCGGTGCGGACCCCCGCCGATGAGGGAGTGAACATGGCTGAAGACACCGAGCGAGCCCCCGATGGGTGGTGAACCGGGCTGGCTCGACGTGCCCGGCCCGGCCGGGGATCTGAAGGCCCTGACGTGGGGGCCGCCGGACGCGCCGATCGCGCTGTGCCTGCACGGCTTCCCCGACACCGCCTACGGATGGCGCAAGCTCGCCCCGCGGCTCGTCGAGTCGGGGTGGCGGGTCGTCGCGCCGTTCATGCGGGGGTACGCACCGTCGGCGCTTCCCGCGGACGGCGATTTTCACGTCGGCGCGTTGATGGACGACGCCCTGCGGGTGCGCTCGGCCGCCGGCGGCACCGAGCGCGACGTCGTGATCGGCCACGACTGGGGCGCGATCGCCGCGACCGGCCTGGCCGCGATGCCCGACAGCCCGTTCGCCAAGGCCGTGATCATGTCGGTGCCCGTCTCCGCGGGCTTTCGCCGGCGCGGCAGCGCGACCGACCGGCTGCGGCTGCTCGGTCACCTGCCGCCGCAGCTGGTGCGCAGCTGGTACATCCTGTACTTCCAATTGCCTTGGCTGCCGGAACGTTCCGCGTCCTGGGTGCTGCCGCTGCTGTGGCGACGATGGTCGCCGGGCTATCGCGCCGACGAGGACCTGCGCCACGTCGACGCGGCCATCGGCACCCCCGAGAGCTGGCGGGCGGCGCTGGGAACGTACCGGGCCACGATCCGCCACCCGCGGCCGCCGGCGGAGTATGCCGACCTGAACCGGCTGTGGACCCAGGAACCCCTGCTGCCGTGCCTGTATCTGCACGGGCGCGACGACGGTTGCATGACATCGGCTTTCACCCGCTGGACGGAAAAGGCGCTGCCGGCGGGGAGCGAGGTCGCCATCGTCGAGCACGCCGGGCATTTTTTGCAGCTCGAACAGCCGGACAAGGTCGCCAACCTGGTGTTGACGTTCGTCGGCTCACCCGGCTGAAACCATGGCGGCGCAACGAATGGCCGCGGTCGATGCGCAGTTCTACTGGATGTCGGCCAAAATCCCCAGCGACGAGTTCTTGCTGTACGCGTTCGACGGCGAACCGGCGGATTGCGCGGGTGCCCTCGAGCGGGTGTGCGCGCGGGCGCGCGCGTGCCCCGACCTGGCGATGCGGGTCGCCGACCGCGGCCGGCTGGCCTATCCGCGGTGGGTGCCGGCCGGCCCCGGGCCCGAGTGGGTGGCCCGCCACGACCTGGCCGACCCCGGCTGGCGCGAGTGCCTGGCAGCCGTCGTCGCCCTCGCCGATGACCAGCTGGACGCTCGGGCGATGCCGTGGCGGCTGCACGTGTTCACGCCCGTGTTCGGCGTCCCGGGCGTTTCCGGGCCGGGCAGCGTCGCGGTCCTGCAGGTCGCGCATCCGCTGGCCGACGGCGCCCGTGCCTCGGCGCTGGCGGCCTGGCTGTTCGGGCGGGCGGCCCCGGTGCCCAGCCTGGCGCCGCCGTCGGCGGGGTTCTTGCCCTGGCGGGCCGTCGAGGCGGCGCGCGCCCATCGCCGGCTGGTCCGCGACACCGACGCCGGGCTGCTGGCGCCGGGGGCCGGGTCGCGGCCGCCACAACCCACCAACGCCCGGCCCGGTGGCGCCCGGTCGGTGCGGACACTGGTGCGGCGCCGTTCCCAACTGCGCGGGCCGACGGTCACCGTCGGGGTGCTGGCGGCGGTGTCCGCGGCGTTGTCCACATTGCTCGGCGGCGGGTCCGACACGCTGGGCGCCGAGGTTCCGATGGCCAAACCCGGTGCGCCGCGGGCGCATAACCACTTCGGGAACGTGGTCGTCGGGCTGCACCCCGAACTGGGCTTCGATGCCCGGGTTGAGCGGATCGCGGCCGATCTGGCGAATGGGCGGCGGCGCTTCGACCACCCGGCCACGCGAGCGGCCGACCGGGCCTTCGCCGCGGTGCCCGCCGCGCTATTGCGTTGGGGTGTTGCCCAATTCGACCCTGCCGTCCGGCCCACGCAGGTGGCCGGCAACACCGTGGTGTCCAGCGTCAACCGCGGGGCCGCCGATCTGAGCTTCGGGGGAGCGCGGGTGGTGCTGACGGCCGGATACCCGGCGCTGTCGCCGGCGATGGGGCTGACCCATGGGGTGCACGGCATCGGCGACACGATAGCGATCAGCGTGCACGCCGCCGAGTCGGCCATCCCCGACATCGACGCCTATGTCGAGCTGCTCGACGCGGCGCTGTGAAAGCTATTGCGCGTCGTCGGATCTTTCGGCCTCCGTGCGGGTCAGCCCGACGGCGCCGATCAGCTCCTCGTGCAGTTCGAACCACACGGTGTGGTAGGAGTCGATGAGCGGCCTGCTCAGCCAGGCGGTGTCGCCGGCTTTGATGTTGTCCAGCGCGGCAAGGAGTTTCGTCGCGTAGGCGCCCAACCGCGGCAACTGGGCGGCGGCCGCCTCGATGATCGGCACCACCCGCGCGTGCACCCGGTCGAGGCGGGCCAGCACCGCGGCGTCGTACTCGGCGTCGTCGTGGGCGTTGGGCGCGCCGCCCTTGACTTGCCAATCGGTGACCAGCGACTTGAACTCGGTGTTCACCGGGCGAAAGTCGGCATAAGCGGCGGCCATCGCGCCCGAGTCGAGCCCGCGGCGCTCCTCGGCGAGCAACGCCTCGAGCCGGGCGCGGCCGCCGGGGCTGATCCGCAGCGCCGCGTCGTCGACCAGCAGCCCCGCCGCGGTGAGCCGCTCGACGACGTCAGCGACGTCGCCGGGATCCCGGCCCAGGGTCGCGGCCAGCTCGGTGGGACGCACCCGGCCCTTCAGCCGGACCGCCTGCAGCACCGCCAGTTCGGTCATGAGTGTGCCTGCAGCCGTAGCGCTTTCAGCATGATGGTCAACGGGGTGCTGGAAACCACGTCCGTACGCCCGTCATCGAGGGCCGCGCGCACCGCGGCATCGGAGGTGTCGTCCAGCCTCGGGTGTTCGCCGGTGGTATGCGCGCGCAGCGGGCTGATGCGCCGGGCGATGCCGGCGAGCTCGCGCAGCTCCGGCGTGTCGCTCTCCGACCAGGCCGACGGGCTCAGATCGCCCTCGCGCACTTCGCCTTCGTAGCCGTCGACGGTGACCTGCTTGCCGGCCAGCGCCGCGGCGGCGCCGCGACCGCAGCCCACCACGGCCACCCGGCCGAGTTCGCGGCTGACCACCGCCGCGTGGCTGGCGGCGCCGCCGACCTCGGTGACGATGCCCTGGGCGGCGAGCATCCCCAGGACGTCCTCGGGCCGGGTGTGGTCGCGCACCAGGATGACGCGCTCGCCCCGGTCGGCCGCGGCCAGCGCCTCGTCGACATCGGTGTAGGCCCTGCCCGATGCCACGCCGGGGCAGGCCGGCAGGCCCTTGGCCAAAAGCGATGCGGCCAAACGTGTTTCGGGCTGCAAGGCGGGCGACAACAAAGCCTCGACGTGCGCCGGCGTCACCCGGCGCAGCGCCTCGGCGTCGTCGATCAGCCCCTCGCCGCGCAGTCGCAGGGCCAGCCGCACCGCGGCCTGCGCCGAGAGCTCGGCCGCCCGCGTCTGCAGCAGCCACAGCGTGCCGCCGTCGACGGTGAACTCGACCTCCTGGATGTCCGCCGCGAGCCGCTCCAGGCCGCGGGCGGCCTCCGTCAGCTCGTCGTAGACGGCCGGTTGCTCGTCCCGCAGCGCCGCGATCGGCGCGACGTCGACCAGTCCCGACACGACGTCGTCGCCCTGGCCGCCGGGCAGCCATTCGCCGAAGGGCTCGTCGGCGCCCGTGATGGGATTGCGCGAAAAGAACACGCCCGCACCGGAGTTAGGGCCGCGGTTGCCGAACACCATCGCCTGCACGACGACCGCGGTGCCGCGCCCGTCGTCGAGGCCGTAGTGGGCGCGGTAGGCGAGCGCGCGGGGCGAATCCCACGAGGCGAACACCGCCTCGACGCCGCCGCGCAGTTGCGCGTAGGGGTCGTCGGGCACGGGTTGCCCGACGACCCGCCCGTACATCGTCGCGAACCGCCGCCGGGTGTCGCGGGCGAACTGCGGGCCGCCCTCGAGGGCGAGCGCCGCCTCGACGGCGTCGGTCATGCCCACGTCCAGGATGGTGTCCATCATCCCGGGCATCGAGTGGGTGGCTCCCGACCGCACGCTGACCAACAGCGGCCGCGGGCCGCGGCCGAACGTCCGTGCGGTTTCCGACTCCAGCCAGCGCATCCGGTCGAGCACCTCGTCCCAGATCGCGTCCATCGTCGCCGCGGGCTCGGCGAGGTAGTCGAGGCCCACCTCCGTGGTGATGCAGAACGCCGGGGGCACCGGCAGGTTCTGCCGGCGCATCGCGTCGATGCCGTGGCCCTTGTTGCCCAGCAGCGCGCGGGGGTGACCCGCGCGGCCGTCCAGTTCGACCACCGGATTGCTGCGGGTCGTGGTGTACCCCCTCGTCGTGCGGCCCGTCGGGACCTTCCCGACAGGCCCCGACGAGTATGTCAGTACCGCCCGCGCAGCAGCCCGAAACCGAAACTCACGCCGAACCCGCGCCGCCGGGTCAGCGGATCGATGCGGTCGATGAGGATGTCGCGCACCTTTCCGGATCGCGAGGGCTACCCGCTAGGTTTGCACCTATGAATGTGTACGACGTCGGGTTACTGATCCTGCGGCTGGTGCTGGGACTGACGCTCGCCGCGCACGGCTTCAACAAGTTCTTCGGCGGCGGCCGCATACCGGGCACCGCGCGGTGGTTCGAGAGCATCGGCATGAAACCCGGCAAATTCCACGCCACCGTGGCCGCGACCACGGAGATGGCGGC
>NZ_LZIS01000249.1 GCF_001667015.1 Mycobacterium sp. E3198 | reverse complement strand
CGCCGGCGACCGCGCCGAGCGCCGCGACGACGGCCCCCGCCACCAGGACGTTCGTGCCGCGGGAGCGCTTTGCGGTGGCGGTGGTGGGCGGAAAGTCCTCAAAATGCGCGGGCGTGGACAGGGACCCGTCCTCGATCGCGGGATCGCCCAGGGGGCTCGACGCCCACGCCTCGGCGACGGTGAGGTCCTCGTGCGGGATGGCCGCCACCGTCAGGTCGTCGTGCGGGAGGGCGGCGAAGGTCATCGACTGGAAGTCTTCGATGGTGCTCATGGTGTGTTCCTTAACTGTGGTCGCGGCCCCCGTTGGGCCGCCGTCACAGGTAGGAGCGGCCACCCCCGACGGCTCGGACACTTTTTTCGGAACTTTTTTCGGCGCCCCGCGACCGGGGCCCCGAGCGGTCAGGCCTTGGCGATCGCCACCCGCACGCCGTCGCCGATCTCGGCGCCGTCGGCGGCCTCGCCGAACTCGAAGCTGGTGGCGAGTATCTCCCCCGCAATGAGTTCGGCATGCGTACGCGCCCAGTCGGCCCGCTCGGCGGGCACCGACATCACCACGGCGATGCGGTCGGACACGTCCAGCCCGGTCGACTTGCGCAGCTCCTGCAGCTCGCGGATCCGGTCCTTGGCCCAACCCTCGGCCTCCAGTTCGGGGGTCACCGTGCCGTCCAGCACCACCAGGCCGGACCCGTCGGGCAGCGCCGCGGTGTAGTCCGGATCCGCGGCCACCAGGCGGGAGCTGTACTCGTCGGGCCGCAGCACCGCCGGGCCCGCGCTCAGGGTGCCATCGGGGTTGACGACGCCCTCGCCGGCCTTGACCACCTTGATGGCGGCCTGCACGTCCTTGCCAAGCCGCGGCCCCGCCACGCGCGCGTTGACGGTGAGCTCGAAGGAGCCGTAGGTGTCGATCGCGTCGGTGAGTTCGACGCGCTTGACGTTGAGCTCGTCGGCGATCAGGTCGGCGAACGGCTCCAGCCGCCGCGGATTGTCCACCGCCACGGTCAGTTTCGGCAGCGGCAGGCGCACCCGCAGCTTCTTGGCCTTGCGCAGCGACGACGCCGCCGAGCAGACGTCCCGCACCTGGTCCATCGCGGCGACCAGGTCGGGATCCGCCGGAACCGCGTCCGCCTCGGGCCAGTCGGTCAGGTGCACCGAGCGCCCGAAGGTCAGCCCCCGCCAGATGATCTCGGTAACCGACGGCAACAGCGGCGCGGCCAGCCGGGCGGTCACCTCCAGCACGGTGTGCAGGGTGTCGATGGCCTCGGCATCTTCCTCCCAGAAGCGCGAACGCGACCGTCGCACATACCAATTCGTCAGCGCCTCGGTGAACTGGCGCAGCTGCTCGCAGGCCCCGGAGATGTCGCAGGTCTCCATCGACTCGGTGAGGTCCGCGCGCAGCTCGGCCAGCTTGGCCAGGATGTAGCGGTCCAGCACGTTGGTCGAATCCGTGCGCCAGGTGCCGACTTTCGGTGCGTATAGCGCCAGGAAGCTGTAGGCGTTCCACAGCGGCAGCAGCACCTGCCGCACGCCCTCGCGGATGCCCTGCTCGGTGACGATCAGGTTACCGCCGCGCAGGATCGGCGAGGCCATCAGGAACCACCGCATGGCGTCGGAGCCGTCGCGGTCGAACACCTCGGACACGTCCGGGTAGTTGCGCAGCGACTTGCTCATCTTCTGGCCGTCCGAGCCCAGCACGATCCCGTGCGCCACGCAGGTTTTGAACGCCGGACGGTCGAACAGCGCGGTGGCCAGCACGTGCAGCGTGTAGAACCAGCCGCGGGTCTGGCCGATGTATTCGACGATGAAGTCGCCCGGGTAGTGGCTGTCGAACCACTCCTCGTTCTCGAACGGGTAGTGCACCTGGGCATAGGGCATCGAGCCCGAGTCGAACCACACGTCGAGCACGTCGGGGATGCGCCGCATCCTGCTGTGACCGGTGGGGTCGTCGGGGTTGGGCCGGGTGAGCTCGTCGATGTAGGGCCGGTGCAGATTGGTGGGCCGCACCCCGAAGTCACGCTCCAGTTCGTCCAGGCTGCCGTAGACGTCGACGCGTGGGTAGGCAGGGTCGTCGGACTTCCACACCGGAATCGGCGTGCCCCAGTAGCGGTTTCGCGAGATCGACCAGTCGCGCGCGCCGGCCAGCCACTTGCCGAACTGGCCGTCCTTGACGTGCTCGGGATACCAGGTGATCTGCTGGTTGAGTTCGACCATGCGGTCCCGGAATTGGGTGACCGCGACGAACCATGACGACACCGCCCGATAGATCAACGGGTTGCGGCACCGCCAGCAGTGCGGGTACGGGTGTTCATAGGTCTCGTGGCGGACCAGCACCGCGCCGTTGGCCGCCGCCGGGCCGCTGCCGTTCTTCAGATCCCGGATGATGTTTGGGTTGGCATCAAAGACGCGCTGCCCCCGGTAATCCGGGACGGTCGCGTCGAAGCGGCCCTTGGAATCCACCGGGGTGACCGGGGCAATGCCGGCCGCGTCGCAGACCGCCATGTCGTCCTCGCCGTAGGCCGGAGCCATGTGCACGATCCCGGTGCCGTCCTCGGTGGTGACGAAATCGCCCCTCAGCACCTGAAAAGCCTTGGGGCTGTCCGGGAAATACGGGAACGGCGGCAGGTAGCGCGTGCCCAATAAATCCGCGCCCCGATACGTGCCCAGCACCTCGGGTTCTTCACCCAGCTCCCGCGCGTAGGCGCCCAGCCGGGCCTGCGCCAGCACGAAACGGCGCTCACCGACCCGGACCAGCACGTAGGTCACGTCCGGGTGCACGGCGACCGCGAGGTTCGACGGCAGGGTCCACGGCGTCGTCGTCCACACCAGCAGATAGGCGCCGTCCAGAGCGCCGCCCGCCACCTTGAAACCCACCGTGAGTGCCGGGTCCTGGCGACTCTGGTAGACGTCGTCGTCCATCCGCAATTCGTGGTTGGACAACGGGGTTTCGTCGCGCCAGCAATACGGCAGCACCCGGTAGCCCTCGTACGCCAGGCCCTTGTCCCACAGCTGTTTGAACGCCCAGATCACCGACTCCATGTAGCTGGGATCCAGCGTCTTGTAGTCGTTGTCGAAGTCGACCCAGCGCGCCTGGCGCGTGACGTACGCCTGCCATTCGTCGGTGTAGCGCAACACCGATTCGCGGCAGGCCTCGTTGAACGCCGCGATACCCATGTCGTCGATCTGGGACTTGTCGGTGATGCCGAGCTGACGCTCGACCTCCAACTCGGCGGGCAGCCCGTGGGTGTCCCAGCCGAACCGGCGCTCGACCTTGTAGCCGCGCATGGTGCGGTAGCGCGGGACGATGTCCTTCACGTACCCGGTGAGCAGGTGGCCGTAGTGGGGCAGCCCGTTGGCGAATGGCGGCCCGTCGTAGAACACGTACTCCGGGGCGCCGTCGCGGCGCGCGATGCTGGCCCGGAAGGTGTCGTCACGGGCCCAGTAGTCGAGTACCTCGAGTTCGAGCGCCGGGAAGTCCGGCGCCCCGCCCGCCGGCTTCGGGTAGGCCTTGACGTCAGCGTTCTCGGTCACGATGTGTGTCGTCTCCTGTGGCCGTCCTGCTCAGGCCGGGGACGACGACGCGCACGGTGCGCGAGCGCCGCGGTACCACCCCGCTTGCCGCGCTTGCGCGCGACCGCTCGATGCAGGCTGTGACGGGCCTACCCGTTCGGTTCTACTGAGCCGCGCCGGCCGTTCTTCCGAAGGCTCCCCGGTGATCGCCGGATCGATGCCAATGCGCCGATTCTACTCAACTGCCGCACCCCAAGGGGCTACCTGGCCTCAGGAAGGACCTGCGGCCGGGTAGCCCCTTGGAGCCGTGATCGCTCTCCATCACCTCAGGCCCGGACGTCGAGCACACCGACGCGCCACAGCGCCGCGTACACGTGACGCAGGCCGATGCTCAACAGGTGGGCGGCGCCGTCCACCACCGGGTCGCTGATGACGATGGTCGGGCGCTGTGCCTTCTTCGGGGCGGGGGCGGGGGTTGCGTCGCGCACCACGGTCAGCTTGGGGGCGGGCGCAACGGTCACCACTTCGTCGTGCAGAACTGCGGTCATGATCTTCTCCTGGACTTTGCTCGGCGCTCTGGCGCCGAGGTGGCGGAATCGAAAACGAGGACTCAATGGACTGACGTGTCCCGTCCCGTCGTGGTTCCGAACCCAGAACGCTTGGCCGCGAAGCCAATTAGCTAGCCGCGAAGATCGCTCCGGAGGACGGATCGGGACGAAACACAGTTCGGACTTCGGCCCGGACTGTCGCTGGAACTCATACGTCCCTCACCTCCTCGACGTCACGACGCGTGCGGTTGTCGCACGATCTGCGCGCACCAAAAGGAGTGGAAAAACCGGCGATCGCCGGAGATCCGCACCCCTCTCGTCAGAGCTTTGGCACTACACGACGTGTCCGATAGTCCGGAAGCCACCTGGGCTCAACCCTTAAGCCGGGAGGAGCTGTCCTGACCCGGGGCGTCTTTGGACGTTCGGGGTCAGTGGCCTGTATTCGTGTAGACGCCTCACCTAACGAGGTGCATACGCGACCGATCATGCACGACGGGCACGACGCGGTCAAACGCCCCGGCACGGTGTCACGCGATCTTTATGCGTTCCTTACGCGCGCACACAGGCTTCAGCCAGCATCGCGGGGACGCAGCCCGTCCAGCGCCAGCGCCACCACGAAATCGGCGACCTCGGCAGCCGTGACCTCGTCGTCGGTGCTCAGCCGCCGGTGCGCCAGCTGCCCGACGAGCGCCGCCAGCGTGTACGCCACCATGCGCGGCGGCGCGGCCACCACCTCGCCCCGCTCCTGCGCCGCCACGATGAAGGCTTCGATGTCGTCGATGAACCGCTCGTAGATCCCGCCGAGGTGCTTCTCGAATCGCTCGCCCATCGCATACGGGTCGCGCAGCAGCAGCTTGACGGTTGCCTTGTCGGCCTCGAAGAACTCCAGCGTCGCGCGGACGGCGACGCGAAGCGATTCCTCCCGCCCGTGGCCGTCCGCCGGAACACCGAGCGCCGCGGCGATGTGGCCGCGCAGCGCGCCCTCCTCGGCGGCCATCAACGCGTGGAACAGCTCGTCCTTGGAGTCGAAGTACCAGTACACCGAGCCGTACGCCAGGCCGGCCCGCTTGGCGATGTCGGCGATCGTCGTGGCGTGAAAACCCTTGCGCGCGAACACTTCTTTGGCGGCCGCCATGATCTGGTCGCGCCGCTGCGACTTGTCCTGGTCGCTGACCGCGCGGCGCCGCCGCGTCGCGCTGGTCACGTATCGACCAGGCCGTCGAGGCGGCCGATCGTGTCGATGAACTCTTCCACCATGTCGAGCACCACGGAGCGCACCGGGCGGACCTTGTCGAGCGAGCCGACCACCTGTCCGACGAAATAGGTCGCCAGCTCGCGCGCCTCGGCACCCGGGTGGGTGGCCGCCTGGTTGATGCGCACCTGCGCACCGGTGACGAGCGCGGTCTGCAGCGGCATGCCGAGGGGGTCCGGCGTGCCCGGGCGGGCCCACTCGTCGGTCCACGCGGTGCGCAGCATCCGGGCCGGCTTGCCGGTCATCGACCGCGACCGCACGGTGTCCGAGGAGCTGGCCGCCAAGAACTTCTCCTTGACGACCGGGACCGTCTCGGCCTCTTCGGTGGTCAGCCACACCGACCCGCACCACACCCCCTCCGCGCCCAGCGCCAGGGCCGCGGCAACCTGGCGACCGCGGGCGATGCCGCCGGCGGCCAGCACGGGAACCGGCGCCACGGCATCGACCACCTCGGGCACCAGGACCATGGTCGCCACCTCGCCGGTGTGGCCGCCGGCCTCGGTGCCCTGCGCGACGATCAGATCGACACCCGCGGCCGCGTGCCGCCGCGCGTGGCCCGTGGTGCCGGCCAGCGCGGCCACCAGCACGTCGTGTTGGTGGGCTCGCTCGACGAGGTCGGCCGGGGGCGGCCCGAGCGCGCTGGCGATCAGCCGGATGTTGTGCGCGAAGGCCACGTCCAGCAGCGGCTCGTAGCCCTTGGGCGAGATGTTGAGGCCGCCGGACGACGCCCTGGGCTCGTCGGCGGGCGCCGCGACGCCGTAGCGGGCCAGGATGTCCTCGACGAACGCGCGGTGCTCCTCGGGAAGCAGCTCCCTGGTTTGTTTGGCGTCGATCCCGCCCTGCTCGGCGCCGACGTATTTGGGCGGCAACAACAGGTCCACACCGTACGGCTTGCCGCCCGTCTGCTCCTCGATCCAGGTCAGCTCGTTCTCCAGCCGCTGCGGGCTGTGCGCGACGGCGCCGAGGACGCCGAATCCTCCCGCGTTGGTGACGGCGGCCACCACGTCGCGGCAATGGCTGAAGGCGCAGATCGGAAACTCAACGCCGAGCATCTCGGCGACCCTGGTTCGCATCGCCCGACGCTATGAGTTACTGACTGATAAGTCAATCGTCAGGCGACCGGCCGTCCGGCGGCCAGCTCGACACGCCATCTTCCAGCGGAACCTGCAGACTGTGCAGGATCGACGCCACCATTCGCCACGCGCCGATAGCGGTGACCAGCTCAATGAGAACCATTGTGTCGCTGCGTAATTCGCGCGAGCACTCGGCCCAGCTCTCGGCGCTCACCGCACCGTCGCGCAGCACGTCGTCGGTGGCGGCCAGCACCGCGCGCTCGGTGGGCCCGAACCCGTCATGCCCCTGCCAATCGCGCACGCCGAGCAGGTCGTCGGGGCTCACGCCCAGTCCCGACGCGACGCGCCAATGCTGCGTCCACTCGTAGTCGCAGGCGGTGAGCCAGCCGATCCGCATGATGACCAGCTCCCGCAACCGCGGCTCCAGGGCGCCGTGCCAGAGCATGGTGGCGAGCAGGTCGTTGAGGGCGCGCGCCAGCGTCGGATGATTCAGCAACACCTGGAAGATGCTGAGCTCGGCCATGTAGTCGGGCACTGCGGCCTCGTCCGCGGCGGCCTTGGCCTCGTGCAGCGGCAGTCGAGGGACCCGGGCTTGCCCGATAGGTGGGGTCATCGCGTGAACACTCCGTGTAATGGTGAGACGCGTCACGTTCCTCGGCCCATCGTAGCCAGCGGGCGTGCGGCGGCGGGCCCCCCGATGCAGGCGAAAAGCTCGGAGCACCAAGGGCGAAAACCGGGCCCGGCCGTCGGCGACCGCGCCGCTCGCCACGTCATATCGCCACATCGCAGGAATCGGCGACTTTTTAATCGGGCACTTAACTTGCAATCTTAAAGATTTCAGCGATTTCCCTGCGGGGCTTCTCAATAGCCCCTACTATGGCGAGATTACGCATCACCGATGCAGTGCATCGGCGCGTCCAATTTAGTTTCCGCCTCGCCCGCCCCCGGGTCGGGCCGGTCCGTGCTGCCACCACCGCGGCGCCGGCCGACAATGCCCGTGGTCACGTTTGCCACCCGGTACGCCAACGTCACCGGAGCAGTTGCGGCACAGCGCCTCTGGCAGCGACCCGAGTCCAGCACTACGCCCGATAATCGTGCGAAAAGTATGTGACCACCCTGTGACCCAAGCTTCCTGTCAGCGACGATGCTTCGCGCGTTGTTAAATTTTTGTACGTTCGCACGATTTTTCCACGCGGTTGGGGACGAGCCGCTACGCTGCTGATCGCGCCACGTTGTTACGGCGGGCTTCGATTGCGGGGGTCGGTGGGTTGATTGTGTGTTGCTCGCGGAGTTGCTAGCTCGCGCAAAAAAATTCGGCGAGATTTCTCGAAGCTGAGATAAGAGCGAGCAGCAGTGATAGGAACTTGTGGATAGGCAAGGAGAGGTGAAGGACAGTGGATAAGGCAGTCGTGACTCCGGTCGCCGTCATCGGGATGGCGTGCCGGCTGCCGGGGGGCATCAACTCCCCTGACCTCTTTTGGGAAGCGTTGCTGCGTGGTGAGGACTTTGTCAAGGAAATCCCGGGCGAACGCTGGGATGTCGACTACTACTACGACCCCGAGCCGGGCGTGCCGGGCCGGTCGGTTTGCAAGTGGGGCTCGTTCCTGGACAACGTCGGCGACTTCGACCCCGAGTTCTTCGGCATCACCGAAAAAGAAGCCACGGCCATGGACCCGCAGCACCGGCTGCTCATGGAAACCGCGTGGGAGGCCATGGAACACGCCGGCCTCACCAAGGACACCATCGCCGGGGAAACGGGCGTTTTCGTCGGATTGAACTACGGCGACTACCAATTCGTGCACGCCGCCACCGACGCCTTCGACGGACCCTACGGAAACCCCGGCACCATCTCGTGCATGGCGTCCGGGCGGATCTCCTACGCGCTCGGCCTGCACGGCCCCGCGGTCACGATCGACACCGCCTGCTCGTCCGGCCTGTTCGCGATCCACCAGGCCTGCCGCAGCCTCAACGACGGCGAGAGCGAACTCGCGTTCGCCGGCGGCGTCAACGTGATGATGGAGCCGCGCAGGTCCGCCTCCGCTTCGGCGGGGGGCATGCTCTCGGGCACGGGGCACTGCCACGCCTTTGACATCAAGGCCGACGGCTTCGTCTCCGGCGAAGGCTGCGTGGTGCTGCTGCTCAAGCGGCTGTCCGACGCGCAGCGCGACGGCGACCGGGTGCTGGGTGTGATTCGCGCCACTGCCGCCAACCAGGACGGCCACACCATGAACATCGCGATGCCCTCGGGCGAGGCGCAGGCCCAGGTGTACCGCGCCGCGCTCGCGGCGGCGGGCGTCGACGCCGGCACCGTTGGCATGGTCGAGGCGCACGGCACGGGCACCCCCGTGGGTGACCCGATCGAATACGGCAGCCTCGCCGAGGTCTACGGCATCGGCAACCCCTGCGTGCTGGGCGCCTCGAAGACCAACTTCGGTCACCTCCAGGCGGCCGCCGGTGCGCTGGGCGTGATGAAGGCGGTCCTCTCCGTCCAGCACGGGGTGGTCCCCAAGAACCTGCACTTCGAGGCGCTGCCCGACGAGATGGCCCGGATCGACACCGGATTGTTTGTGCCGCAAGAGAATACGCCGTGGCCGCTGAGCAGTGTGCAGCCGCGACGCGCGGCGGTGTCGGCGTACGGCATCTCCGGCACCAACGTGCACGCCATCGTCGAGCAGGCTCCGGCGCCCCTGTCCCGCAACGGCGCCGCACCCCGGCCGAGCCGCGAGGACGGCACGCTGCTGTTCCCGCTGTCGGCCACCTCGGCCGACGGGCTGCGCGAAACCGCCGCACGGTTGGCCGACTGGGTCGAGGCGCACGCGTCGGACGTGCCGGCGCCCGACCTGGCCTACACCCTTGCCCGCAGGCGCGGGCACCGCTCGGTGCGGACCACCGTGCTGGCCAGCGACACCCCGGAGCTGCTGACCGCGCTGCGGGAGGTCGCCAGCGGTGAGGCCCTGTTCCAGGAAGTGGTGGGCCAGGAGCAGCGCGGCCCGGTGTGGGTGTTCTCCGGACAGGGTTCGCAGTGGGCCACCATGGGCTCCGACCTGCTGGCCAAGGAGCCCGCATTCGCGGCGGCCATCGCCGAGATCGAGCCGCTGATCGCCCACGAGTCCGGCTTCTCGGTGACCGAGGCGCTCACCGCGCCCGAGAAGGTGACCGGCATCGACCGGGTGCAGCCGACGATCTTCGCCATGCAGGTCGCGCTCGCGGCCACGATGAAGTCCTATGGCGTGGCGCCCGGCGCGGTCATCGGCCACTCGATGGGCGAGTCCGCGGCGGCCGTCGTCGCCGGGGCGCTGTCGCTCGAGGACGGGGCGCGCGTCATCTGCCGCCGTTCCCGACTGATGACCAAGATCGCCGGTTCGGGCGCGATGGCGTCGGTGGAACTGCCTGCGCAGCAAGTGCTTTCGGAGCTGATGGCGCGCGGCGTCAACGACGCCGTGGTCGCGGTGGTGGCCTCTCCGCAGTCCACCGTCATCGGCGGTGCGACGGACACGGTCCGCGAGCTGGTGGCGGCGTGGGAGCAGCGCGAGGTGATGGCCCGCGAGGTGGCCGTCGACGTGGCGTCGCACTCGCCGCAGGTCGACCCGATCCTCGACGAGCTCTACGACGTGCTGGCCGAGATCGAGCCGTTGACCCCGGAGGTCCCGTACTACTCGGCCACTTCGTTCGACCCGCGCGAGGAGCCGTACTGCGACGCCAACTACTGGGTGGACAACCTGCGCCACACCGTGCGGTTCTCCGCCGCGGTGCAGGCGGCGCTGGAAGACGGTTACCGGGTGTTCGGTGAGCTGGCGCCGCACCCGCTGCTGACCCACGCGGTCGACCAGACCGCCCGCAGCCTGGACATGACGGTGGCCGCGCTCGCCGCGATGCGGCGCGAACAGCCGCTGCCCCACGGGCTGCTCGGGTTGCTGGGAGACCTGTACGCCACCGGCGCCACGGTCGACTTCTCCGTGCTCTACCCCGGCGGGCACCTGATGGACGCCCCGCTGGCCGCCTGGACGCACCGCTCGCTGCTGCTGAGCCGCGAGGGTCACAGCTCCCGCGCGCTGGCCTCCAGCGTCGCGGTGCACCCGCTGATGGGCCAGCATGTGCGGCTGCCCGAGGAGCCGGAACGGCACGTGTGGCAGGCCGAGATCGGCACCGCGACGCTGCCGTGGCTGGCCGACCACCAGGTCCACGGCACGGCGACGCTGCCGGGCGCGGCCTACTGCGAGATGGCGCTGGCCGCGGCCCGCACCGTCTTCGGTGACGCCTCCGGGGTCCGCGACGTCCGCTTCGAGCAGATGCTGATGCTCGACGAGGAGACGCAGATCAGCCTCACCGCGACCGCGGAGTTGCCCGGCGCGCTCACGTTCGCGGTCGAGACCAACGAGGACGGCGTGCAGGCGCGGCGGGCCTCCGCGGTGCTGGTGGACGTCGACGACTCGGGCGACGCGGCGCGACCCGCCGCGGTGGACATCGAGGAGCTGCTGGCGGCGCACCCGAGCCGCCTCGAGGGCAGCGACCTGCGCGACGCGATGGACCTGTGCGGCATTCAGTACGGCCCCGCCTTCACCGGCCTGGCCGCCGCCCACACCGCCGAGGGCACCGGCACCACGGTGCTGGCCGAGATCGGGCTGCCCAGCGTGATCCGGACGCAACAGACCAACTACGGCGTGCACCCGGCGCTGCTCGACGCGTGCTTCCAGTCGGTCGCCGCGCACCCGAGCGTCGCCAACGCCAGCCTCGGCGGCCTGCTGTTGCCGCTGGGCGTTCGCGAACTGCGGATCCACGGATCCGTCAGCTCGGCCCGCTATTGCTACTCGCGGGTGACCGCGGCCACCGGCGGGTCCGTCGAGGCCGACCTGGACATCCTGGACAAGCACGGCACCGTGCTGCTGACCGTGCGCGGGCTGCAGATGGGCACGGGCGTCTCGCCGAGCGGCGAGCGGGCCCGCGTCATGGCCGAGCGGCTGCTGACCGTGGAGTGGCAGCAGCGCCAGCTGCCCGAGGTGCCCGCCACCGAGACCGGCGCCTGGCTGCTCGTCAGCACCTCCGATGCCGCCGACCTCGTGGCGACGGCGTTCACCGACGCGATGAAGGTGCACGAGGCGGACTGCACGACGCTGTCCTGGCCGGCGCAGGCAGACCACCCGGCGATCGCCGAGCGGCTGCGCGGCGAGGTCGAAAAGGGCGGCTACGCCGGCGTGGTGGTTCTGACCGAGCCCAAGAACGGCAACCCGGACGACGAAAGCGCCGTGCGCGGCGGCGAGTACGTCCACCACCTGATCCGCATTGCCCGCGAGCTCCCGGAGCTGCAGGGTGAGTCGCCGCGGTTGTTCGTGGTGACCCGCAACGCCCAGAAGGTGTTGTCGGAGGACGTCCCGAACCTCGACCAGGGCGGGCTGCGCGGGCTGCTGCGGGTCATCGGCTCCGAGCACCCGCACCTGCACACCACCCACATCGACGTCGACGAGCAGACCAGCGCCGAGCAGGTGGTGCGCCAGCTGCTGACGACGGGGCCCGGCGAGGACGAGACGGCCTGGCGCAACGACGAGTGGTACATCGCGCGCCTGTGCCCCACTCCCCTGCGTCCGGAAGAGCGGCAATCCACCATCACGGATCACGAGAACGACGGGATGCGGATGCAGATCCGCACGCCGGGTGACCTGCAGACGATGGAGTTCGCGGCGTTCGACCGGGTGCCGCCGGGGCCCGGGCAGATCGAGGTCGCGGTCACCGCGTCGAGCATCAACTTCGCCGACGTGCTGAACGCGTTCGGCCGCTACCAGAGCCTGGACAACATCCTGCCCGCGCTCGGCACCGACTTCGCCGGTGTGGTCACGGCCGTGGGACCCGACGTCACCAACCACAAGGTCGGCGACCACGTCGGCGGCATGTCCCCCAACGGCTGCTGGGCCACGTTCGTCACCTGCGACGCGCGCCTGGCCACGACGCTGCCGGACGGGCTCACCGACGCGCAGGCGGCCGCGGTCACCACCGCGCACGCCACCGCCTGGTACGGCCTGAACGACCTGGCCCGCATCAAGGCCGGCGACAAGGTGCTGATCCACTCCGGAACCGGTGGTGTGGGGCAGGCGGCGATCGCCATCGCCCGCGCCGCGGGCGCCGAGGTCTTCGCCACCGCCGGCAGCGAGGCGCGTCGACAGCTGCTGCGCGACATGGGAATCGAGCACGTCTACGACTCGCGGACCGTCGACTTCGCGGACCAGATCCGTCGCGACACCGACGGCTACGGCGTGGACATCGTGCTCAACTCGGTGACGGGCGCCGCGCAGCTCGCAGGTATCAAGCTGCTGGCGCTGGGCGGCCGGTTCGTCGAGATCGGCAAGCGCGACATCTACGGGGACACCAAGCTCGGCCTCTTCCCGTTCCGTCGCAACCTGGCGTTCTGGGGCGTCGACCTGGGCCTGATGTCGGTGAGCCACCCGCAGCAGGTCAGCGAGATCCTGAGCAACGTCTACCGGCTGACGGCCGAGGGCGTGTTGCCGATGCCCGAGAGCACGCACTACCCGCTCGCCGAGGCGGCCACCGCGATTCGCGTGATGAGCGCGGCCGAACACACCGGCAAGCTCATCCTCGACATCCCGCAGGCCGGGCGCAGCAGCGTGGTGCTGCCGCCGGAGCAGGCGCCGGTCTTCCGCAAGGACGGCTCCTACATCATCACCGGCGGTCTCGGCGGCCTGGGCCTGTTCCTGGCCGAGAAGATGGCCGCGGCCGGCGCCGGCCGGATCGTGCTGACCTCGCGCTCCGAGCCGTCGCAGAAGGCGCTGGAAACGATCGAGCTCGTCCGGGCGATAGGTTCTGACGTGATCGTGGAGTGCGGTGACATCGCCCAGGCCGACGTCGCGCAGCGGCTGGTGGCCACGGCGGCGGCCACCGGGCTGCCGTTGCGGGGCGTGCTGCACGCGGCCGCGGTGGTCGAGGACGCCACCTTGACCAACATCTCCGACGAGCTGATCGACCGTGACTGGGCACCCAAGGTGTACGGCGCGTGGAACCTGCACGAGGCCACCGCATCCGCGGACCTGGACTGGTTTTGCTTGTTCTCCTCGGCGGCCGCCCTGCTGGGCTCGCCGGGCCAGGGCGCCTACGCCGCGGCCAACAGCTGGCTGGACGCGTTCACCCACTGGCGACGCGCCCAGGGCCTGCCGGCCACGGCGATCGCCTGGGGTGCCTGGGGCGAGATCGGCCGCGGCGCGGACTTCGCCGAAGGCAGCGGTGCCGCGATCGCTCCCGACGAGGGTGCCTACGCGTTCGAGATGCTGCTGCGCCACGACCGCGCGTACACGGGCTACAGCCCGCTGATCGGCACGCCGTGGATCGCGTCCTTCGCGGAACGCAGCAAGTTCCTCGAGATGTTCAAGTCCGCGGGTGAAAAGCGTTCGGGTTCAAGCAAACTGCGCGCCGAGCTGGCCGACCTGCCGCTCGACGAGTGGCCGACCCGGCTGCGGCGCCTGCTCTCCGAGCAGATCGGCCTGATCCTGCGCCGCAACATCGATGTGGACCACCCGCTTTCCGAGTACGGCCTGGACTCGCTGGGCAATCTCGAATTGCGGACTCACATCGAGGCCCAAACGGGGGTACGCATCACCTCTGCCGACATCACCACGGTGCGGGGTTTGGCGGATCACCTGTTCCACAAGCTGGCGCCACAGGAGGAAAACGCTGCGGCGCCCGCGTGAGAGAGGTCCTACGTCAAAGTCGACTGCACTGCTAGGCCGGTACTACAAGGAGGGAAAACGTGTTCATAGGTGGAGGCTCTGAGCACGACAGCCTGCGAGTTGGCAACGCCTACGACTGGAACCCGGAGCCGGGGCCCGTCGTAACGTGGGAACCCACACCCGGCTGCGCCGCCAAGGCTCGGCAGGCGCCCGTCAGCCCGGTGCCGCCGAGCTCCATGCAGGCGGGTCACCTTCGGGGCTTCGTGGAGTTCCGCGACCGCGGCCTCGACTACTCGCGGGCGGTCATGGGTTCCTGGGAGGTGCCCGGCCGGTGCGACATTCGCGCGATGACGTACGTCATCAACGCGCACCTGCGGCGCCACGCGACGTACCACAGTTGGTTCGAATACTCCGATGAAAACATCGTCCGGCACACCCTGAAGAACCCGCGCGACATCAACTTCGTCGCCAAGGAGTACGGCGTGCTGACCCAGCAGGAATGGCGCGACCACGTGCTGGCGACGCCCGACCCGCTGCAGTGGGACTGCTTCAGGTTCGGCATCATCCAGTACGACGACCGCTTCGCGCTGTACGCGGTGGTCGACCACCTGCACTGCGACCCGATGTTGATCGCCGGGCTGTACGTCGAGATCGTGATGAACTACAACGCCCTGCTGGAGGGCAAGGCGCCCGTCACGCTGCCCCCGGCGGCCAGCTACGACGACTTCTGCATGCGGGAGCACGCCTGCGTGTCGGGAATGACGCTGGAGTCCCCCGAGGTCAAGAAGTGGATCGAATTCGCCGAGGCCAACGGCGGAACCCTGCCGGACTTCCCCCTGCCGCTGGGTGACCAATCGATCCCGTGCGGCGGGGACACCCACGTCGAGCGGCTGCTCGGCCCGGAGGAAACGGCTCAGTTCGAGGCCCTCTGCCAGCAGGCGGGTGCCCGGTTCAGCGGCGGCCTGTTCGCCTGCGCGGCCCTGGCTCAATACGAATTGACCGGCGCGGAAACGTATTACGGGCTTACCCCGACCGACAAGCGGAAGAGCCCGGCGGACTTCATGACGGTGGGCTGGTTCACCGGTGTGGTGCCCTTCACGGTTCCGGTCGACCCGAACTCGTTCGAGGAGACCGCACGCGCGGCGCAGGCCTCGTTCGACGCGAACATGGACCTGGCCAACGTGCCGTTCGACAGGGTGCTGGAACTGGCGCCCTGGCTGCGCCGGCACGGCCCCCAGTTCACCATGATGAGCTACATGGACGCGGGCCTTCCTCCCCTGTCCGCCATCGTCGCCACCGCCCTGGACGGCGTGAACGCGACCGCGTTCACCGATGGCCGCAGCCCGGCGTACATGTACTCCACCGTGTTCCGGTTGTTCGACGAGGTCTCCATCATGGTGTCCTACCCGAACAACCCGGTCGCCCGCGAGTCCGTCACGCGCTACACGGAGGCCATGAAGTCGGTCTTCGAGCGGGTCGTTGCCGGCAAGCTGGCCGCCGTTCCGGTTCGCGTAGCCAGGTAGGCTCCAAGGCGCTTCATCCGGCAGCGGGGATGAAGTGGAAGGCTGAGCTTCGTCGATGAAGTTTGTTCTGGCGGCCCACGGGACCCGCGGCGATATCGAGCCCTGCGCCACGGTCGGTGCGGAGTTGCGGCGCCGCGGGCACGACGTCCGAATGGCGGTGCCGCCCAACCTGGTTGACTTCGTCGAGGCCGCCGGCGTGCCCGCCGTCTGCTATGGACCGGACACGCGAGAGCAAGTCGTGGCCGTCGCGGATTTCACCCACAACGCCTTCAAGGTCCAGAACCCGGTCAACTTCATGCGCGACCTCAAGGAGCTTTTCGTCGAGGGCTGGGCCGAGATGGGCCGCACGCTCACCGCGCTGGCCGACGGGGCCGACCTGTTGGTGACGGGCCAGACCTACCACGGGGTGGTGGCCAATGTCGCTGAGTACTACGACATTCCGGTCGCGGGGCTGCATCACTTCCCGGTGCGGGTCAACGGTCAGCTCGGCGTCCCGTTCCTGCCGTCGCCGGCGCCGGTGGTCCGCTCGACGTTGACGGCGGGCTGGTGGCTGTATTCACGCATCACCAAGGCGAACGAGGACGCGCAACGCCGGGAACTGGGCCTGCCCGGCACCACGGTTTCCGCGTGGCAGCGAATGGCCGACAGCGGAACGCTCGAGCTGCAGGCTTATGACCAGGCGTTGTTCCCCGGTCTTGCCGAGGAATGGAATGGCAAGCGCCCCTTCGTGGGTTCCCTCACGCTCGAGTTGGGGGCGGACACCGACGACGAGGTCGCGTCCTGGATCGCCGCGGGGAAACCGCCGATCTACTTCGGTTTCGGCAGCACGCCGGTCTCCTCGCCCGCCGAGACGGTCGCGATGATCGCCGATGCTTGCGCTGAGCTCGGCGAACGCGCCCTGATCTATTCCGGTGCCGAGGGTCTCGATTCGGATCTGCGTTCCGACGTGAAGCTGGTCGGCCACGTCAACTACTCCACGATCCTGCCCGCCTGCCGCGCGGCGGTCCACCACGGTGGCGCCGGCACGACGGCCGCCAGCCTGCGGGCCGGGCTGCCGACGCTGATCCTGTGGGACGTCGCCGACCAGTTCATCTGGGCGACCCAGGTCAAACGCCTGAAAGTCGGCTCCGCCAAGAAACTTTCGAGAATCACGCGGAAGTCCTTGGTCCGGCAGCTCCGTACGATCCTGGCACCGGATCGCGTGGCCCGGGCCCGCGCGATCGCCCCCAAAATGACCAAGCCCGCCGTCGGTGTCGCCACCGCCGCCGATCTGCTGGAGCAGACGGTCCGCGTCGGCGTCTGAGCGGCACGTTCGTCCGCCCGACGCACAGCGATCTCATATGTGACAACGGTCAACGTCACCGATCACGGCCAGTTACGTTGCCGGTGTGATGAGAGTGCTGGTGGCGGCGGTCATGACGTCAGCGATCTGCTCAATCGCGAGCCCCGCGCCGCGCGCGTTTGCCGCCCCGCGGGTGCCTTGCGGAGAACTCGATCAAATTCGCGAGAGCCTCGATGACGACATCACGGCCGGTATCGATGGCGTGCGGCGGGCCATCACGACGCCGTTTTCACGCGGTGCGTCCGGAGCCCTCGGTCATTGGGAGCCGAACCCGCGGCAGCAGGATGCCGACGGACAACTCGCGATGGTCGACCACGGCGTTCGCTACCTGCAGGACATCAACTCCGGTAACCCCATCCCGGGGTTGGCGGCGCTGCTCGGCAACCTGCAGCACGCCAGCGACGACATGAACGCTTCCGTGAACTCGCTGTTCTATACGGCAAACATGTGGGTCGGTGACGAATACTGGTCGAATTACCCGATGTCCAAAGCGCCCGATTCGAGCACCTGGGCAGCCATCGACAATGCCGAGCAAAAGAAGAACGACATCTATGGTCCGGTGAACGCCCTGCGCGGCAACTGCGCCCCCTAGCGCGGTGGGCCTAAGGGTGCCGGCTGGCGGCCGCGTCCCGCTGGACCAGCGGGAAGGACTTGTACCACTTGCGGCGGTGCGCCGCCCCCATCTCGCGCAGGATTCCCATGGCGGCAGGCCAGCCATGATTTCTGCGCAAGCCTTGAATCATCTCCCGGCTGGAGCCCCAGTGATATTTGCGGCTGCCGAAATGGGCGTTCGCGGTCTTGCGCCCGAAATGGTTGACGTAGGCCATTTCCGTTGTGTACAAACCGAATCCGGCCTTGCGCGCCCGCAACGCGAGGTCGAGATCGAGCCCCCAGCCGTAGCGCCCGAAGGTGTCCAGGTCCATTCCGCCGACGGCATCCCAGCAGTCCCGGGACATCACCAGCGCGGTCCCCTCGATGGCGGGCACCACCCGATACCGGGGCTTGGGAACGTAGCTCGCGGCGTCCGGAACGTCGCCGGTCACCGCGTAGGGAAACCCGATGTTGAACATCGGACCCACCATGCCGGCGTCCGCGGGCAGGCGCGGGTCGAGCAGGGCGGGGACAAACCCCCGCGAGAGGCGGGTGTCGTTGTTGAGCGTCATCGCGTGGGAGTAGCCCTCCGCGAACGCAGTTCGGAATCCGAGTTCGCTGCCGCCGGCCCAACCGAGGTTTTTGCCGGGCGTGATGACGCGCTCATCGCCGATCTTGGGATAGTCGCCACGATTGTCGACGATCAGGTAGTCGGCGCCCTCCCGCTCCAGATCGGCGAGCAGCGCGTGTGTGTACTCGTGTTGCCCGTAAACCGGCACGGCGATCAGGAGGGACACCACCGGAGCGTACCGCGGTCCGCTCCGCCCCGAGGCCCGTTGCGGCATCAGACGGAAACCTCCCGTCGCGCGGCCTTTTCCAGCAGATCGGCGGCGCTGGCGACGCTCTCGGCGGGCTTGCTCATCTGCGAGGCGATGTCGCGGGCCCGGCTCGCATACGCCGGCGCCAGCACCGACTTGAGGTCGCCGGCCAGCGTTTTGGCGGTCGTGCTGGAGAACCGCCGGGCCGAACCGACTTTCAGCGCCTTGATCTGCGCCGCCCAGATCGGCTGGTCCGAGGTGATCCAGAGAATCAGCGCCGGGACGCCGGCGCGCATCCCTGCGGCGGTGGTGCCCGAGCCGCCGTGGTGGACGACGGCCCGGCAGGTGGGAAAGATCGCGGCGTGATTCACCGCCGTCACCACCTTCACATGGTCGAATTCGGGGACGCCGGTGTCGGGGGCCCGTGAGCAGATCAGTGCCCGTTCGCCCAGCTCGGCGCAGGCCGCGCCGATCATGGCGACGAGATCCTTGAGGGACCCGACGGGCATGCTGCCGAACCCGAAGTAGATCGGCGGCGTCCCGGCGGCAATCCACGACACAACCTCGTCGTCGGCGTCGGTGGGCCTCTCCATAGTCAGCGCGCCGACGAAGGGCCGCCGAGGGCCCCACTCCGTCGACAATCCGGGGAAGCACAGCCCGTCGTAGGCCTGGATCTCCAGCGCGTTGCGCTCGGACATTCGTTGCGGCGCGGGGCAAGTGGCCTTCGGCAGCCCCAGCTCCCGGCGCTGCGCGTCCTCGGCGCCCCGGGTGAACCGCCAGTACATCCAGTCGAGGGTCCTCATCGTCGAACGCACCACCGGTGCGGGCAAGCGCGCCGGGAACGCGATGTGACCGTTGGGCCGCATCGGGTAGAAATGCAATGCGGCCAACGCAATGTCGTGGTACTCCGCAACATTGGCGGCGATTTCCTGGTAGAGCTGCCCCGTCAGCAGCAGGTCGGCCCCGTCCGCGAGCGGCGTGAGTGCCGCGCCCAGCTCTTCGAAACCCGCCCTGACGGGCTCCATGGCCTCGCGCGCCAGTTTGACCGGGTTGGTGAACTTCCACGAGTTGTGCAGGAAATCCTCGTCGAGCTGCTGCTGGGAATCCCGCTGGCCGTA
>NZ_LZIS01000248.1 GCF_001667015.1 Mycobacterium sp. E3198 | reverse complement strand
GCGCTGAGCACGCGGATGGCGCTGACCAGCCCGTCGACCAGGTGGCCCTGCTCGAACGCCGACGAGGCGGCGGCCACCCCGAGCGGTGCGGCCGACTCGGCGCCGCGGCCCCTGACGGCCGAGCCGTAGACCACCTCGATGGCGCACTGGTCGGGCGAAACCGCGAGCAACACCGCGTTGTCGGGCGTCGGCACCTGGGCCAGGATTTCGCGGGCCCGCGCGGCGGTGTCGCTACCCAGGTCGCCCAGGTAGATGGCGAACCGCGCCAGCGACGACCGCGAGCCGTACTTCAGCGCGTCGTCGATGGCGACCAGGTCCTTGGTCGGGAAGGGGTAGTGCACCGACAGCTCGCCGGGCTCGGTCACGGCCGAGACCCGTCCGCTGGTGGTGATCACCGACCCCTTGGGCAGCCCGGCGGGCTCGATCGTCGCGACCTCACCACGTGCCACTGGCGCCACCTCCAACCGAGAACTCCGCCGCACCGTGTCCGCCGTGCGCGTGGCCGACGTCCTCGTCGGTCGCGGCCCACAGGATCGGCGGGTGGGTCCACTTCTCCGACATCTGGTAGGTCGCCGGGTGGGGTCCCTTGTGCCGCCAGATCAGCAGGGACAGCACCACGACCAGCGCCAGCGGGATTCCGATGAAGTACAGGTGAATCTCTGTCAGGCTCACGACGCAAACCGTATCCCACGGATGTTCAGGCCGCGCCCTCACCCAGGTAGCGAGCCCACGACGGGTCCAGTTCCTTGACCGTCGACAGCAGCCGCCAGTGCTGCCCCGTCGGCGGCAGGGGCGCCCGGCGCAGGGCCCAGCCCAGCTCGGCGAGCAGCTTGTCGCCCTTGCGGTGATTGCAGGTCGAACAGCACGCGACGCAGTTTTCCCAGGAGTGGTCGCCGCCGCGGCTGCGGGGCACCACGTGGTCGACGGTGTCGGCCTTGGCCCCGCAGTAGGCGCAGCAGAAGCGGTCGCGGTGCATGAGCGCGGCGCGGGTCATCGGCACGCGGGCCCGGTACGGGACCCGCACGTAGGACCGCAGCTGGATCACCGACGGCACGACGATCGACCTGGTGGCGGAGTGGATGACCGGACCCGCCGGGTCGTCGTGCACCACGTCGGCCTTGCCGCAGATCACCATGACGATCGCCCGCCGCATGGGCAGCGCCGTCAGCGGCTCGTAGGTGGAATTCAGCAGCAGCACCCGCCGGCGGCTCCAGATCGAGGCGGCTTCGTGGCGGGTCGGCGGATGGGTTTCGACACTATGCAGGCATGACGCGGTTGGGGGCCCGGTCAACCCTGCCGCGGCACCGGAACTGCGGTGACTGCGGCGTCTCTTGCCATGCGCCATAGATCCTCCGCGGATAGTCCACCATGATTCGCCGCCAAACGCACCCTTATTGCAGGTGCGCGCCGTGTCAATCCGGTGAACAGCAGGGTGGGTCCGGCCGTGCCGCCGAGGCGATGCACCACAATGGTGGGCGATGGATCAGGTGAGCTTTTACGACGCTGTCGGCGGTGCCGAGACCTTCAATGCGATCGTGTCGCGGTTCTACGCGCAGGTCCCGGAGGACGAGATTCTCAGTCAGCTGTATCCCGCGGACGACCTCGCGGGCGCCGAGGAGCGGTTGCGGATGTTCCTCGAGCAGTACTGGGGCGGCCCGCGCACCTACTCCGACCGGCGCGGGCACCCGCGGCTGCGGATGCGGCACGCCCCATTCCGGATCACCCCCATCGAGCGCGACGCCTGGCTGCGGTGCATGCACACCGCCGTCGCCTCCATCGATTCGCAAACCCTGGACGACGAGCACCGGCGCGAGTTGCTCGACTACCTGGAGATGGCCGCCCACTCGCTGGTCAATTCAACCTTCTGATTGCTAACCGAACGGAGCAGCATGAGCCACGAGCCGTGGTGGTCGAACGCGGTCTTCTACCAGGTCTATCCGCGGTCGTTCGCCGACAGCAACGGTGACGGGATCGGCGACCTCGACGGGCTGACCGCCCGGCTCGAATACCTGATCTACCTGGGTGTCGACGCGATCTGGCTCAACCCCGTCACCGTGTCGCCGATGGCCGACCACGGCTACGACGTGGCCGACCCGCGCGACATCGACCCGGTGTTCGGCGGGATGGCCGCCATCGAGCGATTGATCGCCGCGGCGCATCAGCGGGGCATCAAGATCACCATGGACGTGGTGCCCAACCACAGCAGTTCGCAGCACCCCTGGTTCCAGGCGGCGCTGGCCGCCGGGCCCGGCACCGACGCGAGGGAGCGCTACTACTTTCGCGACGGCCGCGGTCCCCTCGGCGAGCTGCCTCCCAACAACTGGACGTCGGTGTTCGGCGGGCCCGCGTGGACGCGGATTGTCGAACCGGACGGAAACCCCGGCCAGTGGTATCTGCATCTGTTCGACGCCGAGCAACCGGACCTGAACTGGGAACACCCCGAGGTCTTCGACGACTTCGAGAAGACGCTGCGCTTCTGGTTGGAACGCGGCGTGGACGGCTTCCGCATCGACGTCGCGCACGGGATGGCCAAGCCGTCCGACCTGCCCGACGCCAAGGACGACATCAAGGTGCTGAGCCACAGCGACGACGACCCGCGCTTCAACCACCCGAGCGTGCACGACATCCACCGCGGGATCCGCGCGATCGTCGACGACTATCCCGGGGCGGTGACCATCGGCGAGGTATGGGTCATGGACAACGCTCGGTGGGCCGAGTACCTGCGGGCCGACGAGCTGCATCTGGGCTTCAACTTCCGGCTGACGAAGATCGACTTCGACGCGACCGAAATCCACGACGCGATCGACAACTCGCTGGCCGCCACCGCCCTCGAGAACGCCACGCCGACCTGGACGCTGTCCAACCACGACGTGGGCCGCGAGGTCACTCGGTACGGCGGCGGCCAGGCCGGGCTGCGCCGGGCGCGGGCCATGGCGATGGTGATGCTCGCCCTGCCGGGCGCGGTGTTCGTCTACAACGGTGAGGAATTGGGGCTGCCCGACGTTCTGGACCTGCCCGAGGAGGTGCTGCAAGACCCGACGTGGGAGCGCTCCGGGCATACCGAACGCGGCCGCGACAAGTGCCGGGTCCCGATTCCCTGGTCGGGTGAGGCGCCACCGTTCGGGTTCTCGACCACGGCGGACACCTGGCTGCCGATGCCCGCCGACTGGGCGGCGCTGACCGTCGAAAAGCAGCGCGACGACCCCGACTCGACGCTGTCGTTCTTCCGGCTCGCACTCGAAATGCGTAGGGAGCGAACCGAATTCGCCGGTGCCGGCCTCGATTGGCAGGCGGTGACGCGCGACACCCTGATATTCCGCCGTCGCGGCGGCGGCCTGGTGTGTGCCCTGAACGCCGGCCGGCGCGCGATGGCGTTGCCGCCGCGAGAGCTCATCTTGGCCAGCGCGCCGTTGGTCGACGGCAAACTGCCGCCCGACGCGGCGGCGTGGCTGGTCTGACCCGGCAGCCTGTCAGCGCAACACCAGGGCCGCGTGAGCGCGGCGCCGGTACACCGAGCCGAACCTGGCGTCGATCCGCAGCCACGACGGCGATACGCGCACCCGCACCAGCTCGTCGGCGGGGGCAGGCTCACCGGGCGACTGCGGCAGGAAACCCATTGCGGTCAAGGCGAACACGCAGCGCATCGGAAGGCCGACGCTGACGTCGGCCGAGCTGACCCGGATGACCTCCTGGTCGAGCAGCGACACCGGCGGGCCGTGCGAACTGCCGCTCTCCTTGGCCAGTCGCGCGCCGCGCTGCGCCAGGTCCAGCAGGACCCGGGCCGGCAGGTCGTCGAGGTGAGTGAATCCGGATTCGGGGGGCAGCGCGCCGCGCCATGCCGAGTCCATCGCGAAGCCCGGATCGACGTAACCCGACGAATCCGCCGCCGACAGGCCACGAGCCAGCGCGTCCGCGGCCACCGACAAATCGTCGGGCCGCACCCTGCCGACGACCACCCTGCTGGCCAGCACCTCGAAACCCGTTGCCACCCAAGCGGTCAACAGCCCAGCCGACCGGGCCCGCAGCCGGATGACCGCGGCGTCGTCGAGGCGCATCGCGTGGTCGACGAACGTGGCGAGGTCCCCGCGGTGGGCGGCGTCGCGCAGCCACAGTCCGCGCTCGGCCCTTATTCCCTCAGCCATCGTTGCAAATACTCCCGATGGTGCGGCGAGAGCCGCACCAACCGCTGCTCCTCGATATGGACGGCGGCCAACTGCGTCTCGGCGATGACCGCGGGCTTCGACGCCGGGTCGGCGTTGACCGAGCGCACGTCGTAGCCCAGCGTGAAATCCACCGTCCGCACCTTCTTGGTCCAGATGGTCACCTGCAGAGGCGAATCGGTCAGCCGCAGCTGCCCCCGATAGGTGACCCGCACGTCGGCGATCAGCAGCCCGATGGTCGTGATGTCGGCCGCGAACGGCTCCTGGAGGAACAGCACCCGCGCCTCCTCCAGGATGGTGACCATGGTGGCGTGGTTGATGTGCTGGTACATGTCGATGTCCGACCAGCGCACCGGCACCGGCGCGACGTACCCGACGCTCAACTCGACGATCCCCGTCCGCTGGTGCGGGTCATGCGGCGAATCTGCCGGGCCGCCACCGACAGGGTCGCGAGATCCTTTGCGCCGCTTTCCTGGATCTCGCTGAGCGTGCGACGCGCCCGCTCCACCCGCGACGCGCTCATCTGCTCCCACTCACCGATCTTCTCCTCGCCGCTTTCGTCGGGCTCCCCCACGGCCAGCACGTCGAAGGTCAGCGACCGCAGCGAGGCGTAGATGTCGTCGCGAATCGCCAAGCGCGCCAACGATTGCCAGCGGTCGTGCCGGGGCAGCTCGGAGACGGCGGTCAGCAGGCCGTCGGTGCCGAGCCGGTCCATCAGGGCGAAATAGGTGTCCGCGACGTCGGCGGTCTCGATCTCGGTGATGTCGCCGACGTCGATGATGTCGAGCAGGCTGAAGCGGTACAGGCCGGCGGCGACCAGGTACGCCAGGTCTTCCGGGGTGCCCTCCGACGCGAATTCCGCCGCTTCCTTTTCGACGATCGCCTTGTCGTCCCCGCGCAGCCACTGCGACATGCGGGGCGTGAGTTCCTTGACCTTCGCGGCGAATCGGTTGATTTCGGCGCCCACCGCCAGCGGTTGCGGTCGGTAGTTGAGCAGCCAGCGCCCGGCTCGGTCGATCAGCCGCCGGGTATCGAGCGTGAGCCGGTCCGACAGCGCCACGGGTATGTCGGCCGCGCGGATGTTCCGCCAGATCTCGCTCACCCCGAAGATGGCATCGGTGGCAACAAAGGTACGCACCGCGTCGATCGGCCCGACGCCGACGTCTTCGGTGATCCGGAACGCGTAGCTGATGCCCGCGGCATCCACCAGATCGTTGATCAGCATGGTGGTGACGATCTCCCGGCGCAGCTGGTGGGTCCTGATCTCCGGGGTGAACCGTTGGCGCAGCGGCTTCGGGAAGTACAGCGGCAACCGGGACGCGAAGACGTCCTGCTCCGGCAGCTCGGTGGTCAGCATGTCCTCTTTGAGCGCCAGCTTGACGTGGGCCATCAAAGTGCACAGCTCGGGTGAGGTGAGCCCGATGCCGACCTCGGTGCGCCGGTGGATCTCCTTTTCCGACGGCAGCGCCTCCAATTCCCGGTTGAGGCCGCGATCTTCGAGGTACTTGATCTGCATCGCGTGCACCGGCAGCAGGCTGGCCGCGTTGGCGCGGCTGGTGCCGATCAGGTCGTTCTGATCCTCGTTGTCGTTGAGCACCAGTTGCGCGACCTCGTCGGTCATCGACTCCAGCAGATCCTTGCGCTCCCCGGCCTCGACCTTGCCCGCGGTGACCAACGAGTCGATCAGGATCTTGATGTTGACCTCGTGGTCCGAACAGTCCACGCCGGCGGAGTTGTCCATCGCGTCGGTGTTGATGCGCCCGCCCGACAGATCGAACTCGACGCGCCCCAGCGCGGTGACCCCGAGGTTGCCGCCCTCGCCGATCACCTTGGCGCGCACCTGATTTGCGTTCACCCGCACGGGGTCGTTGGCGCGGTCGCCGACGTCGGCGTCGGACTCGGATTCGGCCTTGATGTAGGTGCCGATGCCGCCGTTGAACAGCAGGTCGACGGGCGCCTGCAGGATGGCCTTGATCAGGTCGGGCGGCGACATTTCGCCGGCGTCACCGTGAATCCCGAGGGCGTCGCGAACCTGCGGGCTGACCGGAATCGCCTTGTGCTCACGGCTGTACACGCCGCCGCCCTCGCTGATCAACGACTTGTCGTAGTCATCCCAGCTGGACCGCGGCAGCTCGAACATCCGCTTGCGTTCGCGCCACGAAGACGCGGCGTCGGGGTCCGGATCGAGGAAGATGTGCCGGTGGTCGAACGCGGCGAGCAGCCGGATGTGCTCGCTGAGCAGCATGCCGTTGCCGAACACGTCGCCGCTCATGTCGCCGACGCCGACGACGGTGAAGTCCTCGGCCTGGGTGTCGACGCCCATCTCCCGGAAGTGCCGTTTGACGGCTTCCCACGTGCCCCTGGCGGTGATGCCCATGGCCTTGTGGTCGTAGCCCACCGATCCGCCGGAGGCGAACGCGTCGCCCAGCCAGAAGCCGTAGGACTTGGCGACGTCGTTGGCGATGTCGGAGAACGTGGCGGTGCCCTTGTCCGCGGCGACCACCAGGTAGGCGTCGTCGCCGTCGCGGCGGATCACCTCGGGCGGCGGGCTGACCTTGCCCGTCTTGTGGTCGACGTTGTCGGTGACGTCGAGAAGTCCCGAGATGAAGAGTTGATAGCAGGCGACGCCCTCGGCGCGGCTGGCGTCGCGATCGGCGGCGGCCTCACCGGAGGGCAGCGGCGGCCGCTTGACGACGAAGCCCCCCTTGGCCCCGACCGGCACGATGACGGCGTTCTTCACCGCTTGCGCCTTGACCAGGCCAAGGATCTCGGTGCGGAAGTCGTCGCGGCGGTCCGACCACCGCAGACCCCCGCGCGCCACCGGGCCGAACCGCAAATGCACGCCTTCCACCCGCGGCGAATACACAAAGATCTCGTATTTCGGCCGCGGCAGCGGAAGCTCGTCGATCAGCTGGGCATCCAGCTTGAGCGCCAACACATTGCGGGCCCGGGCCGAACCCTCGCGCGTCACAAAGTAATTGGTGCGCAAGGTGGCCTGAACGAGCGACGCGAACGCGCGCAGGATGCGGTCGGTGTCAAGGCTCACCAGCGCATCGATGTCCGCGGCGACCGCGGCGGCCGCCGCCTGCGCGTCACGGCTGGTCGGCGACCCCGATGCCCTGGGGTCGAACAGCGCCTCGAACAGCGTGACCAGTGACCGCACCGTCGACGGGTGGTCGTTGAGCACCGATTCCATGTAGGACTGGCTGTACGGAAAACCGGCCTGCCGCAGGTATTTCGCGTAGGCGCGCATGAGCACGACCTGCTGCCAGGTCAGTCTCGCCCGCATCACCAGCTCGTTGAACCGGTCGATCTCGACGCGGCCCTGCCAGATGGCGGTGACCGCGTCGGCGAATCGCTCTGCGGTGGAATTACGTTCCGCCGCCGACGTGGCAAACGGGATCGTCGGGTGCGGCTGGATCTTGAACTGGTAGATCCACACCGGCAGCCCGTCCGGCCGGGTGACGGTGAAGGGGCGCTCCTCGAGCACGACGACGCCCATGCTCTGCAGCATCGGCAGCAGCTGGCTCAGCGACGCGGTGTGCCCGCCCAGGAACCAGGTCAGCTGGGCGGCGCCGTCCTCGCCGCGGTCGGAGAACACCAACTTGACCGAATCATCGGACAGCTCGTTGATGATCGCGATGTGCTCGATGGCGTCCCCGGGTGTGACGACCTGCTTGTAGGCCTCGGAGAAGGCGCTGGCGTAGTGCTCGGCGTCGGCGTGCGCGGGTGTGCCCGTCGCGGTGGCGGCGATCAGGCGGTCGCCCCAGGTCCGTGCGGCCTCGCTCAGCAGCCCCTGGAGCCGCACCCGGGTGTCTTCCGAAACGTCCACCGGCGCGTCGGATTCGGGCAACCGGACCATGAAATGCATCAGCGCCCAAGGTGATTCGCTGACCCGGGCGGTGAATTCCAGCCGGGTGCCGCCGAATTCGCGGACCAGGATGTCCTCGATCTGCAACCGTACCGGGGTGGTGTAGCGGTCGCGCGGCACATAGACCAGGCACGAGACGAAGTATTGGAGCCGGTCGGCGCGCAGGAACAGCAGCGCGCGCCGCTGGGATCCCAGATCCACCACCGCCTTGGCCATCGCCAGCAGCCGTTCGGCACTGAGCGTGAACAGCTCCGAGCGCGGGACGGTCTGGATGACGTCGAGCAGCAGTTGGCCCGGGTGGATGGGGTCGCTGTCGGCCATGGTGAGCGCTTCGCGGACCCGGCGCGAAATCATCGGGATTTCCAGGACGTCGGCGTTCATGGCGGCGACGGTGAAGAGCCCGACGAAGCGGTGCTCGATCACCTCGCCGCCGTCGCCGTTTTCGCGGACAGCGATCGCGTACGGGTAGGCGCCGTAGCGCAGGTAGCTGCCGACCACGGACTGCGCCAGGACCAGCAGGTGGTCGTCGTCGGTCAGCCGGGGCCGCGAGCCGGTGCGCGTGCGCAGCACCCCGAGGCCGGGTGATCCGTCCGGGGACACGCGGGTGTCGTGCACACGGCAGCGTTGGTAGCCCAGCAGCAGGAAGTTTCCGTTGCCCAGCCAGCGCAGCAGCTCCGCGACGTCCTCGCGGTCCGGCGCCGTATAGCGGTCGTCGGCGTTGGTCTGAACGGCGGCTTCCACATCGGCCAGGGCGGTGATCATCGCCGCGGCGTCGGTGGCGACCTGCTCGACGTCGGTCAGCACCTTGGGCAGCAGCCGCTCCACCTCGGCGAGGGCCTTGCCGTCGACCGAGGGCGACAGCGGGACGTATATCCAGGCCTCGCCGTCGAATTGCGACGCACCAGGCGCTTTGGGTTCGACGCTGAGCAGGTCCCCGGTGGGGCTGCGGTGGACGTCGAAGACCGGGGTCATGATGCCGCCGTAGGCGACGCCGAGCCGGTGCAGCAGCACCGTGACGGAATCCAGCAGCATGCTGCCGTGGGCGGTGACGACCTGCAGGGCGGGCCCGAATCCCTCGGGATCGTCGGCCGGATGGACGCACACGCAGCTTCCGCGTTCGGGGCGGCACTCGCCGAGCTGATAGTGCGCGCGCAGCATGGCGGGGGTCACCAGGGCGGCGGGGTCGACGCGGTCGGATCCCGCGGCGGCGTTTGGTTCGTCGCCGCGCGGACCGCGGTAGCTCTCGATGTAGGCCGTCGCGATCCAGTCGGGAATGTCGTCACTGGTGCTGAACGTGGTCCACGGCTTGAGGTCTTGCTTGGCACCGGGATCGATCGCCATGCCGATTGCTCCCAACTCGCATCGTCGCGGGGCTGTGCGTCCGGTCGCCCCACCTGCTTAGCGGGGCAGCCCTGACATTAGTCGCGGGTCAGCTTGCGGTGGGTCACTCTGTGCGGCCTGGCGGCGTCAACCCCCAGCCGCTCCACCTTGTTCTCCTCGTACGCCCCGAAGTTGCCCTCGAACCAGAACCACTTGGCCTCGTTATCCTCATCGCCTTCCCACGCAAGGATGTGCGTACACGTGCGATCGAGGAACCAGCGGTCGTGCGAGATCACCACGGCACAGCCGGGAAACTTCTCCAGCGCGTTCTCCAGCGAACTCAGCGTCTCGACGTCGAGGTCGTTGGTCGGCTCGTCGAGCAAGATGAGGTTGCCGCCCTCCTTCAGCGTGAGCGCGAGGTTCAGCCGGTTGCGCTCACCGCCGGACAGCACACCGGCCGGCTTCTGCTGGTCGGGACCCTTGAAACCGAACGCCGACACGTAGGCCCGCGACGGGATCTCGTTCTGGCCGACCTCGATGTAGTCCAGCCCGTCGGAGACCACCTCCCACACGGTCTTCTTGGGGTCGATGCCGGCGCGGGACTGGTCCACGTAGCTCAGCTTGACGGTCTCCCCGACCTTGACCGTGCCGCTGTCCGGCTGCTCGAGCCCGACGATGGTCTTGAACAGCGTGGTCTTGCCGACCCCGTTGGGGCCGATGACCCCGACGATGCCGTTGCGCGGCAGGGTGAACGACAGGTCCTTGATGAGGGTGCGGCCGTCGTAGCCCTTGTCGAGGTGTTCCACCTCGACGACGACGTTGCCCAGCCGCGGCCCCACCGGGATCTGGATTTCCTCGAAGTCGAGCTTGCGCGTCTTCTCGGCCTCGGCGGCCATCTCCTCGTAGCGCTGCAGGCGGGCCTTGCTCTTGGCCTGGCGCGCCTTGGCCCCGGACCGGACCCAGGCCAGCTCCTCGGTCAGCCGCTTTTGCAGCTTGGCGTCCTTGCGGCCCTGCACCGCCAGCCGCTCGGCCTTTTTCTCCAGGTAGGTCGAGTAGTTGCCCTCGTAGGGGTAGGCGCGGCCGCGGTCGAGCTCGAGGATCCACTCGGCGACGTTGTCCAGGAAGTACCGGTCGTGGGTCACCGCCAGGATGGCCCCCGGGTAGGCGGCCAGGTGCTGTTCGAGCCACTGCACGCTTTCGGCGTCCAGGTGGTTGGTCGGCTCGTCGAGCAGCAGCAGGTCCGGCTTGGACAGCAGCAGCTTGCACAGCGCCACGCGGCGGCGCTCGCCGCCGGACAGGTTGGTGACCGGCTCGTCGGGCGGCGGGCAGCGCAGCGCGTCCATCGCCTGCTCCAGCTGCGAGTCGAGGTCCCACGCGTCGGCGTGGTCGAGGTCCTCCTGCAGCCGGCCCATCTCCTCCATCAGCTCGTCGGAGTAGTCGGTGGCCATCAATTCGGCGACCTCGTTGAAGCGGTCGAGCTTGACCTTGATGTCGCCCAGGCCCTCCTCCACGTTGCCGCGGACCGTCTTCTCCTCGTTCAGCGGCGGCTCCTGCTGCAGGATGCCGACGGTGGCCTCGGGGGCCAGGAAGGCCTCGCCGTTGTTCGGCTTGTCCAGGCCGGCCATGATCCGCAAGACGCTCGACTTGCCGGCGCCGTTGGGCCCGACGACACCGATCTTGGCGCCCGGGAAGAAGCTCAACGTGACGTCGTCCAGGATCACCTTGTCGCCGTGCGCCTTGCGGACCTTCTTCATCGTGTAGATGAACTCAGCCATGCCGCGGTTGTGCCTTTCTGGTCTTTGAGAGAGTTCTCGCCGCCCATCCTAGGCACCGCGCGGGGGGCCCGATCCCGCAGCTAAGCCGACAGCGGCAGCGGCCCCGTATCGGCGGCCTCGGCGCCCTCGCCGCCGTCGGCGTCCTCACCAGCGGCGGCGGTCTCATCGGTCGCGGGCGCAGCGGCCTCGGCAGCCGGGCCGGTGTAGCCCGGCCGCTCGATGCGCACAATTGCTCGGGACACGTCGGGCCCGACGGACGTCGCGCGCATCTCCAGCGATGAGCGGCGGTTGCCGTCACGGTCTTCGTACTCGCTGGTGTAGACGTGCCCCACCACGATCACCGGTGCACCCTTGCCCAGCGCGGCGCCCACGCCGGTGACCAACTTGCCCCAGCAGTTGACGTTGATGAACAGCGAGTTGCCCGGCTCCCAGCCGCCGTCGGCGGTGCGCCGCCGGGAATTGCTGGCGACGCGAAACTTGATGACCTCCTGGGTGCCGACCTGTCGGCGGTCGAGATTGTTGACGATGTGGCCGACCACGGTAAGCGGGGTTTCGAACATGGGCTGATCCCTTCTCGGTTGCATTTCTCTCCTGCGGTGACCATTGACCTCGCCGCCACCGACGGATCGCGCGCAAAAGCGGGTCCTCGCAGGCGGCCCTGTGGAAAGAATTGGGACTGTGGATTACTCCGCGAATTCCTACGAACCCGCATCTGTCATGAGACATCGCGCGCCATGAGAGGTCTTCGAGTTGGACCACGCCACAAATCCGGGCACGCTGCCCAATCTCGTTTCGTTGGTTTTGCGACCGGTTTGAATGGTCGCCGGTGATGCGACATTCGGTCGCGGCTGCAGCTCCCTGCCCGCTACGCTGCCGCTTGTACTCGGCTGCGTTCGACGTGGACCAGTTCATCGGGCCCGGCCAGCCGGGCGCCCAGCGTTGGGAGACCGTCATGGCGCAGCAGTTCGATGGCAAGGTCGCGTTTATCACTGGGGCAGCTCGCGGTCAGGGCCGCTCGCATGCGGTTCGGTTCGCCGAGGAGGGCGCGGACATCATCGCGTTCGACCTGTGCGATCAGATCGGCAGTGTCGCGTACCCGATGGCCACGCGCGAAGAGTTAGACGAGACCGTGAACCTGGTCGAAAAGACAGGCCGGCGAATCGTTGCAGAGCAAGGTGATGTTCGGGACTTTGAGCGACTAAAAGCCGCAGTGGCAAACGGCGTGGCCGAGTTAGGACGAGTCGATTTCGTGCTCGCAAACGCCGGGATCATGCCGGGCGTTGGCGAGCAGCGTTACGAGGTTTCCGCGTATGTCGATGCGGTGGAAGTTCTCTTGAATGGGGTCTACTACACCGTCGAGGCGGCATTACCCGCTCTGCTAGAGCATGGCGACGGTGGGGCGATTGTCATCACGAGTTCAGCCGCCGGTTTGAACAGCCTGTGCCCCAAGTTCAGCCTTCGGAGTCATGGATATGCCGGGTATCACGCCGCCAAACATGGGGTCGTGGGGTTAATGAGGTATTACGCGACGTCGTTGGCGGAGAAGAATATTCGCGTCAATACCGTGCACCCCAGCGGGGTTGCGACACCGATGATTTTCAATGAGGCAGTCGAACGGAACATGGTCGAACACCCCGAGGGCAACAGCGCATTGGAGAACCTGTTACCAGTCCCGGTGCTTGAATCTGCGGACATCACGGAAGCTATGGTCTACCTGTGCGGGCAACCCGGCCGCTACATCACCGGCGTGACACTTCCCGTCGATGCGGGCTACTCGGTCAAATAGCGCCCTTTGTCGCTGAGGGCTTCACTCGAGCCAACTAGTGGTACCATATCTTGTACGACTCGCGAGGGAGGTCATAGGTGGCGATCACGGCGAGCGAGGCGCGCAAGAACCTGTTCCCTTTGATCGAGAAGGTCAACGCCGACCGGACGCCCGTCGAGATCACGTCGAAGGCCGGTCGCGCCGTCCTGATGTCCGCCGATGACTGGGAAGCGTGGCAGGAGACGGCGTACCTGTTCCAGTCGCCCGCGAACGCCCGTCGTCTCCTCGATGCCGCTGACGCCCTGGACCGGGGCCGCGGAATCAAGGCCGAACTCGCGGAGTGAACATCGTCTTCTCGCCTCAGGCGTGGGAGGACTACCTGCATTGGCAAACTGCCGACCGTGTGGTGCTCGAGCGGATCAACAAGCTCATCGCGGACGCGTGCCGATCGCCGCGGGAAGGCATCGGTAAGCCGGAGCCGTTGAAATACGGGCTCGTCGGCGCCTGGTCTCGTCGCATCACGCTGGAGCACCGGCTCGCCTACCGCGTGGTCGGCGATGACCTGCAGATCCTTCAGGTGCGGTACCACTACGCCTAACCGGGCGCGCCGCCCAGCCGACGGACGGTGCCACATATTTCGGTCATGAAGGCCCTCGACCGCAATGATCGAAATATCGATCATTCGGCCGCGAGGGAAGTGTTTCCCTGGCTCCGATCTACGATGCCGCGTCGGTGAGGTACCCGGATCGCGCACACAAGCGCGTTGACTCTGCGGTGAGGGTGGGGCTTACTCGGAGTTTTCCACCCTGGACGCAGAGTCAGCGCGAAGTGGCCTGTCCCCCCGCGCCAGCTCGGCCAGCATCGCGTTGTAGGCGGTCAGCTCGGCGTCGTCGTCGAGTTCGGCCGCCCGGTCCAGCCGCCGCGCCGTGCGCCTGTCGCTGCGCGCCCACTGCACCAGCAGCGCGATCATCACGATCACCAGCGGGACTTCGCCTGCGGCCCAGGCGATTCCGCCGCCCAAGTGCTGATCGCCGATCAGGTCGGTGTGCCAGGGCAGGGCGAGCGAGCGGTAGTAGTCGCCGCCGAGCACCTTTCGCCAGCCCATCAGCACCACCCCGAAGAACGCGTGCAGCGGCAGCGACGCGAACACCACGCCGACCTTGGCCAGGGGCGGGATGGGGCGCGGCGTGGGGTCCACCCCGATGACGATCCAATAGAACAGGTAGCCGCTGAGCAGGAAATGCACGTTCATCGCCAGGTGCCCGGCGTGGCTGCTCACCGAGGTGTCGAACAGGCTCGACAGGTATAGCCCGTAGAAACCGGCGACGAACAGCACGGTCGCGACGATCGGGTTGGTCAGGAACCGCGACAGCCGGCTGTGCAGCGCGGCCAGCAGCCACTCCCGCATGCCGGGCGGCTCGCCGCGACCGGCGGCGGGCAGCGCCCGCAGCGCCAGGGTGACCGGGGCGCCCAGCACCAGCAAAATCGGGACCAGCATCGACAGGCCCATGTGGGCGATCATGTGCATGCTGAACATCGCCGGCATGTACCGGCCGACGCCCGACGACGTCACGAACAGCAGCGCCGAGCAGCCCAGCAGCCAGGCCAGCGTCCGACCCGGCGGCCAGCGATCGCCGCGGCGACGCAGCCGCACCACCCCCGCCACGTACAGCGCGGCGAGGACGATCGCGGCGGTGCCGAAGATCAGGTCGAAACGCCAGTCGAACAGGATGCGCGCAACGGTGGGCGGGCCGTCGAAGTCGTAGCCGATCTCGGCTTCCGGAATCGTGGGCAACCGGGCCGGCGGCGGGGGCGGCGCCGTCCGGCCCAGCCCGACCGCGATGCCGAACGTCAGGCCGAACACCGCGGCCTCGACCAGCGCCAGCCGCACCAGCGCCCGGCGGGACGCGCTCGGATCGGCCTGCAGCGCAGCCACCGCCGAGCGCCGCTGGCGCCAACCAAGTACTCCGAGCGTGCACAGCGCGAGGAACTTGGCGACGACCAGCCGTCCGTAATCGGTGGTCAGCAGGTCGGACGGCAGCACGCGCACCAGCGCATTGACCAGCCCGCTGAGCGCCATCGCCACCCAGCACCACAGCGCCACCGCCGAGAACCGCCGCAACGCCAGCCCGGTGTGGTCGCCGTTGCGCAGCGCGTGGGCGAGCAGCGCGAGCAGACCGCCCGCCCACAGGCTCGCGGCGACGAGGTGGATCAGCAGGCTGTTCGTCGCCAGGTCGTGTGACCCGCCGGCCGACGAGTGACCCGTCAGCCCCAGCGGGATCAGCGTCACCAGCGACGCGGCGAGCAGCACCGGCGTCCAGGACCAGCGCAGCACCGACAGGCTGGCCACCGTGACCACCGCGGCCAAAATCGCGGTCCAGCGCCAGGCCGAGGCGGTGCTGACCAGCCCGGCCAACGACCAGATTGCGCCCGGGTCGAGGTCGGTCAGCCGGTGACCGGAGGTGTCGGAGATGGTCAGCGGGACCAGCAGCGCGGCACACACCGCCCACGCGCCCGAGGCGACCGTCCCGATGCGAAGCGCGCGGTATCCGTCGGCGTCGAGGACCCCGCTGGTCTGCGGCGGGACCAGGAACGCCGCGAACAGGAAGGACCCGACGGCCAGGACCGCGGCGATCTCCCCCGCCGCCCGGACGAAGGGCAGCCCCAGCGTGGTCGCCGGCCCCGGATCGGGCAAGCCGGTGGCCAACAGCGCGTCCGCCAGCGAGAGCGCGCCGATTCCCGCGGCCGTGCAGCCCGCCAGCACGGCGACGCCGACCAGCAGCGGCCACGCCGACGCGCGGCGCGCGGCTACAGGTTGGGCGACCGTCATGCACCCAGCGTATTGGGCGCGCCGCGCCTACCGAGTCTGGCTGTCCAGACGCGCTTTGGCCTCCCGGGCGACGAACTGATTCCGGGCGATCCGCCCGACGTAGTCGGAATCGTGCAAGATGTCCCGCATTTCCCGGCGGAAGGCGGTGCGCCGGTCGGCGAGATCGTCGGCGGGCTCGATCAAATCCTGGTCGACCACCACCTGATACGCGGTGGCGAACAGCAGCGTCGACACCGATTCGCTGCTGCGGACCCGGGTCTGGGCGACGTGTTGCCGGCCAACCCCCAGCGCCAACCCCGTCAACTCCTTTTCGGCGACACCGGCGGGTGCGTCGCGCAACACGTCGGCGACGATCTCGTACGCCTCGAAGAACACCCGCAGCATGGCGTCCGACATCAACGGGCGCTTGGCGAACAGCATCGCCTCGATCTCGTCACCGCCGGCGGCGACGTGGGCTTCCCAGTCGTCGTGCCACGTCATCTCTTCGGCGACGTGGTCCCGGAACGTCGCGGAGTCGGCGAAATAGAAATCGAACTTCAGCAGGTCGCGGAGCCGCATCGCCTGCGTCCAGAACGCCTCGACGCGATCGCCGTCGCTTCGTCTGGCGTACGCGAGCGCGAGTTCGACGATCGAGGTCTCCAGGAAGGCATGGATCACCGAGTTCCGGTAGAACGCCGCGGCGTGTTGCTCGCCCGGCCCGATGAGCCATACCGGCTCCCGGCCGCCGTCGACGCGGGTGATGGGGTGCCCGTTGGACAACGTGTCAACGGCGGCGAGCACGCCGTCGCGGGTGCGCAACCGCAACGCGCTCGTCGACATCGGGGTGTGCTTGCGCTCGAGATAGTCGAGCGAGTCCTGCAAGGTGTGGTGCAACTGACCGAGCGTCAACGCCGCGCCGTGGGTGGTCAGCAGCAGCGCGCACACCAAACCCGTCGCCGTCACCGGCGTCGCCTGCAAGATCCGCCACGCGACCTCGAACGACATCTTCTGCAGCGCAAGCCTTTTGGCGTCCGGGTCCTGCGCGAGCGGGCCGTGCGGGGGGCCCAGATACTGCCGCATCGAGACCGCCTCGGGGAAGCGGACATAGATCTTGCCGTAGTTGCGTTCACCCTGCGCCCTGATGAAGTTGTAGAGCCACACGACGCCTTCCGGCGTCTTCTCGCCGCCGCGGGCGTAGGCCGCGTATTCGGCGGTCTCGTGAAGCTGGTCGAATCCGATCGACACCGGCTGCAGCAGGATGTCTTCGCTGCGGCCGTCCAGGTACGCGTCGGCCACGTACGACAGCAGACCGAGCTTGGGCGGCAACATCTTTCCGGTCCGCGAGCGCGTGCCTTCGATGGACCAGCTCAGGTTGAAGCGTTTCTCGACGATGTAGCCGACGTACTCGCGCAGCACGTATTTGTAGAGCGGGTCGCTGCCGATGTTGCGGCGGATGAAGATGACGCCGGAGCGACGCAGCAGCGGCCCCATCACCCCGAACGAGAGGTTGATGCCGGCGAACACGTGCACCGGCGGGAGCCGGTTCTCCTGCATCGCCACCGGCACCACCGCGCCGTCGATGTAGGAGCGGTGCGAGAACAGCAGCACCGCGGGATGGGTTTCCAGCGCGGCACGCATGGCGGCGATCTGATACTCGTCGTAGTCGATGTCGGGATCGAACCCCCGGCTCAGCGCCCTGCCCAGGACGCCGACGAGGTCGACGGACACCCGGCTCCAGCCGGTGGCGAGTTCGTCGAGCATCTTCGCGGCTTCCTCGACGGTGGCTCCCGGGATCCTTTTCAGGCCCGCGCGAAACCGCGTCGACGCCAGGATTTCCGGTTTGACCAGCCGCGGCGACTTGTATTGCGGTCCGAGGATCCGGTATTCGGCGCGTTCCAGCGCCAGGATGGCGCGCCGGGTGACGAAATGCGCGAAGTCGTGCTTGTGGTCGCCGACGGTGGTGTCGCGCCACTGCTGGCGAAGTTCGGAGACCTTCGCGGGCTCGCCGGCCACCACCCGCGCGCGTTGCGGGTCGTCGCGCACGATGTGTCGTTGCTGGCGTTGGTTGGGGTGATAGGGATCCTGGCCGGGAAGCAGCCCGGCCAACTGGGCGATCCTGCCGCGCTGGGCCGCCGGCAGCCAGAACACGCGCACCGGCACGACCGAGCGGTCGTCGTTCGATTCGGACTCGAGCCGTTCGGCAAGCGCGGACAGCGCCGACGGCGCCGCCTCGGGTTCCGGCAGCGCCAACACCTCGAACGTGGCGTCCGGGCTGGCGGCGCGCTGCTGGCCCACCCAGGCCGTGACCAGCTCCCTCTCCACCGGCGAGGTCATGGACGCCAATATCAGCGAATCGTGGGCCGCGAGGAGTGCGCTGATATCCGCGGCCGGTTGGATCACGGCCGCCCTCGAGGCTGTTGTGCCTCACCGTCTTTCAGCGCGACTTCGGACGCGTTCGGGCCCGCCTTCGCCGGCTTCGCCTTGGGTGCGGCCTTCTTCGCCGCCTTCTTGGCGGGCGCTTTCTTCGCGGGGGCTTTGGATTTCTGCGGGGCCTTCTTCGCCGCTTTCTTCTCGGCGTGCAGATCGACCTCGGGCAGCCCGTCGACCGGCCAGTTGGCCAGGGTGTCCAGGTACAGCTGCCGCACCTCGGCGATGCGCTCCGGCAGGTTCTCAATCGTCCAGTCCCGCACCGAAATCGGCGGGAACACCGCGACGTCGACGGTGCCGGGGTTGACGACGGTGGAGTTGCGAGCGGCGACGATCTCGGCGTTGCGGATGACGATCGGGACGATCGGGATTCCGGCCGCCATCGCGAGGCGGAACGGGCCCTTCTTGAACGGCCCGACTTCGGTGGTGTCCACCCGGGTGCCTTCCGGCGCGATCACGATCGACAGCCCCTTGCGGGCCCGGTCTTCAACCGCGTGCATCGTCTCCACCGCGGCGACGGGATCGTCGCGGTCGATGAACACGCCGTCGAGCAGCTTGCCCAGCGTGCCCATGATCGGGTCCTTCTCCAGCTCTTTTTTGCCCACGCCGATCCAGTTGTCACGCACCAGCGCGCCGGCGATGACGGGGTCAACCTGGTTGCGGTGGTTGAAGATAAAGACCGCCGGGCGCTGCGCGTTGAGGTTCTCCTCGCCGAGGACGTTGAGCTGGACCCCGGTGATCGCCAGCGACAGCTGGGAGAAGGTCGAGGTGAAGAAGTTCACGCCGCGCCGCCGGTTGCGGGTCAGCACGCCGATCCCCACCGCGCCGGCGGCGACCGGGAACATCGAGCCGAAGCCGGCGAGCGTTCGGATCTGGCGCCGCAGGCCAAGGCGGCTGCCCCGGCTGTCGAACCGCAGGATCGGCCAGCCGCGACGCTTGGCCACGGCGGCCATCTTGCCCTCGGGGTTGGTCGGCCTCGGGTTGCCGACCAGGTACATCAGGGCGACGTCCTCGTCGCCGTCGGCGTAGAAGTAGCTGTCCTTGAGGTCGATGCCGTTCTCGGCCGCAAAGCGTTGCACCGCAGCGGCTTTGCCCGGTCCCCACAGGATCGGCTTCTGCACGCCGCCGGTCAGCATCCCGTCCTCGTTGGTCTCGAACTTGTTGGTGAGCATGTTGGAGATGCCGAGGAAGCGCGCCACCGGGTTGACCTGGATGGTCAGCGCCGACGAGCTGAGCACCACGGTGTGGCCGCGGGCCACGTGGGCCCGTACCAGCTCGCGCATTTCCGGGTAGATCCGCGACTCGATCCGTTGCACGAACAGCCGCTCGCCGATCTCCTCCAGGTCGTCGAGCAGCCGCCCGGCCAACGCGGCGGCGGCCTTGGCGATGAGGTCTTCGAATTCGATGCGGCCCAGGGTGTGGCTCAGGCCGGCCTGCACCATGCTGAGCAACTCCCCCACCCCCATGTCGCGGCGCAGCAGCCGCTCCTGGGTGAGGATGACGGCGGTGAAGCCGGCCACCAGCGTCCCGTCCAAGTCGAAGAACGCGCCGATCTTCGGCCCCGGTGGGCTGGCCATGATCTCGGCCACCGAGCCGGGCAGCCGCATGTCCTGGCCCGGCTTGGGGGCGCCGCGCTCTTCGGAGGCGCTCACGAGCCCGCCGCCGATCGGGGCGAGACGGCCGGTTCGGTGAACGAGGCGGGCACCGCGCGCGGCGCCGGGTCGCCGGCCAGCGCCAGGATCTCGTCGAAGCCTTCCAGCAGGCATTGCGCGAACAACGCCTCGTTGCGCACGGCCGCCCTGTCGTAGCGCACGGTGATCGTGCACCAGCCGCCGCGGGAGATCAGCACCACCATCATCGCCACCCCCGGCAGCGGCCCGATGCCGTACTGGCGCAACACCTTTGCGCCAGCGATGTAGGTGTCGCCCGGATAGACCGGGACGTTGCTGGCCTGCACGTCCGAGCCGATGACCGACCCGGTGAGCCCCTCCAGCACCGCGGTGGGCAACACGCTGAGCACCGGGGCGATCGATCCTACGATGTTCATGGCCGGCTCGTCGCGGCGCTGCGTCATCTGGGCGCGGATCTTCTTCATCCGCGAGACGGGGTCGGCGGTGCCCAGCGGCGCCGCCAGGTTGACGCCGGTGAACCGGTTGCCCCCGGCGGTGTCGGCGTCGGCCCGCAGGCTGACCGGCACCGCCATCGGCAGCGTGCTGATCGGCACACCGAGAGCCGTGTGGTAGCGCCGCAGGGTCCCCGACAGGCCGGCGAGGTAGGCGTCGTTGATCGACCCGCCGCCGGCCTTGGCGGCCTTGTGCAGGTCGGCCAGCGGGATGTCGATCGCCTCGGTGCGGGAAGCGAGGCTGCGCCGGCGCAGCAGCGGCGACGGCTCCGCGGCGCGGTTCATCACCCGCATCCCGGACATGGCGTAGCCGACGGCTCCCCCGACCGTGGACACGGGATCGAGGACCGCCTTGCCGGCCGCCGACACCGCGCCCGCCACGGCGCCCACGACGCCGCTGACGATGGCGAAGGGCAGGCGGTTGATGCCTTGGCGCATCAGGTCGTTGGGCGTCAGGTCCTGCGGAATGGGTTGCGGCGGCGTCGGCCTGGGCGGCGGGTCGCGCTCGAGGTCGTAGATCTCCGCGAACATCTCGACGCCGCCGACGCCGTCGGTGACCGCGTGGCTGACGTGCAGCAGCGTCGCGGCCTTGCCGTCGGCCAGGCCCTCCACCAACGTGGCCGTCCACAGCGGCCGCGAAATGTCCATCGGCGACTGCAGGATCACCTCGGCGAGGTCGAACACCTCGCGCAGCGTGCCAGGGCCCGAGACGCGCACCCGGCGCACGTGGAAGTCCAGGTTGAAGTCCGGATCGACGACCCAACGCGGCGACGCCGTCGGCAACGTCGGCACCACGACCTTCTGCCGCAGCCGCAGCACCCGGCGCGAGGCGTTTTCGAATCGGGTGCGAAACCGGTCCCAGTCCGGCGTCGAATCGAGGAGTTCGAGCGCCATGATTCCCGACCGGGTCCGGGGATTCGCTTCACCCCGATGCATCAGGTAGTCGACGGGTCCGAGCTCGTCGGACAACTTAACGGCCCCGACGGACTCAGCCATGATGAACTCGACGCGCCAACGTTGTCACCGCCGACCAAGCCTCCTGCCTCGGACCCGTGAACCGGATTGCCCACCCAACGCTAGTCGGGATGCCCCGGCGGTGAAAGGCGCGATCCGCTGCGCGAAACTTGGCGCCCGCTCAGCTGGCGGACGTTGCCGGCACCGGCACCGAATCGGTCAGCGGGTAGGCGCGGCGCCCGTAGACGACGCCCAGGAAGTCGGCGACGGCGCCGGCAGCCAGCCGCGATCGGACCGTCGGCGTGATGTCGAAGGCGTGGTGCGCGTTGGCGAGTTCGGCGTGGGCAACGGTGGCGGCCCCGGCGTCGCGCAGCGCCGCGCAGAAGGCGCGGGCCTGGCCGCTGGGCACCAGTTCGTCCTTCTCGCCGTGCAGCACGAAGAAGGGCGGGGCCTGGTTGTGCACGTAGGTGATCGGTGACGCGGCCCGGAACCGCTCGGGGTTTTCGCTGTAGCGGGTCTTCAGCACGAAGTGCTCGAGGAACGGCAGCATCAGCTCGTGCATGATCTCGGCGTCGGTGAAGTCGTAGACGCCGTAGTACGGCGCGACGGCCTGGACGGTGGTGTCGGCGCGCTCGAAGCCCGGTTGGAACGTCGGGTCGTTCGGGGTGAGCGCCGCCAGCGACGCCAGGTGCGCGCCCGCCGACCCGCCGGTGATGGCGATGAAGTCGGGATCGCCGCCGTAGTCGGCGATGTTCTCGCGGACCCACGCGATCGCCCTCTTCACGTCGATGAGGTGCGTCGGGAACGTGCAGCGGGGGCTCCTGCTGTAGTTGATGGAGACGCAGATCCAGCCGAGTTCCGCCATGTGGCTCATCAGCGTGTAGGCCTGATGGCGTTTGCCGTTGACGGACCACGCTCCCCCGGGGACCTGGATCAGGACCGGTGCGCGGCGCCCGGGCGCCATGTCATCGCGCCGCCAGATGTCCAAGAGGTGTTCGACGCCCCCCGGGCCGTAGGAGATGTCGGAGGTTTGCGCCGCATAGCGGGCGTGCCGCCCGGGCCGGCGCAGCAGACCGCCGCGAGAGGCGCAGTCGGACGGGGCGCAGGCCGGGTGGCGCACCAGATCCCGGAAGTCCGGGCCAAAGCACCCCTCGAGCGCGGCGGTGAGGGCTTGATCGGCCTTCTGCGCGGCCCACGAGGTGCCGACGCGGCCGATGGCCGGCGGCGTGACCCGGGACAACGCGTGGCCGGTGACCACGTGCGGGGGGAATTCGGTGGAGATCCAGCCGGCTACCCAGCCGACCGCCTGCGGCGAGCCACGCAGCAACAACGCGCCGGCGCGGCAGGTATCCCTGGCGTCGGCCGCCAGGCGCAATGCCTGCGCACCGGCTTGCGAGCACCGCGAAGTCAAGTTCAAGGTCACGCTCATTAACGCACCCCTCGACGTTGTGCACACGCTTCGTTGCGGTTAACGGCTGCTTATCAACCGGTGTTGTACGTGTGTCGAGGCTCACACGATAACCGATAAGCGCTCCGCTGGAAGACTTTTCGGGCGCGTCGCGCGCGGCGAGTCCTCCGGTGTGTCGCGTTCGATAGACTGACCTGCACATTGCCTCCGTAGCTCAGGTGGATAGAGCAAGGGCCTTCTAATCCCTAGGTCGCACGTTCGAGTCGTGCCGGGGGCACTGGTCAGAGTCGGCTTTTGGGCCTGCCGAGAATCCGGGGCTTTCCATCAGAGCTCGCAGACGGCGCGGGGTATCGACCGTCGGGGCGAATTTGCCTCTCGAAGGAGAATCGCGGTCAACCGGTTGGCCCGCTGAATGGCTCGCTTGATATCCACGGCCGACGAGCTCACATGACGACGAAGTTGCTCAGTTCGGGAAGCTCGGCCAGGTTCCACGTCTTTATGCGGTCGGAGATCACCTCGCGCAAGGTGTCTTGATCGAAGATGCCGGCATCGGCGACATTGCGGACCTTGTCCTTGAAAGCGTCGATATCCGCCCCGACCACCCGCAGCTCGAGCGCGCAGCCGACGATCGCCGCGATGGTGGCAGCCGGCACGATTCGCAGGCAGGCCTGGACGATCTCGGCGAAAAAGGTCTCGTGGCGCTCTTCGTCGGCGGCGATCACCTCAACAAGACGGCGCAGGATGGGTTCTTCGATCTGGGTGGCCAGTCGCCGCAGAAACACCGCGTGAGCGCGTTCGCACATCGTCATGAAAACCAGGACCTCGACTTGGGTTCGGTCGTCGGCGGGCTGGCCTTTCATCACATGCTCGACGCGGACCGTCTCGGTGGCGATCGGATCGATCTGGCGGGTCAGCACCAGATTTTGGCGCAACGCGAACGCGTGCAGATTCTCGTCAGCCGTCCACCGGCCGATCCACTTGCCCCACCAGCCCGCCAGGATGAAGTGCTCGGCGAGCCGATGGTAAGAGGCCGCGAGGTTGTCCTTGGTGATCAGCATGATTTGCAGCGCATCGGTGACGTGGTCAGGCAGAGTCACCTGCGAGCTATCCCAGTCATGGCCACCAAGAGAGTTGAAATTCTCACCTCGATCAAACGGCACATAATCATGGGCGTACCAGGGCGTAGCCGTTTCGATGTGGTGTGCGTAGGCGTCCCTGACGACCGGTTCGAGTTCGAGCATCAACGGTGAAGCGATGCGTTCGTGTGGCATGCCGTCAAACTAGTCCACTTCGCCGCCGCCGCAAGAGGTCGCCAAGCGTGGGTTTTGCGAGCGCAATCCCGTCGACGATCACTGGTCAGCTCCGCGCATCGCCGGCGCATGCGGCCAGGCGACCAAGCTCTTCTTCCGGCCAATGGCCCCAGACGTCGATTCGTCGTCGGAGCTTAAAGTCTGCTGTGAATACAGCACTAATCTGCTGGGAATGCGGCGATGGCGCCCAATGTATGCGCCCAGGCCCGGGACAATCTTGCCCGAATGGTGCTGACGGCTTATAACCGCGTGGTTGGCCAAGCGCCAAAAGCGGGAGCTGTGCATGTCAACTCGTGTATTCGGCAAAGGCCACCGTGATAGCCGCGATGAGCATCACGCTGGTGCCGTCGCGGACCGGGTTGGGGTCAGCCGTCGCAGCGGTCCGGCAATTCGGCGTCCACATCTGCAGCGCGGATTTCATGGCGACCGCGGCGAAGCCGAGCACGCCGCTGTAACGACTGTCATGCGATAGACCGTTCCGCACCCGTAATTCCGTCCTCCTGTCATGGAGTCGGATCCACGCTGCACGAATTCCGGCAGCAGTTCACCCCAACCGTTTCAAGCGGCTGTTGAGAGGGCTGACCTATGCAACAAAACCTGACCGTTCCGACCGAGAAGCCCCGCAATGGCCTGGCCGGTCTCAAACACTGGCGCTACGATCTTCGCTCGGGTTTCACGGTGGCCATGATCTCGCTACCGTTCTCGATGGGAATCGCGATCACCTCGGGCGCGCCGCCGATCTGCGGGATCACGTCGGCGATCATCGCCGGTTTTATCCTCCCGTTTTTGGGCGGCTCGTATGTGACAATCAGCGGCCCGGCCGCGGGACTGGCGCCGGCCCTCTTCGCCGGCATGATCACCCTTGGAGCCATCCGCATGGGTGGGGGCGCGTCGAAATCAGAGTTGCTCGCAGTGGGCTACCCTCTGGTTTTGGTTGCCATCGCCATTGCGGGCGCCGCGCAAGTGATCCTTGCCAAGTTGAAGGTGGCCCGCCTCAGCGCCATCTTCCCTGCCGCGGCCATCCAGGGCATGCTGGCCGCCATCGGCCTGATGATCATCGCCAAGCAGATCCCTCTCTTCATGGGCGTGAAGTTCGAGGCCCACGAATTCTGGGAGATCCTCGGCGAAGTGCCCCGCCATGTCCAGTCGATGAACCACCAGGTCGTCGCCCTCGGGGTCGGTTGCCTCGCGGCGCTGTTCGTGTTGTCGGCCCTGCCCGGGCGGCTGCTGAAGGTCATGCCGCCCCCGGTCTGGGTGTTTGTCGCCGGCACGGTCGTCAGCACATTTGCCCTGAAGCTGGACAAGCACTACCTGATCAACGTGCCCAGTTCGCTCAGGCACGGGTTCGTCTTCCCGGAGTTCGGTGCTGTGTTCGCCCATGCCGAGCTGTGGATCCCCCTGGCCTACCTGGTCGTCACCCTGCTCTTGATCGACGGGACCGAGTCACTGGCGACGATCGCCGCCGTCGACAAAATCGACACCTATCGCCGCCGGTCCGACCCTGACCAGACCTTACTGGCCATGGGCGCTTGCAACGTCGCATCGAGCATGCTCGGTGGCTTGACCATCATCCCCGGAATCGTTAAGAGCACGGCGAATATCCTGGGAGGCGGGCGGACCCAGTGGGCCAACTTCTACAACGCCTGCTTCCTGCTGGCCTTCGTGCTGCTCGGCAGCAACCTGATCGACATGGTCCCGCTGACGGTCCTGGCCGCCATCCTTGTCTTCATCGGCTACAAACTGTGTAGGCCAGGGGTTTGGCTCAACGTCGCCCGGGTCGGGACGGAGCAGTTTGTCGTCTTCTCCACCACACTGCTCGTGACCGTGACGACAGACCTACTCATCGGCATCGGCGCCGGCATCGTCCTGGAATTGGTACTGAACCTGTGGTACGTGGGCCTGTGGCACACCCTGCGCAACGGCGCGGAATCCGCCAGGCCGAGTCTAGGCGTCCGCTTCCTCAGTCTCTTCCGCAATCCGGTGTCTGACCGGGAGCTCGATGACGGCGCCTACCATCTGTACCTGGACGGTCCCCTCGTGTGTTTCAACCTATTTCACGTGATTCGGGAGCTGAGGCAGCTTCCGCCGGATACACGGGAGGTGCATCTGCACTTGAGCTCGCGCGTGCCCCTCGTCGATCACACCGCAAGTGAGTCCCTCCGTTATTTCCTCGAGGAGTTCGGCGGCCAAGACCAGAGTCCGACGCTGGTGATCGAGGGATGGGACCATATGCGGCCCCTCGCCAAGCACGAGACGAGCACGCGGATCGCTCTGGCCAGCCTCGAGGAATTAGGCAGCCCTCAACCAACGGATTGATGGCCGGGCCGCTCAAATTTGAAGCGATGCAACGGATTAGCAAGCGGCCTGTCGTGGCGAGCGAATCACCCGTCGGCGGCGTCGGCGGCCTCGATCAGCGCCCTGCCGAGAAGCCGCGCTTCGGCCGGCGTGACGACCGGGGTGCAGGCGCCGTCGATGATGATCTCGCGCTCGGCGCGGCCATCCCTGTATTGCCGCCCGATGACGGACACCACGATGTCGCCGACGTCGGCGCATCGCCCCTGGTTGGCGACGTGCTTGATGCGCCACTCCGGGCCGTCGAACACCCTGAACGACGCCCCGACGCCCTCCCATTCGTCGACCCAGGTTGCCCCGCTGGGCGCGGCGAGGTCGAGTTCCGTGGCTAGATCGATGACGCGATCCCGCGCGCGGGCTGTGGTCATGGTTCGTTCTCCTTGGCTGGTGTAGTCACTTGACTACACCACAGCGGGCGGAGTGTAGTCAAGTGACTACACTCAAGACGTCGGCCACGGGCACGTGATTGCGGTCACGCGGCCGCCCGGGACGGGCGAGAATGACGGCCATGAACGAAACCGAGAACGTCGGCATCGATGTGTCGCTCTTCTGCCCGGCACACCATCACATCGGTAACCTCAGGAAGTTTGCAGACGAGATCGGCTACCAGCCGAGAGGCGGACAACTCGGCGCATGGCCGCAACACCGGTCGGACTCGTGGTGGGAAGTCCGGTGCCCCGACGGCTGCTCCGGCGTGTTCGGCGGCGCCGTCGATCCGATTCGCCAAGAGGTGAAGCGGCTCGCCGATGATCCCAGAAGGACGATGGCTCACTACACGCTGAAGCAGGTGGGTTGAACGCCCAATGAATCTCTTGGCAACATCGACGCGCGCGCTCTAGCATCGGCGGCGGCACCGTGGTTCGATCGAAATCGTAAGGGATGCAAC
>NZ_LZIS01000247.1 GCF_001667015.1 Mycobacterium sp. E3198 | reverse complement strand
GCGCCGCAATCGCCTCCGCGCTGCTGCGGCCCGGGGACCGGCTGGTGAAGAATCAGCCCCGCCTGGGCCTCAACGGCAACCACAACAAATGCCTGGAACTGGCGCGCGGCACGTGCGTGCAGTTCGTGCACGGCGACGACTGGCTGCTTCCGGGCGCCTTGGCGACGCTCGCTCCCTACTTCGACGACCCGACCGTCGGGCTGGCGTTCGCGCCCCGGCAGGTGGTGGGTGACGACGAGCGCTGGCAGCGCCGGTACGGCAAAATGCACACGCGCTTTCGCAACCTGCGGGAACGCAACGACGGCCCCTCGTTGGTGCGCCAGGTGGTGTTGCGCGGCGCGAAGGAGAACTGGGTGGGGGAGCCGACCTGCGTGATGTTTCGGCGCCGGCTGGCGCTGGAGGCGGGCGGCCTGCGGAACGACATCTATCAGCTCGTCGACGTGGATTTCTGGTATCGCCTGATGGTCCGGTCCACGGTGTGTTTCCTGCCCCGGGAGCTGTCGGTGCGAACCCACACCGCGACCAACGAATCGATGCACATCGTCAAAGCGGGGGGCAATTGGCTCGACCAGCTA
>NZ_LZIS01000246.1 GCF_001667015.1 Mycobacterium sp. E3198 | reverse complement strand
GCGTGGATTCATACGGTCAGTGCAACATCCGTGATTTGGGAGGTTGCCGTGCCGAGTGGATATCCGTTTCCGAGGTCGGTTCGACGGGAGTTTTTCGACCTTGTATGCCAGGGCACCTCGGTGCTTCAGGCCGAACGCGCTGTCGGTGTGTCGTTTCTGACTGGATCGCGCTGGTGGCGCGAGGCTGGGGCGATGAAATTGCGGGTCAACAGTTGGGGACGTGGTGGTTTGGCAAACCCCGGAGACGTGTCGCGCCCAGGCGGCCGTGGACACCGACTCAGCGCCGACGAGCGGGTGATCATCATGCGCGGCCGCGACGCCGGCCTCAGCCACGCCGACATCGGCAAGCAGATCGGCCGTGATCGCACCGTGGTCTATCGCGAGATTCGACGCAACAAAAATGCTGACGGCGATTACCACGCGCTGATGGCCCACGGCCGCGCCGCAGACCGGGCGCGTCGACCCAGACCGTTCAAACTCAAAGACAATCCGTTGTGCGCGTTGATCGAAGCGTGGATGGATGATGGGTGGAGTCCCAAGCTGATCGCCGATATGTTGGCCCGCGATCACCCCGATGACAGGCAGGCCCGGGTGAGCCACGAAACCATCTATCAAAGCCTGTATGTGCAGACCCGCGGCAGCCTGCGCGCTGATCTGCACAAATGCCTCTCCACCAAGCGGGCGGCACGCAAACCGCGGGGCCGCTACGTCAGCCGCGGCGTCTACAACGGCGAGGAATTCTCGATCAGCGATCGCCCCGCCCAAGCCGAGGATCGGGCCGTGCCCGGTTCCTGGGAAGGTGATCTGATCTTGGGCGTCGGCGGTGCCAGCGCAATCGGCACCCTGGTCGAACGCAGCACCCGTTTCACCATCCTGTTGCACCTGCCCACCGACCACAGCGCCCCGTCGGTCGCCGCGGCGATGATCGAGGCGATGAGCGAGCTGCCCGAGCACCTACGCCGTGCCATCACCTGGGACCGCGGCAGCGAAATGGCCAACTGGCGCGACATCGCGCTGCAACTCAACACCCCGGTCTACTTCTGCAACCCCCACTCACCCTGGCAACGCGGCAGCAACGAAAACACCAACCGGCTCTTGCGATTCTGGTTCGAAAAGGGCACCGACTTGTCCGGCTACACCAAAGCCGACCTCAAACGCATCCAAGACACCCTCAACCGCCGGCCCCGACCCACACTCAACCTAGACACCCCCGCCCAACGACTCGCCAAACTCCTCAAGCAAGCAGCCTGACCAGATGTTGCACTAACCGATTGACAATGCCC
>NZ_LZIS01000245.1 GCF_001667015.1 Mycobacterium sp. E3198 | reverse complement strand
GGTCGATTCCGTGGTGGCCGACAGCTTCTTCGGCGGCGGCTGCTTGCCGGGCGGTGCCATTTTGACCGGGCGCGCGGTGACGCCCGGCGCCACCCTCTTGCCGGGCGGAATCCTTTTGCCCGGTGGGATTTTTCGCGGCGCCGCCTTCCGCGCGCCCGGAACCCGCTTTGCCGGTGACCCTTTGGCGGGCGGCCGAGCCTTCTTCGGCGGGGCCTTCTTCGGGGCCGGGCGCTCGGCCTTCGGTTCTTTGGCGGCCACGGTCCTCTTGGCCAGCAACCGCCTGATGAACGAAAACCTGGTCTTGGGCGGCTTTTTCGCCTCCTGAGTCGTCGCGGGCTCGTCCGCGACAGAGATCTCCGTGGTAGGCGGCTCTTGCTCGACGGGAATGATTGTCGTCTGTTGTTCGTGCTCCGCGGGGAGGTCCGTGAGCGGCGACTCTTCGGCGACGGGGTGCGCGGGGGCCCAAGGCTCGTCCGCGACGGGGACCTCCGCAGCCGGAGGCTCGTCCACGACGGGAATCTCCGCCGGCGGCGACTCTTGCTCAACCGGAATGACTGCCTCCGGTTGTTCTTCCTCCATGAGATCGTCCGTCACCGGCGACGCTTCAGCGACGGGGACCTCCGCCGCCCAAGGCTCGTCCGCGACGGGACTCTCTGTGGCCGGCCACTCGTGCTCAACCGGAATGACTGCCTCCGGTTGTTCGTGCTCCGCGCGAAGATCCGCCACCGGCGACTCTTCGGCGACGGGGTGCGCGGGGGCGGGAGGCTCGTCCGCGACGGGGACCTCGGCGGCCGGTGGCTCGTCCACGACGGGAATCCCCGCGGCCGGCGACTCTTGCTCAACCGGAATGACTGTCTCCGATTGTTCTTCCTGTGGGGGACCTTCCGTCACCGGCGACTCTTCGGCGCCGGGGACCTCCGCCGCCCAAGGCTCGTCGGCGACAGGGACTTCCGCAGCCGGTGGCTCCTCCGCGACGGGACTCTCCACGGCCGGCGGCTCTTGCTCAACGGGAATGATTGTCGTCGGTCGTTCTCGCCTGACGAGGAGGTCCATGACCGGCGGCGGTTTTGCCACCGGGCTCTCCGCGACCGGTGATTCGTCCGCGATGGGGAGCTCGTCCGCCGGCTCCTGCTCCACCGGAATGACGGCGGTCGGTTGCTCCTCGACCGGAATCGCGGTCGTCGGGTGTTCCTCGACCGGGATTTTCGTCGTCGGCGACTCCTGCTCGACCGGGATCGTCGTTGTCAGCGGGTCGTCATCGCCCGGGAAATTTCTCGCGAAGAACTCATACGGCGCCGGAATCCTCGTCGTCGGCGGTTCGGGCTCGTTGTCCGCCGCGGCAACCAACGCATCCGCCGGCGCGGCCACCGCCAGTTGACGTTTGACGGGGCGCACCGTCAGCGCGAGCGTCAACACCAACCCCATCGCGAAGGACAGGGCGAAAAGCCACCAGTGCACGTGACTCATCGGTCCCCGCCTATCCGGGAACGGGTCGACGCGGCGGTGATTTCCTCAACGCCGACGCGTTTGTTCATGATGTTGGCGATCACCCGCGCGACGCCAGAGCCCGCGACAAAAGCCAGCAGGTACCACAACCACTGGATCACGAAATCCATGTCGGATCTCCTTAACTGACAACGATTTCGACGCGACGGTTCTTGGCGCGGCCCTCCGCCGTGTCGTTGGACGCGATGGGGTTTGCCGAACCGAGGCCCTTGACGACCAGCTGGGGGCCTGCGACGCCGTGGGCAACAAGGAAATCGGCGACCTTTTGGGCCCGCTGGGTACTCAAGGGGACGTTGATCGCCTCGACACCCGAGTTGTCGGCGTAGCCGTTGAGCGTCACATGTGCGGCCGGACACGCTCTGAGCTTTTCCGACACCTGGGTCAGTATCGGCTCTTCGGCCGGGATCAGGCTGAAGCCGTCATTTGCGAACGTAATCGGGCCCCCCGTCACAGCGTTGATCGCCACTTGCAGGTCGTTGCACTGCGCAGCGGGCGGCGGGGCCTGCCCTTTGATCACCAGCTTGTCAACAACGTTGAGCTTGGACCAGATGCGCACCGCCTCCAGGTGGACGGTGTTGTTTTGCTCCTGCGATGCGGCGGTGCCGGCGAAGGTGATGGTGTCCCCGCTCACCGTGAGACTGAAATCGGGAATCGAGGCGCTGTCTTTGAAAAACGGTCCCGCTTTTGCGAAATCGAGCGCATCGATATTGGGATTGATGCGTATTTGGTCGACGATGTTGGCGCCCGGCGGCAGCGCCCCATTAAGCGCCCTCAGCAACGCGGCTTTCGCGGAGTCGTCGGGGAAATCCCCGCTGAGGGTAAAGCTATTGCCGTTGCGGGTGATCGAGAGCGGCGCCAGCGACAGCTTCCGGGCGGCCGGCCTGCTCGTCGGCGCCACGCCGGCCGGGCCGTGAGCGGATCGCGGTCGCTCGAACCCGCCGTAACCGATTGCCGCCATCAGCAACGGAATAACCATGACAGCAATCATCCACGGAAGGCCGGCAGAGTGCCCGCGCAATTCCGGATCCGGCCCCACGTCGACATCCGCGGGCGCCTCCCGCAAATCCACCCCTAACCCCACAATTGCCCCCTCGGTCATTCGTCGCCCGCACTTTCATTTTGCAGGCGATATGCAGCCTACCGATTCGACCGGGGGGCGCTCGCCGGGTCGGGCACACTGGAGCGATGGGAAACGGCAGAAAACCGACCGACAGCGAAACCCTGGCTTACATCCGCAGCCTCGTCGACGAGGAGAAAACGCTGCGGTCGCAGCTGCAGCAGCGCGAGATCAGCACGTCGGAGGAGCACGATCGCCTGCGCCGCGTCGAAGTCGAGCTCGACCAGTGCTGGGACCTGCTGCGGCAGCGCCGCGCGCTGCGCGAAACCGGCGGTGACCCGCGCGAGGCCCAGGTGCGCCCGCCCGACGAGGTCGAGGGCTACCTGAACTGAGCGACGTCGACGCCTTCGATGCCGTAATCGTCGGTGGCGGCCACAACGGGCTGGTCGCGGCCGGCTATCTGGCCCGGGCGGGCCTGCGAGTGCGGTTGTTGGAGCGGCTGGAGGTGCCCGGCGGGGCCGCGGTCTCGGCGCAGGTGTTCGACGGCGTTGGGGTTCGGCTGTCGCGCTACTCCTACCTGGTCAGCCTGCTGCCGGCCCGCATCGTCGAGGATCTGGGCGCCGCGGTGCGACTCGCCCGCCGCCCGTATTCGTCGTACACGCCGGATCCCGGCGCCGGGGGCCGCAGGGGGCTGCTGGTCGGGCGCCCCGGCACGTTCGGCGCGATCGGCGCCGCCGAAGACGAGGGCCGTTACGCGGCGTTTTACCGCCGCTGCCGGGTGGTGACCGAACGGCTCTGGCCGACGCTGCTCGAGCCGCTGCGCACGCGCGAGCAGGCCCGCCGGCACGTCATCGACGGCGGCGATGCCGACGCGGCCGCCGCATGGCGGGCCCTGGTTGACGAGCCGATCGGGCGCGCCATCACCGAAGCGGTGGGCAACGACCTGGTCCGCGGCGTCATCGCGACCGACGCGCTGATCGGCACGTTCGCCCCCCTCGCCGACCCCTCACTGCGACAGAACGTCTGCTTCCTCTACCACGTGCTGGGCGGCGGCACGGGAGCCTGGGACGTGCCCGTCGGCGGGATGGGCTCGCTGACCGCGGCGCTGGCGTCGGCGGCCTTAAGCCATGGCGCCGAAATCGTCACCGGTGCAGACGTTTTCGCGGTCGACCCCGACGGCCTGGTGCGCTACCGCTGCGGCGAGAAGGAGCACGCGGCGCGGGGCCGCTTCGTGTTGGCCGGCGTCACACCGACGGTCCTGGCCGGCCTGCTCGGCGAGCGGCCGGCGGTCCCGGGCCAGGGCGCGCAGGTGAAGGTGAACATGGCGCTGCGCCGCCTCCCGCGGTTGCGCGACGACGGCGTCTCGCCCGAGCAGGCGTTCGCCGGGACGTTCCACGCGAACGAGACCTGGACGCAACTGGGCAACGCGTATTCGCTCGCGCTCGGCGGACACATCCCGAATCCGCTGCCCTGCGAGGCCTACTGCCATTCGCTGACCGACCCGAGCGTCTTGTCGGCGGAGCTGGCCCGGTCGGGCGCCCACACCATGACGGTGTTCGGCCTGCACACCCCGCACTCGCTGTTCGACGGCCACTACTCCGGCGCCCTGCGTGACCGACTGACGGAATCGGTGCTTGCCTCGCTGAATTCCGTTCTGGCCGAACCGATTCAGGAGGTACTGCTGAGCGATGCGCAGGGCCGGCCGTGCATCGAGACGACGACCACGCTGGACCTGCACCGCAAGCTGGGGATGACCGCGGGCAACATCTTCCACGGCGGCCTGACGTGGCCGTTCGCCGAGGACGACGACGCGCTGGACACGCCGGCGCGGCGCTGGGGGGTGGCCACCGCGCACGATCGAATCATGTTGTGCGGCTCGGGCGCCCGCCGCGGCGGGGCGGTGTCGGGCATCGGCGGCCACAACGCCGCGATGGCGGTGCTGGGCTCGATGTAGCCGGTTCACACCACGGCGAGCGTGCGCAGTTGTACGGCGTCAGCGGCGTGTCACCGAACAAACACGCACGCTCGTGGCCGGTGGGGAGCTGACTCGTGGCAGGTGAGGAGCTGACTAACGGTCGTTGATGGTGGCGTAGTCGCGCTCGGTGTACCCGGTGTAGATCTGGCGCGGGCGGCCGATCTTGCTGTCGCCCTCGTCGTGCATCTCGCGCCAGTGCGCGATCCAGCCGGGCAGCCGGCCCAGCGCGAACAGCACCGTGAACATCCGGGTCGGGAAACCGAGCGCCCGGTAGATCAGGCCGGTGTAGAAGTCGACGTTCGGGTAGAGCTTGCGTTCGACGAAGTAGTCGTCGGTGAGCGCCGCCTCTTCGAGCTCCTTCGCGATGTCCAGGAGCGAGTCGTCGCCGCCCAGCTTGCCCAGGATCTTGTCGGCCTGTTCCTTGACGATTCGCGCCCGCGGGTCGTAGTTCTTGTAGACGCGGTGCCCGAAGCCCATCAGTTTGACGCCGGCTTCGCGGTTCTTCACCTTGCGGACAAATTCGCCGACGTCGTCGCCGCTCTCGCGGATCTGCTCGAGCATCTCCAGCACGGCCTGGTTGGCGCCGCCGTGCAGCGGACCCCAGAGCGCGTTGATGCCACCGGAGATGGAGGTGAACAGGTTGGCCCGCGACGAGCCCACCAACCGCACCGTCGACGTCGAGCAGTTCTGCTCGTGGTCGGCGTGCAGGATGAACAGCATGTCCAGCGCCCGCACGATTTCCGGGTCGGCGTGGTACGGCTCGGCCGGCAGCCCGAACGTCATCCGCAGGAAGTTCTCCACCAGGCTCAGCGAGTTGTCCGGGTAGAGGAAGGGCTGACCGATCGATTTCTTGTAGGCGTAGGCGGCGATGGTCGGCAGCTTCGCCAGCAGGCGGGTTGTCGACAGCTCGACCTGACCGTTGTCCATCGGGTCGAGCGCGTCCGGGTAGTACGAGCTCAACGCGTTCACCACGCTGGACAACACCGGCATCGGGTGGGCGTTGGGCGGGAAGCCGTCGAAGAAGCGCTTCAGGTCCTCGTGCAGCATGGTGTGCCGCTGGATCCGGTTGGTGAACTCATCCAGCTGCTCCTTGGTGGGCAGCTCGCCGTAGATGAGCAGGTAGCTCACCTCGATGAAGGTCGACTTCTCGGCGAGCTGTTCGATCGGGTAACCGCGGTAGCGCAGGATGCCGGCGTCGCCGTCGATGTAGGTGATGGAGCTCTTGCACGAGGCGGTGTTGACGAAGCCGTTGTCGAACGTCGTGTAGCCGGTCTTGGACAGCAGGGAGCCGAGCGCAATCCCGTCGGCTCCTTCGGTGGCTTGCACGACCTCAAGGTCGATCTCGCCCCCTGGGTACTTCAGAGTTGCGGTGTCGTCGGTGTCGGCCACGAGAACCCCTTTGCGCTCTGGCTGGCTTAGCTGCCCTGACTCGGTGCTTATAGCTGAAGGTAGTCGTTATCGGGACGGCGCGCCTGCCCGGGGTCGGGTCCGCCGGTCTGGCGGCCATCGGCCGGTAAAGCGGCGGTGAATTTGGGACGTGACGGGTGTCATACCGTCAGGGCTGAAGGCGCTCCGCCCGGCCGTCGGCGACGCGAATCCGGTTGTGCACCCGGTTTTCCCGGCCCTGCCAGAATTCGACCACCTCGGGCGCGAGCAGGTATCCGCCCCAGTTGGGCGGCACCGGGACGGATTCCGCGTCGGCGAAGCGCGCGGTGACCTCGGCGAGCTGGCCGAGCAGCGCCGTGCGCGACGCGATCGGCCTCGATTGGTGTGACGCCCAGGCCCCCAGTTGTGAGCCGCGCGGGCGCATGGCCCAGTAGTCCTGCGTGACCTGCGGATCCACCTTGGTGACTGGGCCGCGGACGTGGATCTGCCGGCCCAGCACGAACCAGGGGAAGGTGGCCGACGCGTACGGCGTCGCGGCCAGCTCGGCGCCCTTGTCGGAGTCGTAGTTGGTGAAGAAAGTGATTCCGGTCTCATCGGCGCTCTTGCACAACACCGCTCGGCTGACCGGCCGGCCGTCGGCGACGGTTGCCAGCACCATGGCGTTGGGCTCGGCCACGCCGGCGCGCTCGGCGTCGTCGAGCCACCTGCGGAACAACGCGAGCCACCCGTCGGCCAGCCAGTCCGCGTCCAGGTCCGGGCTGCCGTCCTTCTCGACCGACCCGTATTCCACGCGCATTCTCTCGAGGTGTTCTCGTCCTGCTTCGGAGCCTGCTCCGGGGGCCGGTCCTGCCATTACGCCAACGCTACCGGGGGTTGCTACCGGCCGGTAGCATCCGCCCGGCACAGGGGTGCGAGAATTTCTCCTATGACTGTGCCCGAGAACTTTGTCCCCGGCCTCGAGGGCGTGGTGGCGTTCACCACCGAAATTGCCGAACCGGATAAAGACGGCGGCGCGCTGCGCTACCGCGGCGTGGACATCGAGGACCTGGTGACCCAGCAGGTCACGTTCGGAGACGTGTGGGGACTGCTGGTCGACGGCAAATTCGGTCACGGGCTGCCGCCCGCCGAGCCCTTCCCGCTGCCGATCCACACCGGCGATGTGCGGGTCGACGTGCAGGCGGGGCTGGCGATGCTGGCGCCGATCTGGGGCTACAAGCCGCTGCTGGACACCGACGACGCCACCGCCCGCGACCAGCTGGCCCGCGCCTCGGTCATGGCGCTGTCCTACGTCGCACAGTCGGCCCGTGGCATCTACCAGCCCGCCGTGCCGCAGCGCGTCATCGACGAATGCCCAACCGTCACTGCACGATTCATGACCCGCTGGCAGGGCGAACCGGACCCCAGGCACGTCGAGGCCATCGACGCCTACTGGGTGTCGGCCGCCGAGCACGGCATGAACGCCTCGACGTTCACCGCGCGGGTGATCGCCTCGACCGGAGCGGACGTCGCCGCCTCGCTGTCGGGGGCGATCGGGGCGATGAGCGGCCCGCTGCACGGCGGGGCGCCAGCCCGGGTGCTGCCGATGCTCGAGGAGGTCGAGCGCACCGGCGACGCCCGCGGCCTGGTGAAGTCGATCCTCGACCGCGGCGACAAGCTGATGGGATTCGGCCACCGCGTATACCGCGCCGAGGATCCGCGGGCGCGCGTGCTGCGCGGGGCCGCGGAACGGCTGGGCGCCCCCCGCCACGAGGTCGCCGTCGCGCTGGAGCAGGCCGCGCTGGCGGAACTGCGCGAGCGGCGCCCGGACCGGGCCATCGAGACCAACGTCGAGTTCTGGGCCGCGGTCATCCTGGACTTCGCCCGGGTGCCGGCCAACATGATGCCGGCAATGTTCACCTGTGGACGCACCGCGGGGTGGTGCGCCCACATCCTCGAGCAGAAGCGGCTCGGCAAGCTGGTTCGCCCCTCGGCCATCTATGTGGGACCGGGCCCGCGCAGTCCGGAAGCCGTCGAGGGCTGGGACCGGGTCCTCACCCACGCCTGAGATCGGCGCGATATTCGCGCTGTGGTCACGCTCGCGTGGGTTAGTTGTCGGTGGCCGGCGATTGAATGGGCGCGTGCCGCGATGAATTTGCGTCGCGGGACGAGTCAATAACCGTGTGCCGGCCCACGCCGGGTTTGCACGGGAGACCGACAACAAGGAGAAAACCATGGCAATCAACGTCGAGCCCGCACTGTCCCCGCACCTCGTCGTCGACGACGCCGCCGCGGCGATCGACTTCTACGTCAAGGCCTTTGGCGCCGTCGAGCTGGGCCGGGTGCCGGGCCCCGACGGCAGGCTGGTCCACGCCGCGCTGAACATCAACGGCTCCACCGTGATGCTCAACGACGACTTTCCCGAAACGTGCGGTGGCAAGTCGATGACGCCCAAGTCGCTGGGCGGCACCCCGGTCACCATCCACCTGACGGTCACCGACGTCGACGCGAAGTTCCAGCAGGCGCTGGACGCGGGCGCCACCGTGGTGGCTCCGCTGGACGACCAGTTCTGGGGTGACCGCTACGGCGTGGTCGCCGACCCGTTCGGCCACCACTGGTCGCTGGGACAGCCGGTGCGCGAAGTCAGCATGGAGGAGATCTCTGCCGCGATGTCCGGGCAGCCGGGCTAAGAGCCGAGCAGCCGGGCCAGCAGCCGGCGTCGCCGCGGCGGCGTCGGCGCGGTCGCGGCGACGGCGAGCATTTCGCCGACATCGGTGAATTTGTTGCGCGGCCGCCCGTCGTGGCCGCCCCGCGCGACCTCCGCGGCATCGATCGCCCGCCATCCCGCGGAGTCGACGGCGGCGGGCTGGCGCCCGCGCACCAGCGCGTCCAGTGCGCCCGGCGTGGCAACCGGGTCGGTCAGCGTGCCGGCGTTGAAGTCGGCCACCAGCGCCTGGACGGTTTGCAGGGAGCAGGACTTGTTCGTGCCGATGAACCCCGTCGGTCCGCGCTTGATCCAGCCCGCGACGTAGGCGCCGCGCACCGGACGGCCAGAGCCGGGGTCCACGACGCGACCGCCGTCGTTGGGCACGACGGCCGCCGATTCGTCGAACGGCAGCCCGCGAATCTCCTTGCCGCGGTAGCCGATCGACGTCAGCATCAGGCCCGTGTCCAGCCGGAGCGCCTCCCCGGTGCCGGTGACGGAAAACTCGATGCCGGAGGCGCGCCGCTCTCCGAGCACGCGTTGCGGCGTGAGCTCATACGCCAGCCGGATTCGTCGGCGGGACGCCGGCGCCGCAGCGTCGCCCAGTTTGCTCAGGATCTCCAACTTGTTTCTGGTCAGCGGGTCCGACGCGACGGCCAGATCGTTTGCCACTCGCCGGTGGTCGCCGGCGTCGAGCACGACCTCGGAGGCGCCGGTGAGCCCGATCAGTTCGGGCAGGGTGAAGGCCGAGTGGGCCGGGCCGCGCCGGGCGGCGATCACCACTTCGCGCACCGCGGAGCGCCGCAACGCCTCGAGCGCATGGTCGGAGATGTCGGTGCGGGCCAGGTCGTCGGGGTCCGCCGTGAGGACGCGGGCCACGTCGAGGGCGACATTGCCGTTGCCGATGATCACCACCCGCTCGTGACCGAGATCGACTGGCAGATCGGTGAAGTCGGGATGCCCGTTGAGCCACGCGACCAACTCGGTGGCGGTCCCGGTGCCCGGCAGGCCCATGCCGTCGATGCCCAGGCGACGATCGTCGGGCGCGCCCACTGCATACACCACGGCGTGATGATGGGCCAACAGGTCCGCGTGACTCAGGTGCCTGCCGATCTCGACGTTCAGGTAGAAGCGGAAGTGCCGGTGACCGGATATCCGGTCGAAAAGCCGGGTGACCCTTTTGGTGTTCTGGTGGTCGGGCGCGACGCCGGCGCGCACCAGCCCGTAGGGCGTCGGCAGCTTCTCAAAGACGTTGACCCGCACGCCATGTTGGGTGAGCAGCTCGTCGGCGGCATACATCGCCGCGGGACCCGAGCCCACGATGGCCACGGTCAAAGGCCGGCGGCGGGCGCGCACCTCGGCGGCGGGGATCACCGGGGCCAGCTTCGAGGTGGGCGGCAGCTTCTCGCCCGCGGGCCGCTCCGGGTAGAAGGACGCGTTGATCTCGACGAACGGCAGCTGCTTGGTGTCCAGCCGGGTGTCGGGCGCGATGGCGCCAACCGGGCACGCGCTCACGCACGCGCCGCAGTCCACGCACGCCACCGGATCGATGTAGAGCATCTCCGTGGTGGCAAACCCCGGCTCGTCCGGTGACGGGTGGATGCAGTTCACCGGGCACGCGAAAACACAGGACCCGTCGTTGCAGCACGACTGGGTAATAACGTGCGGCATAAAAGAACCCGCGCAGTCCTATGCGGCCGGGACCGGAGCCAGGTGCTGCCGCTGCGGCTCGCTGCGGTAGCGCGACGGCTTGCCGTTGATCTTGCACAGGCGCCACATGAGCCGGGCGGACCGCGTTTCCATCAGGCCGGTGTCGTGAGCCAGCATCCGCACATCACCGAACATGTCAGACAGCCACTTGCGCGACTCCGGGGACCGGAAAAACAGTTCCTTTTTGACCTCGCGCGGGATGTCGAACTCGCGCCAGAAAGCCTTGGGCGGCACCACAATTGCGCGGCACAGCAGCTTCATGGTCAGCGGAAGGTACAGCGCGGTCCAGAACCGCTGCCGCTCGGTCAGCTCCGGCAGCCGCCTGCGCAGGAACTCGTGCGCGAACGAGATGTGCCGGGCCTCCTCGGCCACGTGGATGGCCATCACCCGCTCCATGATGGGGTGCAGCGACTTCCCTTCGCGCAGCACGTTTTTCTGCGTGTGGTCGATCGGCTCCTCGCCGGCGAGCACACCGATGAAGAACGCCACCGGCAGCGGACCGGCGACCAGCGGGACCAGCGGCGAGAGCCACTTGAGCATCCGCGGCATGCCCGGGACGTCGGCGCCGATGCGGTTCACCATCTCCTGAAACATCATGGTGTGGTTGCACTCTTCGACCGACTCGTGGAGGCAGTAGCGGTATTCGGGTGACCCGTTGGGCACCCAGAACGTGTAGTTCATCAGGCCGCGGATCAGGATCGACTCGAAGTGCAGCCCGACCTTGGCAACGTTGGCCTGCCGCCACATGCCGATCTTGATCTTGCGCTCTTCGGACTGCGCCTGGTACCACGGGTGCCGACCCAGCGGATCGGTCGTCGGCAGGATCCACCGCGGGTCGTTCTCCGTCACCGCGAATTCTGGCGACTCCCAGTCGATGTCGGTATAGGGATTGAAGTTTCGCCGCACCGACCCCTCGGACAGCGTGGCAAGCATGTTCACGTACTCGGCGTCGTCGCGCACTTCCATGTTGCGCCGCCAGCGCCGGACCAGTCGCGTCCTGTCCATTCCAAGCCTCCCCAACGAGGTTTACATTTGGACGTTCTATGTCCAGACAGTACCGCAGGTACCGGATATTTTCTAGACCCGCTCGAGGCACTGTGGCCTGACCAGTGGTCACGCGATCCGTGTGGCCTGCCTCACATCTGGTCGCTCGCTCCAGCCCGCGGCGTCGGCGCCTTCGGATCGCTCACTAGGCTGGTCGACATGGCTGACCAGCTCGACATCCCCTCCGACATCAAACCCCGCGACGGCCGCTTCGGCTGCGGCCCGTCCAAGGTCCGGCCCGAACAGCTCAAGGCGCTGACCACCACCGCGGCGCCGCTGTTCGGCACGTCGCACCGGCAGGCGCCGGTCAAGGATCTGGTGGGCCGGGTGCGCTCGGGTGTGACCGAGCTGTTCTCCGTGCCCGACGGGTACGAGGTCATTTTGGGCAACGGCGGCGCGACCGCGTTCTGGGATGCCGCCGCATTCGGGCTGATCGACAAGCGCTCGCTGCACCTTTCTTTCGGCGAGTTCAGCGCCAAGTTCGCCTCCTCGGTCGCCAAGAACCCGTTCGTCGGCGACCCGATCGTCATCAAGTCGGACCCCGGCACCGCCCCCGAACCGCAGTCCGACCCGTCGGTCGACGCGATCGCGTGGGCGCACAACGAAACGTCGACCGGGGTCGCGGTGCCGATCCACCGCCCCGCCGGCTCCGGCGACGCACTGGTACTCATCGACGCGACCTCGGGCGCCGGCGGCCTGCCCGTCGACATCACCCAGGCGGACGCCTACTACTTCTCGCCGCAGAAGAACTTCGCCAGCGACGGCGGGCTGTGGCTGGCCGTCATGAGCCCGGCCGCGCTGGCCCGCGTCGAGTCCATCGCGTCCTCCGGTCGCTGGGTTCCCGACTTCCTGTCGCTGCCGATCGCCGTCGAAAACAGCCTGAAGAACCAGACGTACAACACCCCGGCGATCGGCACCCTCGCGCTGATGGCCGAGCAGCTGGACTGGCTGCTCGGCAATGGCGGCCTCGACTGGGCGGTCAAGCGCACGGCGGACTCCTCGCAGCGGTTGTACTCGTGGGCGCAGGAGCGGCCGTACACCACGCCGTTCGTCGCCGATCCCGCGTTGCGGTCTCAGGTGGTCGGCACCATCGACTTCGTCGACGAGGTCGACGCCGCGGCCGTCGCCAAGACACTCCGGGCCAACGGCATCGTCGACACCGAGCCCTATCGCAAACTGGGCCGCAATCAGTTGCGGGTGGCGATGTTCCCCGCGGTCGACCCTGACGACATCAGCGCTCTGACGCAGTGCGTCGACTGGGTCGTCGAGCGGCTTTAACCCGACGGTCATCAGTCCGCAACCCGCCAGCGTGTCAGAGCGGGTTACCGGCGTTAGCTGCATTAGAGTGCGGACCCGAGGGGTCCGTCGCTGACCGGCGCGGAGCCTGCGAGGAGAAGCCATGCGGGAACTCACAGTGGTTGGTCTCGATGACGAGGGCAAATACATCATCTGCGAGGGTGATGACCACGCCGAACGGTTCAAGCTGGTGGCCGACGACAGACTTCGGGCCGCCCTTCGCGGCGAGTCGCCGCAGCCGGAGCAGCCGCCGCTCGACATGCAAGTCACGAACATGTTGAGCCCCAAGGAGATTCAGGCCCGGATTCGCGCCGGCGCATCCGTCGATCAGGTGGCCACGGCGTCGGGCTCCGACATTTCGCGGGTGCGTCGCTTTGCCCACCCGGTGCTCCTGGAGCGGGCTCGCGCCGCCGAGCTGGCAACCGCCGCGCACCCGATGCTGGCCGACGGGCCCGCCGTGCTCACCCTGCTGGAAACCGTCAGCGCCGCATTGGTGGCGCGCGGCCTGGAACCCGACCGGCTCAGCTGGGACGCGTGGCGCAACGAAGACGGCCGCTGGACGGTGCAGCTCGCCTGGAAGGCCGGGCGCTCGGACAACATCGCGCATTTCAGCTTCGCCCCCGGCGCCCACGGCGGAACGGTCACGGCTGTCGACGACGCGGCCAGCGAGCTGATCGACCCGGACTTCGAGCGCCCGCTGCGGCCGCTCGCCCGGGTGGCCCGCCTGGACTTCGAGCCCGCCGAAGCGCCCGCGTCCGGAGGCGAAACCGCCGAACCGGCGTCCCCCGCCGCGCCGCCCGAGCAGCCGGTGCACACCCGGCGCGGCAAGCCGGTGATCCCGGCCTGGGAGGACGTGCTGCTCGGGGTGCGCTCAGCGGGACATCGCTAACTAGCCGCTACCCGACCGTCATCGCCAGCAGCGTCACCCACGCGCCGGCCACGCCCACGCCCGCGCCCAGCACAAACCAGCGCAACACCAGCGTGCGCCGCCAGCCCCACAACGTCGGCGCGAGGCCGCCCGCCGCGACCGCGTTGAGGCCGACCGCCAGCAGCGGATGCACCCGGATCAGGCCGAGGCTGAGCACCACGACGGCGGCGCCGGTCACGGCGGCGACGAACGCGGCGACGGTCACACCCGTTGCCCAGGGGACGGACTCGTCGCTCACCACGTGAGCCTAGCCCGCTCGTAGAACGCCAGGGCCGCTGCGGTGGCGACGTTGAGCGAGTCGGTGCCGCGCGACATCGGGACGCGCACCGGCACGTCGCTGAGCCGCAGGGCGGCCGTCGTCAGCCCGGGCCCCTCGGCGCCCACCAGCACCGCCACCCGCTCGTCGACCGCCGCGGCCATCGCCTCGGCCAGCGCACACGCCTCGCGCTGCGGCGTCATGGCCATGAGCCGAAATCCGCTCTCCTTCAACAACAGAAGGTCATGGGGCCAGCTGACCGCCCGCGCATACGGGACCAGCAACGCGTGGCCCATCGACACCCGCACGGCGCGGCGGTAGAGCGGGTCGGCACACCCGCCGCCGAACACCACCGCGTCCACCCCCAGCCCGGCCGCGTTGCGAAAGATCGAGCCCAGGTTCTCGTGGTCGTTGACGCCCTCAAGGACCGCGACGGTACGGGCGGCCTCGGCGACCTCGGCGACGCTCGGTTCCGGCACCCTCCTGGCGGCGGCGAGCACCCCGCGATTGAGATGGAAGCCCACCACCTGTGCCATCACCTCGGCCGAGGTCCGGTAGAACGGCGCCGCGGCGCCGGCCAGATCGTCCTGGAGCTCGGAGAGCCGGCGGTCGGTGCCCAGCAGGGCGTGCGGGGTGAATCGGGAGGCCAGCATGCGCTGGACGACCAGCACACCCTCGGCGATCACCAGCCCTTTGCCGGTCGGCAGATCGGGACGGCGATCGACGCTGTTCAGGTCGCGGAAATCGTCGAGGCGCGGGTCGTCGGGATCGGTGATGTCCTGAACATCCAAGCCCTCGGTCACGGGCTTTCGTCGACCAGCGCCAGCATCAGATCGGCGGCCTCGCGCAGGGTTTCCCGTTGCTCGCCGTCCAGCGTTCCCAGCCGCTTGGCCAGCCACTCCTGGCGCGCGCGACGGTTCGCCTTGACCAGCTCGGCGCCCGACTCGGACACCGAGACGAGGACCTGCCTGCCGTCGACCGGGTGCGGGGCGCGGTCCACCAAACCCATCTCGGCCAGCGAGGCGATCACCCGGGTCATCGACGGCGGCCGCACGCGCTCGCGAATCGCCAGCGCACCCGGGGTCATCGCGCCCTCGTTGGCCAGGGTTGCCAGCGCCGACAGCTGGGACAGCGACACCGGCGATGACGGATTGCGGAACCGCAGTTGGCGGGCCAGCCGCATCACCGCCAGCGACAGGTCACTGGCCAGCCGGGCGTCGCTGTCAGGCATGGCGCGAGGTTACACGGAACGCAACAGATCCGGGATACCAAGCTGCCATCCATGGACTTTGGTCCTCGCCTGCTTTCGGGCCCCATCCTCGCCGGGCTATGTTGATCCCGATGTCTGTCCAACCGGGCCAGAGCCCCGAGGCGCCTGCCCTGCCGCGGGCGCTGCTCGAGGTGTGGCCCGTCGTTGCGGTCGGATTTTTGGGCTGGCTGATCGGCGCGGCGCTCGCGTTCCTCGTGCCCGCCCTACACAGTTGGCGCCCGGTGACGCTGGGCGGGCTGGGGGTCGGGTTGATCGGCACCAGCATCTTCGTGCTGCAGCTCGCCGCCGCCCGCCGCGGCGCCCGCGGCGCGCAGACCGGGCTGGAAACCTACCTCGACCGCCAATAGATTGACCGCCCCGGGAGGAACCATGGTCGCCCCGCTGCTGCAAACGCAAGTCGACATCGACGCGCCGACCTCTACCGTGTGGGCGTTGATCTCCGACTTCCGGCGGATGCCGGACTGGAGCCCGCAATGTCGCTGGATGAAGCCGCTGGGACCGCTTCGCGCGGGCACCCGCACCGTGAACCTCAACCGGCGCCACCGCATGTTCTGGCCCACCACCTGCACGGTCGTCGAGGTCGTCCCCGAGAAGAGGCTCGCTTTCCGGGTCAACACCAACGGCACGATTTGGAGCTACGAGCTCGAGCCCAGCGGCCAGGGCGGCACGCGGGTGATCGAGAGCCGTCACGCCGAGAACGGCGTCAGCGCGTTTTCGAACCTGTCGGTGAACGCGCTCTTCGGCGGGACCGAGAACTTCGAACGCGAGCTGCTGGAGGGGATGAACGCCTCGCTGGCAAAGATCAAGGCCGCCGCCGAGCGCGGCTAGTCCCCCGGCTCCGGCGACTCCGGCTCCGGCGACTCCGGCTCCGGCGACTCCGCGGACTCCGTCGCCGGCTCCGGTGGTTCGGGCGGCGGCGGGTTCTCCGCGACGTCCAGCACGCCGTCGTCGTAGGGCTCGTACGCCGGCGAGCCGGTGCCCGCGGGGGCCGGTGTGTCCGAGTGGGCGCCGCAGCCGTACTGCTTGTCGACGACCTGGCCGTCGGCGGACAGCTCGTTGCCGCACACCCCGAACATCGCGCCCAGCGACCCGGCCAGCGGCAGGAAAAAACCACAATCGCGGCACATCCGCTTGGTGGACCGGGCCATGGCCGAGTCGGGACCGTGGTCCCCGGTGTGCCACCGCTCGGCGGCGTCGGCGCGACCCCACGCGCTCATCACCCAGCGCCGGCCCAACCCGACCTCGGCGGCGGTCTCGTCCACCTCGGGGTCGCCGCTGGCGGCGTAGCCGGGAACCAACCGGGGGTCGTCCGCCGCGGGCGCCAGCAGGTCGCCGGGGCTGAGATCGCCCGGGCGCACCCGTCGGTCCCAGGGCACCCACTCCGGCGCGAGCAGCGCCGTCGGCCCGGGGATCAGCACCACTTCGCTGATCGTGGCTTGGTCGGCGCCCGGATGCGCGGCGACGACGGCCGCCCACTGCCACCCCTGGTAACCGGGCAGATGCGCCAGGAACCGGTGGGTCGCGGCGTTCGGATCCTCGTAGCCAACACCCAGGTAGTCCCCGACGGCCTCGGCGCCGGCGAACTCCTCGACGGCAGCCCGGGCCCGGTCGGCGGCACCCGTGAGCACCGCCGCCAACTCGTCGGGCGACTCGGCCACGCTCGTCGCGGCAGGTTCCACTGGCCCTTCACCGGGTCCGGTCACGCTGTCCCCTCTCTTGCACTGCGACTCCAATACTAAGGTTGGCGAGCCACGCCCGGTTGCCTGCCGGCATAAGACAGAATTGATCCGTGTCCGGACGGCGGCGTGATGATCGGGGTCGGGTGGCCTCCAACCCGGGCCGCCACCCCCGCCCGAACCGCAACGGATCGGCCAATCAGCACCCGGGCATGGCCAACTACCCGGCGGACGACGCCGGGCGGGGCCGGTCGCGCCGGCCGCCGCCGATGCCGAGCGCGAACCGCTACCTGCCGCCGCTGGGCGAGCAGGCCGAGCCCGACCGCGGCGGCGCCGCGCCCCCGCGTGGTCCCGCCGCCGGGGAACGCATCACGGTCACCCGCGCCGCGGCGATGCGCAGCCGCGAAATGGGTTCCCGCATGTACTGGATGGTGCAGCGGGCCGCCACCGCCGACGGCGCCGACAAGTCCGGCCTGACCGCCCTGACGTGGCCCGTGGTCGCCAACTTCGCGGTGGACGCCGCGATGGCGGTCGCGCTGGCCAACACCTTGTTCTTCGCCGCGGCCACCGGCGAGAGCAAGTCCAAGGTGGCGCTGTACCTGTTGATCACCATCGCGCCGTTCGCGGTGATCGCGCCCCTCATCGGTCCGGCGCTGGACCGGCTCCAGCATGGCCGGCGCGTCGCCCTGGCGGCGTCCTTCGCGCTGCGCACCGCGCTGGCGGTGCTGCTGATCATGAACTACGACGGCGCCACGGGCAGCTACCCGTCGATGGTGCTCTACCCGTGTGCGCTGGCCATGATGGTGCTCTCCAAGTCGTTCAGCGTGCTGCGCAGCGCGGTGACACCGCGGGTGATGCCGCCGTCCATCGACCTGGTACGGGTGAACTCCCGGCTGACGGTGTTCGGCCTCCTCGGGGGCACGATCGTGGGCGGCGCCATCGCGGGCGGCGTCGAATTCCTCTGCACCCATTTGTTGAAGCTGCCCGGCGCGTTGTTCGTCGTCATCGCCGTCACCATCGCCGGCGCCCTGCTGTCGATGCGGATCCCGCGCTGGGTCGAGGTGACCGCGGGCGAGGTGCCGGCCACCCTGAGCTACCGCAACGGCAGCGGCGCGCCGCGGCGAGGCTGGCCCGAAGAGGTCAAGAAGGTGGGAGGGACGCTTCGGCAACCGTTGGGCCGCAACATCATCACCTCGCTATGGGGCAATTGCACCATCAAGGTGATGGTCGGCTTCCTGTTCCTGTATCCGGCGTTCGTGGCCAAGGCGCATCAGTCCAACGGATGGGAACAGCTGGCCATGCTGGGCATGATCGGCGCCGCGGCGGGGATCGGCAATTTCGCGGGCAACTTCACCAGCGCCCGCCTGAAGCTGGGCAGGCCGGCCGTGCTGGTGGTGCGCTGCACGGTCGCGGTGTGCGCGGTCGCGCTGGCGGCTTCGGTGGCCGGCACCCTGATGGCTGCGGTGATCGCCACGCTGGTCACGTCCGGGTCCAGTGCGATCGCCAAGGCCTCCCTGGATGCCTCGCTGCAACACGACCTGCCCGAGGAATCGCGCGCATCGGGATTCGGGAGATCGGAATCCACCCTGCAGCTGGCGTGGGTGCTGGGCGGGGCGCTGGGTGTGCTGGTGTACACCGAGCTGTGGGTCGGCTTCACCGCCGTCAGCGGCCTGCTCATCCTCGGCCTGTCGCAGACCCTCGTCAGCTTCCGCGGCAACTCCTTGATCCCCGGCCTCGGCGGCAACCGGCCCGTCATGGTCGAGCAGGAGGGGATGCGCACCGGAAGGCCCGCGGCGGTGCCGGAGTGAAACGCGGTGCGGCCATGCTCGTCGCGGCCGTGGTGGCGCTGGCGTGCGTCGGGGCCGGGGTCGGGGCGTGGCTGCTGGTGCGGCAGCGCGGTGTGCAGCGACCCGAGATCAGCGCTTACTCGCACGGCCACCTGACCCGGGTCGGGCCGTACCTGTACTGCAATGTGCTGAACCTCAACGACTGTCAGACGCCGCAGACCCAGGGCGAGTTGCCGTTCAATGAGCGCTATCCGGTGCAGCTTTCGGTGCCAGAGGCCATCGCACGTGCGCCGTGGCGGCTGTTGCAGGTCTACGAGGATCCCGCGAACACCGCCATGACCATTTTCCGGCCGGGCAGCCGCTTCGCGGTGACCATCCCGACGGTCGACCCGCAGCGCGGAAAGCTGACCGGGATCGTCGTGCAGTTGCTGACGCTGGTGGTCGAGCAAGGCCAATCGAATGACACCAGCACGGTCCGCGCCGTCCCGCACGCGGAATGGTCAGTGCGCCTGACGTCCTAACTCGTTGGGCGCCCAGCGACCTCACGCGCCGTGGCCGGCGGGCACCCGCTCGCCGTCGATCGGGGGCCCCGGCGGGCTGCCGTCCCCGAACGGCCTGCCGCCCAACGCCTCTCGCCCGTGTGGGGTCAGCCAGCCGGACAGGTCCGGACCCTTGGGCACGATGCGGGTGGGGTTGATGTCGGCGTGCACGATGTAGTAATGCTGCTTGATCTGGACGAAGTCGACGGTGTCGCCGAACCCCGGCGTCTGGAACAGGTCGCGCGCGTAGGCCCACAGCACCGGCATCTCGGACAGCTTGCTGCGATTGCACTTGAAGTGCCCGTGGTACACCGGGTCGAAGCGGGCGAGGGTGGTGAACAGCCGCACGTCCGCCTCGGTGATGGTGTCGCCCACCAGGTATCGCTGGCCGGCGAGGCGATCGCCCACCCAATCCAACGCGGTGAACAGCCGGTCGTAGGCCGCCTCGTACGCCTGCTGCGAGCCGGCGAAGCCGCACCGGTATACCCCGTTGTTGATCTCGGTGTAGATCCTCTTGCTCACCTCGTCGATTTCGGCCCGCAGCGGTTCGGGGTAGAGCTGCGGTGCGCCGTCGCGGTGGTAGGCGGTCCACTCCGTCGAGAAATCCAGCGTCATCTGCGCGAAGTCGTTGGTGACCACCGCGCCGGTCGGCACGTCGACGATCGCGGGGACGGTGATCCCCTTGGGGTAGTCGGGGAAGCGCTTGAAGTACGCGTCCTGCAGCCGGGGGATCTGCAGCACCGGGTCGACGCCGCCGGGGTCCAGGTCGAACGTCCAGCTGCGCTCGTCGTGCGTGGGGCCGCAAAACCCGATGGAGAGAACGCCTTCCAGGCCCAGCAACCGCCGCACGATGATCGCCCGGTTGGCCCACGGGCAGGCGCGGGCCACGATGAGCCGATACCGGCCGGGCTCCACCGGGTAGCCGTCACGGCCGTCGGCGGTGATCCGGGTGGTGATGTAGTTGGTGTCGCGGGTGAATTCGCCCGCCGGGGCTACATAGGAGGCCATGGCGACAATTCTGCCCGGAAACTCAGGTCAGGAATCGACGGGCCAGGTTCGCCTCGGTCGACGCCGCGGGTTCCCAGTGCGCGATCCACGGTCCGGTGCCCTCCGACTGATCGATGATGCCGTCCTCCAGCCAGGTGTAGTGGCCTTCCAGCACGTCGTGGGTCAGGCGGACGTCGCTGCTGTCGGTGTTGGACCACAACGCCGCGAACAGCGCCTCCACCCGCAATGCCGCTTGCTCGCAGAACGTTTCGGCCAGCTCGTATGCCTGTCGACCGAGCACCGGGTCCGCGGCCCGCTGGCCCTCGGCGCGCACGCACGCCGCGGACATGGCGAACAGCTCCGCACCGATGTCGACGATCCGGCCCAAAAACGCCTGCCGTTGCTCGAGCCTGGCCTGCCAGCGCGCCATCCCGTAGAAGGTGTTGCGGGCCAGTTTGCGCGTGGAGCGTTCGACGAACCGCAGGTGCGACGCCAGCGCCCCGAATTCGCTGTACGCGGTGGGTCGCTGACCCTCGCCGAACACCAGCTGGGGCAACCACTTTGCGTAGAAACCGCTCGCGCCGACGGCTGCGGCGGCCTTCTGCCGCAGACCGGTGTCGGGCTTGGCCAGGTCACCGGCCGCGGTCAGGTGGGCGTCGACCGCCTCCCGCGCGATGAGCAGCCGCATGATCTCGCTGGATCCCTCGAAGATGCGGTTGATCCGCAGGTCGCGCACCACCTGCTCGGCGGGCACCGCGCGCTCCCCCCGCGCGGCCAGGGACTCCGCCGTCTCGTAGCCTCGGCCGCCGCGGATCTGCACCAGCTCGTCGGCGATGAGGCAGGCCATTTCGCTGGACCACAACTTGGCCAGCGCCGCCTCGATCCTGATGTCGTTGCGGCCTTCGTCGGCCATCTGGGCGGACAGCTCGAGCACCGCGTCGAGCGCGTAGGTGGTGGCGGCGATGAACGAGATCTTGCTCGCCACCGCTTCGTGTTTGGCCAGCGGCTTGCCCCACTGCACCCGCTCGCCGGACCATTCGCGGGCGATCTTCAGCGCCCACTTCGACGAACCCGTCGCGCTGGCCGGGATCGAGAGCCGGCCGGCGTTGAGGGTGGTCAGTGCGATCTTCAGGCCGTCGCCCTCCCGGCCGATCAGGTTCTCGGCGGGCACCCGGACGCCGTGCAGCCTGGTCACCCCGTTCTCGATGCCGCGCAACCCCATGAACTTGTTGCGCCGCTCCACGGTGATCCCGGGCGAATCGGCCTCGACGACGAACGCGCTGATGCCGCCGCGGTGCCCGTCGCCCTTGGGCACCCGGGCCATCACGACCAGCAACTCGGCGACCACGCCGTTGGTCGTCCACAACTTCACGCCCTCGAGCTCGTACGCCTTGCCGTCCTCGACCGGCGTGGCCGTCGACGCCAGGCGCGCGGGGTCGGAACCGACGTCGGGTTCGGTGAGCAGAAACGCCGAGACGGCCCCGGCAGCGCAGCGCGGCAGGAACTTCTGCTTTTGTTCGGTGGTCCCGGCGAGTTTGAGCGGCTCGGGCACCCCGATCGACTGATGCGCCGACAGCAGCGCGCCGAGGCTGGGGTGTACCGACGAAACCATCACCAGCGCCCGGTTATAGGCGACCTGCGACATGCCCAGCCCGCCGTACTCGGTCGGGATCTTCATCCCGAAGCAGCCCAACTGGGCCAGGCCCTTGACGTATTCGTCCGGGATCTGCGCCTCGCGTTCGATGACGCTGCCGTCGACGCCCGCGAGGAACTCCCGCAGCCGGCCGAGGAAGGCCCCGATGCGCTCTTCGTCGGCACGCGATGGCTTGGGGAACGGATGAATGAGCTCTAGAGGAAAGTGGCCGAGAAAGAGTTCCTTGGCGAATGATGGTTTTTCCCAACCACTTTCGCGGGATTCCTCGGCCAGGGCCCTGGCTTGCTCCTCGGTGACCTGCGCTTGCTGTGCCATCGCCGCCTCCTCGCTAACGACCCACATCGAGGCTTGAGTACCCGGCGCCGGCCCGAGTACACGGCCTATGCATGTCGAAGTTACCACCCGGTAGCTTCACCGCGTAGGGGTACGTTTCGGGCCACCGCCCAGTTAGGAGTCGAGCTCCCGGGCCACGGCCTTGACCACCTCGGAGACCCGACGGGCGGTCTTGCGATCCGGGTAGCGGCCTTTGCGCAACTCCGGCTGCACGGCGCCCTCCAGCAGGGTGATCATGTCCTCGACCATCCCGTGCAACTCGTCGGGGCTGTGCTTGTGTTCGACCGGCGCCTCGCGCCGGGTCTTGGAAAGGCTGGGCGGAGGATCGATCAGCTTGAGACTCAACGCCTGTGGCCCGCGCCGGCCCGACGCCACGCCGAATTCCACCCGCTGTCCCGCCTTGAGACCCTCGACCCCCGCGGGCAACGCCGACGAGCGGACGTAGACGTCCTCGCCGTCCTCCTGCGACAGAAAGCCAAACCCCTTGTCGGCGTCGTACCACTTAACCTTGCCGGTCGGCACTGGTCTCACCTGCTTGTCTGACGGATCACTAGGTTGGGCAACGCAAGAAGCGTCCCGCCTGCGCAGGACGCATGTTGGATTCTGATCCTACTCGGCTGGCCGCCTGCCGAGCACCCCCGTTACCCGGTCACTCGGTACCCTGGCAGTACCGCTGGAGGAGATATGCGCCTGATCCTGAACGTCATCTGGCTCGTGTTCGGCGGCCTGTGGATGGCCGCCGGATACCTGCTGGCGGCGCTCGTCAGCTTCCTGCTCATCGTCACCATCCCCTTCGGCTTCGCCTCGCTGCGCATCGCGTCGTACGCGCTGTGGCCGTTCGGCCGGACGATCGTCGACAAGCCGACCGCCGGGACGGGCGCACTCATCGGAAATGTCATCTGGATAGTCCTCTTTGGGCTGTGGCTGGCGATCGGCCACCTGGCAAGCGCGGCGGCGATGGCGATCACGCTCGTCGGGATTCCGCTGGCGCTCGCGAACCTCAAGATGATCCCGGTGTCGCTGATGCCGCTGGGCAAGGAGATCGTTCCTGCCCGCGTCGGGGCGGTGACCGCATGACGCTGACCGCGTTGGGCCTACCGACGATGCCGGGCCGCGCCCGCGGAGCCGCGACCCAAGACATACCGGCCAGCGGCCCGCTGGTGGACACCTACGGGCGCGCCGCCACCGACCTGCGGGTCTCGCTGACCGATCGCTGCAACCTGCGGTGCAGCTACTGCATGCCCGCCGAGGGCCTGGACTGGCTGCCTTCCGATCAACTGCTGCGACCCGACGAACTGGCCAGGCTGCTGCACATCGCCGTCACCCGGCTCGGCATCACCAGCGTGCGGTTCACCGGCGGCGAGCCCTTGCTGTCGCGGCACCTCGAAGAGGCCGTGGCCGCGGCGGCCGGCCTGCAACCCCGCCCCGAGATCTCGCTGACCACCAATGGGGTGGGGCTGGCGCGGCGCGCGGCCGCGCTCGCCGAGGCGGGCCTGGACCGGGTCAACGTGTCGATGGACAGCGTCGACCGGGACCACTTCGCGGCGATCACCCGCCGGGACCGGCTCGCCGACGTGCTGGATGGCTTGGCGGCCGCCAAGGAGGCGGGGCTGACGCCGGTCAAGGTCAACGCGGTGCTCGACCCCGCGACCGGACGCGACGACGTTGTCGCCCTGTTGCGGTTCTGCCTCGAGCACGGCTATCAGCTGCGCGTCATCGAACAGATGCCGCTCGACGCCGGGCATCAGTGGCGTCGCGGCGCCGCGCTGACCGCCGACGACGTGCTGGCGACGCTGCGGCCGCACTTTCGGTTGCGGCCGGATCCCGCTCCGCGCGGCTCGGCCCCGGCCGAGCTCTGGCTTGTCGACACCGGGCCGGACACCCCGAGCGGAAAGTTCGGCATCGTCGCGTCGGTGTCGCACGCCTTCTGCTCGACGTGCGATCGCACCCGGCTCACGGCCGACGGTCAGATTCGCAGCTGCCTGTTCTCCGCCGAGGAAACCGACCTTCGAGGCCTGTTGCGCGGCGGCGCGGACGACGACGCGATCGAGGCGGCGTGGCGCGGTGCGATGTGGAGCAAGCCCGCCGGCCACGGCATCAACGATCCCGACTTCGTCCAGCCCGATCGCCCGATGAGCGCGATCGGTGGCTAGCCCGATGGAAGCTCCGGCCGAGGCGGAGGGAATGCACGTGACGGTCCGCTACTTCGCCGCCGCGCGCGCGGCCGCCGGGGTCGAGGCGGAGACGGTCGTCGTGCGTCTGGGGACCACGGTTGCGGGGCTGGTCGAGCGGCTCGCCGTGCCTGGATCTCGCCTCGCCACCGTCCTGAATCGATGCTCTTACCTGTGCGACGGAGTCGCCGTTCGCGACGAGGCTGCGGCGTTACGGCCGGGTGACACGGTCGACGTTTTGCCGCCGTTCGCGGGCGGATGAAACTGTGAGATACCTCACGTAACGAAACGATAACGACACAATCACGCTCCGATCTCGGGCGCAATGACCTGCGCAAATCCCTTTATTTCCTGGGCTTTTCGCAGATGGCCGTGGGGGAAACGCCGGGTTTCACTAAACGTGACGGGGCGAACAGAACCCGCTAGCGTCTCCGAGGGTTCGCCAATCTCCAGGGTGGCGTTCCTCCCCGCTTATCGCGCCGAGCTCCATCCAGTAGGCGGGGGACACCGAAAACTGGATGGAGGCGGGGGACCCACCGGTCCACCGTGATCGGACTGGAGCCGCATGCGGTTCCTTGGGGTGAAGCCGGCGCCGACTCCTACGGGAGTGCGACGCCGGCCGGGTGGCCTCTCCAACCCGAACCCGACAGCTGACCTCGCAGGCGCGTTACGAGAGAGGAATATTCCGGCGCGTATGAGTGGACGTCACCGTAAGCCCACCACTTCCAGCATCAGCGTCGCCAAGATCGCCTTCACGGGGGCGGTTCTCGGTGGCGGCAGCATCGCCCTCGCCGGCCAGGCGGCCGCGGCCACCGACGGCGAGTGGGATCAAGTAGCCCGTTGCGAGTCCGGCGGCAACTGGGGAATCAACACCGGCAACGGGTACCACGGCGGCGTGCAATTCAGCGCCGCCACGTGGTCCTCGCACGGCGGCGGCGAGTACGCCCCGTCGGCCGAACTGGCCACCAAGGAACAGCAGATCGCGGTCGCCGAGCGGGTCCTGGCGACCCAGGGTAAGGGCGCCTGGCCCGTGTGCGGCGGTCCGCTGTCGGGCGCCACTCCGCGCGAGCTGCCCGCTCCCGCACCGGCGGGCATGGACGCCCCGCTGGACGCGCCGTGGCTCAACGGCGGTCCGGGGCCGCTGGCGCCCCCGCCGCCCGCGGACGCGCCCGACAGCGGACCGCCGCACACGGGCCAGGCGCCCTTACCCTGGGTCGCCA
>NZ_LZIS01000244.1 GCF_001667015.1 Mycobacterium sp. E3198 | reverse complement strand
TGCTCCGACAGCTCAATATCGCGGCGCCCGTAATCCGCCAACGACAAATCGGCCACCTTGAAATCAATACCGTTACGAACGTCGGCGGTGAGCTTGCTTTCGGTCGTCGTCATGGCGTCATTCATCCTTCATAGGGCTTATGGGAATCCAAGCGGTACTTAGCTTAGGTATGTTCCTCCGCCACTGTAGCCGCGACCCCATGGCGCTCGGCGAACGGCGTCATCAGCCGGGCCAGGTCCGCCGCGACGTCGTGGTCGGCCTCCGGCGGCATCGACACGTAGCTCAGCGCGAGGCGCACGATGGCGCGCGCCAGCACGCCGGCGTCCTCGTCGCTGGCGGCCACCCAGCTCTGGGTCAACGACGCGGTCAGGCGGGTCGACGCCCGGGTGATGATGGGCGCGCTGTCGGTGGTGATGAGCTGCAGCAGGTCCGGCTTGGCGACGCCGGTCAGCAACGAGATCACCAGCGGGTCGGCCGCCGACTCGGCGAAGAAGGAACGGAAGCCCTGCAGGAACGCCTCGTAGAGGTGGCCGACGTTGGCGTCGATCGCGCCGCCGACCGCGTCGACCAGCCGATCGGCCAGGCGCAGGGCGTACCCCTGGGCCAGGCCCTGGCGCGAGCCGAACTCGTTGTAGATGGTCTGCCGGCTGATGCCCGCGGCGCGGGCCACGTCCGCCAGCGTGACGGCCGACCAGTCCCGGGCCAGCAACAGGTCCCGCATCGCGTCGAGCACCGAGTCGCGCAACAGGACGCGCGACGCCTCCGCGTACGGCATCCGCTTCACAGGCGCGACTGTAACGCTCACGGTCGCGCCACCTCCACCATCTCGAAGTCGGACTTCGCCGCGCCGCAGTCCGGGCAGCTCCAGTCCTCGGGGATATCGTCCCAGCGGGTCCCGGGCGCGATCCCGTCCTCCGGCCAGCCCAGCGCCTCGTCGTACTCGAACCCGCACTGGATGCAGCGGAACAGCTTGTAGTCGCTCATGCGTTGGCTCCTTGTTTCTCGAAGTCGATCTTCTCGCGCACCGCGCAATCGGGGCAGCACCAGTCGTCCGGGATGTCGCCGAAGGGCGTGCCCGGGGGAAAGCCTTCCCGCGGAGCGCCTTTCGCCTCGTCGTAAACGTAGTCGCAGCCCGGGCAGCGGTAGGCGCTCATGCGCTCACCGCGTGGCGCGCCAGCACCCGGTCGCGGACCCGCGGGTGGACGTTGACCTTGGTGATGTCGCCGTCGTAGTGCTCGAGCACCCGGTGGTCCATCACCCTGCGCCACAGCGGCGGGAAGTAGGTGAGCGAGATCATCGACGCGTAGCCGCTGGGCAGGTTCGGCGCGCCCGCCATGCTGCGCAGCGTCTGGTACCGGCGGGTCGGGTTGGCGTGGTGATCGCTGTGCCGCTGCAGGTGGTAGAGGAACAGGTTGGTGACGATGTGGTCGCTGTTCCAGCTGTGCACCGGCGCGCACCGCTCGTAGCGCGCTTTCCCGGAAGGCGAGTCGAGCCGCTGCCGCAGCAGGCCGTAGTGCTCCAGGTAGTTGACGGCCTCGAGCAGGCTGAACCCGAACACCGCCTGGATGATCACGAACGGGAGCAGGCCCACGCCGAAGACCGCGATCAGCGCGCCCCACAACACCAGCGACATCGCCCACGCGTTCAGCACGTCGTTGCCCGGGTAGGTCCGGGGGTCCCAGGGGTTCTTCCCCTGCCGGCGCAGCCGCTGCGCCTCCAAGCCGAACGCCGAGCGCAGGCTGCCGAACACGCTGCGCGGCAGGAACTCCCAGAACGTCTCGCCGAAGCGCGCCGACGCCGGGTCCTCCGGGGTGGACACGCGCACGTGGTGGCCGCGGTTGTGCTCGATGTAGAAGTGGCCGTAGCAGGTCTGCGCCAGCGTGATCTTGGACAGCCACCGCTCCAGCGATTCCTTCTTGTGCCCCATCTCGTGCGCCGTGTTGATCCCCACCCCGCCGAGGACCCCGACGGACAGCGCCACGCCCAGCTTGCCCGCCCAGCCCAGGCCGCCGTCAAACCCGAGCCAGCTCAGGTCCGAGGCGGTGAACAGGTAGGCGCCCAACAGCACGCTGAGGTACTGGAACGGGATGTAGACGTAGGTGCAGCGGCGGTAGTACTTGTCGTTCTCCAGCCGCTCCATCACCTCGTCGGGCGGGTTCTGCCCGTCGGGCCCGAATCGCACGTCGAGCAGCGGCAGCAGGACATAGAGCAGGATCGGGCCGATCCACAGCGGCGCCTGCGCGGCGGCGTGCCAGCCGAACCGGTTGAGCGCCCACACGATCGGCAGCATCACGAACAGCGCCGTCGGGGCGATGAGTCCCATGAGCCACAGATGGCGCTTCCTGTCCCGCCAGGTCGTCGCATCGGTAGGGCTGAGTGTGGTCATATGCCAAACCTCCTTGTGAGTCACACCACGTTGGAATTGGACATTACCGAGCTTTGCGTCTCCTGTCTAGACATAGAGCACTAATTTGTAAACGAACCGGTGCTTCTGGCATGCCGCCAGAGCCCCGGGTGTGCGCGGACGGCGTCGAAAGTGCAGTCAGGGCGCGGATCCGGCCCGTTTTCCGCCCGGGGTTCACTCGGAAAGCCGCAAGTGCACACGCAAAGCGCGGCGCGGAGGGTCGACCTGGACTTCCGCGAGCTCGGCGGCCTATGCCGGCGCGGAGGTCGCGTCGGGTTCTTTATCGGGCTCCCGCCCGGCGTCCCGGCGTCCCTGCACGGAGTGCCGGTACCCGTAGCCGGCGTAGATCGCGGTGCCCACCACCAGCCACACGGCGAACCGCACCCAGGTCAGCGCTGTGAGGTTGAGCATCAGCCACACGCAGGCGCAGATCGACGCGACGGGCAGCACCGGTACCCACGGGGCCCGGAACCCCCGCTCCAGGTCCGGCCGGGTGCGGCGCAGGACCATGACGCCGGCCGACACCAGGACGAACGCGAACAGCGTCCCGACGTTCACCATCTCCTCGAGTTTGGTGATCGGGAAGACCGATGCCGTCGCCGCCACGACGATCGCGACCAGGACCGTGATCCGGACCGGGGTGCCGCGCGACCCGGTCTTGGCCAGCGGCCGCGGCAACAGCCCGTCGCGCGCCATCGCGAACAGCACCCGGCACTGCCCGAGCATCAGCACCATCACCACGGTGGTCAGCCCCGCCAGGGCGCCGATGGCGATGATTTTGCTGGCCCAATCGATCCCGTTTGCCGCGAACGCCGTGGCCAGGTTGGCCGGCTTGTGACCGGGCACGGTCTTGAGCTGGGTGTAGGACACCATGCCGGACAGCACCACCGCGACGGCGACATACAGCAGGGTGACGACTCCCAGCGACACCAAGATCCCGCGCGGGACGTCGCGCTGGGGCCTCTTGGTCTCCTCGGCCATGGTGGCGACGATGTCGAAGCCGATGAACGCGAAGAACACGATGGACGCCCCCGCCAGCACGCCGTAGAGGCCGTAGTGGCTGCTGTGGGCCCCGGTCAGCAGCGAGAGCACCGACTGATTGATGCCCGACGCCTCGTGGCCGGACTCGGGCTTCGGGATGAACGGCGAGTAGTTGGAGCCCTTGATATAGAAGGCGCCCACGATCACGACCAGCAGCACCACCGACACCTTGATGCCGGTGATCACCGCGGAGAACCGCGACGACAGCTTGGTGCCCAGGGCGATCAGCGTCGCCACCGTCGCGACGATCAGCAGCGCGCCCCAGTCGAGCTGGAGCGATCCGAGTTGCACTGTGCCACCGGCGAATCCGAACACGTTACCGAGGTAGCTCGACCAGCCCTTGGACACGACGGCCGCGCCGACCGCCAGTTCCAGCAGCAGGTTCCACCCGATGGTCCAGGCCAGGAACTCACCGAAGGTGGCGTAGGAGAACGTGTAGGCGCTGCCCGCCACCGGCAGCGTCGAGGCGAACTCGGCGTAGCACAGGGCGGCCAGCGCGCAGGTGACGGCGGCGATCACGAACGAGATCCAGATGGCGGGCCCGGTGATGTCGCCGGTGGTGGACGCGGTGACGGTGAAGATGCCGGCGCCGATCACCACCGCGACGCCGAACACGGTCAGGTCCCACCACGTCAGCTCCCTGCGCAGCCGGGTCTCGGGCTCGTCGGTGTCGGCGATCGACTGCTCGACCGACTTGGTGCGCCACCGATTTGCCATTCCGCCGCCCCCTTCCCGGTGCGCACACCCGTTGGACCGCACAGTACTGGGTAGTCTGCGGGCATGGCGGGAAGCGGGGGGAACGCACGGGATCACGCGGCGGTCATCGGGGGGAGCATCGCGGGGTTGTGTGCCGCGCGGGTGCTGTCCGATTGCTACTCGCGGGTGACGGTCTATGAGCGCGACGAATTGCCGGGCGCGCCGGCGAATCGCGCGGCGGTCCCGCAGGACCGGCATCTACACATGCTGATGGCGCGCGGGGCGGCGGAGTTCGAGAGCCTGTTTCCCGGCCTGCTGGCCGACATGGTGGCCGCGGGCGTGCCGATGCTGGAGAACCGGCCGGACTGCATCCACCTCGGCGCCGCGGGCCATGTCCTCGGGACGGGTCACACGCTGCGCGACGAGTTCACCGCGTACGTGCCCAGCCGGCCGCACCTGGAGTGGCAGCTGCGCCGGCGGGTGCGCGAGATCGCCAACGTCGAGATCGTGCGGCGGTCGGTTTCCGAGCCGCGCTACGACGGCGGGCTCCAACGCGTCACCGGCGTGCTGCTGGACGCCCGAGACGGGGGCGAGCCGGAGTTCGTGCCGACCGACCTCGTCGTCGACGCGGCGGGCCGGGGCACCCGGTTGCCGGTGTGGTTGGAGCAGTGGGGGTTTCAGCGCCCGGTCGAGGCCACCATGGACATCGGCATCCACTACGCGTCCCACCAGTTCCGCATGCCCGACGGCGTGATCGCCGAGAAGGTGGTGGTCGCCGGCGCCTCCCACGACGAGTCGCTCGGGCTGGGCATGCTGCATTACGAGGACCGCGTCTGGGTGCTGACCACGTTCGGCGTGGCCGACGCCAAACCGCCCAGGACGTTCCCGGAGATGCTCGCGCTGGCCGACAAGCTGCTGCCGGCGCATTTCAACGCCGCACTGGCGCAGGCGGAACCCTTCGGGGAGCCGGCGTTTCACGCGTTTCCGGCCAGCCGGTGGCGCCGCTACCACAAGCTGGACCGCTTCCCGGCCGGCATCGTCCCGTTCGGTGACGCCGTGGCCAGCTTCAACCCCACGTTCGGCCAGGGCATGACGATGACGTCGCTGCAGGCCGGCCACCTGCGCCGCGCGCTGCGATCCGACGACCTGGCCCGCGAGCTGAACCGGGCCACCGCCAAGACCACCTACCCGGTGTGGATGATGAACGCCATCGGCGACGTGACGTTCCACCACGCCACCACCAAGGGAGCCGTGCCCTGGTGGTGGCGGCCCTCCGGGGCGCTGTTCGACCAGTTCCTCGGGGCTGCCGAAACCGATCCCGTTCTGGCCGAATGGTTTTTGCGCCGGTTCTCGCTGTTGGACAGCCTGTACATGGTTCCGCCGCCGCGGATCGTCGGGCGCGCCATGGCGCACAACATGCGGCTGTGGCTGCGGGAGCGCCGGGAGGCCCGGCGCCCCCCCGTCACAGCCCTTCGGTCACCCTGAACAGCTTGGCGGGCTTGCGCGCGACCAGTCGGATGGGCCCGTCGTCGGCCGCCACCCAGGCGGCCATGCCCCGTTCCAGAGTGAGCGAGCCGGACTTGGCGTGCACGATCACGCAGCCCTCGCTGCACAACAGGATCTGCGGGCCCTCGTGGCTGCACGTCGCGTCGACCTCGTGGCCGAGGTACTCGCCGTCGAGCGCCAGCAGCGCGACGGCGAACTCGGCGGTCGGCGTCTGGTAGATCCGGCCGAACCCCTCGCAGCGGACGTGCGGGCGCAGTTGGGCCTCGGTGGTCGGGGTGAAGTCAAGCACCCGCAACAGCTCGGGCACGTCGACGTGTTTGGGGGTGAGCCCGCCGCGTAACACGTTGTCGGAGTTGGCCATCACCTCGACGGCGAAGCCGCGCAGATAGGTGTGCAGGTTGCCGGCCGACACGAAGATCGCCTCGCCCGGGGCCAGGGTGATGCGGTTGAGCAACAACGCCGCCAGCACGCCGGCGTCGCCGGGATAGCGTTCACCGAGCTCCAGCACCGTCTTGGCCTCGGCCGCGAATTCCGTTGCCCCGGAGCTGACGTAGGCGATGGCGCCGTCCAGCACGGCGGGGACCAGCACGTCGATGTCGGGCTGCGGCGCGGTGATCCAGGTGGTGAACAGCGCGCGCAGCCCGTCGGCGTCGGATTGGTCGTTCAGCAGGTCGATGTAGGGGTCGAGGTCGGATACGGCCAGCGCACGCAGCAGCTCGATGGTCGCCGACGCCTGGCGAAATCCGGCCAGCGCCTCGAACGACTGCAGCGCCACCAGCAACTCCGGCTTGTGGGAGGTGTCGCGGTAGTTGCGCAATGGCGAGGACACCGGGATGCCCAGCCGCTCCTCGCGCAGGTAGCCCTCGACCGCCTGCTCGGCGCTCGGGTGCGCCTGCAGCGACAGCGGCTCGTCGGCGGCCAGCACCTTGACCAAAAACGGGAGCACGTCCCCGAACCGGGCCCGCGAGCCCGCGCCGAGCTGTCCCTCCGGGTCGGCGACCAGCGCCTCCAGCAACGAGACCTCGCCCTGGTCGGTCTCCAGCCAGGCCGGGTCCCCGGGGTGGGCGCCGAACCAGAGCTCGGCCTCCGGATGGGCCGCCGGGACCGTGCGCCCGGTGAATTCCGCAATGGCGGTGCGCGATCCCCAGGCGTACGTCCGCAAGGCCCCGCGAAGCAATTCCACTTGTCTATCTATCCCCGCACCAGTCGCATGTAAACCGCGGCCATCTCGAGCCGAACGGCCAATACTGCCAGTTGCTGCTCGGCGCTGATGGCGCCCCCCACCGCCGGCGCGACCGTCGAACCGGCCGAGCCGCCGGGCCCGTCCGGGACGTCCTCGGCGGCAAGCAGGTACACGTCGTCGAGCCCCGCCGTCCGGGCGGCCACCACCGTCTGTTCGGCCGACAGGGTCAGGGCCAGCACCCGCAGCCGCTCGGGCCGCGGCCCGTCGATCTCCTCGTCGTGGAACAGGTCATCCACCGACCCGTCACCCGTGACCGCGGCCGCCCGCAGCGCCAGCACGGCATCCGCCAACCCGGTGGCGGCGACCACCTCGTGGGCGAGCCGCAGCAGCACCGAGCTGCCATGCCGGGCCAGGGCCAGCGTGGCGGCGCAGTCGCCCGCCAGCGCGACCCGGCGGCCGACCATCCGCGCGGCAATCGTCTTGGCGGGGTTGGTGAACAGCTCGCGGGCGGCGCTGTTGCGCAACGCCTCGGCATCCAGCTCGTCGGCGAGCACACCGAGGTCCTGCCCGCCCGGCCGGGGGTCGACGGTGTTCAGGACGGCCAGGCCCGCGGCGAGGTAGCGGCACAGCCCCAACTCGTCGGGCACCCAGACCCGCGGCTCCAGCACGGCGGCGCGCCCGGCGGTGGAGTCGCGCAACGGGCCCTCGTACGGGGCGGCCACGACCACCCGCGCGCCCCGGCGCACCCCGGTGGCGGCGGCGCTGACCAGCGCGGGATCGCCGGGGTCGTCGCCCGCGACCACCAGCACGTCCAGCGGGCCGACCCACGGCGGCGCCTCGCCGGTGACCGCGATCGGTTCGGAGGCCACCCCGCCCAGCGTCGCGGCGAGGATGGCGCCGGCGGTCTCGGCCGTCCCGCGGCCGGCCACCCAGATCACGCTGCGCGCGCGGTCGTCGGCCCGCAGCGAATCAAGCGCGCCCTCGTCGGTGGCCGCGGCGATCGCGCGCACCTGCGCGCCGGCCGACGACGCCGCCCGCAACAGGCCGTCGGTGTCGGCCGCGAGGAGGCGGTCGGCGTCCTCGAGGTCGATCGCCGCGGTGGCGTTCACGGTGTGGCCCCGGCGATCTCGGCGCGGATCTGGGCGACGACGGCGTCGACGTCCTCGGCGGTGCGGCCCTCCACGTTGAGCCGCAGCAGCGGCTCGGTGTTCGAGCTGCGCAGGTTGAACCAGCTGCCGTCGCCCAAATCGACCGTCACCCCGTCCAGGTGATCGATGGACTGAATCCGGGTGCCGAACGATTTCAGCACTGTATCCACGCAGTACGTCGCGTCGGCCACCGTGAAGTTGATCTCGCCCGACGACTCGTAGCGCTGGTAGTCGGCGGTCAGCTCCGACAGCGGCCGTTCGTGCTCGCCGAGGGCGGCCAGCACGTACAGCGCCGCCAGCATCCCCGAGTCGGCGCCCCAGAAATCCCGGAAGTAATAGTGCGCGGAGTGCTCCCCGCCGAAGATCGCGCCGGTGTCGGCCATCAGCGCCTTGATATAGGAGTGGCCGACCCGCGAGCGCAGCGGCGTGCCGCCGCGCTCGGTGACCAGTTCGGGCACCGCGCGGGAGGTGATCACGTTGTGGATGATCGTGGCGCCGATCTCCCGGCCCAGCTCCCGGGCGGCCACCAGGCCGGTCACCGTCGACGGCGACACCAGCTCCCCGCGCTCGTCGACCACGAAGCAGCGGTCGGCGTCGCCGTCGAAGGCCAGCCCGATGTCGGCGCCGTTGTCGCGCACGAATTTCTGCAGGTCCACCAGGTTGGCCGGGTCGAGCGGGTTGGCCTCGTGGTTGGGGAACGTCCCGTCGAGTTCGAAGTACAACGGCAGCACGGTGATCGAGTCGATCGCGCCCAGCACGGCCGGGGCGGTGTGGCCGGCCATGCCGTTGCCGGCGTCGACGGCCACCCGCAGCGGGCGCAGCCCGGAGGTGTCGACCAGCGAACGCAGGAACGCCCCGTAGTCGGCCAGCACGTCGCGATCGGTGGCGGTCCCCGGTGGGCCGTCGTACGCCGGAAAGCCCGGCAGGTCCCCGGTCAGTTGGCCGCTGATGGTGCTCAGCCCGGTGTCCGCCCCGACGGGTTTGGCGCCGGCGCGGCACAGCTTGATGCCGTTGTAGGCCGCCGGGTTGTGGCTCGCGGTGAACATCGCGCCCGGGCAGTCCAGCAGCCCGGAGGCGAAATAGAGCTGATCCGTGGACGCCAACCCGATGCGCACCACGTCCAGGCCCTGGCCCAGCACCCCGCGCGCGAACGCCGCGGCCAGTCCCGGCGAGCTGTCCCGCATGTCGTGGCCGAGCACCGCCTGCCGGGCGCCCTCGGCGCGCATCAACGCGGCGAACGCGGCGCCCAGATCGGCGACCAGCTCCTCGTCGAGTTCCTCGCCGACCAGCCCGCGCACGTCGTATGCCTTGACGACGCGGCGAACGGTCGCGGCGGACCGTGACATGCGAAACTCCTGACGCTCCGGACGGTGGGGCTCTTGGCGTCAGCCTATCGGCCCGGGAAAAACCTGCGGCGCGTTAGACCTCAGAGCCGACCCGGCCGGACCCGGCTAGACCCCGGCTAGTCGGAGGGGTCCGGCAGCACCCGCAGATGTCCGCGACGGCGACCGGAGCGGCGCTCAGGCGGCGCGAGCAGCCCGCTGCTCGGCGCGGTGGCCTGGGCTCCGGCGTGGATGTGGGGATCGGAAAAGCCGTTGAGCGGCGGGCCGGGGTGCGGCAGGTGCCCATCGCCCGGCCGCCCCTCGCGCACCGCGTCGGCGAGGGCGACCAGGTCGTCGTCGTGGGGGTGGGTGGGCTCGGCGAGCAGTGGGCCGGCGTGGCGCACCAGGTCCCAGCCGCGGGGAGCGGTGATCCGGCCGGCGTGGCCGACGCACAGGTCCCAGGAGTGCGGTTCGCGCGCGGTGGCGAGCGGGCCCACCACCGCCGTCGAATCCGAGTAGACGAACGTCAGGGTCGCCACGGCGTAGTGCGGACACCCGGGCCGGCAACAGCGACGGGGAACGTTCACGCCGAAAGGCTATCGTGCGCAAACGCCACCGAAGCGCCGGACACGCGCATCCGCCCGACCCGCGATGTACAACCGTTACCATCTGCCCAATGAGTGAATCCCGCGGCGATTCCCGCGGCTCCCCGCACGGCGATCGGCCGGTGCGCCGGTCGGCTTCCTACCGCGGGTCGCGCCGCGGCCGCGACATGCGCGGTCCGCTGCTGCCGCCGACCGTGCCCGGCTGGCGCAGCCGGGCCGAGCGGTTCGACATGGCGGTGCTGGAGGCCTACGAGCCGATCGAGCGGCGCTGGCAGGAACGGGTGTCCGAACTGGATGTGGCCGTCGACGAGATCCCCCGGATCGCCGCCAAGGACCCCGACAGCGTGCAGTGGCCGCCGGAGGTCATCGCCGACGGCCCGATCGCGCTCGCCCGGTTGATCCCGGCCGGCGTCGACGTCCGGGGCAACGCGACGCGGGCGCGAATTGTCTTGTTCCGCAAGCCGATTGAGCGACGGGCCAAGGACACCGACGAACTCGGCGAGCTGTTGCACGAAATCCTGGTGGCCCAGGTGGCCATCTACCTGGACGTCGAGCCCTCCGTCATCGACCCCACGATCGACGACGAATGACCTCGCGTGTCAGATGATGCCGCGCTTGAGGCGGCGGCGTTCCCGTTCGGAGAGGCCGCCCCAGATGCCGAAGCGCTCGTCGTGCGCCAGGGCGTACTCCAGGCACTCGTGGCGCACCTCGCACCCCAGGCAGATCTTCTTGGCCTCGCGGGTGGAGCCGCCCTTCTCCGGGAAGAAGGCCTCGGGGTCGGTTTGCGCGCACAGCGCGCGGTCCTGCCACTGATCCGGCGTCGCCGGCGGAAGGGGTTCGGGCTCGAAAGCGACTGGGGCGTCGGGAACCACAGTCAGGTGCGGACGGACCGGTGCCGCCGGCGCCGAGCCGATCATGGTCTGCGGTGTGCCTGTCATAACGCCCCGAAGGTGCTCATAAGACATGCTTCGTCCGCCTCCTCAGCTTTGATTTGAGAGAGTGAGTGTGTTCCCACTGTTCTGATGTACAGACAATTCGAACATGTGATCGAATCTCGGTCTGCGACACCGGAATCGGCCGGCCAACCGGGAAATGACACTGATGTGATTAGACACGGGTTGATCTGCCTGGTCAAGCGTTTCGGCGCATTTCCATATCATCTCGTGACCAAATTCCGGCGTTTCCGTTGTTTTTGGGCCGTCGGCGTGTCCATCACAGTCGGATCACGGGCAGTACTGTCGAGCCCTGTGAAGGTCAAGTGAAGGTCACGGTTCTGGCCGGTGGGGTTGGCGGCGCCCGGTTCCTGCTGGGGGTTCAACAGCTGTTCGGGCTGGGTCAGTTTGCAACGCAACAGGGCCCACACACCGACAGCCACGAGCTGACCGCGGTCGTCAACGTCGGCGACGACGCCTGGATCCACGGGTTGCGCGTCTGTCCGGATTTGGACACCTGCATGTACACCTTAGGTGGAGGGGTCGACCCGGAGCGCGGGTGGGGGCACCGCGACGAAACATGGCACGCCAAGGAGGAATTGGCGCGCTACGGCGTGCAGCCCGACTGGTTCCAGCTCGGCGACCGCGACCTGGGCACCCACCTGGTGCGCACCCAGATGCTGGGCGCGGGCTACCCGCTGTCGCAGATCACCGCGGCGTTGTGCGATCGCTGGCGGCCGGGCGCGCGGCTGCTGCCGGCCACCGACGACCGCTGCGAGACGCACGTGGTGATCACCGATCCGGCCGACGGGAGCCGGCGGGCGATCCACTTCCAGGAATGGTGGGTGCGCTACCGGGCGCAGGTGCCAACGCACAGCTTCGCGTTCGTCGGCGCCGAAAAGGCCGGTGCCGCAGCCGAAGCGGTGGCGGCGATCGCCGACGCCGACGTCATCCTGCTGGCGCCGTCCAACCCGGTCGTGAGCGTCGGGGCCATCCTGGCCGTCCCCGGCATCCGCGGCGCGCTGCGCGCCGCCACAGCCCCGGTCGTCGGCTACTCCCCGATCATCGGCGGAAAGCCGTTGCGCGGCATGGCCGATGCGTGCCTGTCCGTGATCGGGGTCCAGTCCACCGCGGAGGCGGTCGGCCGGCATTTCGGCTCGCGGCGGGGCACCGGGATCCTGGACTGCTGGCTGATCCACGAGGGCGACGAGGCCGACATCGACGGGGTCGCCGTGCGCGCGGTGCCGCTGTTGATGACCGACCCCAAGGCGACGGCCGAGATGGTCAGGGCCGGGCTGGAACTGGCGGGCGTGGACCAGTGACCGAGCACGGCACCGCGGCCACCGTCGAGATCCTCCCCGTCACCGGGCTGCCCGAGTTCCGGCCGGGAGACGACCTCGGCGCGGCGGTCGCCGCGGCGGCGCCCTGGCTGCGCGACGGCGACGTCGTGGTGGTCACCAGCAAGGTGGTGTCCAAGTGCGAGGGGCGCCTGGTGCCGGCCCCGCGGGACGCCGAGGAGCGCGATCGGCTGCGCCGCAAGCTCGTCGACGACGAGGCGGTGCGCGTGCTGGCGCGCAAGGGCCAGACGCTGATCACCGAGAACCGGCTCGGCCTGGTCCAGGCCGCCGCCGGCGTGGACGGGTCCAACGTCGGCCGCGACGAGCTGGCGCTGCTGCCGGTCGATCCCGACGCGAGCGCCGCCGCGCTGCGCGCCGCGCTGCGCGAGCGGCTCGGCGTCGACGTCGCCGTCGTCATCACCGACACCATGGGCCGCGCCTGGCGCAACGGCCAGACCGACGCGGCCGTCGGCGCCGCCGGGCTGCGGGTGCTGCACGGCTATGCGGGGGCCGTCGATGCGCACGGCAACGAGCTGCTCGTCACCGAGATCGCGATCGCCGACGAGGTGGCGGCCGCCGCCGATCTGGTCAAGGGCAAACTGACCGCGCTGCCGGTGGCCGTCGTGCGCGGGCTCGCCGTCACCGACGACGGCTCGACGGCGCGGCAACTGCTGCGCCCCGGCGACGAGGATCTGTTCTGGCTGGGCACCGCGGAGGCCATCGACCTGGGCCGTCGGCAGGCCCAGCTGGTGCGCCGGTCGGTGCGCCGGTTCGCCGACCAGCCGGTGCCGCCGGAGCTCATCGAGGACGCCGTCGCCGAGGCCCTGACCGCGCCGGCCCCCCACCACACCCGGCCGGTCCGGTTCGTGTGGCTGCGGACCCCGGACACCCGGACCCGGCTGCTGGACCGCATGAAGGACAGGTGGCGCTCCGACCTGGCCGGGGACCGGCGGCCCGCCGACGCGATCGAACGGCGGGTGGCGCGCGGCCAGATCCTCTACGACGCACCCGAAGTGGTGATCCCGTTCCTCGTCCCCGAGGGCGCCCACGCCTACCCCGACGCGGCCCGCACCGAGGCCGAGCACACCATGTTCACGGTCGCGGTCGGCGCGGCCGTGCAGGCCCTGCTGGTCGCGCTGGCGGTGCGGGGGGTGGGCAGCTGCTGGATCGGCTCGACCATCTTCGCCGCCGAGTTGGTCCGCGCCGAACTCGAGCTGCCCGCCGACTGGGAGCCGTTGGGCGCCATCGCGATCGGCTACGCCTCTGAGGCCGCCGGGGTCCCGCCCGGGCCGCGCGACGCGCCGGACCCCGGGGATTTGTTGCTGCGCAAGTAATACTGGGCCCATGCAGTTCGCGGGCAAGGCGGCGGCGTCGGCCGACAAGGTCCGCGGCGGCTACTACACGCCCGTCCCGGTGGCCCGGTTCCTGGCCGCCTGGGTGCGCGGGGCCGGGCCGCGGATCGTCGAGCCGTCCTGCGGCGACGGCCGGATCCTGCGCGAGCTGGCCGCCCGCGGCGGCCGGGCGTGCGGCGTCGAGCTGATCCCCGGCGAGGCGGCCAAGGCCCGGCGGTTCGCGCCCGTCGACGCCGAGAACCTCTTCACTTGGCTGGCGCGGGCCGAGCCCGGCGGCTTCGACGGCGTCGCGGGCAACCCGCCCTATATCCGCTTTGGCAACTGGGCGCCCGATCAGCGCGACCCCGCCCTGGAACTGCTGCGCCGCGAGGGCCTGCGGCCCAGCCGGCTGACCAACGCCTGGGTCCCCTTCGTCGTCGCGAGCGCGGTCCTGGCTCGCGACGGCGGACGGGTCGGCCTGGTGCTGCCGGCCGAGTTGCTCCAGGTCGGCTACGCCGCCCAGCTGCGCGAGTATCTGCTCGGCCGGTTCCGCGAGATCACGCTGCTGACGTTCGAACGGTTGGTGTTCGACGGCGTCCAGCAGGAGGTGGTGCTGTTCTGCGGTGTGGTCGGGCCGGGCCCGGCGCGGATGCGCACCGTGCACCTCACCGACGCCGACGCTTTGGCGGGCGCGGAACTCGATGCCGCGTGGGCCCCGGCGCTGCTGCACGAAAAGGAGAAGTGGACCAAGTACTTCCTGGACCCCGCCGCGATCCGGCTGCTGCGCACGCTCAGAACATCGCCGGCCATGACCCGGCTCGGGGCGCTCGCCGGCGTGGACGTCGGGATCGTGACGGGCCGCAACAGCTTCTTCACGTTCACCGACGCCCAGGCCGACGAGCTGGGGCTGCGGGCGCACTGCGTCCCGCTCGTCTCGCGCAGCGCCCAGCTGTCCGGGCTGGTCTACGACACCGACTGCCGCGCAACCGACGTCTTGGCGGGCCGGCGGACGTGGCTGCTCGACGCGCCGCCCGAACCGACCGACGCCGCCCTGCTCGCGCACCTGCGCGCCGGTGAGTCCGACGGCGTGCACCGCGGCTACAAGTGCTCGATCCGCGAGCCGTGGTGGACCACCCCGTCGCTGTGGGTGCCCGACCTGTTCCTGCTGCGCCAGATCCACCGGTCGCCGCGGCTGACCGTCAACGCCGCCGCGGCGACGAGCACCGATACCGTGCACCGGGTCCGGGTCGCGCCCGGCGTGGAACCGAGCGCGCTGGCCGCGGTGTTCCACAACAGCGTCACGTTCGCGTTCGCCGAGATCCTCGGCCGCAGCTACGGTGGGGGCATCTTGGAACTGGAACCCCGCGAAGCCGAGCAGCTGCCCATTCCCCCGCCCTCGCACGCCGGCGCCGAACTCGCCTGCGACGTCGACCTGTTGCTGAAGGCGGGCGAGGGCGACAAGGCGCTCGACCTCGTCGACCGGCACGTGCTGATCGACGGGCTCGGACTGCCCGGCGAGGTGGTCGGCCGGTGCCGCGCAGCCTGGGTTGCGCTCCGGGATCGCCGGGCCAGGCGCGGATCCCGTTGAGCCTCCGGGATTCCGCGATCTCGCTGCTGAGCGACTGGCGGCCGACCGACCCGGCGCAGGACTCGTTGCGGCACGCCGTGCTGGCCTTCGTGCACGCCCGCCCCGACGCGTGCCGCCGCGAGTGCGCCGCGGGCCACGTCACCGCGTCGGCGCTGGTGCTCGACCACACCGGCTCGCGGGTGCTGCTGACGCTGCACCCGCGGCTGGGCCGCTGGGTGCAGCTGGGCGGGCACTGCGACGACGACGACGCCGACGTCGTCGCCGCGGCGTTGCGCGAGGCCACCGAGGAGTCCGGGGTCGCCGGCCTGCGCATCGGGCCCGAGCTGGCCGCCGTGCACGTCCACCCGGTCACCTGCTCGCTCGGCGCGCCCACCCGCCACCTGGACCTGCAGTTCGTCGCGCACGCGCCGGCCGGCGCGCAGATCGCCATCAGCGACGAGTCCGACGATTTGCGGTGGTGGGCCGTCGACGCGTTGCCGGATGGCACCGATCACGCGCTGGCGTACCTCGTCGCCCGGGCCATCGCCGAGATCGACGCCAGCGCGCAGAAGTGCGAGTAACTCGCGCGCTAACGTCGATCTCGGCGATAGCCACGGTGGACGAGGGACTCATACGCCCGGCGGACGATCTCGTCGGGTCGATGCTCCGCGACGACCCGGATCACGGTCCAACCCAGCTCGGAAAGCTTCCTCAGCCGGTCGATGTCCTTGACGAATTGCCTTCGATCCGTGCGGTGTTGGTCGCCTTCATACTCCAGCGCGACCATGTAGTTCTCCCAACCCATGTCCAGCACACCGACCAATCGCCAGCCCTCGCTGACCGGTATCTGCGTCGTCGGTTTCGGCAGGCCGGCGTCCATGAGAAGCAGCCGCAGCCAGCTTTCCTTCGGGGAGGCCGCGCCGCCGTCCACCAGGGGCAGCACCTCCGCCAGCCGTCGCAGGCCGCGGGCGCCTTTGTACCGCTTCGTCAAGACGGAGACGTCTTCGAATGAGTACGGCTTTGCACGCATCAATGCGTCGAGGCGAGCCAGCGCCTGACCGCGCGGCAGATGCCGACCAAGGTCGAAGGCGGTGCGGGCGACAGATGTCACTTGTAGCCGCTTGACGACGGTCACCTCGTCGTCACCCAGCGTCTCGTTCCGGACGATCAGCCCACGCTGGGGCCGGGCACTCCTCGAGACCAGCTCGACGGGTGTATCCACGTCGACCCACCGCGCACCGTGCAGCGCGGACGCCGCGGCGCCGGCGACCACCGCTCGCCGTCGCGACCAGAGCCAGGCGCCAAGGATGCGGTCATCCAGCGACGGCTCGTGCCGCCTCGGGATGTAGACGTCGCGAAAGACCGGCCGATACCACCGGCGCAGCTGATACTCGGTGAAAGCGCCCCCCGCGACCGCTTCGCTGCCCAAGAACACCTCCGCCATGCAGCGATGGTGGACGAGACCACCGACACGCTCACCGAGATCGACGCCAGCGCGGAGAAGTTCGAGTGGGCCTCGCGGTTACGTCGATCTCGACGCAAAAGGCGGCCTCAGACGTCGGACGAGTAGCGGATCCCGCCGTCGGGAATGGCGACGCCGGGCCACACCCGGGCGCCGCGCAGCAACTCGCAGCGCGCGCCGATGTCGGCGCCGTCGCCGATCACGCCGTCGCGGATCAGCGCCCGCGGGCCGATGCGCGCGCCGAAGCCGATGATCGAGCGCTCGATCACGCTGCCGGCCTCGACCTTGACGCCGTCGAAGATCACCGCCCCGTCCAGGCGGACGCCGGGGCCGATCTCGGCGCCGCGCCCGACGACCGTGCCGCCGATCAGGACCGCGCCCGGGGACACCGCCGCGCCGTCGTGCACCAGCTGCTCGCCGCGATGGCCGTGCAGCGCCGGCGACGGGGCGATCCCGCGGACCAGGTCCGCCGATCCGCGGACGAAGTCCTCCGGGGTGCCCATGTCGCGCCAGTAGGTGGCGTCGACGTAGCCGCAGACCTTGACCGCCGGGTCGGACAGCAGGGCCGGGAACACCTCGCGCTCCACCGAGACCTCGCGACCCCGCGGGATCCGGTCGATGATCGCGCGTTCGAAGACGTAGCAGCCGGCGTTGATCTGGTCGGTCGGCGGATCCTGCGTCTTCTCCAAAAACGCTGTGACCCTTCCGGTTTCGTCGGTCGTCACGCAGCCGAAGGCCCGCGGGTCGCCCACCCGCACCAGGTGCAGGGTGACGTCGGCGGAGTTGGTCCGGTGGAATTCCAGCATCTGGCCCAGGTCGGCGCCGGACAGCACGTCGCCGTTGAACACCATCGCGGTGTCGTGGCGCAGGTGCGCGGCGACGTTGGCGATGCCGCCGCCGGTGCCCAGCGGCGACTCCTCGGTCACGTATTGCATCTGCAGGCCCAGCTTGGAGCCGTCGCCGAACTCGGCCTCGAACACCTGGGCCTGATACGACGTGCTCAGGATGACGTGCTCGATGCCCGCCGCGGCGATCCGCGACAGCAAATGGGTCAGGAACGGCAGCCCGGCGGTGGGCAGCATCGGCTTGGGCGCCGAGAGCGTCAGCGGCCGCAGCCGGGTGCCCTTGCCCCCGACCAGGATCACGGCGTCGACGTGCGGGCGCGCCACGTCAGCGCCGCCCTCGCGCCAGGGTGCGCCTGCGGCTGCGCAGCGAACTGCGCACCATCAGCCGCGACCGCGCCGCCAGCGAGGCGCGCAGCGTCCAGCGCAGCGGCGCGCGCGACCAGCCGGCATTGCGGTCGGCCAGGAATTGGTAGGTGCTCTTGTGGTGGGCCGCCAGGTGGATCGCCGGGTCGTGGCCGGTGGAGTGGCCCTTGTGGTGCAGAACCTCGGAGGACGGCACGTAGACGCTGAGCCAGCCGGCCTTGCCCAGCCGGTCGCCGAGGTCGACGTCCTCCATGTACATGAAGTAGCGCTCGTCGAACCCGCCGACCTGGCTGAAGGCCGACCGCCGCACCAGCAGGCACGACCCCGAAAGCCAGCCCACCGCGCGTTCGCTGGGCTCGAGCCGCTCCTGGCGGTAGGCCGCCGTCCACGGGTTGCGCTTCCAGAACGGGCCGATCACCGCGTGCATGCCGCCGCGGATCAGGCTGGGCAGGTGGCGCGCCGACGGATACACCGACCCGTCGGGGTCCCGGATGAGCGGGCCCAGGGCGCCCGCGTGCGGCCAGCGGGTGGCCGCGTCCAGCAGGGCGTCGATGCTGCCCGGGCCCCACTGCACGTCGGGGTTGGCCACGATCACCCAGTCGCCGTTCTCGTCCGGGCTCTCGTCCAGCTGCGCGACCGCGCGATTCACCGCGGTCCCGTACCCGAGGTTCGCGCCGGTGTCGAACAGCCGCACGTTGGGGTAGCGCTCGACGGCGTCCTGCGGGGTGCCGTCGGTGGAGCCGTTGTCGGCCAGCAACACGCTGACGGGGCGCTCGGTGGCCAGCGACAGGGAGGCCAGGAACCGCTCCAGGTGCGGGCCCGGCGAGTAGGTCACCGTCACGACCGGCAGGATGTCAGTCACGCGTCGAGGGTAACGGTCGGTCGCGGTCCGATGCGGCCAGCGCCGCGACAAGCGCAGCGCGCCAGGGCCTTAACGGCGTCAGGCCCGCCGCCGCGGACTCCTGGCCGCCCAGCGCGGAGTAGCTCGGCCGCGGCGCCGGGCGCGGGAACTCGTCGGTTTTGACCGGCCGCACCCGCTCGGGGTCGGCGCCGCACTCGGCGAACACCGCGCGGGCCTGCTCGAAGCGCGACACCACACCCTCGTTGGCGGCGTGCAGGATCGGGCCCGGCACGCGCTCGTCGGCGACCTGCAGCAGCGCGACGGCCAGGTCGGCGACGTAGGTCGGCGACCCGGCCTGGTCGTCGACGACGTTGACCGGCCCGTCCCCGGCGGCCAGCCGGCGCATGACGGCGACGAAGTCCTTGCCCGTCCCGCCGGTGTAGAGCCAGGCGGTCCGCACCACGACGGCCGACGGCAGCGCGGCCAGGACGGCCTCTTCGCCGGCCAGCTTGGACAGCGCGTACACGCCCCGCGCGTCGGTCTTGTCGCTGGGCTCGTATGGGCGTGGGTCGGCGCCGGGGTCGCCGGTGAACATGTAGTCGGTGGAGACGTGGATCAGCCGGGCGCCGGCGCGGGCGCAGGCCCGCGCCAGGATTTCCGGGCCGGTCGCGTTGACCGCGTAGGCGCGCGCCTCGTCGCTCTCGGCGCCGTCGACGTCGGTGTAGGCCGCGCAGTTGATGACCACGTCGCCGGCGCGGATGTTCCGTTCCGCCGCGGCCGGGTCGGTGATGTCCCACTGCGCCGACGTCAGCGCGAGCACCTCCCGCCCCCGCTCGGTCGCCAGCCCCGCCAAGCAGCTGCCCAGTTGCCCCCCGGCCCCCGTGATCACGATTCGTTCTGACCTGCCCGACATGTCGTCGAGTCTGGCACGGCCCGGGCACGCCGCCCCCGGCTACCCGCGAAGCCGCTGTGTCACAAGTAACCTATTGTGATGCCTGTGCAACGTGTGGTTCGTGTGGTTGCCACTGTGCTGACCGTCGCGGTCGTTGTCGGCACCGGGATGGCCTGGGGCAACGTGCGCGCGTTCGAGGACGGCATCTTTCACATGTCCGCGCCCTCGCTGGGCAAGGGCGGCGACGACGGCGCGATCGACATCCTGCTGGTCGGGATGGACAGCCGCACCGACGCGCACGGCAATCCCCTGTCGCAAGAGGAGCTGGCCACCCTGCGGGCCGGGGACGAGGAAGCGACCAACACCGACACGATCATCCTGATCCGGATACCGAACAACGGAAAGTCGGCGACGGCGATCTCGATCCCCCGGGATTCGTACGTCGCGGCGCCCGGGCTGGGCAAGACCAAGATCAACGGCGTCTACGGCCAGACCAGGGAGGCCAAGCGCGCCAGCCTCGTTCAGGCCGGGGCGTCGGCGGCCGAAGCGGCGGCCCAGGGCACCGAGGCCGGCCGCGAGGCCCTGATCAAGACCGTCGCCGACCTCACCGGCGTCACCGTCGACCACTACGCCGAGATCGGCCTGCTCGGATTCGCGTTGATCACCGACGCGCTCGGTGGCGTCGACGTCTGCCTCAAAGCGCCCGTGTTCGAACCGCTTTCGGGAGCCGACTTCCCCGCCGGGCAGCAAAAGCTCGACGGCCCCGAGGCGCTGAGCTTCGTGCGCCAGCGCCATGACCTGCCGCGCGGCGACCTGGACCGCGTGGTGCGCCAGCAGGTGGTGATGGCGTCGCTGGCCCACCGGGTCATCTCCGGCAAGACGCTGTCCAGCCCCACCACCCTGCGGCGCCTCGAGGCGGCCGTACAGCGCTCGGTGGTGATCTCCTCGGGTTGGGACGTCATGGATTTCGTCCAGCAGATGCAGAAGCTGGCCGGCGGCAACGTCGCCTTCGCGACCATCCCGGTGCTCGACGGGGCCGGCTGGAGCGACGACGGCATGCAGAGCGTGGTGCGGGTGGACCCGCATCAGGTGGCCGACTGGGTCGCCGGCCTGCTGCACGATCAGGCCCAGGGCAAGACCGAGGAGCTGGCCTACACCCCGGCGAAGACGACCGCCAGCGTGCTCAACGACACCGACATCAACGGCCTGGCGGCCGCGGTGTCAGAGGTGTTGAGCTCCAAGGGGTTTGCCGCCGGCGCCGTCGGAAACAACGACGGCGCGCACGTGAAGAGCAGCCAGGTGCGCGCCGCCAAGACCGACGACCTGGGCGCCCAGCAGGTCGCCAAGGAGCTGGGCGGGCTGCCCGTCGTCGCCGACCCGGCCGTCGCCGCCGGAACGGTCCGGGTGGTGCTGGCCAACGACTACACCGGGCCCGGGTCGGGGCTGTCCGGCGGCGGTGCCGCCGTGTCCGCCCGGGTGTCGAACGCCGCCGCCGGGGCCGACCCGAACGTGCCGGCGCCGTCGCCGATCCTGACCGCCGGGTCCGACAAGCCCGAGTGCATCAACTGAGCACGCTCGCCGGGGCCATCCTGGATCCGATGGTGCGGGCCGACCCGGTCGGCCCGCGCATCACCTACTACGACGACGCCAGCGGCGAGCGCATCGAACTGTCCGCCGCCACGCTGGCCAACTGGGCCGCCAAGACCGGCAACCTGTTGCGCGACGAGCTGGGCGCCGGGCCGGCCAGCCGGGTCGCGATCCTGCTGCCGGCGCACTGGCAGACGGCGGCGGTGCTGTTCGGGGTGTGGTGGATCGGCGCCGAGGCGGTGCTCGAACCAGCGGACGCGGACGTGGCGCTGTGCACCGCGGAGCGGCTGGACGAGGCCTTTGAAATTACAGCGACGGGCGCCGGCGAGGTGGCCGTGCTGTCGCTGGACCCGTTCGGTCGCCCGGCTCCGGACCTGCCGATCGGTGTCACCGACTACGCCACCGCGGTGCGCGTGCACGGCGACCAGATCGTCGGCGAGCCCCGGCCCGGCCCGGCGCTGGCCGGGCGATCCGTCGGCGACGTCCTGGCCGACTGCGAAACATCCGCCGCCGCACGGGGATTGACGGCCGCCGACCGGGTGCTGTCCAGCGCGTCCTGGGCGCGACCCGGCGATCTGGTGGACGGCCTGTTGGCCATCTTGGCCGTCGGCGCGTCGCTGGTGCAGGTGGCCCATCCCGACCCGGCGGCCCTGGCGCGCCGGGTCGAGACGGAAAAGGTCACCCGCGTCCTCTGAGGCGCGGTTGCCGAACGGAGCCCATGGGAACGCCCGAGGAGGTCGGTGGGCGACCAAGGAGTGCTCTTCTGGTGCAGAAGTCTTGGTCCTGTCGTCGTCGAAGGTGTCCGGCCGGGCGACTCTGGTCAGGCGCCGCAAAGGTGGCTATAGCCATACTTCTGTGAGCACCAGATGTCACCTGCGTTCGCGTCGGTGAGTTCGGCGTCGCTGTGGGCTAAGTGGAGGACAGTGACGCCGTCTGGGGCCACGACGAGCTCGGCCTTCCACGCCGTCTGCTCGTTGATGTCACCGTCCAGTCCAGCGCCCCAGGCGCCGATGCGCTGCACCAACCTGATCGCGAGACCCGGGCCGTCGCCCTGCGTCCAGCGTATGGTCCACCGCTCGCCGTCGCGGGCGCTGGACCCGAGCACGATCGTGCCGGTGCCGTCTGGCGCGATCGTCATCGCGCTCAGGTGCCTCTGCCAGTCCCCGACGTAGTCGCCGCGCGACGCCTGAATCGACGGCACCACCGGCGGATCCGCGTTGGCGACCGCGGCACCCGCAATGATGAGGGATACGGCTGCTGCGGTGAGAGCCGCGATCGAGCGGGCAGCAATTTTCAGCATGGCGGATGTTCCCTTCTGGGTTATTTGGTTGCATCAAGAACACGACGACAGCTCGACCTTGCACCACATGCCTAGTGGGATACCGGTTCACAGCAATCAGCGGCGCCGGCACCTCACCCCAGTTGGTAGGACTCACGCGATACATGGAAGAAATGGCCGGTGTTGCTGTTGGTGCACGTCACCCCCGAAGGCTCACTGTCGCAGGTGATCGCGCCGACCGTTCGTGAATGGCCGTAGTCGAGGGTCGGCCACGGCAAGGGAGTCTGGTTGGGAAACTTCCAGCAGCCCGCGCGTGGCGGCTCCGTGTCGTCCGAGCGGAAGGCAACCCCGACAACCCCGCTTGGGCAGGCTTGTGGTAGCTGCCAGGTGTAGTCGGACAGCTCGCACTGCACGTAGTTGCTGCCCGTCTGCTTGACGCCGTTCAGTACGAAGTCGGACTGCAACGACATCGAGCAGTTGATGTTTCCTGACGGTGACAGAAAGTCGAACTTGGTGTCGGCGTGTGCGGTCGGCGGCAGGGCGGTGGCTGTCGCCGCCGCCGCGGTGGCGATCAGCGCGAGCTCAGCGATCTTGATCGCCTTCATCTGTTTGTCCCCTTGTCCTCGCGGCCCCGGACGGGCCGCTCTCACAGGTGAGATGAACCGCGGCCCGGACGCCTTTGGCCGTGCCCAGGGTGAGCAGCGGCACTGGAGCAAGTGGATATCGCCCGGGCCGCTACCGATCCCAACATCTCGCGTCCTCCGGTCACGATGACCCGCACTGACCCACTACCAACGGCTAGCGACCGGTCCGATCCTTGATGCGCCGCGTGACGTCGCCAATGGCCAGGGCCGCCTCGCCCCACCGCGCTGCGGCGGCTGACCGCGCCGGCCGCCCGCAATACATGTTGATATCGCAATATTTCAATGTTAACGTCGTGCAAGCACGGGTAGACCTCGCGACGACAGGAGGGTTGAGGCGATGGCGGTGTACGGGCTCTTGGCAAAGGCGGCGGGCACGTTGGTCACCGGCCTGGTCGGCGTGACGGCCTACGAGGTGGTGCGCAAGGCCGTGGCCAAGGCGCCGCTGCACGAGACGGCGGTATCGGCGGCGGAGCTGGGGCTGCGCGGCACCCGCAAGGCCGAGGAGGCCGCCGAGTCGGCGCGCCTCAAGCTCGGCGACGTCATGGCCGAGGCCCGCGAACGCGTCGGCGAAGAGGCGCCCACCCCCACGGTCGCCGACGCCCACGAGCACGAACACTGACCCAAAGGTTCTGCCTTGCAAGTGGTTTCGGACGCCGCCGGGCGCATGCGGGTCTCGGTCGACTGGGTGCGCGGCGACTCCCGTCGCGCCGTCGCGGTCGAGGAGGCCGTCGCCAAGCAGCCGGGGGTGCGGGTGGTGCACGCCTACCCGCGCACCGGCTCGGTGGTGGTCTGGTATTCGCCGCCGCGCTGCGATCGCCCCTCGGTGCTGGACGCGATCGGCGCCGCCGCGCGCGTCGCCGCCGAGCTGATCCCGGCGCGCGCGCCGCATTCGTCGGAGATCCGCAACACCGACGTGCTGCGCATGGTGATCGGCGGCGCGGCGCTGGCTTTGCTCGGCGTGCGCCGCTACGTGTTCGCCCGGCCGCCGCTGCTCGGCCCGAGCGGCCGGCTGTTCGCCACCGGCGTCACGGTTTTCACCGGCTACCCGTTCCTGGCCGGCGCGCTGCGCTCGCTGCGCTCCGGGCGCGCCGGCACCGACGCGCTGGTCTCCGCGGCCACCGTGGCGAGCCTGGTGCTGCGGGAGAACGTCGTCGCCCTGACCGTGCTGTGGCTGCTCAACATCGGCGAGTACCTGCAGGACCTGACACTGCGGCGGACCCGGCGGGCCATCTCCGAGCTGCTGCGGGGAACCCAGGACACGGCGTGGATCCGCCTGCCCGACGGCCAAGAGATCCAGGTCCCCATCGACAGCCTGCAGATCGGCGACGAGGTGGTGGTCCACGACCACGTCGCGATACCCGTGGACGGCGAGGTCCTCGACGGCGAGGCGATCGTCGACCAGTCCGCGATCACCGGGGAGAACCTGCCCGTCAGCGTCGCGGTCGACTCGCGGGTGCACGCCGGCTCGGTGCTGGTGCGCGGGCGGCTGGTGGTGCGCGCCCGCGCCGTCGGCAACCAGACCACCATCGGCCGCATCATCGCCCGGGTCGAGGAGGCCCAGCACGACCGGGCGCCGATCCAGACCGTCGGCGAAAACTTCTCCCGCCGTTTCGTTCCCACGTCGTTCATCGTCTCCGCCATCACGCTGGCCGTGACCGGCGACGTGCGCCGGGCGATGACCATGCTGCTGATCGCGTGCCCGTGCGCGGTGGGACTGGCCACCCCGACCGCGATCAGCGCCGCGATCGGCAACGGCGCGCGCCGCGGCATCCTGATCAAGGGCGGCTCCCACCTCGAACAGGCGGGCCAGGTCGACGCGATCGTGTTCGACAAGACCGGCACCCTGACCGTCGGACGCCCGGTGGTCACCAATATCGTTGCGATGCACAAGGATTGGCAGCCCGAGCAGGTGCTGGCCTACGCGGCCAGCTCGGAGATCCACTCCCGCCACCCGCTGGCCGAGGCGGTGATCCGCTCCACCGAGGAGCGCCACATCAGCATCCCGCCGCACGAGGAGTGCGAGGTGCTGGTGGGGCTGGGCATGCGGACCTGGGCCGACGGGCGGACCCTGCTGCTCGGCAGCCCGTCGCTGTTGCGCGCCGAAAAGGTGAAGGTGTCCAAGAGGGCCTCGGAATGGGTGGACAAGCTGCGGCGCCGCGCCGAGACGCCGCTGCTGCTCGCCGTGGACGGCACGCTGGTCGGCCTGATCAGCCTGCGCGACGAGGTGCGCCCGGAGGCGGCCGAGGTGTTGACGCAGTTGCGGGCCAACGGGATTCGCCGCATCGTGATGCTCACGGGCGACCATCCCGACATCGCCGAGGTGGTCGCCGCCGAGCTCGGCATCGACGAGTGGCGCGCCGAGGTGATGCCGGAGGACAAGCTCACCGCGGTGCGCGAGCTGCAGGACGAGGGCTTCGTCGTCGGCATGGTCGGCGACGGCATCAACGACGCCCCCGCGCTGGCCGCCGCCGACATCGGCATCGCCATGGGCCTGGCCGGCACCGACGTGGCCGTCGAGACCGCCGACGTGGCGCTGGCCAACGACGACCTGCATCGGCTGCTCGACGTGCGGGACCTGGGCGCCCGCGCCGTCGACGTCATCCGCGAGAACTACGGCATGTCCATCGCCGTCAACGCCGCCGGGCTGATCATCGGCGCGGGCGGCGCGCTGTCCCCGGTGCTGGCCGCGATCCTGCACAACGCGTCGTCGGTCGCGGTGGTGGCCAACAGCTCCCGGCTGATCCGATACCGCCTGGACTGACGGCCGACATCAGCAGCCGCAGTCCTGCCCGCGCCAGGCCCGCACCCCCTGCCAGCCCGCAATGCCGGCGATGGCCAGTCCGATCGCGGGGTCAAACCACCAATTGCTCGACGAAAGCGCCGTAATCGCAAGGCCGACCAGCACGCCGGCGGCCTGGGCCGCGCACAGGTAGTTCTGCGTGCCTTCCCCCTCGGTCGCGTGGGAGGACAGCCGCGCACCCAGCTTGTGGTTGGCCCAGCCCAGGACCGGCATCAGCAAAAAGCCGGTGGCCGTCAACGCGATGCCGATCACCGACGCCTGAGCGTGGTGTTGGTCGGCGAAGTCGCGAATGGACTCGGCGGCGACGTAGGGCGCCGTCAGCCAGAACGACACCGCCACCCCGCGCTGTGCGCGCCGCTCGGCCGTCTCGGACAGGGTTCGCGTGCCGCTGAAACGCCATATCACCACCCCGCTGGCCAGTGCCTCGGCGCCACCGCCCAGGGCCCAGCCGGTCAGCGCGATGGATCCGACCAGCAGGCCCTGCCACAGGCCGACGGCGCCCTCGACGAGCACCACCGCGAGGCCGATCCAGGCGAGCCGCCGCGCCCACTGCGCGCTGCGCTGCCAGCCGGCGTCACGCGTCGCGGCGACGACACCGCACTCGTCGGCGACGAGGGGAAGGCTGGTCATGGCGCGAGGCTAGCGGCGCCGGGGCGGGAACGCGCGCACCCACACGCGGCCGTAACCCAACCGTGCCTGCGCGGTGACGGCCGAAGACGCCGGAGCGCTTCCGCGGGCGCAACGCCACCGCCGGTTGGGTCTTTGGTCACCGTTATTGTGGCTAACGAGTCGACCGGCGAAGGGATGACATGGCGCGCAGCGACAACGACACCTGGGACCTGGCGACCAGCGTGGGAGCCACCGCGACCATGGTGGCCGCGGGCAGGGCCCGGGCGACCCGGGACGCGTTGATCGACGACCCGTTCGCCGAGCCCCTGGTGCGGGCCGTGGGCGTCGATTTCATGACCCGGTGGGCCGCGGGCGAATTGCGCTCCACCGACGTGGACGTTCCCGGCGCCCCGTGGGGCATGCAGCGCATGACCGACATGATGGCCGCCCGCACCCGCTTCATCGACGCCTTCTTCGCCGAGGCGGGCGAGGCGGGCATCCGCCAGGTCGTCATCCTGGCCTCGGGTCTCGACGCCCGCGCCTACCGGCTGCCCTGGGCGGCGGGCACCACCGTGTTCGAGGTCGACCAACCCGAAGTCATTGCGTTCAAGTCCGCCACCATCTCGGCGCTCGGCGCCACGCCCGCGGCCGAGCTGCGGGCCGTGTCGATCGACCTGCGCCACGACTGGCCGTCGGCGCTGCGGCGGGCCGGATTCGACGCCGGCCGGCCGGCCGCGTGGGCCGCCGAGGGGCTGCTCGGGTTCCTGCCGCCCGAGGCCCAGGACCGACTGCTCGATCAGGTGACCGAGCTCAGCGCCGACGGCAGCCGGCTGGTGGCCGAGGTGTTCTGGAACACCGGCGTCAGCGGGGACGCGCTCAACGCCGCGAGCGAAAAGTGGCGGGCCAACGGCCTCGACATCGCTTTGGGCGACCTGGGCTTCCCCGGCGAGCGCAACGACGCGGCGACCTACCTGGCCGACCGCGGCTGGCGGCCCGTCCGGACCCCGCTGAATCGGCTGTTGGCCGACACCGGGTTACCGTTGCAGCCCGAGGGCCCCGCCGCGCCGTTCGCCAGGAACTACTACTGCACCGCGGTGCTGCACGAGGCGGGTTAAAGGAAGGCCGATATGCCAAACGCCAAGCCCCCCAAGCCCCTTGACGGCTACCGGGTGCTCGACTTCACCCAGAACATCGCCGGCCCGCTGGCCGGGCAGGTGCTGGCCGACCTGGGCGCCGAGGTGATCAAGGTCGAGGCACCCGGCGGCGAGGCGGCCCGGCAGATCACCGTGGTGCTGCCCGGGCGCCCGCCGCTGCCCACGCTGTTCTGGCCCCACAACCGGGGCAAGAAATCGGTGGCGGTCGATCTGACCGACGAGGACAACAGGCAGCAGATCCTGCGACTGGCCGACACCGCCGACGTCGTCCTGGAGGGGTTTCGCCCACGCGTGATGGAGCGCCTGGGGCTGGGCCCCGACGACCTGCGGGCGCGCAATCCCAGGCTCATCTACGCGCGCCTGTCGGCCTACGGCGGCAACGGCCCGCACGGCAGCAGGCCCGGCGTCGACCTGATGGTGGCCGCCGAATCCGGCATGACCACCGGGATGCCCACGCCGACAGGCAAACCGCAGATCATCCCGTTCCAACTCGTCGACGCCGCCAGCGGCCACGTGCTGGCCCAGGCGGTGCTGGCCGCGCTGCTCAACCGGGAGCGGCACGGCGTGGCCGATGTCGTCCGGGTGGCGATGTACGACGTCGCGGTGGGACTGCAGGCCAGCCAGCTCACGATTCACCTGAACAAGCCGAGCGAGGCGCCCAAGGGCGATTCGGAGCCAAAAGCCAAGAAGCGCAAGGGGGTTGGCTTCGCCACCCAGCCGTCGGACGCGTTCAAGGCCGCGGACGGCTACCTGGTGATCAGCGCCTACGTGCCCAAGCACTGGGCGAAGCTGTGCGAGATCATCGGCCGCCCGGACTTGGCGGAGGACGAGCGGTTCATCGATCAGCGTTCGCGCGCAATGAATTACCCGGAACTGACCGACGAACTCGAGTCGGCGCTGGCCGCCAAGACCGCCGCCGAATGGGTCGAGCTGCTGCAGGCGGGCGGCCTGATGGCCTGTCTGGCCTACACCTGGAAGCAGGTGGTCGACACCCCGCTGTTCGCCGAGAACGAGCTGGCCCTGCGGCTCGGCAGCGGCGATCAGGTGATCACCGTGGTGCGCATGCCCGCGCGCTACGCGAGTTTCGACGCTTCGTCGTCCGGCTGGGCCACCGATCCGCCGCCCGCCCCGGGGCAGCACAACGAGGAGTTCCTCACCGCACCGGAAACCGCTTCCTAGCCCGGGGTTTACCTGCCCGGCAGCCGCACCACCTGAACGAAGAACTCGTCGATCTGGCGGACGGCGCTCATGAACTGGTCGAGGTCGACCGGCTTGGTGACGTAGGCGTTGGCGTGCAGTTCGTAGCTGCGCAGGATGTCCTCCTCGGCCGAGGAGGTGGTCAGCACGACGACCGGGATGCGGGCGAGGTCCGGATCGGACTTGACCTTCTCCAGCAGCTGCCGGCCGTCGTATTTCGGCAGGTTCAGGTCGAGCAGGATGAGGTCGGGGCGTGGCGCGCCCTCGAATTGGCCGCGCTGGTAGAGGAAGTCCAAGCCCTCCTCCCCGTCGTGCGCGACGTGCAGATTGTTCTTGAGCTTGTTGTGCTCGAACGCCTCTCGGGTGATGAGCTCATCGCCAGGGTCGTCTTCGACGAGCAGGATTTCGATCGCCCTACCGGCCGACGTCGCTGGTGTCAAGGTGGCTTCCTTCCGAAGTGACTGGTCTTGCCCCGCCCGCACCCACCGGCGCGGGAATCGGCAGGGTGAATTGGAATCGGGTCCCGTCGGTGTAGGACGTGTCGACCCAGATGGTGCCGCCGTGGTGCTCGACGATCTTCTTGCACAGCGCCAGGCCGACGCCGGTTCCGGAGTACACCTCGCGGCCGTGCAGGCGCTGGAAGATCACGAAGATCTTGTCGGTGAACTCTTCGGGGATGCCAATGCCGTTGTCCGACACGGAGAATAACCACTCATCACCGTGTTCGCCGGCGCGGCGTTCGCAGTCGATGACGACGCGGGGCCGGCGATCGGAGTGCCGGAACTTGATCGCGTTGCCGATCAGGTTCTGCCACAGCATCGTCAGCAGCGTGGGATCCCCGATGATGCGCGGGAGGGGCTGCGACGGCCGCACGATCTCGGCGTCGGCTTCCTCGATCGCGGCGGCGAGGTTGGCGACGCCGGGGGCCAGCGCCGCGTCGAGTTCGACCTCGGTTTCGGAGGTGCCCAGGCGGCCGACGCGCGAGAAGGTGAGCAGGTCGTTGATCAGCACCTGCATGCGCTTGGCCCCGTCCACGGCGAACCCGATGTACTCGATTCCGCGGCCGTCGAGTTGGTCGCCGTACCGCTTTTCGAGCAACTGGCAGAACGAGGCGACCTTGCGCAGCGGCTCCTGCAGATCGTGCGACGCGACGTAGGCGAACTGCTCGAGTTCGGCGTTCGAGCGCCGTAACTCGGCCGCCTGTTCATCCAGAAGCGTCCGGGCCGAGTGGGAGACCTCGAGCTCTTCGACGAGCCGTTCCCGCATGTTCTCCACGTCGATGGCCATGTTGCGGATGTCTTTGGGCCGCCGCGGGGGCGAAATGGTTTCGTCGAAGCTGCCGCGGGTGATTCGCCGGCACGCGTCGGTCAGCGCGGCGATCGGGCGGGTGACCGCGTTGCGCGTCAGGATCCCCAGCGCCGCGGCCGTGCCGAAAAACAGCAACACCATCGCCCCGAGCACCCTGTCCCGCCAGGCATCGGTGCGTTGGAGGTCGTCGACCGCGCGGTCGCGCGCGGCGGCGAGGTTCGCGTTTTGTGTGTCGAAAAGGCCGCGCAGGTGGTCGAATTCGGCCTTTCCGCGTTCGGCGGCCGGCCGGTTCGTGACGTTGCGGCCGCCCGGGGCCACGCCCTCGATCGACGGCTCGGCATACGTCACCCGCCACCTGGCGGCCGCCTTCTCGATCGCGTCGAGATCCGCCATCAGGTCGGGCCGCGGGCTCAGCCGGCGCCGCATCTCGGCGGCGGCCACCTGTTCCTCGTGCTGCCCGTCGTAGTACGGGGTGAGGAACTGGCGATCGTCGGTGATCACATAGCCGCGAATCCCCGTTTCCTGGTCCCGCAGCGCCGCCTGCAGCTGACCGGCGGCCACCCGCGCCGGCGCGATGCCGTCGATCACCGCGCGCGACATCTGGTCGGTGCGGTGCAGCAACGCCCAACCGACGATCGCTCCGGCGAGCACCATCACGCCCATCGTGAACAGCACCAGGAACTGCCAGCCGCGCACGGTGAGCTGGGCCAGGCGCGGCGCGCGCGGGGCGGGGCTCACGCCGTCGTCCGCTCGACGCGCAACACGGCGATGTCGTCGGTGAGCCCGCCGCGCGGCTCGGCGAGGAACTGGGCGCCGTCGATCAGCGCGTCGACGAACGCCGGGCCGGGCAGCTGCGCGTGCCGGCGGGCCAGCTCGAGCAGGCCGTCCTCGCCCAGCCGGCGGTTGCCCTCGCCCGAATACCCCTCGAAGAGCCCGTCGGTCAACAGCAGCAGGCCCCGGCCGGTGGCCAGGTCCAGATCGTGCTGCGGCCAGTCGTCGGCGCGCAGGCCCAGCGCCGGCCCGGCCGGGGGCTCGACCCATCCCACCCCGGTGCCGTCCTGAAGCAGCATCCCGGGATGACCGGCGCGCACCACCGTGACGCGCGGACTGTCGGGGTGGATTTCCAGGCTGAGCACCGTCGCGAAGATTCCGGTCCCGGTTCGTTCCGAGTGCAGCACCTGTTCGAGCCGCCGCATCAGTTCCACGCCGTGTACGCCGGCGAAGGTGAGCGCCCGAAACGCGATGCGCAGCGCCGCGCCCAGGGCCGCCTCGTGCGGCCCGTGGCCGGCGACGTCGCCGATCAGGACGTGCACCACCCGGTCGGGCGTCTGCACGACGTCGTAGAAGTCGCCGCACAACAACGCGTCCTCGCGGCTGGGCCGGTAGCGGGCGACGATGTCGACGCCGGGCTCCTCGAGCAGCAGCGGCGAGGGCAGCAGCCCGCGTTCCAGCAGCGCGTTTTCGCGGGCCCGCAGCCGGCTGGCATGCAGGTCGGCGGAGATGAGCTCGGCCCGTTTGCGCTCGATCGCGTACAGCAGCGCGCGCCGCAGCATTTCGGGCTCGACGCGTCCCTTGACCAGGTAATCCTGCGCGCCGGCCGCGACGGCGGACGCCCCGAAGTATTCGTCGTTCAGCCCGGTCAGCACGACGATCGGAACGGTGGCGTCGCGCTTGGCGATGCGGTCCAGCGCGTCCATCCCGCTGGCGTCCGGCAGGTGCAGGTCCAGCAGGACGCAGTCGGGCCGGGCCGTCGCGAGCTCGCGTTCCGCATGCGCCATCGACTGCGCCCAGATCACGCGGATGTCGGCGACCGCGTCCGCGATCAGGTCCTCGACGAGCACCGCGTCGGCGCGGTCGTCCTCGACCAACAACAGCGACAAGGACTGCCAATGCGCCGCTTCAGTGACAGGAGTGCGCACCGGATCAAGTCCCGATCGTCCGAAGGTGCGCCCGGGTAGCCGCGTTTTTCACCTGAGACCCCCTGGCCGCGGTAAGACGCTTTGCTATGTAATTTCGGTCGACGTGGATGACCGGTGCCTGCTCACCGGCTCTGTGTTCGGCCTCACCACCCGGAGTGGTTGCCGTCGGAGATGATATGCGGTCCGCCTGTGGGTTCCCAATGCAGTCCCGCATTGCGGGCTGGTCAGCGCAACAGCGCCCGGGACATCACCACGCGCTGAATCTGGTTGGTGCCCTCGTAGATCTGGGTGATCTTGGCGTCGCGCATCATCCGCTCGACCGGGAAGTCGGTGGTGTAGCCCGCGCCGCCGAACAGTTGCACCGCGTCGGTGGTCACCTCCATCGCGACGTCGGACGCGAAGCACTTCGAGGCCGCGGAGATGAAGCCGAGGTTGGATTCGCCGCGCTCGGCGCGGGCGGCCGCCTGGTACACCATCATCCGCGCGGCTTCCACCTTCATCGCCATGTCGGCCAGCATGAACTGCACGGCCTGGAAGCTGCTGATGGACTCGCCGAACTGCTTGCGGTCCTTGGTGTAGGCGATCGCGGCGTCCACCGCGCCCTGGGCGATGCCCACGGCCTGGGCGCCGATCGTGGGGCGGGTGTGGTCCAGCGTCGCCAGCGCCGTCTTGAAGCCGGTGCCCGGCTCGCCGATGATCCGGTCGCCGGGGATGCGGCAGTTCTCGAAGTACAGCTCGGTGGTCGGCGAGCCCTTGATGCCGAGCTTGCGTTCCTTCGGCCCGACGGTGAAGCCCTCGTCGTCGGAATGCACCATGAACGCCGAGATGCCGTTGGCGCCCTTGTCCGGGTCGGTCACCGCCATCACCGTGTACCAGCTCGACTTGCCGCCGTTGGTGATCCAGCACTTGGCGCCGTTGAGGATCCAGTCGTCGCCGTCGGCCTTGGCCCGGGTCCGCATCGATCCCGCGTCGCTGCCGGCCTCGCGCTCGCTCAAGGCGTACGACGCCATCGTTCCGTCGGCGATGGCCGGGAGGACCTGCTTCTTGAGCTCGTCGGAACCCCGCAGGATCAGGCCCATGGTGCCCAGCTTGTTCACCGCCGGGATCAGCGACGCCGAGGCGTCCACCCGGGCGACCTCTTCGATCACGATGCACGCCGCCACCGAGTCCGCGCCCTGCCCGCCGAACTCCTCGGGCACGTGCACGGCGTTGAACCCCGAGGCGTTCAGTGCGTCGAGCGCCTCCTGCGGGAACCGCGCGTTCTCATCGACGTCGGCCGCGTGCGGGGCGATCTCCTTCTCCGCCAGCGCACGGATCGCCGCCCGCAACTCCTGGTGCTCCTCGGGCAGTTGGAACAGATCAAACGACGGGTTTCCGGCCCATGCAGCCATCTCGGCCTCCTCTTGCACTCTGCTGGCCCTGCTCGGCTCCTCGGCGGCCGCGACGCGCCCGCGTCGTCACCGAGCTACTGGCCGGTAACTTTACCCTGGCGCTCCTGCAGCGCCGCATCCTTCGCGCGCACGGTCTCGGCCAGCTGCTCGGAGAACGCCTCCACCCGGGCCCGCAGCGCCGGGTCGGAGGACGCCAGGATGCGCACGGCCAGCAGCCCGGCATTGCGGGCGCCGCCGATGGAAACGGTGGCCACCGGGACGCCGGCCGGCATCTGCACGATCGACAGCAGCGAGTCCAGACCGTCGAGGCGGGCCAGCGGCACCGGCACCCCGATCACCGGCAGCGGCGTGGCGGAGGCGACCATCCCGGGCAGGTGGGCCGCGCCCCCGGCGCCGGCGATGATCACCTGCAGGCCGCGGCCAGCCGCGCCTCGGGCGTAGTCGAACATCACCTCAGGCGTGCGATGCGCCGAGACCACCCGGACCTCGGCGGGAATGTCGAACTCGGCCAGCGCGTCGGCGGCGTCGGACATCACCGACCAGTCGCTGTCGCTGCCCATGATCACGCCGACGCGAGGCTCACTCATGCGGATCCCATCCGTCCGTCCACTGCCCGTGTGACAACCAGTGTGCCGCCAGCTCGGCGCGTTCACGCAGCCTGGGCAGCTCCGCCGGGTCGGTGCCCAGGAAGTTGATGTGCCCGACCTTGCGCCCCGGCCGTTCGGCCTTGCCATAGAGGTGAACGCGGGCGTCGGGCATCCGCGCCAACAGGTGGTGCAGCCGCTCGTCGGTGGACATCGCGGGCTGCTGCGCGGCGCCCAGGACGTTGGCCATCACCGTCACCGGCGCGATGGCGTCGGTGTCGCCGAGCGGATAGTCCAGCACCGCGCGCAGGTGCTGTTCGAACTGGCTGGTGCGCGCGCCGTCCATGGTCCAGTGCCCGGAGTTGTGCGGCCGCATCGCGAGCTCGTTGACGAGCAGGTCGCCGCCGGCCGTCTCGAACAACTCGACCGCCAGCACGCCGACGACGCCCAGCTCGGCGGCCAACCGCAACGCCAGCCGCTGGGCCGCCGCGGCGACGTCGTCGGGGAGGTCCGGCGCCGGCGCGATCACCTGCACGCAGATCCCGTCGGACTGCACCGTCTCCACGACGGGCCACGCGGCGCCCTGCCCGAACGGCGAGCGCGCCACCAGGGCCGACAGCTCGCGCCGCATGTTCACCTGCTCCTCGGCCATCACCGGCACACGAGAGGCCAGGAAGCTTTCGGCGATTTCCCGGGCGTGCGAGGGGTCGCGGGCCATCCGCACGCCGCGCCCGTCGTACCCGCCGCGGACCGCTTTCACCACCACCGGGCCGCCCATCCGCCGCGCGAAGGCGTCGAGCTCGTCGACGCTGCGGATCTCGGCATAACGCGGCACGGGCGCGCCGAGGGCCTCCAAGCGCCGCCGCATCACCAGCTTGTCCTGCGCGTGCACCAGGGCCTGCGGCGGCGGCGCGACGTTGACGCCCTCGGCGACCAGCTTCTCCAGCAGCTCCGTGGGGACGTGCTCGTGGTCGAACGTCAGCACCTCGGCCCCGGCCGCGACGCGGCGCAGGTCCTCGAGATCGGTGTGCGAGCCGATCACGACGTCGGGGGTGACCTGAGCGGCCGATTCGTCGGGCGCGGTGGCGAGCACCCGCAGCGTCTGCCCCAGCGCGATCGCGGCCTGGTGGGTCATGCGCGCGAGCTGCCCGCCGCCGACCATCGCCACGGAAGGGGTACCTGAGGGAAGGCGTCTGCGCGGCACGGCCATCATGGTGTCACGGCGCGCGGTGTGGTGCGGGAGGCGTGGTGACCGGCCGAGAAGCCCAATCGTTATGTAACATTTTGCGTCGTTTTCGTGTCCGTCCGTACACTGACGTGTTGTGTCCTTCGCCGATGCCGCCATCTCGCGCCTGCCCGAGGCCTTGCAGCCGCATTTGCTGCGCCATCACGAGCTGATCAAATTCGCGATCGTCGGCGGCACCACTTTCGTCATCGACTCGGCGATTTTCTACACCCTGAAGCTGACGGTTCTCGAGACCAAGCCGGTCACCGCCAAGGTTATCGCCGGCATCGTCGCGGTGATCGCGTCCTACGTCCTGAACCGGGAGTGGAGCTTCCGCGACCGCGGGGGCCGCGAGCGCCACCACGAGGCGCTGCTGTTCTTTGCCTTCAGCGGGGTGGGCGTGCTGCTCTCCATGGCGCCGCTGTGGATCTCGAGCTATGTCCTGCAGCTGCGGGTGCCCATGGTGTCGCTGACCGTGGAGAACATCGCGGACTTCATCTCGGCCTACATCATCGGCAACCTGCTGCAGATGGCGTTCCGCTTCTATTCGTTCCGGCGCTGGGTGTTCCCCGACGAGTTCGCCCGCAACCCCGACAAGGCCCTGGAATCGGCGCTCACCGCCGGCGGTTTCGCGGAGGTGCTGGAGGACGAGCTCGAGGGGGGCAACGTCACCCTGTTGCGGTCCTGGCGGAAAAAGGGCAGCCGGTCGGCTCAGCTCGGCGACTCCTCCGAGCCCAGGGTGTCGAAAACCTCGTGATATAGCAGCGAGTGCACCTCGCGCAGCCGCGGAATGTCGTAAAACTCCAACGGATCCTGCGACGCCGACTCGATGATCAGCGTCCCGGTGCGAAACATCCGCTCGGTGAGCTTGTCCCGGAATTCCACGCTGTTGATCCGCGCCAGCGGGATGTCGATGCCGCTGCGGGTCAACACCCCGTGCCGGAACATCACCCGCCGGCTGGTGACGACGAAATGCGTTGTCAGCCAATCCAAGAATGGCCACAGCGTCAGCCAGCCGACGATCACCAGCCAGATCCCCCAGATGACCCCGTAGATGATGTTCTTGGCGAGCTGCTCCCAGTGCGTCGAGTTGAGGTAGCCGGAGCCGAACGCGGCCAGCGCCGTCGCCAGCACCAGGACCACGACGGGCCAGATCAGGCGCTTCCAGTGCGGGTGGCGGTGCAGGACCACCTGTTCGCCGGCGGCCAGGGCATTGTCGGGATAGCTCACGGGAGCGAAGCTACCGCCGCTAGCGCAGATGCACCACGTCACCGGCGGAAACGACGACCGTCTGGCCCCCGGCCTCCAGACACAACCGGCCGTGGTCGTCGACGGCGGTCGCGGTGCCGACGACCTCCTTGCCGCCGGGCAGCTGGGCGCGCACGGCGTGGCCGATGGTCAGGCTGCGGGCCCGGTAGTCGGCCGCCAGCGCCCAGTCGGCGCCGCGCGCGGCCCGCCAGCCCACGATCCGCCGGCCCAGTTCGGTCAACACCGCGCACGCCAGCCGGTGGCGGTCGGGCGCGGCCACGCCGAGGTCGTACAGCGACGTCGCGCCGGGGCCGTCGACCTCGTCGGGGGCCTGAGTCACGTTGAGCCCCAAGCCGATTACCACGACCGGCCGCGCGACCTCGGCGAGGATGCCGGCCAGCTTTCCCGGCGAATCCGGTGGGCCGGCCAACACGTCGTTGGGCCACTTGAGGCCGGCCCGCACGCCGGTCACCTGCTGGACCGCGTCGACGATCGCCACGCCTGTGGCCAGCGACAGCCAGCCCCACCCCTCGGTCGGCACGTCGACGATGCTGACGCCCACCGACATCGTGATCTGGGCCCGCGGGGTGGCCGACCAGCCGCGGCCGTGGCGCCCCCGGCCGGCCGTCTGGTGCTCGGCGATCAGCACCGCACCGGCGACGTCGGTCCCCGCGGCGGCGCGCGCCAGCAGGTCGGCGTTGGTGGAGCCCGTCTGCTCGACGACGTCGAGCCGGCGCCAGCCCAGCCCGGTGCCGATCAGCTCGGCGCGCAGCGCGGCCTGATCCAACGGTTGCCGAAGCGAATCGCGATCCGTCACTGGACCCAGCCTAAAACTCGGGCGCCGGGCCTGCCGATACCATCGAGTCCCATGACAAGCGTTACCGACCACACCGCCGAGCCCGCCGCCGAGCACACCATCGACATCCACACCACCGCGGGCAAGCTGGCCGAGCTGCACAAGCGGCGCGAGGAGTCGCTGCACCCGGTGGGCGAAGAGGCCGTCGAGAAGGTGCACGCCAAGGGCAAGCTGACGGCCCGCGAGCGCATCCTCGCCCTGCTCGACGAGGACTCGTTCGTCGAGCTCGACGCGCTGGCGCGGCACCGCAGCACGAACTTCGGCCTGGAGGCCAACCGCCCGCTCGGCGACGGCGTGATCACCGGCTACGGCACCATCGACGGCCGCGACGTGTGCATCTTCAGCCAGGACGCCACGGTGTTCGGCGGCAGCCTCGGCGAGGTGTACGGCGAGAAGATCGTCAAGGTCCAGGAGCTGGCCCTCAAGACCGGCCGCCCGCTGATCGGCATCAACGACGGCGCCGGCGCGCGGATCCAGGAGGGCGTCGTCTCGCTGGGCCTGTACAGCAAGATCTTCCGCAACAACATCCTGGCCTCCGGCGTCATCCCGCAGATCTCGCTGATCATGGGCGCCGCCGCCGGCGGGCACGTCTACTCCCCCGCGCTGACCGACTTCGTGGTCATGGTCGACCAGACCAGCCAGATGTTCATCACCGGACCCGACGTCATCAAGACCGTCACCGGCGAGGACGTCACCATGGAGGAGCTCGGCGGCGCCCACACGCACATGGCCAAGTCGGGCACCCTGCACTACGTCGCCTCCGGCGAGCAGGACGCCTTCGACTGGGTGCGCGACCTGCTGAGCTACCTGCCGCCCAACAACGCCACCGACGCGCCCCGCTACGCCGAGCCCGTCCCCGAGGGCGCGATCGAGGACAACCTCACCGCCGAGGACCTCGAGCTGGACACGCTGATCCCGGACTCGCCCAACCAGCCGTACGACATGCACGAGGTGATCACCCGCATCCTCGACGACGACGAGTTCCTCGAGATCCAGGCCGGTTACGCGCAGAACATCGTCGTCGGGTTCGGCCGCATCGAGGGCCGGCCGGTCGGGATCGTGGCCAACCAGCCCACGCAGTTCGCCGGCTGCCTGGACATCAACGCCTCGGAGAAGGCGGCCCGCTTCGTGCGGACCTGCGACTGCTTCAACATCCCGATCATCATGCTGGTGGACGTTCCGGGCTTCCTGCCGGGCACCGGCCAGGAGTACAACGGCATCATCCGCCGCGGCGCCAAGCTGCTGTTCGCCTACGGCGAGGCCACGGTCCCGAAGATCACGGTCATCACCCGCAAGGCCTACGGCGGCGCCTACTGCGTCATGGGCTCCAAGGACATGGGCTGCGACGTCAACCTGGCCTGGCCGAGCGCCCAGATCGCCGTCATGGGCGCCTCGGGGGCGGTGGGCTTCGTCTACCGCAAGCAGCTGTCCGAGGCCGCGAAGAACGGCGAGGACGTGGACGCGCTGCGGCTGCAGTTGCAGCAGGAGTACGAGGACACCCTCGTCAACCCCTACGTCGCGGCCGAGCGCGGCTACGTCGACGCGGTGATCCCGCCGTCGTCCACCCGCGGCTACATCGGCACGGCGCTGCGCCTGCTGGAACGCAAGATCTCCCACCTGCCGCCCAAGAAGCACGGGAACATTCCGCTATGAGCGACGAGACGAAGCACCCCCACGAGCACGAGCCGCACATCCAGGTCGTCAAGGGCAAGCCGACCGACGAGGAGCTGGCCGCGCTGATCGCGGTGCTGGGCGGCGTGGGCGGCGGCGTCCCGGAGCCCGCCGAGCCGGAGCGCACCCGCTGGGGGCTGCCCGTCGACCGGCTGCGCTACGCGATGTCCAACTACCAGCGGCTCACCATGCAGCAGATGACACACATGAAGCAGTGACCCGGCTGGTGCTGGGTTCGGCGTCTTCGGGTCGCCTGAAGGTGCTGCGCCAGGCCGGCGTCGATCCGCTGGTCGTGGTGTCCGGCGTCGACGAGGATGCGATCACCGCGAGTTTGGGATCGGGCGCTGCGCCCGACGAGGTGGTCTGCGCGCTGGCGGCCGCCAAGGCCGACCGGGTGGCCGTCGACGTGGGAGCCACCGTCGCGGCGGATTGCGTTGTGCTCGGCTGTGATTCGATGCTCTACCTCGACGGGCGGCTGTGCGGCAAGCCGGGCTCGCCCGAAGCAGCCGCGGCCCAGTGGCGCCTGATGGGCGGCCGGTCCGGCCGCCTGCACACCGGGCACTGCCTGCTGCGGCTGAGCGACGGCGCGATCACCCACCGCGAGACCGAATCCGTTTGCACCACAGTGCATTTCGCGCGGCCTGCCGAGGCGGATCTGCGGGCCTATGTCGCGGCCGGCGAGCCACTGGGGGTGGCGGGGGGATTCACTTTGGACGGGCTGGGCGGCTGGTTCGTCGACGGGATCGACGGCGACCCGTCGAACGTGATCGGCGTGAGCCTGCCGCTGCTGCGCTCGCTGCTGGCACGGGTGGGGCTGTCGGTGGCCGCGCTGTGGGCGGCGAGCCCAGTGCGTTGGGTGTGAAGCCAGGGCTTTCGGCGTGAAGCCGGGGCGGTGATTCGGCGATTTTCCCGCCGGGGCTGCACACCCAAATCCCTCAGATCACAAGCAAAGCCCAGGTTTCACACGCAAAGCGCCGGGGGGCCAGCACTGACCGGCCGCGCCCCGAGCCCCGGCGGTAGGCTCGAAGTCGTGCCATTACCCCCCGACCCGCATCCCTCCCTGACGGAATACGCCCACCCCGAACGGCTCGTCACCGCCGACTGGCTGTCGGCCAACATGGGCGCCCCCGGCCTGGTGATCGTCGAGTCCGACGAGGACGTGCTGCTCTACGACGTCGGCCACATCCCCGGCGCGGTCAAGATCGACTGGCACACCGACCTCAACGACCCGAGGGTCCGCGACTACATCGACGGCCAGCAGTTCGCCGAGCTGATGGACCGCAAGGGCATCGCCCGCGACGACACCGTGGTGATCTACGGCGACAAGAGCAACTGGTGGGCGGCCTACGCGCTGTGGGTCTTCACGCTGTTCGGCCACCCCGACGTCCGCCTCCTCAACGGCGGCCGCGACCTGTGGCTGGCCGAGCGCCGCGAGACCACCCTGGACGTCCCGACCAAGACGTCGACGGGCTATCCCGTCGTGCAGCGCAACGACGAGCCCATCCGCGCCTACAAGGACGACGTGCTGGGCATCCTCGGCACCCAGCCGCTGATCGACGTGCGCTCGCCCGACGAGTACACCGGCAAGCGCACCCACATGCCCGAGTACCCCGAGGAGGGCGTGCTGCGCGGCGGGCACATCCCCACCGCCCGGTCGATCCCGTGGGCCAAGGCCGTCGACGAGAGCGGCCGGTTCCGCAGCCGCGCCGAGCTCGAAGAGCTCTACGGCTTCCTGCAGCCCAACGACAAGACCGTCGTCTACTGCCGCATCGGCGAGCGTTCCAGCCACACCTGGTTCGTGCTGACGCATCTGCTGGGCAAGCCCGGGGTCCGCAACTACGACGGATCGTGGACCGAGTGGGGCAACACGGTACGAGTCCCGATCGTCGGGGGCCCCGAACCGGGAGCCGTGCCGGTCCCATGAGCATGCCCGCGCCCCTGGCCGAGGTGGTCTCCGACTTCGCCGAGGTCCAGGGCCAGGACAAGCTGGCGCTGCTGCTGGAATTCGCCAACGAGCTGCCGGCCCTGCCCCCGGAACTCGAGGAGGCGGCGATGGAGCCGGTGCCCGAATGCCAGTCGCCGCTGTTTTTGCACGTCGACGCCAGCGACCGGGGCCGGGTGCGGCTGCACTTCAGCGCGCCCGCCGAGGCGCCCACCACCCGGGGGTTCGCGTCGATCCTGGCCGCCGGTCTCGACGAACAACCCGCCGCGGACATCCTGGCGGTGCCCGAGGATTTCTACACCGAGTTGGGCCTGGCCGCTCTGATCAGCCCGCTGCGACTGCGCGGCATGTCGGCGATGCTGGCCCGGATCAAGCGCCGCCTGCGCGAGGCGGCCTGATCACAAACGGATTCCGGCACCGGGTTTCAGGGCGCGCGGCGCGCCGCATAAACTTCCCCGGACAAGACTTGTAAGAAAATCTCTTAGAGACGAAGACGTCCAGCCAAACAGGAGGCGCAGTGGCCAGTCACGCCAGCTCGAGGATCTCCAAGGTGCTCGTCGCCAACCGCGGTGAGATCGCCGTCCGGGTGATCCGCGCGGCCCGCGATGCGGGCCTGCCCAGCGTGGCGGTGTATGCCGAGCCCGACGCCGACGCGCCGCACGTGCGCCTGGCGGACGAGGCGTTCGCCCTCGGCGGCCAAACCTCGGCGGAGTCCTACCTGGACTTCGGCAAGCTCCTGGACGCGGCGGAGAAGTCCGGCGCCAACGCCATCCACCCCGGCTACGGATTCCTGTCGGAGAACGCCGACTTCGCCCAGGCGGTGACCGACGCCGGCCTGATCTGGATCGGGCCGAGCCCGCAGTCCATCCGCGACCTGGGCGACAAGGTCACCGCGCGCCACATCGCCGCGCGCGCCCAGGCCCCGCTGGTGCCCGGCACGCCCGACCCGGTCAAGGACGCCGACGAGGTGGTGGCCTTCGCCAAGGAGTACGGCGTGCCGATCGCGATCAAGGCGGCGTTCGGCGGCGGCGGCAAGGGCATGAAGGTGGCCCGCACGCTCGAGGAGATCCCGGAGCTGTACGAGTCGGCCGTCCGCGAGGCCGTGTCCGCGTTCGGCCGCGGCGAGTGCTTCGTGGAGCGTTACCTCGACAAGCCCCGCCACGTCGAGGCGCAGGTGATCGCCGACCAGCACGGCAACGTCGTCGTCGCGGGTACCCGCGACTGCTCGCTGCAGCGCCGCTTCCAGAAGCTGGTGGAGGAGGCGCCCGCGCCGTTCCTGACCGACGCCCAGCGCAAGGAGATCCACGAGTCGGCCAAGCGGATCTGCAAGGAGGCGCACTACTACGGCGCCGGCACCGTCGAGTACCTGGTCGGCCAGGACGGCCTGATCTCCTTCCTGGAGGTCAACACCCGCCTGCAGGTCGAGCACCCGGTCACCGAGGAGACCGCGGGCATCGACCTGGTGCTGCAGCAGTTCAAGATCGCCAACGGCGAGAAGCTGGACATCACCGAGGACCCGACCCCGCGCGGGCACGCGATCGAATTCCGCATCAACGGCGAGGACGCCGGCCGCAACTTCCTGCCCGCGCCCGGGCCGGTCAGCAAGTTCCACCCGCCCACCGGCCCCGGCGTGCGGCTGGACTCCGGCGTGGAGACCGGCTCGGTGATCGGCGGCCAGTTCGACTCGATGCTGGCCAAGCTGATCGTGTACGGCGCCGACCGGCACGAGGCGCTGGCGCGGGCCCGCCGGGCGCTGGCCGAGTTCGAGGTCGAGGGCCTGGCCACGGTGCTCCCGTTCCACCGGGCCGTGGTGAGTGACCCGGCGTTCATCGGCGACGACAACGGCTTCTCGGTGCACACCCGCTGGATCGAGACCGAGTGGAACAACACCGTCGAACCGTTCACCGGCGGCGAGCCGCTGGACGAGGAGGACGCCCGGCCGCGCCAGAAGGTCGTCGTCGAGGTGGGCGGGCGCCGGCTCGAGGTGTCGCTGCCCGGCGACCTGGCCCTGTCGAACGGTTCGGCCGACCCGGCCGGCGTCATCCGCAAGAAGCCCAAGCCGCGCAAGCGCGGGTCGCACGCGGGCGCGGCGGCCTCCGGCGACGCGGTGACGGCGCCGATGCAGGGCACCGTGGTCAAGGTCGCCGTCGAGGAGGGTCAGGAGGTCGCCACCGGCGACCTGGTGGTGGTCCTGGAGGCGATGAAGATGGAGAACCCGGTCACGGCCCACAAGGACGGCACCATCACCGGCCTGGCGGTCGAGGCGGGCGCGGCCATCACCCAGGGCACGGTCCTCGCCGAGATCAAGTAACCGTTCGGTCACCAAACGTTGTCGGCCCGCCCCACCGCGGGTAGGGTCGGGTCAGGTTGAGTTCACAGCCGCCCGGATAACGTCGGGGGCCATGGGGCGTGCGAACTCCCGGTCTTGAACCAGCATCGACCACCCGACGTCATCCACAGCAGGATCCTCCTAATGACGGAGACAAGCATGTCTGTGGCCCAATCTTGGCAACAAAGCCGCACGGCCCAATTCACCGCGCGATCGAGCGCGCTGGGCACCGTGATCACCGCCGACGGCGAGCTCGACGCCGCCAACGCCGATCAGCTCGCGGCCTACGTGCAGCGCAGCGTCAGGCGTTCCAGGCGCATCATCCTGGACCTGCGCGGCCTGGAATTCATTGGCACCGCCGGGTTTTCGGCAATACACCGGATCAACGTCGCGTGCTCGGCGGCGCAGGTGCACTGGGCCATGGTGCCCAGCGCGGTGGTGGCGCGGTTGTTGCGCATCTGCGACCCCGACGGCACGCTGCCGGTGACGACGCCGCAGGCCGAGCAGCTGTTGGGGCCGACCCGGGCGGATGGCCCGGGATCGCGGCCGCTACTGCAGCTGGTCCCGCAGCCGCGTTAGCGACTTGGCCAGCAGCCGGGACACGTGCATCTGGGAGATGCCCACCCGCTCGGCGATCTGCGTCTGCGTCATCGACTCGAAGAACCTGAGCACCAAGACCATGCGTTCCCGCTCGGGCAGCGCCTCGAGCAAGGGGCGCAACGCCTCCCGATCCTCGATGCGGTCGAGGCCGGCGTCCACGTCACCCAGGGTGTCCGCGATGGCGCGGGCGTCGTCGTCGTCGCTGCCGCCCCCGGTGTCGATGGACAAGGTGTTGTAGGAGCTCCCCGCCACCAGGCCCTCGACGACCTCGTCGCGCTCCATCCCGAGTTCGGCGGCGAGTTCGGTGGCGGTCGGCGCCCGGCCGAGCCGCTGGGACAGATCCGCGGTAGCGGTGCCCAGCCGCAAGTGCAGCTCCTTCAGCCGCCGGGGAACCTTGACCGACCAGCTGTTGTCGCGGAAGTGCCGGCGGACCTCCCCCATGATGGTGGGCACCGCGAACGAGACGAAGTCCGATCCGGTCTCGACGTCGAAGCGGACGACGGCGTTGACCAGGCCGACCCGCGCCACCTGCACCAGGTCGTCGCGGGGTTCGCCCCGGCCCTCGAACCGCCGGGCGATGTGATCGGCCAGCGGCAGGCACCGCTCCACGATCTTGTCGCGCTGGCGCTGGAATTCCATCGAGTCGGCGGCGACGCCGGCAAGTTCCCGGAACATGTCCGGGACGTCGGCATACTCGTTCGGCCGCGAGACCGAACCGCCTGCAGCTCGCGCTGTCACCTGCTAGAGGCCGCCCGTCGCGCGGTCAGCGTGATGCCGAAAACGCTGCCGCTTTCGTTGGGCTCGCGACCGTCGTGGAAGGTCTGGACCTCGTCGGCCAGGGAGGTCAGGACGTGCCAGCTGAAGCTGCCGGGCGCCACCACGTCGTGGGTGTCGCACGCCGCGGACGCCTCCACCACCAATTCGTCGTCCTGCGGGTCGACCACGACGACCAACGTGGCGTCCGGTGTGGCCGAGCGGATCAGGCGGGTGCACACCTCGTCGACCGCGAGCCGCAGGTCGGCGACCGCATCGAAATCAAGGTCCTCGAAGGTGCCGATCGCACCGACGAGCGTGCGCAGCATCGCCAGGTTCTCCAGGCGCGCCGCGACGTGCAATTCGACGGCGCGATGGCCGCGTTGACGGCTGTGAGCGCGCGATCCCGCATCGGTCATATGGTCTCCCGGCAATGTCGGCTCGACACTACTACTGCTGCGCAGCCCGCCGTCGACCGTCGGTTCCAAGCGGTTGGTCATGCGGCACGACCGGGATCGCGCTGGTCATAGTGATCGCTGGTGAAATGGGCAGCAACAGTTCCAGCATTCATGGTTTAGGGCTGATACCCATTTGCGGCGGCGAATAACCCAGTAACGCGCGTCAGCTGCTTAACACTAGCAACGCCGAGACCTACACTTATTGGCATGAAGCAGGCTCTGCTTCGCGCAGTTGTGCTTCTCGCGTCATGGTCGGTCGGACTGCTGGTGGCGGCCCGGGTCGTGCCGAATGTCTCGGTGTCGGTGTCGGGGTTCATCCCCGCCGTGGTGTTGTTCACGGCCGCGCAGGCCACGCTGTCGCTCGCGATCGTCAGGCTGCCGCGCGCGTACGCATCGCTGCTTCTCGGGGCCACCGGCCTGGTGTTGACGCTCGTCGCGCTGGCGCTGGCCGCGGTGCTCAGCCACGGGCTCACCATCCGCGGCGTCGCGTCCTGGGCCGCCGCAATCGTGGTGGTGTGGCTGATCACCACGATCGGGGCGATATCGCTGCCCGAGGTGCTCGCTCGCGATCCGGCCGTCCCGGCCTGACCACACGACGAAGGGAGGCGTTATGGGCGACCGGCACCACGATCCGACGGATCACTTCCGGACCACGCAACCGCACGCCGGTTTCACGATGAAGGACAACCTCTACTGGCCCGGGTTCATCCTGCTGATCGTCGCGTTGGGCGGGATGATCAGCACGACGGCGGCCGCCGCCTACGGGCACTACGAGTGGCTCGCCACGACGAGCCTGGTCGCCGTGCTCGGCGTGGTCGCGGCGGCGCTGTGGTTCGTCGTGGAGCATCGCCGGGTGGCCCGCATCGACGAGCAATGGCACCTCATCGCCGAAAGGGCCATCGCCGAAAAAGCCGAAGCCGACGCCGCAGCGCGCCGGCGCGCGGTCAGCCACAAGCCCGCCGGGTCCTGAGCTACAGGGCCAGCACCGGCCCGGCGATGGGCGCAACGCCCAGGCCGAGCGCGACCACCATCAGCGTGAGCAGGAACCAGCCGGCGCCGTGCCACGCCCACCAGATGCCGTGCGCCTTCCACACCCGGTAGGTGCGCACGAACGCCCAGAGACCCCCGGCAAACAGAATCAACGGACCGCCGAAAGCCAGCATGGTGCGCTGCGGCGCGCCGCAGGCCACCGTGTCCACGCCCGTGCCCGGGCAGGTGCTGACCCACAGCGCCGCCAGCACCACGAAACCGACCCCGGCGGCCGCGGCCAGCACCGCAAACCGGATGGCGGCGTGCACCTCGCCGTCGTCCTGCCCCAAGCGGTCGCCGGGTGACCGCTCATCCGCTTTGTGCATAGCTGCCCCTCATGTCCCACTGCCAGCTGCTTTTTGTCCATCGTTCGGCGCGCCGAATTAGTTACCGACCCCCGTCGCGGCGCTCACCCCCAGGCGAGAGATCTCATGGGAACAGATACCCGGCGGCAAACCACCATAAACGGCCGTCTCGCCCGGACTGGACCGCGTTGACCAGCGCATACGCCGCGGATCGGCCGCCAACGCGCCGGTGTGGCGGCTGTCTCATACCAGATGAGTACTATCTGACACATGCCGACAGCCAGGAGGCGGTTATCCCCTGAGGATCGACGCGCCGAGCTGCTCGCTTTGGGGGCAGAAGTCTTTGGGAAGCGACCCTACGACGAGGTCCGCATCGACGAGATAGCCGAACGCGCGGGGGTGTCCCGCGCGCTGATGTATCACTACTTCCCCGACAAGCGGGCGTTCTTCGCCGCGGTCGTCAAGGACGAGGCCGACCGGCTGTACGAGGCGACCAACAACCCGCCACCCGCCGGCCTGACCATGTTCGAGGAGATCCGGATGGGTGTGCTGGCCTACATGGCCTATCACGAGCAGAATCCGGAGGCCGCGTGGGCCGCCTACGTGGGTCTCGGCCGGTCCGACCCGGTTCTGCTCGGCATCGACGACGAGGCCAAGAACCGCCAGATGGAACACATCATGTCGCGCATCGGCGAGGTCGTCAGCGGGATGCCGGACACCAACGCGCTGGAACCCGATGTCGAGCGGGACCTGCGGGTGATCCTGCAGGGCTGGCTGGCGTTGACGTTCGAGATCTGCCGGCAGCGCATCATGGATCCCACCACCGACGCCGACCGGCTGGCCGACGCCTGCGCGCACGCGCTGCTCGACGCCATCGCGCGGGTGCCGGAGATTCCCAAGGAGCTGTCGGAGGCCATGGCCACCGCGCGGCTCTGACGAGGCCCGCACTGTGTTGTCGGTGCGCATTGGCACCATGGTGAGGTGAGTTCTCGCGCCGATCCCCGCCTCGACCCGCTGGGCGGGTTCAGCGCGATGACGCGCGAGTGGTTCCAGGCCACCTTCGCCGCGCCAACCACCGCGCAGGCCCAGGCGTGGGACGCCATCGCGCGGGGCGACAACACCCTGGTGATCGCGCCGACCGGATCCGGCAAGACGCTCGCCGCGTTCCTGTGGGCCCTGGATAGCCTCGCTGGTCTCGCCGGGGCGGCCGAGAGGCCGGCCGGCACCCGGGTGCTGTACGTCTCCCCGCTCAAGGCGCTCGCGGTCGACGTCGAACGCAATCTGCGCACTCCGTTGGCGGGACTCACCCGGATCGCCGAACGCCACGGGCTGCCCGCCCCGGACATCACCGTCGGGGTCCGCTCCGGCGATACCCCGCCCGCCGCGCGCCGCCAGCTCATCGCGCACCCGCCCGACGTGTTGATCACCACCCCGGAGTCGCTGTTTTTGATGCTGACGTCGTCCGCGCGCGAAACCCTGGCCGGCGTGCAGACGGTGATCGTGGACGAGATCCACGCCATCGCGGGCGGCAAGCGCGGCGCGCACCTGGCGGTGTCGCTGGAGCGGCTCGACGAGTTGCGGGAGGGGCCACCCGCGCAGCGGATCGGGCTGTCGGCGACGGTGCGCCCACCCGAGGAGCTCGCCCGGTTCCTGTCCGGGCAGCAACCGACCACCATCGTGGCGCCGCCGTCGGCCAAGACCATCGAGCTCACCGTGCAGGTGCCGGTGCCCGACATGGCCAACCTGGCCAACACCAGCATCTGGCCCGACGTCGAGGCGCGCCTGGTCGACCTCATCGAATCGCACTCCTCGACCATCGTGTTCGCCAACTCCCGGCGCCTGGCCGAACGACTTACCGCCCGCCTCAACGAGATTCACGCCGAGCGCTGCGGGATCGCGCTCGGGGCGGACCTCAACGCGCAGGTGCCCGGCGGCGCGCCGGCCCACATCATGGGCAGCGGCCAGACGCTGGGCGCGGACGCCGTGCTCGCGCGCGCCCACCACGGTTCGGTCAGCAAGGAGCAGCGCGCCCTGGTCGAGGAGGACCTCAAGCGCGGGCTGCTCAAGGCGGTGGTGGCGACGTCGAGCCTGGAGCTGGGCATCGACATGGGGGCCGTCGACCTGGTGATCCAGGTGGAGGCGCCGCCGTCGGTGGCCAGCGGCCTGCAGCGCATCGGGCGGGCCGGCCACCAGGTCGGCGAGGTGTCCCAGGGGGTGCTGTTCCCGAAGCACCGCACCGACCTGATCGGCTGCGCGGTGACGGTGCAGCGGATGCTCGCCGGCCAGATCGAGACCATGCGGGTGCCCGCCAACCCGCTGGACATCCTGGCGCAGCAGACGGTGGCGGCCGCCGCGCTGGAGCCGCTGGACGCCGACCGGTGGTTCGACACCGTGCGGCGGGCCGCCCCGTTCGCGACGCTGCCGCGCAGCGTGTACGAGGCCACCCTGGATTTGTTGAGTGGCAAGTACCCCTCCACCGACTTCGCCGAGCTGCGCCCGCGCCTGGTCTACGACCGCGACGCCGGCACCCTGACCGCGCGGCCCGGTGCACAGCGGCTGGCGGTGACCTCCGGCGGCGCCATCCCCGACCGGGGGCTGTTCACCGTGTACCTGGCCAGCGAGGCCGACAAGCCCTCGCGGGTGGGCGAACTCGACGAGGAAATGGTCTACGAATCGCGCCCCGGCGACGTCATCTCGCTGGGCGCCACCAGCTGGCGGATCACCGAGATCACCCACGACCGGGTGCTGGTGATTCCCGCGCCTGGACAGCCGGCCCGGTTGCCGTTTTGGCGCGGCGACGACGCGGGCCGCCCGGCCGAGCTCGGCGCCGCGCTGGGGGCGTTCACCGGCGAGCTGGCCGGGCTGAAGCGCGCGGCGTTCGACAAGCGTTGCGCCGCTTTGGGTTTCGACGCCTACGCGACCGACAACCTGTGGGCGCTGCTGGACGAGCAGCGGACCGCCGCCGGGGTGGTGCCCACCGACACCACCCTGCTGGTCGAGCGGTTCCGCGACGAGCTGGGCGACTGGCGGGTGATCCTGCATTCGCCGTACGGTCTGCGGGTGCACGGGCCGCTCGCGCTGGCGGTGGGGCGGCGGCTGCGCGAACGCTACGGCCTCGACGAGAAGCCGACCGCCTCCGACGACGGCATCGTGGTGCGCCTGCCCGACACCGGGTTTTCCGGCGACGACGCCCCGCCCGGAGCCGAACTGTTCGTCTTCGACGCCGACGAGATCGACCCGATCGTAACGACCGAGGTGGGCGGATCGGCGCTGTTCGCGTCGCGGTTCCGGGAATGCGCCGCCCGCGCGCTGCTGCTGCCGCGCCGGCACCCCGGCCGCCGCTCGCCGTTGTGGCACCAGCGCCAGCGCGCGGCCCAATTGCTAGACGTCGCGCGCCGCTACCCCGACTTCCCGGTGGTGCTGGAGACCATCCGCGAATGCCTGCAGGACGTCTACGACGTGCCGGCCCTCGTCAAGCTGATGACGGGCGTCGCCCAGCGCAAGGTGCGGGTCCTGGAAGCCGAGACGGCCAAGCCCTCCCCGTTCGCGGCGTCCCTGTTGTTCGGCTACGTCGGCGCGTTCATGTACGAGGGGGACACCCCGCTGGCCGAGCGCCGGGCCGCGGCGCTGTCGCTGGACACCTCGCTGCTGGCCGAGCTGCTCGGCCGGGTGGAGCTGCGCGAGCTGCTCGATCCCGACGTCATCGCCGCGACCGGCCGGCAGTTGCAGCACCTGTCGGCCGACCGGGCCGCCCGCGACGCCGAGGGCGCCGCGGACCTGCTGCGGCTGCTGGGGCCGCTGAGCGCCGACGAGCTGTCGGCGCGGGCCGGCGGCGCCGACGTCGGGGGCTGGCTCGAGGGGTTGCGGGGCGCCCGGCGCGCGCTGACGGTCTCCTTCGCCGGGCGCAGCTGGTGGGTGGCCATCGAGGACATCGGGCGACTGCGCGACGGGGTCGGGGCCGCGGTTCCGCTGGGCGTGCCGGCCGCCTTCACCGAAGCGGTGGCCGACCCGCTCGGGGAGCTGCTGGGCCGCTACGCGCGCACGCACACCCCGTTCACCACGGCGGAGGCCGCCGCCCGGTTCGGCCTGGGGCTGCGGGTCACGGCCGACGTGCTGGGCCGGCTGGCCGCCGACGGCAAGCTGGTGCGCGGCGACTTCGTCACCGCGGCCGAGACGTCCGGCGCCGCGGGAGGCGAGCAGTGGTGCGACGCCGACGTCCTGCGCATCCTGCGGCGGCGTTCGCTGGCGGCGCTGCGCGCGCAGGTGGAGCCGGTCAGCACCGCCGCCTACGGGCGATTCCTGCCGGCCTGGCACCACGTGTCGGCGCCGCAGTCGGGCGTCGACGGGCTGGTCGCGGCGATCGACCAGCTGGCGGGTGCCCGGGTGCCGGCCTCGGCGCTGGAACCGCTGATCCTGGCGCCCCGGATCCGGGACTACTCCCCCGCGCTGCTCGACGAGCTGCTCGCCACCGGCGAGGTCACCTGGTCGGGGGTCGGATCGATCTCGGGCAGCGACGGCTGGGTCGCGCTGCACGCGAGCGATTCCGCGCCGCTCACGCTGTCCCCGCCCGCCCCGCTCGAGCTCAGCGACGCCCACCGCGCGATCCTGGACACGCTGGCCGGCGGCGGCGCCTACTTCTTCCGCCAGCTGGCCGAGCCGTCGATCCCCGGGCTCAAAGAGGCGCTGTGGGAGCTGATCTGGGCGGGCTGGGTCACCGGGGACACGTTCGCGCCGGTGCGCGCCGTCCTGGGCGGCGCCGGAGCCCGCAAGCGTTCGGCGCCGGCGCACCGGACGCAGCGCCCTCCGCGGCTGAGCCGCTACAGCGTGGCGCACCCGCAGCACCGCAGTACCGACCCGACCGTGGCCGGGCGGTGGTCGGTGGTGGCCGTGCCGGAGCCGGATTCCACGCTGCGGGCGCACTATCAGGCCGAGCTGCTGTTGAACCGCCACGGCGTGCTCACCCGGGGCGCGGTCGCGGCCGAGGGGATCCCGGGTGGCTTCGCGACGCTCTACAAGGTGCTGAGCACGTTCGAGGAGGCCGGCCGGTGCCAGCGCGGCTACTTCGTCGAGTCGCTGGGCGGCGCCCAGTTCGCCATCGCCTCCACCGTCGACCGGCTGCGCAGCTACAGCGACGGCATCGACCCCGAGCGGCCCGAATACCGGGCCGTCGCGCTGGCCGCCGCCGACCCGGCCAACCCCTACGGCGCCGCGCTGGGATGGCCCGCCTCGGGCGCCGAGGGCGCGCGGCCCGGCCGCAAGGCGGGGGCGCTGGTCGTGCTGGTCGACGGCGCGCTGGCCTGGTTCCTGGAGCGCGGCGGCAGGTCGCTGCTGACGTTCACCGACGACCCCGGGGCCACGCATGCCGCGGCCGCGGCGCTGGCCGACCTGGTCGCCGCCCGGCGTGTGGCGTCGATCCTGGTGGAACGCATCGACGGGGCGCCGGCGCTGCAGCCGCACGACGGGCCCCGCCGGGTTGCGGACGCCCTGCACGAGGCCGGATTCGCCCGGACCCCACGCGGAATGCGGCTGCGCTGACCCATGCCCGAGGGCGACACCGTCTGGCACACCGCGGTCATGCTGCGCGAGCACCTGGCCGGTCGCACGTTGACGCGCTGCGATGTCCGGGTGCCGCGGTTTGCCACCGTCGACCTCACCGGGCAGGTCGTCGACGAGGTGGCAAGCCGCGGCAAGCACCTGTTCATCCGGGTCGGCCGGTCCAGCATTCACTCGCATCTGAAGATGGACGGCAGCTGGCGCGTAGGTAACCGGCCGGTGCGGGTGGACCACCGGGCGCGAATCGTCCTGGAGGCCAACGGCGTTCGCGCCGTCGGTGTCGACCTGGGCGTGCTAGAGATTTTGGAGCGCGACCGCGACGCCGAGGTGGTCGCGCACCTGGGACCCGACCTGCTGGGCTCCGACTGGGACCCGGTGCGCGCCGCCGCCAACCTGGCGGCGCGCCCCGACCGCCCGCTCGGGGAGGCGCTGTTGGACCAGCGCGTGCTGGCCGGGGTCGGCAACGTCTACTGCAACGAACTGTGTTTCGTCAGCGGACGCCTGCCCACCGCGCCGGTCAGCGCCGTCACCGACCCGCGCCGGCTGGTGAGCCGCGCCCGGGACATGCTGTGGGCCAATCGCTTCCGCTGGAACCGCTGCACCACCGGCGACACCCGGGCGGGCCGGCAGCTGTGGGTCTACGGGCGCGCCGGGCAGCCCTGCCGCCGCTGCGGCACCCGCATCCGTTTCGACGACGGCGGCGACCGGGTGGCCTACTTGTGTCCAACCTGTCAGCGCTGAACTTCCGGCCGCGGCGTGCAATGATCTTTCGGTGTCAGCGACCACCCGGATAGCGCGCGGCCTGGGCGCGGTGGCCACGCTGCTCGGCCTGGCGGCGGTGGCGTCCCCGGCCGCGCACGCCGATGCGGTCGACAACGCGTTCGTGACGGCGGTGAAGAACAAGGGCATCCAATTCGCGTCGCCGCAAGCCGCGGTCATCGCCGGTCACGAGGTCTGCGATGAACTCGACCTCGGTAAGCAGAAGCCCGACATCGCCTCCGAGGTGATGGCCAACAGCGGCCTGGACGGCTACCACGCCGGGTATTTCATCGGCGCCAGCGTGGCGGCGTACTGCCCGCGCTACCGCGCGTCATGAGATGGCGTCGACGGCGGCCGACAACCGCGACTTGAACTCCGGCGGGATCGGGATGTATCCGTTGTCCGCCAGGCCGTCCTGCCCGGCACCGATCGTGCTGCGCAGGAACGCCTGCACGGCCGCGCCGACGTGGGGGTCGGCGTATTTCGAGCACACGATCTCGTAGGTGGCCAGCACGATCGGGTAGGCGTCGGGCTGGTTCGGCCGGTAGAACGAGATCGTGTCGAGGGCCAAGTCGTTGCCCTGCTTCAGAAACCAGGCGGCGGAGATCGTCTTGCCCACCGAATCCACCGCGATCGCCACCGGGTCCGGGCCGGCCGACGTGATGATCTTGGCCGTGTTCAAGTGTTGGGCTTCGGCGAAGGACCATTCGTTGTAGGTGATCGAGCCCTCGGTGGCCTTGACGGCCGCGGCGGCGCCGTCGTTGCCCTTGGCGCCCTCACCGACACCGCCGTTGAACGTTTTCCCGGCGCCCTTGCCCCACGCTCCGTTGGACGCGGTGTCGAGGTAGCGCTGGAAGTTGTCCGTGGTGCCGGACTGGTCGCTGCGGAACACGACGCGGATCGGCTCGGCGGGCAGGGCGGCGCCGGGATTGAGCGCCTGGATCGCGGGATCGTTCCAGGTCGTGATGGCGCCGTTGAAGATCCGGGCCGCGGTGGGACCGTCGAGGCTCAGCGCGCTCACCCCGTTGACGTTGAAGGCGATCGCGATGGGGCCGAACACCACCGGCAGGTTCCACGCGGGCGAGCCGCACCGCTGCTGGGCCCGTGCGTACTCGTCGGCGTTCAGCGGCGAGTCCGACCCGGCGAAATCCGTCTGGTTGCCCAGGAATTCGCTGATGCCCGCGCCGGAACCGTTGGGCGTGTAATTCAGGGTCTGCCCCGCGCAGGTGAGTTCGAAGGCCTTGACGAATCGGGTCATCGCGTTCCCCTGGGCGGTGGAACCGCTGGCCCGCAGCGTCGGCTTGCCGCCGCAGGCGACCTTCGCCGGCGGCGCGCTCGCCGGCGCGGCGCCCCCGGCGGTGTGATGGTCGCCACCGCACGCCGACAACAGCACCGCGCCGATCGACAGAAGGCTCGCGGCGGCGCCAAATCGATTGCACTTCAAGCGAATTCCCGCAGAGAGACCGGATGAGACGATCGCCGCCATGAGGCATAGTAACAAGATCGGTCCGCCGTCGCCTCCGGGCTAATCGCGCGCGTGGGCGAGGAAAAACTGCGCTATGACCTCCGAGGCGTCCAGCGCCCGCGAGGTGCGCCCGATGATCGCCTGGGGCAGATACTGTTTGCCGCCGGGCCAGGTGTGTCCGCCGTTGTCGATCTGGTAGAAGACCACCTCGGTCGACGCCGCGCACGGCGCGGAGTCGTAGCGGTGCACGACGGTGCCGTCGCCGACGTTGGGCAAGGCCTGCGGCGACGGATCACCTTGGCAGCCATCGGCCGAGCGCCACGTGTCCACCATCGTGCTCGCCGCCACCGAGTGGCTGACCCCGCCGCGTCCCCGCACGTTCCCGCCGTTGAACGGCACCAGCGGGTCGGCGGTGCCGTGCGCGGCCAGCACCGACACCGGCCGCGACGGGTGGCAGGCCACGCCGGTGCCCAACGTGCCCGCCACCGGCGCGATCGCGGCGAAGACGTCGGCGCGTTCGCACGCCAGCTTGTTGGTCATGAAGCCCCCGTTGGACATGCCGGTGGCGAAGACGTGCCCGGGCGCGATGTTGTAGTCGCTTCGCAGCTTGCCCGCCAGCGCGACGAGGAAACCGACGTCGTCGACGTGGTGGCGATCCGCCGGCGACGCCCCGCGCCCGTCGGCCCAGCTCTTGTCGAAACCGTCGGGATAGGCCACCAGCAGGCGGTTGGCGTCGGCGACGGTGTCGAAGTCGGTCAGGCCCTGCTGCCCGGTTCCGGTGCCGCCGCCGCCGTGCAGGCTGAGCACCAGGCCGACGGGGTCGCCGGGCGGCACGTGCAACGTGTACGTGCGGTCCATGCCGCCGGAACGCAACGTGGCGGACAGGTCTCGGGCGCTGGCCGCCGACACGTGCCGCTCGCTGCAGCCCGCCAGGTAGACCGCGCATGCCGTCAGGACGGCGAGCGTCCACCAGCGCGCGTACGGCATGCCGTCAAGTTACCGAGCGCGCCCGGACGACATAACCAATGTTGCGATGTTCGCAACATCTACGATGATTGGACGATGCCAAGCTGTAACCTACTTGCAACGTTCTAGGTCGAACCTTCAGTCGTCGAACACCGGATCTTAGAACCCTTGGGGGTATCAAAAAATGACGAGCACCCGCAGCCGCAAGGCCCGCCTGCTGCTCCCGCTGCTGGCGGCCGGCTTCGTACCCGCCGTCGGGCTGCTCGGCCCGCTGGCCCCGGCGCCGACCGCGTGGGCCGACGGCAACGACGACGCGTTCATCGCGGCGTTGCACGCCCACGGCATCGCCCACGATTCGCCCAAGGCCGCCATCGCGGCCGGCCATCTGGTCTGCCACCAGCTCGACATGGGCAAGACGCAGGAACAGATCGCGACGGACGTGATGAACAGCAGCACCCTCGACGGCAACAACGCCGGGTTCTTCGTCGCGCTGGCCGAACGCGCGTACTGCCCGCAATACGCGGATATCCCGGCGGCCTAACGCGCGGCGTAACGCGGCGTCGTCAGGTTTCTCTCGCCCTGATTGCAATGTGCGTTCGCTGCTCTGTGCGAAGCTGTAACGTGCAACATCCGCGGCTGAGGGAGGACGGGACATGTCACGCGTGTGGGCCGCCTTCGTGGTCGCGCTGGCCGCGCTGGCGCCCGTCGCGGCGGCCCCGGTCGCCCATGCCGACGCGGTCGACGACGCGTTTTTGGGGGCCCTGACCGCCAAGGGCATCCACTTCGCCGCGCCGGACAAGGCCATCATCGCCGGCCATGAGGTGTGCGACGAGCTCGACAACGGCAAGACCCCGTCCCAGGTCGCGTCGACCGTGGAGGCCAACAGCGGCCTGGACGGCTACCACGCCGGCTACTTCGTCGGCGCGGCCATCCGGGCTTACTGCCCCGTGCACGCTTCTTAACGAAATCGAAACGCCGCGCTAGCGCGGCCGCGACCCTTGCCACTTAGAGTTTCCGGTACCAACTAGCGCGGAGACCAACGAGTGGTATCGAAAATCCTTGCCTGCGCCGCCCTTGCCGTCGGGGCTGCCGTGGCGATCGCGGCGCCCGCCGGCGCCGACCCCAGCGTGTTCAACGACCTCAGCTGCAGCTGCCCGCAGACCGTCTCAAACGGCGGGGCCTCCGTCGCCGACCAGATCGACCGGGGCATTCTATCCGGCCTTGCCGGCGCGAATGTCGTTCGGGCCCAACAGTAGTTGAGCCGCGGCATCAACCCGCGGCGCCCCGGCCGACGGACTGGACGGCGGCGTGTTCGTGCAGCGCCTGCTCGGCTTCGGGCGCAACGGGTTTGAGGTCGAAGACGACCTCCTTGACCGTCCCGGTGAACGCGTAGGGCGCCTTGTCCTCGTAGTGGCGGTCGACGACCAGGCCGTTGTCGCGGCTGATGTCCATCCCGGCGTAGGACGTGAAGGCCAGCGGCACCGTCTTGGGCAGCTCACCCGCACCGATCAGCCGATCGCCGGCCCACAGCGTCACCCGGCCGCCGGAGCCGGGCACCGGCCGCTCGGATTCGAACAACATCCGCACCCTCACCTCGCCCGTCGGGATGGGCTCGGAGGACACCTGGCGGTAGGTGTCCACGCCGAGCAGCGAATAGGTGTGGCGCAACCGCCGGTCCTCGTCGACCCACAGGGCGAACCCGCCGATGAAGTCGCCGTTGGCGACGATCACGCCCTGCGCGCCGTCGTCGGGGACCACCAGCCGCGCCTCGATGGCATAGGAGCGGCCGAAGATGCGTGGCACCGTGCCGCGCTGGACGTTCTGCACGTCTCCCTTGAAGGTGAACCGGCTGGTGGTGGGCAGCGGCGGCAGGCTGCCGAACATCACCGCGAGGCCGCCCAGCAGCGGCAGCACCCGGTTGCGTTCGGCCTCGGCCCACCACAGCCGCGTCAGTTCGGCGACTTTGTCGGGATGGGTGGCCGCAACGTTTTTCGCCTGCGAGAAGTCGTCGGGCAGGTAGTACAGCTCCCACACGTCGTCGTCCGGGTCGTAGCGGCCGGGCGCGAACCGCTGCAGCGTCTCCGGGGACAGGTCCCAGGGCGCCTTGTCGAGTCGGGTGCACGCCCACCAGCCATCCTTATAAATGGCGCGGCTACCGAACATTTCGAAATACTGCACGGTGTGCCGCTCTTCGGCCGCCGCGTCGTTGAAGGTGTGCGCGAAACTGACGCCGTCCACGGGTTCCTGCTCGAAGCCGTCGACATGGGTCGGCTCGGGTAGCCCGATCGCCTCCAGCACGGTGGGCACCACGTCGATGCAGTGGGTGAACTGAGACCGCACCGCGGTGTCGGGCCGGATCCGGGCCGGCCAGGCGACCACCATCGGATCGCGGGCGCCGCCGAGGTGGCTGGCCATCTGCTTGCCCCACTGAAACGGGGTGTTGTTCGCGTGCGCCCAGGCGCTGGCGAAGTGCGGCGCGGTGTGCTCTTCGCCCAGGGCCTCGATGCCGCCGTACTGTTCGATGAGTTCGAGTTGGTGGTCGGCGTCGAGCATCAGCCCGTTCAAAAACGTCATCTCGTTGAAGGAGCCGGTGACGGTGCCCTCCATGCTGGCGCCGTTGTCGCCCCAGATGTAGAAGACCAGCGTGTTGTCCGACTCGCCGAGGTCCTCGATCGCGTCGAGCAGCCGGCCCACGTTCCAGTCGGCGTTTTCCGAGAACCCGGCGAAGACCTCCATTTGGCGGGCGTAGAGTCGTTTCTCGTTGTCCGACAGGCCCTCCCACGCGGGGAACAGGTCGGGCCGCTCGGTGAGCTCGGTGTCGGGCGGAATGACCCCGAGCTCCTTCTGCCGTTCGAATGTCTTGCGCCGGTAGGTGTCCCAGCCCTCGTCGAACTGGCCGCGGTATTTATCGGCCCATTCTTTGAACACGTGGTGCGGTGCGTGGGTCGCGCCGGTGCAGTAGTACATCAGCCATGGCTTCTCGGCGTCCTGGGCCCGCACGCTGTGCAGCCACTCGACGGCCTTGTCGGTGAGGTCGTCGGGGAAGTAATAGGGCTTGCCGTCCTGAGAGTTCGAGCCCTGCGGCACGCCGATCACCGTGTTGTCTTCGGTGATGATGGGGTCGTACTGGCCGGCGGCGCCGGTCAAAAAGCCCCAGAAGTGGTCGAAGCCCCAGCCCAGCGGCCAGTTGTCGAACGGTCCGGCCGCCCCCTGGACGTTGTCGGGGGTCAGGTGCCACTTGCCGAAACCGCCCGTGACGTAACCGTTGTCGCGCAGGATGCGCGGCAGCGCGGCGCAGCTGCGTGGCTTGACCGACGAGTAGCCGGGGAAGGGGCCTGGGAACTCGCAGACCGAGCCGAAGCCCACCCGGTGGTGGTTGCGCCCGGTCAGCAGCGCCGCCCGGGTCGGCGAGCACACCGCGGTGACGTGAAAGCGGTTGTAGGTCAGCCCACTTTGGGCCACCCGGGTCAGCGTCGGGGTGCGGATCGCGCCGCCGAAGGTGTCCGGGCCGCCGAACCCGGCGTCGTCGATGAGGACGATCAGCACGTTCGGCGCGCCGTCGCGCGCCTTCGCGCCGGGAACGATCGTCCAGTCGCCGACGGAGTCCGCCATGGTGCGACCGATGGTGCCGCCGAAGCCGCGTTGCGGCAGTGGCAGTTTGGTGCGGTCGGGATTGAACTTCCCCATCGCCTCTTCCAGCGCCGCGCCCAGGCTCCGCAGGGTGGAATGGGGCAGCTCGGCAACGGATTTCATCGGCGAGCCACCCAGCGCCCGCTCGACGGCCAGCCGGCCGCCCGCGGGCGTCACGGCGATGACGAGGCCGCTGCCGGCGGCCAGCGCCGCGCCGATCTTGTCGGCCAGCCCGCTCTTGATCCGGTGGTTGGCGAACGTGCCCGCCAGCGCCCCGGCCGCCGCGCCGACCGCGGCGGAGGCCAACAGCGCCGGCGAGAACAGGCCGACGGCCAGGCCCGCCGCGGCGCCCCACGCGGCGCCCCGGCGACCGAGCCGATTGCCGGTGTCCACCAGGACGGGACTGCCGTCGGCGTCCTTGCCGACCAGCACCGCGCCCCGCAGCGCGACGTCCTTGGCTTTGGTCGCCTCGGTGAGGGTTTCGAAGTCGGTGCGGGCCGACTCGAGGTCCTGGTAACCGGCGACAATGACCAGCGCGTGCTCTTCGCTCATGCTCCCGGAGCGTAGTGGAAGCGCGCGGCGCGGCGCCGGATGCGATGCGCATCCCCACGGGTGCGTCGCGGAGCCGCGGTGTGATTCATCGGCTCGGCGTAGAACATCAGCTTGGCGAGCTCCACCAGGACCAGGTAGATCGCGACGAAGCCCCCCAGCACGGCGAAGAACTGCCACGGCAGCGTTGTGAAGCCCAGCGTGTGGGCCAGCGGCGAAATGGTCAGCGCCACGCCCACCGCCACCACCGTGAGACTGGTGACCGCGAGCTGGACGCTGGGCCGGCTGCGGAAGAACGGCACCATCCTCGTGCGGATCGCGAAGATGATCAGCGTTTGCGTCGCAAGCGATTCCACGAACCAGCCGGTGCGGAACTCGATGGCGCCGGCGTCCAGCACGCCGAGCATCAACCCGAACGTCAGGAAATCGAACAACGAGCTGATCGGCCCGAAGATCAGCATGAACCGGCGGATGAACGCGACGTTCCAGTGCGACGGCGCGTGCAGCTGTTCCTCGTCGACCCGGTCGGTCGGGATCGCCAGTTGCGAGCTGTCGTAGAGCAGGTTGTTCAGCAGGATCTGGCTGGGCAGCATCGGCAGGAACGGCAGCAGCGCCGAGGCGGCGGCCGCGCTGAACATGTTGCCGAAGTTGCTCGAGGTGCCCATCAGCACGTACTTGATGGTGTTGGCGAAGATCCGCCGGCCCTCGGCGACCCCGGTGGCCAGCACGCCCAGGTCCTTTTCCAGCAGCACCACGTCGGCCGCGTCCTTGGCGACGTCGGTGGCGCCGTCGACCGAGATCCCCACGTCGGCGGCGTGCAGGGCCAGCGCGTCGTTGACGCCGTCGCCGAGGAAGCCGACCGATCGCCCGTTGCGGCGCAGCGAGACGATCAGCCGCGCCTTCTGCTCCGGCGAGATGCGGGCGAAGATGGTGTGGCGTTGTGCCGCGTCGACGAACCCCTCGTCGTCGAGGGGTTCGAGCTCGGCGCCGGTGACCGTGCCCTTGGACGCCAAACCGAGGTCGGCGCAGACCTTTTCGGCGACCCGCGCGTTGTCGCCGGTGGCGATCTTGAGTTCGATGCCCAGCGCCGCCAGCTGCGACAGCGACCCGCGCGCCGCGGCTTTGGGTTCGTCGGCGAAGACCAGGAAGCCGGCCAGCGTCAGGTCGCGTTCGTCGTCGGGGGTGATCCCCGTCAGCTCGGCCGCGGGGCGGGTGGCGACGGCAACCACCCGGCGCCCGGCGGCGAACAGACCCGCGAGGGTCTCCTGCGCGACGGCGGCCGCCCCCGGGCAGCCCGCCAGCACCTGCTCGGGCGCGCCCTTGACCACGAGCAGGCGCGTCCCGTTGTCGTCGACCAACACCGACGACGCGCGGCGCTCGTGGTCGAACGGCAGCGTCGCGACCCGGCGCACCGCCTCGCCCACCAACCGCTGCGGCTCGGGGGACTCCCATAGCGCGGTGTCGAGCGGATTGGCGCTCACCCCAACGGATTCCAGGTCGACGTCGGTGGCCAGTAGCCCGAGCCGCCGGACCGGTTCGGCGGGCGTGCCGGACGGGTCGATCGCGTCGACCAGGCGGATCCGGCCCTCGGTCAGGGTGCCCGTCTTGTCGGTGATCAGGATGTCGATGTCGCCCAGGTCCTCGATGCACACCAGGCGCTTGACGAGGACCTTGGCCTTGGCCAGCTGCCGCGACCCCGTCGCCAGGCTGGTGCTGACCACGGCGGGCAGCAGCTGCGGCGTGATGCCGACCGCGATCGCCAGCGAGAACAGCACGGAATCGATGATCGGCTTCTCGAGCAGCAGGTTGCTCGCCAGGATGACGACCATCAGCGCGATCGCCACCTGCAACAGCAGATAGGAGAACCGGCGCAGGCCCACCTGGAAATCGGTCTCCGGTTGCCGCTTGTCCAAACCCGCTGCGATGCGGCCGAATTCGGCGTCCTTGCCGGTGGCGTACACCACGCCAACGCCCTCCCCGGCGCTGACGATGGTGCCCATGAACGCCAGGTCCGTCGATTCGGCCAGCTCGGCGCCCGCCGGCACCGCCTCGGGCGATTTCTCCGAACCCATCGACTCCCCGGTGAGGATGCTCTCGTTGCATTCCAGGCCGGTGGCCTCGATCAGGCGGACGTCGGCGGGCACGGCCTCGCCCAGCGACAGCCGGATGACGTCGCCCGGAACCAGCTCGGTGACCCTGACCGAGACGAACGTCGAGTCGCGGCGCACCAGCGCGTTGTGGCGCACCCGGCCGTGCAACTCGGCGGCGGCGTGCTCGGCGCGGTATTCGTTGACGAAACCCAAACCGATGCTGGCGGCAAGGATCACGAAGATGATGACCGCCTGCATGCTGTCGCCGAGGAAGTACGAGACGATCGCCGTGCCGGCCAGCAGGATGAGCACCGCGCTGCGCAGCTGGCGGCCCAACACCGCGAGCGCGTTGACGCGGTGCGTCCGCACCGCGTTCGGGCCGTGCCGGGCCAGCCGGGCGGCGGCCTCGGCGCTCGACAGCCCGGCGGCCGAACTGTCCAGCCAGCCCAGGACCTGCTCCACCGGAGCGCCGGCGACCCGGTCGGCCGTCAGCGCCGCCGAGCCCAGCACAGTGGTCACGGGATTTCGTCCTCGGCCGGCAGCACACCGCTATCCATGAAGATGACGCGGCGACCGATTTCGACGGCGTGGTCGGCGAAGCGCTCGTAGAACCGGCCGAGCAAGGCCGCCTCCACACCGGCGGCGACGGTGTGCCGCCAGTTCCGATCGATCAGCGCGGCGAACAGCTGCCGGTACAGCTCGTCCATCGCCTCGTCTTGTTCGCGCAGTTGAGCGGCTTGCTCCGGGTCGCGTGACACCAGCACCCGTTTTGCGCTGTCGCCCAGGGCAATTGCCACCTTGCCCATCTCCGCGAAACAGCCGCGGACGTCGTCGGGAAGCGCCTGCTTCGGGTACTCCCGCCGGGCGATCTCGGCCACGTGCACGGCCAGCGCGCCCATTCGTTCGGTGTCGGCGATGATCTGTATCGAGCTGAAGATCGCCCGCAGCTCGCCGGCCACCGGCTGCTGCAACGCCAACAGCGCGAACGCCTCCTTCTCGGCTTGCGCGCGCATCTCAACGATGCGCTCGTGGTCCCGGATCACCCGCTCGGCCGCCTCGATGTCCGCTTCGAGCAAGGCCTGGGTCGCCCGCTTCATTGCCACCCCGGCCAATCCGCACATCTCGCCCAGCCGCGCGGCCAAGTCGTCCAGCTCCCTGTGATAGGCGGTTCGCATTCGCCCATCATCGCCGTGCGGGTGCCGATACGACAGGGGCTTAAGTCGTCTTCGTCGGGCCGCGGATCCGGCCCAAAGTCCCTGGCGCAACCTGCCGTTCACGCCCGCGACACACTCCGGCCACCCGCGGCGTTCGAGTCGCGGCCCGGTCGCTTTGCCCGTAGCCTGGTTGCGATGGAGCACGAAAATCGGTTGGGGCTCAAGCCCTATCGGTCCGCGTCGGAACACCTCGACGGGGCCTGGTGGCCACGATCGACCAACCTCGCCGACGAACTACCGGACCTGGCCGCGTCGCTGTTCGGCCGGCTCGGGCGGGTCGTGATGGTGGGCTACCGCCGCAACGGCTGGCATGAGACGCCGCCGGAGGTCGAAATCGCCGGGCACGCCGTCGAATTGCTGGGCTTCATCAGCGACGAGCCGACCAGCGTCATCCTGTTCGGCGAGGACGGTCGTCACGTCACGTTGCACGTGATCCGGCCGGACACCGGCGAAGAGGTGGCTCGCCGGGTGCTGCAAGAAGCCTCGGAACCAGCCCCGGTTCCGGCCGATCCCGACTTTCCGGCCGAGCGTTCCGCGGTCGCGCGGTCGGTCGCCGAGGTCGCGGACAAGCTGGCCCGCCACGAGGGGTTGGGCGACGAGCGGCGAGCCGCCCAGATCAGGGGCTGGTGTGAGCAGGCCGCCCAGCAGTTCGTCGACGCGCCCGTGCAGACCTTCGTGCCGATCCTCGTCGAGCACATCGTCCGCAATCGCATGATCGAGTCCCGCGCGGCGACCGCGGCCACCGGCTAAGCCGGCCGCCGGCTAGGCCATCGCGGCGGTGATCGCCGCGACGTCGGCCGGGCCGGGCACGCCCCAGCCGGGCTGGTAGCCGAGCAACTCGTCGGCCCGCACGGTCTTGAGGTCGACGTCGAGCAGCTCGATCGCGCCCAGCGGCACCAGGGCGGGGTGGACGTGCCCGCAGGCGCGCGCCAGCGACAGCAGCTCGAAGCGCAGGGTGGCAAGGTAGTTCGCGCAGCGCACCGATTTCAAAGCCGGGTCCAGGCCGTGCTGCAGCCACGGTGACTGGGTGGCGACGCCGGAGGGGCAGCGGCCGGTGTGGCAGCGCTGGGCCTGGATGCACCCGATCGAAAACATGGCAGTCCGCGCGACGTTGACCATGTCGCAGCCCGCGGCCAGGGCCAGCAGGGCGTTTTCGGGGATGCCCAGCTTGCCCGAGCCGATGAACACCACGTCGTGGTGCAGGCCCGCCTCGGCGAAGGCCCGGTAGACGCGGGGCAGCGCCCACTTGAAGGGCAAGGCCACGTGGTCGGTGAAGACCAGCGGGGCCGCGCCGGTGCCACCCTCGCCGCCGTCGACCGTCACGAAGTCGACTCCGGTGCCGGTGCGGGCCATCCGGTCGGCCAGCTGCAGCCAGAACGGCTCCTGACCGACCGCCGACTTGATGCCCACCGGCAGGCCCGTCTCGGCCGCGATGGTCTCCACCAGCTCGAGCAGCCCGTCGACGTCGCGGAAGGCGGAGTGGCCGGCGGGGCTCTTGCAGTCCACCCCGACCGGGATCCCGCGGATCGCGGCGATCTCGGGGGTGACCTTGGCGCCGGGCAGCATGCCGCCCAGGCCGGGCTTGGCGCCCTGGCTCAGCTTGATCTCGATGGCCCGGATGGACGGCGTCGCCGCGACCCGGTCGATCAGGCGGGGCAGGCTGAAGCCGCCGTCGTCGTCGCGGCAGCCGAAGTAACCGGTGCCGATCTGCCAGACCAGGTCGCCGCCGTGCAGGTGATACGGCGACACCCCACCCTCGCCGGTGGTGTGCAGGGCGCCCGCCAGGGCCGCGCCCTTGTTGAGCGCGGTGACGGCCGCGCCGGACAGCGAGCCGAAGCTCATCGCCGAGACGTTGACCAGCGACGCGGGCCGGAAGGCCCTGGCGCGGCCCCGCGCGCCGCCGAGCACCTTGGCCGCCGGCAAGGGCACCCCCGGGTCGGGATGCCCGGCTTCGCCGGCGGGGGTGGGCGCGGGGAACGCCGCGTGCTTGATGACCGGATAGTTGTGCACCCGTTCCAGGTCGTTGTCGGTGCCGAACCCGAAGTACCGGTTGGACAGCTTCGAGGACGTGTACACCCAGCGCCGCTGGTCGCGGCTGAACGGCCGCTCCGCGTCGTTGTCGGTGACGATGTACTGGCGCAGCTCCGGGCCGACCGCTTCGAGCAGGAACCGCAGGTGCCCGATGACCGGATAGTTGCGCAGGATGGTGTGGCGGCGTTGCAACAGGTCCCATCCCGTCAGGCCGGCCAGGCCGCCGCCGACGACGCAGGCCAGCCGGCGCCGCTTCACGCCGAATCGATATCGACGCCGTAGGCGCTGTAGACGCCGAGCAGGTCGCGCGCCGAGACGATGCCGGCCAGTGCGCCGTCGTGCTCGACCAGGATGTGGCGGATGTAGTGATCCATCATCCGGGCCGACACCTCGTCAACCGTCGCGGCTGCGTCACACCACACCAGCTTGGTGCTGGCCACGTCGGCGGCCAGGACCCTGGCCGGGTTTTGCCCGCGGGCCACCACCCGAACGACGTCGCGCTCGCTGACCAGCGCCGCGGGCCGGCTGTCGTCACCGACCACGACCGCCCCGGCGTCGACGGTCACCAGGGCGTTGGCGACGTCGGCAACCGTGGCGTCGGCGGCGACGCGCGCCACCGGTTCGCCGATGAGGGTGGAAATCGGGAGGGCGCCCGCGGACGTCGGGGCAGGTAATTCGGTCACGTCAGCAATGTTCACCGGAATTTGTCCGCCGCGACTAGTGACCTGAGTCCTCAATTCAGGTGGCGGTGGTACTCGCAATTCCTGGCCCAGGATGTGCCAGTGATGTGACACCCGGCCCTAGTCGACCCGGCGAATGCGGTTCACGCTGACGACAAGGCCTGTATTCCCGAGGGGAACGGTGTGGGCGGCAAGGGATTTGCGGTTTTGGTGGCGCTGAGCGTCGGTGCGCTGGCCTCGGGCGGGATCGCCTGGCTGGTCGGCGCGCACGACGTCGCCGACGGGTGCTGGATCGCGGGGACGGCGACGGCCCTGGTTCCGGCGACGGTGTGGGTGCTGGCGGCGCTGCGCCGCGGCCGGTTCGGGGTGGACCTCATCGCGGTGCTGTCGCTGGTCGGCACGCTGCTGGTCGGCGAGTATCTGGCCGGCGCGTTGATCGCCGTGATGCTGGCCGGCGGCCGGGCGCTGGAGGCCGCGGCCGAGCGGCGCGCGTCGCACGACCTGCGGGCCCTGCTCGAACACGCCCCGCGGTTCGCCCGCCGCCGGGTCGGTTCGGCGGTGACCACGATCGAGGCGGCCGACGTGGCGATCGACGACCTGCTGGTCGTCGGCCCCGGCGAGGTGGTGCCCGTGGACGGGCGCGTCGCCGGCGCGGCCGCGGTGCTCGACGAGTCGGTGCTGACCGGCGAGCCGCTGCAGGTGGAACGCGGGGTCGGCGAACCGGTGCGCAGCGGGGTGGTCAACGCCGGCGGCGCGTTCGACATGCGCGCGACGGCCACGGCCGAAGACAGCACGTACGCGCAGATCGTGCGGCTGGCCGCGGAGGCCGGCGCGCAGACCGCGCCGGTGGTGCGGCTGGCCGACCGGTACGCCGCGTGGTTCCTGCCGTTGGCCCTGTCGGTGGCCGGCGGGGCGTGGCTGGCCAGCGGGTCGGCGGTGCGGGCGGTGGCCGTGCTGGTGGTGGCGACGCCGTGCCCGTTGCTGCTGGCGGCCCCGGTGGCCATCGTGTCGGGGCTGTCGCGCGCCTCGCGCCGGGGCGTGGTGGTCCGCGGCGGCGCCGCGCTGGAAAACCTGGGCCACGCAACGACTTTGGTGATGGACAAGACCGGCACGCTGACCAGGGGGCGGCCGGTCGTCGTCGACGTGGCGGCCGCGCCGGGGCGCGACGCCATCGACATCCTGCGGCTGGCCGCCTCGGTGGATCAGCTGTCCCCGCACGTGCTCGCCGAGGCGATCGTCACCGAAGCGCTCGCCCGCGGCCTGCGGCTGTCGCTGCCCACCGGCGTGGTCGAGGAACCCGGGCGGGGCGTCACCGCCACCGTCGGTGGCCAGCGCGTCTACGTCGGCAAGCTCGCCGGCGACACGTCCGCGGAGTGGGGCCGCGCGGCGGTGAACCGGGCCCTGCTGGACACCGCCGCGATCGCCTGGGTCTGCGTCGACGGCCGACCGGCCGGTGCGGTGCTGCTGCGCGACCCGCTGCGCCGTCACGCGCCGCGGACGGTGCGCCGGTTGCGCGGCGCCGGGTTGCGGCGATTGGTGATGCTCACCGGCGACCGGGCCGAGCCCGCCCGCGAGGTGGCCGCCGTGCTGGGGCTCGACGACGTCTACGCCGAGCAGAGCCCGGCCGACAAGGTGGCCGCCGTGCGCGCCGAACAGGGCCGCGCGGTCACGGTGATGGTCGGCGACGGCGTGAACGACGCCCCCGCGCTGGCCGCGGCCGGCGTCGGCGTGGCGATGGGCGCCCGCGGCGCCACCGCGTCCTCGGAGGCCGCCGACATCGTGTTGACCACCGATCGCCTGGAGCGGCTCGCGGACGCGATGGACATCGCCCGGTGGTCACGGCGCATCGCCGTGCAGAGCGCCGTCGTCGGCATGGGCCTGTCGCTGGCCGCGATGGCCGCAGCAGCACTCGGGTGGCTGCCGCCGGCCGCCGGCGCACTGCTGCAGGAGGGCATCGACGTAGCCGTGATTCTCAACGCGTTGCGGGCCCTGCGGGGCGACCCGTCCCTCGACGTCGACCTGCCCGAGCAAACCGAACGGATGCTGCGCCGCTTCGACACCGAACACGACGAGCTGCGCGACACCGTCGGCCTGCTGCGGGAAGCGGCCGACCGATTGGCCGAAGCGCCGGATCAGGCCGCGCTGCAAGCGGTTACGCGTGCCCACGGCCTGCTCGTGGAGCGCATCCTTCCCCACGAACGGGCCGAGGAAACCCAGCTCTACCCCGCCCTGGCCCATCCGTTGGGCACCGGCGAGGCCACCGCCACGATGAGCCGGACCCACGCCGAGATACAACGGTTGTCGGACCGGATCGGCGCGCACCTGGCCCTGGCCCAGAGCGGCGGCCGCATCGCCCCCGACCAGGTCGACGACCTGCTCGCCTGCCTGTACGGGCTGCACGCGTTGCTGCGGCTGCACTTTGTGCAGGAGGAGGAGAACTACTTCACGCTGGCCGAGGACACGCCCACCGAACCCGCCGGGCCCGGGGGGTCATCCCGCTGAGGGCGGCCGGGTCATGAACGTGCCCTTGATCTCCAGCCCGATCTCGATGTCGTCGTATTTGCCCCCGTCGCGCTTGCCCTTTTTGCGCGGCGCCACCGGCGGCATCATCGGCGGCGGCATGAACGGGAACCCGGATTCCCCGGCCGGAAGCGGCGATACCGCCGCGGCCAGCTGCACCGGCGTTTTCGCGGCGGCCAACATTCCGACGGTGGCGGGCGGAAAGGTCAGCCGGCCCATGGAAACCCCGACGCCCACCGCCGCGGTCGGCGCCGACCCGGCGGCGCGCAGCGCGCTGATCGTTCCCACCCCCTCCGGCACACCCAGGGCCGACTCGCCCTCCGCCAGGCCCTGGCCCACCTCGCCGCCCACGCTCTGCAGCGCCTGGGCGGCGTTCAGCTGCGCCAGATAGCTGAGCAGGTTGATGGGGATCCCACCTGCGATGAACTGGTCGGCGTACGCGTTGGCCAGCCCGAACCACCCGGCCTGCGGGTTGAAGCCCAACGGGGTGCTGAGGACCGACGTCAGAAAATCCCCGATCGCCGACTGCGCCGGAGCGGCCGCCACGGCCGTCGTGGCGGCCGCGGCGGGGTTGGCGATCGCGGGCGGCGAGGAGAACTGGGGCAGCCGGGTCGCTTGCGCCGCGGTTGCCGCGTAGCGATACATCGCCGCCGAGTTGTTCACCCACATGGCTTCGTACTGGGCGTCGGTCTCGGCGATCGCCACGGAGTTGGTGCCGAGCCAGTTGGTGGCGATCAGCTGGGCCAGCCGGGTCCGGTTGGTGGCGACCTGGACCGGGAAGACCACTGTGCGGCAAGCCAATTCGAATGCGGCCGCGACGGCCTGCATCGAGGAGCCGACCTGGTCGCACTGCTGCGCGGTGGTGCGCAACCACCCGAGGTAGGGGTCGACCGCCTGCGTCATCGCCGCCGAGGACGGACCCTGCCAGGTTTCGGTCATCGTGGACAGCACCGAGGAGTAGTTGGGCAGGGATTCCTCCAACTCGGTGCCCAGCCGCTCCCATGCGGCGGCCGCCTCGATCAGCGAACCGGCACCGGGTCCGGAGTGGATCAGCGCCGAGCTGATCTCTGGGGGCAGCGTCCCGAAGTCCATGACGTCTCAGCCCCGCCGCTCTGTGGCGACTCTCGACTGCCGTGTGCGGCAGCACATTCGATCGTCCTCATCCCGCCGACGGCGGTGGGCGCATCACTTTGCCCTTGACCTCCGCGCCAACCTGCAGCTCCTCGGGCGTCGGTTGCTTGCGCTTGCGCCAGCCGCTGCCGGCCGAGATGGGCGGCGGCATCAACGGCGGCAGCATTCCGAACCCGGCGTCCGCGCCGTCCAAAGGCGATGCCGCCGAGGCGAGTTGGACCGGCGTCTGGGAGGCCGGCAGCAGCCCGACCACCGCGGGCGGCGCGGTCAGCTTGCCGATCGACACCCCTACCCCCATTGCCCCGGCGGGCGCCGCCGACCCGGCCGCCCTGACCGCACTGGCCAAGTTCGCCCCCACCGCCCCCAGCGCCGACTCGCCTTCCGACAGGCCCTGGCCGATGTCGCCGCCCACGCTCTGCAACGCCTGCGCCGAGGTGCTCTGTGCGATATAGCTCAGCATGTTGATGGGGAATCCGGACGAGATGAACTGGTTGGCATAGGTGTTCGCCAGTCCGAACCAACCCACGTTGGGGTCGAAGCCGAGCGGGGTGCCGACGATGGACTCCAGGAACTGGCCGATCGACTGCGCCGGAGCGGCCGCGGCACTGGACGTCGCGGCGGCCTGCGCGGCCGTCCCCGCCGGATCGGTGATCGCCGGCGGCGACAGGAACTGCTGCAGATCGAGCGCCTGCGTGGTGGCCGCCTGATAGCGGCTCAGCGCCGCGGAGTTGGTCGCCCACATCGCCTGGTACTGGTCTTCGGTCGCCGCGATGGCCGGAAGATTGCGGCCGAACCCGTTGGTGGCTATCAGTTGCGCAAGCCGGGTGCGGTTGGCGGTCACCGCCGCGGGCTGCACCACGGTCGCTTGCGCCGAGTTGAACGCCGCCGCGGCGGCGTTCGCAGATTCGGCCAACTGCTGCGATTGCTGCGCGGTGCTCCGCAGCCACGTGACGTAGGGCTGGACGGCCTCCACCATCGCCGCCGACGAGGGACCCTTCCACGACTCACTGAGCGTGGACAACGCCGACGTGTAGGTGCTGGCCGAGTTCTCCAATTCGATGGTGAGGGCCTGCCACGCGGCGGACGCTTCGATCAGCGAGCCCGCTCCAGGTCCGGAGTGGATGAGCGCCGAGGTCACCTCGGGGGGCAGCGCCAGAAGATCCATGACATCTCACATTCCGTATGCGGACAACGACCCGGCAACGTCGGGTTGACCGCGTCGCGACCAGCGCGGAAACACTACACGTCGGCGCCTCACGAGTGGCCCCCCGATCTCTGTTCGTTCGAGTACCGGATGAGACGAACGATATACCGACGAGGTTAGCCAGCGAAGTAAATCTGCAGCTAGGCGGCCGCGCGCCCGTCACACGGTCGCGGAGGCGCCGCGGTCCAATTCGATGATTCGGTCGCCCATGCCGCGCCGCTTCATCTGTTCGACGAAGTCCGCCAGCGGCGACGCGAACACGGTGTAGTCGTCGAAGTGCACGGGGATCATGGTGGGCAGCGCGAGCTTTGCCACCAGCTCCGCGCCCTGGCGGCCGTCCATGGTCACCGTCAGCCCGAACGGAAGCCGCCGGCCGGCCGGCAGCCGCGTCCCGCCCGGGTGCAGCACGCCGGCGTCGATCGAGTCGAAACGCACCGGAATCTCGTCGAGCTCCTCCACGAGCAGGGTGTCGCCGGACACGTAGAGCCGGCGCACCGAGCGGTCGGCGGCGACGAACTCCAGCATGGTGCCCATCACCGGCGGCAGCAGCCGATGGACCCCCAGCGGCGCGTGCCGACCCGGCAGCGCGGTGAGGTGAACGGTGTTGCCCCCCTTGGTGACTGTGTGCCGCTGCCATGTCGAGAGCCCCAGCGCGTGACCGAAGCCGCGGCGGTGCAGCCGCTTGGCGGCGTGCGGTGTGGTGACGATCGGCAGCCCGTGATCGAGGCGTTTCTGCGACACCCGATCCCAGTGATCGCCGTGCAGGTGCGACAGCACCACGGCGTCGACGGGCGGCAGCTCGTCGATGTGCAGCGCCGGTTCCCGCAGCCGCCTGGACACCAACCCGTAGCCCAGGTAGGCATGCTGCCCCCGGTGCAGGAAGTTCGGATCGGTCAACAGCGTGAGCCCGCCGGCGCTGATCAACGTGGTGGCGTTGCCCACGAAGGTGACGGTGATGTCCATGACCGCGGGCTACCCGGTCCCGCGGCATTCACGCCGTCAGAACGGCGGTGGGTCGGGTCGACTCGGGAGGCCCCGGCCAGCCCCGTCAGGAAATGACATCCCACGCTTGGCCCGGATCGCCGTTGCAATAGCGGGTGGAGACCCACGTCCGGGGGGCCGGTCCGCCGAGCACGGCGAGGCACAGCCACCCCGGATCGGTCTTGACCTGACCGTTGGAATCGAAATTCCAGTTTTGATCCCACATTCCGATGCAGGCGCTCAAGTGCGCAAACACACCGTTGCCCGCGGGATTGACCAGGCACCCGCCGGAGGCCACGTTCTGCAGCTGCCGGCCGTTGAGAGTCCAGCGCTGGGAGTCCGCACCATTGCAGGGGTTGACGACCACCGCGGCGAAAAAGTTCCCACTCGGGGCGTCCAGACAAACGTCGCCCAGCCGGCTTCGTAACTGGACCGGGCCGTCGGCGGCCGCCCCGGCCGCGGTGAGCACCGCGGCACAGAGCACCGTGCCGGCCACCAGGAGGGCCCCGGCCGATGCCGCCCATCAGCCGCAAATCAGGCGTCGTCAACTGGCGCTCCTCAGACTCGTCGACCGCAGCCGCCGCGCGTGGTTCCGCCACCATAGCCACCGACAGTTCGCCGGGGGCAACGAATCTCGTAACTCCGCGGCGGCGTGTTGGTCAGGGGCCCGGGTGGCCGCTGGCGAACTCGCGGCGCGCACCCGTGAATGGATCGTCGAACTCCATGCGCTGCGCCAGCAACCGCAGCGGTGTGCTGAAGTCATCGGCTGGCACGTCAATCACGTTGGGATACAACGGATCACCCTCGATCGGGAGGCCGAGAGAGGCCATGTGCACCCGCAGCTGATGGGTGCGCCCGGTGCGGGGGGTCAGCCGGTACAGTCCGTCCGGCGACACCAGCTGCACCAACGTCTCCGCGTTGGCCGCGCCGGGCTCGCAGCACGCCTGCAAAACGCCGCGGCGCTTGACGATCCGGCTGCGCACCACCCGCGGAAAAACCAGCGCGGGGTCGACGGCGGCCCGCGCCAGGTACGTCTTGCGCACCGCACCCGCCGCAAACAACGTCTGGTAGGCGCCGCGCGCCTCGCGGCGGGCGGTGAACAGCAGCACCCCGGCAGTCAGCCGGTCGAGCCGGTGCGCGGGGCTGAGCTCGGGCAGGCCGAGTTCGCGGCGCAGCCGGACCAGCGCGGTCTGCTCAACGTGCCGGCCCCGCGGCATGGTGGCCAGAAAGTGCGGCTTGTCGACGACGACGATGTCGTCGTCGCGGTACAGCACGGGGATGTCGAAGGGCACCGGGACCTCGTCGGGCAGCTCGCGGTAGAGGTAGACGAACGACCCGGCCCGCAGCACCGTCGCGTCACCGACCACCGCGCCGTCGGCGTCGACGACCTCGCCGGCCAGCACCTTGGCGCGGGCCGCCGCACCGAACCGGTCGGTCAGCTCGGCCAGCACCGGGCCACCGCGCAGCCGCACCCGCGCCGGGCCGAGCCCGTCGCGCACCGGCAGCGGCGCGGGCCTCAACTGAGCGGCACCGGCTCGAGGATTTCGGCGCGCGCCTCGGGCGCGCTGGCCCGCAGCTCGTCGGCGGACACGTCGTCGGGCTGGGCCTGCGACAGCACCTCGGCCTCCACCCGCGCGGTGTAGTTGGCCACCTCGCGGTCGACGTCCTCGGCGGTCCACCCCAGCACCGGGGCCACCACCTCGGCCACCTCGCGGGCGCAGTCGACGCCGCGGTGCGAGTACTCGATGGAAATGCGCATCCGGCGGGCCAGGATGTCCTCGAGATGCAGGGCCCCCTCGGTGGTGACGGCGTAGAGGGCCTCCACCCGCAGGTATCCCGGCGCCTCCTTGATCGGGCTGAGCAGGTCGGGGGTTTCGGCCGCCAGCTCCAGCACCTCGCCGATCAGCGAACCGTACCGGTCCAGCAGGTGGCGCACGCGGTACGGGTGCAGACCCTTCAGCGTGCCGACGTGCTCGACCTGGTTGACCAGCGCGAAGTACCCGTCGGCGCCCAGCAGGCTGACCTTCTCGGTGATCGACGGCGCCACCCGGGCCGGAACGAACTGGGCCGCGGCGTCGATCGCGTCGGCGGCCATCACCCGGTAGGTGGTGTACTTGCCGCCGGCGATCGCGACCAGCCCGGGCGCGGGCACCGCCACGGCGTGCTCGCGGGACAGCTTGGAGGTTTCCTCGCTCTCGCCCGCCAGCAGCGGGCGCAGCCCGGCGTACACGCCGTCGATGTCGGCGTGCGTCAGCGGGGTGGCCAGCACGGTGTTGACGGTGCCCAGGATGTAGTCGATGTCGGCCTTGGTGGCCGCGGGGTGGGCGAGGTCCAGGTTCCAGTCGGTGTCGGTGGTGCCGATGATCCAGTGGCTGCCCCACGGTATGACGAACATCACCGACTTCTCGGTGCGCAGGATGATCGCGACGTCGCTGACGATGCGGTCGCGGGGCACCACGACGTGCACGCCCTTGGACGCGCGGACCTGAAACCGCCCGCGCTGCTTGGACAGCGCCTGGATCTCGTCGGTCCACACCCCGGTCGCGTTGACCACGACGTGGCCGCGGACCTCGGTGATCGCGCCGTCCTCGGAGTCGCGGACCCGCACCCCGGTCACCCGGTCGCCCTCGCGCAGCAACGCGACCACCTGCGTGGAGGACCGCACCACCGCGCCATAGTGCGCCGCGGTGCGCGCGACCGTCATCGTGTGGCGGGCGTCGTCGACGACGGTGTCGTAGTAGCGGATCCCGCCGATCAGCGAGGTGCGCTTGAGGCCCGGGCTCAGCCGCAGGGCACCCGCCCGGGTCAAATGCTTTTGCGCCGGAACGGATTTCGCGCCGCCCAGGCGGTCGTAGAGGAAGATGCCGGCGGCGGTGTAGGGGCGTTCCCAGACCCGGTGCGTCAGCGGGAACAGGAAGGGCATCGGCTTGACCAGGTGCGGCGCCAGCTTGGTCAGCGACAGCTCGCGCTCGTACAGCGCCTCGCGGACCAGGCCTAACTCCAGCTGCTCGAGGTAGCGCAGCCCGCCGTGGAACATCTTCGACGACCGGCTCGACGTGCCGGACGCGAAATCGCGCGCCTCCACCAGCGCCACCTTGAGCCCGCGCGTGGCGGCGTCCAGCGCGCACCCGGAGCCGACCACGCCGCCGCCGATGACCACCACGTCGAACTGCTCGGCGCCGAGGCGCTCCCAGGCCAGCGTGCGTTGCTGCGGTCCCAGCGCGTCGATCGGGTCGCTCACTGCGGGGGCTCCTGTCCGGTTACTCGTCGGTAGCGCTACCCAGGCTAGTTGCTAATCCAGATCGTCGTGGGCCATCAGCCGGCGCGCGGCCTCGGTGATCGAACCCGACAACGACGGGTAAACGGCCAGCGTCTGCGCCAGTTCGTTGACGGTGATGCGGTTCTGCACGGCCACCGCGATCGGCAGGATCAGCTCGGAGGCGATGGGCGCCACCACCACGCCGCCGATCACCACGCCGGTGGAGCGGCGGCAGAACATCTTGACGAACCCCTGCCGCAGGCCCGACATCTTCGCGCGCGCGTTGGTGCGCAGCGGCAGCATGATCGTGCGCGCCGGCACCGAACCGTCGTCGATCATCGACTGCGGCACCCCGACGGCCGCGATCTCGGGCCGGGTGAACACCGTCGCCGCCACCGTGCGCAGCCGGATCGGGCTGACGCCCTCCCCCAGCGCGTGATACATCGCGATCCGGCCCTGCATGGCCGCGACGGACGCCAGCAGCAGCAGCCCCGTGCAGTCCCCCGCGGCATAGATGCCGGGCACCGACGTGCGCGACACCCGGTCGACCCGCAGGTAGTCGCCGCGCCCCAGCTCGATGCCGACCCGCTCCAGCCCCAGGCCGCCGGTGTTGGGGACCGACCCGATGGTCATCAGGGCGTGGCTGCCCTCGACGGTGCGCCCGTCGGTCATGGTGACCAGCACCCCGGCGTCGGTGCGGGTGACCGACTCGGCGCGGGCGTTCTTGACCAGCTTGACGCCCCGCTCGGCGAACGACTCCTCCAGCACCAGCGCGGCGTCGGCGTCCTCGTAGGGCAGCACCCGGTCGCGGCTGGCCGCGACCGTGACCTGTACGCCCAGCTCGGTGTAGGCGCTGACGAACTCGGCGCCGGTCACCCCGGAGCCCACCACGATCAGGTGCTCGGGCAGCGCCTCCAGGTCGTAGAGCTGCCGCCAGGTCAGGATGCGTTCGCCGTCGGGCTGCGCCGACGGCAGGATCCGCGGGCTGGCGCCGGTGGCGATCAGCACGACGTCGGCCTCGTGCTCACTGGTGGTGCCATCCGCGGCGGTGGCCCTGACCCGGTGCTTGGCCAGCCCTGGCGTCGGGTCGATCAGCTCGCCGCGGCCCGCCACCACCTCGACGCCCACCGCCAGCAGCTGGGCGGTGATGTCGGCCGACTGGTCGGCGGCCAGCGTCCGCACCCGGGCGTGGATCTGCGGCAACGAGATCTTGGCGTCCTCGATGTCGATGTCGAAGCCCAGGCGCGGGGCGCGGCGCAGTTCGGTGCGCAACCCGGTGGAGGCGATGAACGTCTTGGACGGCACGCAGTCGTCCAACACGGCCGCCCCGCCGACCCCGTCCGAGTCGATCACGGTGACGCGGGTTGTGTCGGGGTGCGAGGTGGCGGCGACCAGAGCGGCTTCGTAACCGGCCGGCCCCCCACCGAGGATCACGATGCGGGTCACCACACGCCCTAACCTATCGGGGCGGCCCGAAGCCCGCTAAACGCTCGGGTGAATACCGCGCGAGCGCGCGACGTTTAAGCTTTCCCCGTGCCGCTCTACGCCGCGTACGGGTCGAACATGGATCCCGAGCAGATGCTCAAGCGCGCACCGCACTCGCCGATGGCCGGAACCGGCTGGCTGCACGGGTGGCGGCTGACGTTCGGCGGCGAAGACATCGGCTGGGAAGGCGCCCTGGCGACCATCGTCGAGGACCCCGGCTCCAAGGTGTTCGTCGTGCTCTACGACATGACGCCGGCCGACGAGGTCAACCTCGACCGGTGGGAGGGTTCCGAGTTCGGGGTGCACAAGAAGATCCGGTGCCGGGTGGAGCGCATCTCGTCGGACACCACCACCGATCCCGCGCTGGCGTGGCTGTACGTGCTCGACGCCTGGGAGGGCGGGCTACCGTCGGCACGGTACCTCGGCGTGATGGCCGACGCCGC